>JAAWJM010000052.1 GCA_022796855.1 Clostridia bacterium | reverse complement strand
TATAAGCCATGCTATTGTCCATAAGATTAATGCTGTATTTCTATTCATCTTTTTTCCTCCCTTATAAATAACTCTTTCCAAAAATTTGTATAAAGTTTTCCGATTTGTACTCTTTTTCGAATGCTTTTTGTCCAACTTCATGCAGTTTTTGGGTTAAAGTTTTCGATTTTGGTATCGTATCATGACATTTTCGGCAAACTGGTATAACTAGCCCATACTTCATGCTTATTTGCCTATTTCTGCCTCCAAATACCTCGTGTAAGTCTTCTTTCTTTGCTTTTTTACATATATAGCATTTATCTAAATTATTAGTTATTATGCTAAATCTATTGTTTTCTAGTTTTGCTAGTTTGTTTGATTTCTTTCTTATCTGTGAACCCTTCTGCGAACTTTTCTGCGAAGTTTGTTTTGGTACAGGATGAAAACTATTGCTTAAATCTGTTACTATCATACATTTTCCACCCTTCCAAAGTTTTGCAAATCTTCTTTAGCATCCTTGAAAAACACTCTACAGTCTACGTGCATTTCTTGTAACGTTCTATATCTTTGATATGCCCATTGTTGAAAGTCAGTCTTTGACATTCCGTAAGTCTTAGCATACATACTTGCATTACTTGCTATGTCTGACCATCTTGCTGACAACATTAAACATTCAGTTGTTAGAGCATACAGAGTATCAATATCTTCCGGATTTTTATTTCTGTAGTAATTACACACCTTATTAAATTGTTTACAATCTTCCTCTACATATTGTTCAAATTGACTTTTCATTTATAACCTCTTTACATTTATTCTTATCTCATCTCTAGCTGGCACTACGTACTCATTTTTATGTATCGTTTTTCTTTCAAAAATATATTTATTGCTTAACACTTTCTCTCTTTCGCCAACAACTTTCTTTATTTTGTCGTTTATCTCTTGATATTCTCGATAAGGCTTTGCTAATTCTTGTTTTTTATCAATAAGTTCGTCTAACTCCCCCGTTGTATCAATATCTGTTTCAATCCTTTTTATATTTGCTGTACAAACATGTGCTAAATCGCAATATTCACATACACTAATATCTTCACAACTTGCTGGCAATTCTTCTTTTTCTATACATTTATAAATTCTTTCTGCTTTCTGCAATATCTTCTCAGCATAATCATAGTCAAAAGGCACTTCTATAAGTTTTATTTCTCCTGTTAATTTATTACACAATGCAAAATACCCTTTTTCTTTTCCAAATTGATACATATACACATATAACTGTGCTGGATATGCTCTTACATAGTATTTTTTGCTATTCAAGAAGTCTTGAACTGAATTTAACTTTTCCCATTCTTGCGGACTAAGTCCTTTCACTTCTACTGGATAAAATTGACCATCTTCAAGTTTTATTCTTAAATCCTCTCTTCCTGTGATTAATGGCTTTTCTACTTTCCAAGCCCTTACTGTTGGTGTTATTACCTCAAATCCCGCGTCTTTTAATGTTTGTATTACATATTCCTCTATCTTATTTCCTAAATCAAAAATGCATTGTGTTGTTTCGTTATGAAGTTTTTTATCTTCCCAATTTTTAATCGATAGATACAAGTATCTTTCGCAAGGATGTCCCACGTTAGAAGCTCTTAAATTATTACATGGATATAACTTAATTTTGCTTTGTTTCTGTTGTTTTATTTTGTTGTTCATTTCCTGTATTTCCATCTAATTCTCCCTTCTTAGCAAGTTTTTGACACTCCATGCATAACTCTTTTCCATATTGCGACTTGCTATAGCTTGCTACTTTTGAAGATATATCACTTTTACAATGTTCGCATTTAAAATCACCAGTCACTGTCGTATTAGCATTTTTGCTATTGCCTTTAAAGCCATAACCTTGCATTTTGTTGCAATCCAATCCTGCATTTTGCATATCTTCTGCTGTTAAATTTCTTAGCCCAGGTAATATTCTTTTAATTCCATTGTTAATACAGTTTGTATATGCTGACATTTTTACATCTCTTTTGTCAATATCTTGCGGTGCTTTTGGGTTTGTTTTGCCAGTGAAAAAATCATCTTTACTACTTCTGCTTCCTGTTGCTTCTATTGTTATATTTCCCATAACAAATTCTGCTTTATATGTGTATGTAAAATGCCCATCGCTTTCTGTTTCTAGTATTGGTTCTCCTATTAGCTTCCAACCTATTCCAAACAATCTCGCTACTTTTGTTGCTCCACTTTCTTGCAAGTATGGTGTGCCTGCAATTAATATCCAATCTTTTTCATTTGTTATTTTTAACGATGCATTCATTATTCTTTTTATTGCTTCTATTCTTCGTTCTGCCTGCTCTGCCATTGCCAATAAATTATCATTACTTAACATGCTTATTTCTGTGTCTAATTCGTTTGTATTTACTTCTATTAACTCTTGATTACTCATTATAATTATCCTCCCATTCTAAATCGCTAATCATATGTTTCTTGTGCTTCTATATCTCTCCATGTTCTTTCCCAACACTCTTTACAATATCTGCCTGCAAAATATGTTCCTGCTATTTCTTTGTTAGAAATTAATTTTCCACAGTCGCTACAATTTATTTTTCCGCTTAATTTATTGTAAATTTTTTCATCTATCCACTTTATAAATTTTTCGTCTGGGGCTGTATTTTCATCTATTGAATACTCTCCTAACGCTTCATATGTTTCATGCCACAAATTAAATTTTCCATGCTTGGTTAAATGTTTTCCTGGATAAAAAATAGCAAATGCAAACTTCTTTCCATGTTTTTGCAAGTAAATTTCCGAATTGCATGGGCTTCCTACAAAAAAGCTATTTCTAAACTCTATGTATTTTTCGCAAAATTCCGCTAATTGTTTGAATGTAACTTTATATTTGCTCATTTGTTTAAAAATTTCTGAGGATAACAATAATTGATTTTCTTGCCATACAATTCCTCCTCCAAATCTTTCCATTCTTCTTCCTTTCCCCATACTTGACACTTATCCACATTTTGTGATAAACTTAAGTCAAATATGGATT
>JAAWJM010000051.1 GCA_022796855.1 Clostridia bacterium | reverse complement strand
CCAGCTGTTACTTTTAAATTATCTAATACTTCATATACTATCGCATATAGTTTTTGTGACTTATTATATACTATAACTACTTTATTTTTTGATAATAATTCTATTGATGGTTTGGTACCATTTGTAATATTTGTTCTTGTATATCCTCCACTCGTTATATTTATTCCTGTTATTCTACACACAACTATATAAATTTCATCAGTATTAGAACCATGTACTATAAATACTCTGTCTTCTGATAATGCTATTAATGTTATTGTTCTTCCAGGTAAATTTACATTATTACTTATTTGTTGTACTTCTCCGCACAGTTATATTTGTTTCATTTACTTCACATACTACCCCATATAAATTATCTGATGTATTATATGAACAGTAACTATATGCTATAAATACTTTATTTTCTGATAATGCTACTGCTGTTATATTTTTTTTATCAGCCATATTTTTATCTGTTAATTCTACATCTACACCGTGCTATTATATTTGTTTCTGCTATTTCACATACTTTACAATAAAAATATTTACTATTTGAATTAATTGTATTATAAGCTATAAATACTTTGTCTTCTGATAATGCTGTTGCTGTTATATTATTTGATAAAGTCAAATCACTGATTTTTATATCTTGTCCGTACTGTTATATTTGTTCCATTTACTTCACATACCATACCATATAAATTTGAATATCCATGTGCTATAAATACTTTGTTTTCTGATAGCCTTGTCGCTGATATAACATATCCTGTAGAATTATCAGTACTTAACTTTGTATCAGCCCCTGTTGTTAGCTCTCCATTAACAAACTTCACAAAATCCCCAGCATTTATATTCCCTTTTGCTACATATTCCTCTATTATTCCATTTATTTTACTACTTCCACTACCTCCGCATTATATTTATCTTTCCGTTCATTCTACTTCCTCCATTTCTGGCTCTGTTTTTTCTATTGTTATATCCATTACTATATCTTCTTCTGGTACTTCCCCTGTTATAAATTTATATCCTCCATTATAGCTTTCTATATATCCATTAGCTATTCTTTCTTGATTTTTCAAATCTGGATACCCATTTATTAAATGATTTTTTGTTATATTCTCATCTGGGATAACATATTCAAAATATCCTGTCTCTCCATTTTCTACCCAGCCACTTGATAGTAATGTTATTCTTTTGCTTCGTGGTGGTTCTGCTTTGGTGTTTATTAAATTTTCTAGTCTACTTGACTCCTCTTGCAATTCCTTTTCTGTTATAAATGCTGAACTTTGATTTAGAACTATTTGAACATTATCTACATTGTCAACAGTAATCACAATATCATAAAAATATTCTTTTCTCTCTGATATTGAATTGTTAATATATTCAGCTTTATCCCCATAATTTACATAAGCAAATAAAACTTCATCTTGTGTATCTGGGTCAATTGCAAACAAACCCAATTCGTTCAAACAAAAGCCTTGTTCTATATCCGTATTCTTAAATGTTCCTTTTACATTAACCTGTGTATCTGTACTTCTACTTATTCTTGTTATATCAAAACTATACACTTCACTTACTAATTCTGTTAATGCTTTAAAAGTACTAACATTATCATCTGCCGTTTTTCCACTACCTACCATAAACTTAGAAAATTTTAATGTTTTAGACTGTAGTGTCTTTGCAGCTAATATTGCTCCTTGAGTTGTTATATAAGTCACTCCATAAGCCATTTTTATACTCCTTTCATATTTATATATTTTCTTGAACATAAAAAAGCTCCTATATTGTCTTGTATAGGAACTTCTTTATCTTCATTTATTACATCTGTATTAACAGGCATATATACATTTTTAACAATATTTATTCTTGAAGCTAAATTATATTGTAATTCTACTGTTCTTGTCATTTCTTTTATGTATTCGTCTATATCAAAAAGTATTTTTTCAAGTATATTTGCTTGCTCATAATTTAATGTATTATTATATTCAATTGTTTCTGTTATAAGTGCATAACAAGTATTTTTTATAGTGTCAAGATTGCTTCGTATTCTGTCAATTTGTTTTCGTGTTGGATAATCTCTTAAATTCCAATTCATTTTTATTTCTAATTCTATTCCTTTACCATAATCATTTAATAGTTCCATCAAGTATTCACACCATTGTTCCACTCTATTTAAATCCATATAATTATATGCACCTTTTTGAAACTCAGATGAATTTGGTCTTTCTAAAGCAATTTCTACATCTCTTGTTAATCTATCAAATATTAAATTATCCACCACTTAAGACCTCCTTTACCTTTGCATTTATATCAATTCCAGCAATAAATCCACCGTGTCAAATCAATATCTAATCTATTTATATTCCCTATTAGTTTTTGTTTAAAATCGTTCTCAATTTCTACTTCTCCAGATAAAGACTCACTGTTTAATATCAAGTCAAAACTCATTTTATATGTATCTTGATAATAATCCAATACCAGTCTAGCAATTTCTATGGCATTACTTTTATTAATTAAAAAAGCATTCTCTATTTTTAATGTATTTTGCTTCATATCAGAATTTAGTTTTTCAATTTGTACTAAATGCGTTTTTAAGTTATCTATATATCTATATCCCTTTACAATTACTTCTGTTTCTTCAGTACAATTAATTATTGCATAGTTACAATTATACTCTAATATAGTGCCTCCTGTGCAACTTATATTTGCAACTGGCTCACTAAAGAGTATTTTATTATCTCCTACATCTAATTCTTGTTTTGCGATTTCTTCTTCTGTTTCACTTAATACATAATTATGGGATAATATCTCTACTGCTGTTACAATCTCATTTTGTTCAATTACTTTTGTTCCTTGTAATATATTAGTCCTTTCAATAACTGATTGATTTACATTTTCTTTTATACTATATATTTTAATCTTTTCACTCCTGCTACAATCAGCAACAGCTCCTACAGCAAATACTGCTTGTTGCAAAGCCTCTCTATGTGTGCAAATAGGAATATATCCTGTAAGTTCAATATTTTTCAATGCTTCTTCAATTTCATATTCTCTCTCTTTT
>JAAWJM010000003.1 GCA_022796855.1 Clostridia bacterium | reverse complement strand
CACTTTTTCACTATTTATAGAAAAAATCGTGAACTAGAAAAATATTTTCCAATTCACGATTTTTGAGAGCTAATTTGAAACTACTTTTTCAGCAGCCTCTTCTCATCCTTTTCTTTTTGCATTTAAAAAAGCATTAACGTAATAATGCTTTTAATCCTGCTCAACATCTATAAATAATGTGGGTTATAAAAAAATATAAAATCAAAACTGCATTCCTTGACAAATCTATCTAAGAATGCAGTTTTAAATTGGATTGTTATCCAATCATGCTGGATTAAGTGGTACTTGTTCTGCTACCATTGCTCCCAATTTTGATGGAAAGAACATAGATAGGCTTTCCAAAGTTGTTTACCAATTTGTGAGTGAGGTATTTTCTGCACAATTCCATACTTCCATTAGGAAAAACATACCATTCTGCAAGCTGACGATACATTGTGATTTCATATCCACTTTCGTAAACATGAATTGGCTCTGAATGTCCATGTTCCCCAATTACCAAACCTTGAGATTCTACATACAAATATGCAAATCTATGTACAGTATGTTTGTAGTAAAATTCTCCGATTGGCTGGCTCCATACATTGCCAAGTACAACATCATCATTGTCCATACGTTCCCATTCGTTACTTGGGGCATAACCTTCGCTTGTGATAATCGCTTCCAGTTCATCCCAGAAAAGTTTGTTGTCGCCTCCACAATACATTTCGCTTCTTAACTTGCGAATTTCATTGAGGCGTGCCATATCAAATGGCTGTAAATCATTCCGTTGTTGCTTCATACCTTTTACCTCCAACATTAAAATTTAGTAATGATATTACAATATAATTGTAACATAAAATATGAGTGTTTTCAATTGTTTTACATAAAGTTTAAAGCTAAATAATATTAACAAGAAAGAGCTTTTATGACATTTTCTATAAAAAAATAGGTGCGTTCGACAAGAAACAACAAATTTTTCACTTTAAAAGTGCTATAATATTTACAAGAATTTCCAAAAATGTGTTAAAAAATACAAAAGAAATGGGGGCAATATAACGAACAGAAAAAATAAATTTATTATGTTCTAATAGTCTAAATAGTCAATGTAATAACAAACAATGATTATTTAGGCTATTTTTTTATACGTTTAGAGATTTACATAAAATCAAAAAGAAAAAATCACATTTGGATTTCCGAATCTCGAAAGAGAGGAGGTGGTATTATGCCAAATGAATTTAATAATGATATTGTTTTTGCTAGATTTATAAATTATATGAAAAAAGCATTATTACATAAAAAAATAAATTACTTAAAGCATAACAAATTTTTAAAAGAGCAAGAACTACAATTAGACCAAAAGGAATGGAACGTGTTGTCTAGTAAAGATGATGTCGTACATTCCTTTTTTACATTTATGGGAAAAGATGAAAATGAACAAGATATTTTAAATGTACTTACTGAAAAACAAAGACAAGTTATTACTGCAGTATACTATGAAGAAAAAAGTATTGAAACTATTGCTAATGATTTAAAACTTACACCTAATGCAATATATCAAATAAAATTTAGAGCTATGGAAAAGTTAAATAAGTATTTGAAAGGGGAATAAGAATGAACAATAAAACAAAGTTTTATGAATTATTAAGTAAAGCAAAATATGATGAAAAGTCTTTAATTTTGGTAATTGAGAAGATAATGCCATTAATAAATAGCTATTCTTTTAATAAAAAACAGATAGATGAAGACTTAAGAAGTGAGTTAATTGAATATAGTATATCACTGATAAAATCAGAGAATTTTGCAGATAAATTAGCAAATTATAAAAAAAGTTAAAAAAATTTTTAAAAAACGTAAGATTTTGGATTTTCAGTTGCTGTTCTTATTGAGAAGTAAAAAACTCAAAAAAATATAAAGAACATTGACAACTGAATAGTATTCATTAGATACACCCCTATTATTGCTAGAAATAGTGAGCCACCTTAACAGGTACGCCAAGACCTTATATTAAGTGAGCGAGAAATACCGAAGTTATAAATATTGAAGTTGCTATCAATACGGCGATGATAAATAATAGGCATAATGATACTTTTGTCTAGTCATAGTTTGAGCGAGAAGAAACCGTCCCACGCAATGAGGACAAGCCTGCTATAACAGGTATAGTGGATGCAGAACCACATATGGGCGATTAGCTATTGCCGTCTAATGAATTATAAAAATAAAACAGAGAGGTAAGAACAATGATAGTAATAATATTAATTTTCATTATAATAGCAATATTTACATATATGATAATTCTTGGTGGAAATATGCAAAAAACACCAAAAGAACGAGAGTTTGAAGATAAAGAACAAATGAAAATGTAGAGAAAATTACCAGAAATGGAGGCAATAAAGTTGGAAACAAGAAAAGAAACAAGGCAAGTTTTTAGAGGAGAAATATATTATGCTAATCTTTCTGGAGCGATAGGGAGTGAACAACAAGGAACAAGACCAGTGCTTATAGTACAAAATAATACAGGAAATGTACATTCTCCAACAGTAATGGTACTTCCTATAACAAAAAAGTTAGATGTTGTAAATCCACAACCAACACATATTGATATAAAAAATTTTTGTGGATTAGAATATGAGTGTACTATACTTGCTGAACAAATAAGAACAATAGATAAAAGCAGATTACGAGGGAAGATTGGAAACTTACCATATAAGATGATAAAAACAGTAAATGAGGCAATGCAAATTGCACAGGGAATAAAAAATTAAATAGTAATATTAAGAAATAAGTATAGGGAGTACTTGTTTCTTTTTTATTGGAAAGGAATAGAAATGGAAGAGAATATAATAGATAAACTACTATATGAAAGATATTCAGTGAAACAAATGATAGGGTATTTTATTGTTGGATATGATAACACAACAGATAAAAATAATTTTAATAAAATATTAGACAATATTACAAGAACTATTGTAAGCGTAAATAAAAGTAAGATTTTAGATATAATTGATGCAAAATTCATAGAAAACATTGAATTGTATTGGAATTTAACTATTGAACAAGTTCTTTGCTATGGATATATAGTATTTGAATATCTTATGAATTCAACACAAAAAATAAAATCAAAAGATATTGTAAATGAATTTAATATAATAGCTAAAATCTATTCTCCAGATAATGCAGTTGAATACGCTAATAAAAAGAGTGGGAGGATAAAATGCACAGAGTAAATAATATAGCTAAGCTAGAAAATAAAATTAAATATTATAAAGATATTGAAATTGATAATATTAATAATGAACAGATAATCAATATTGATAAAATAAAAATAAATAAAAGGAAATCAAGTGTTGTAAGAATACTTGATTTTTTACGTTATGTAGAAAATCCATATATGATAAGAGTGAATGAAACAATTGTAAAAATGCAATTTTCTAATAAACAGATTAAAGCAGAAGAATGTATAAATCAATTATTTTATAATTTATACCTTAAACATTAATTATAAAGAATTGCAAATGTGTAATTATTTATTTTGCACATTTAACAATAAAGATAAAATCAAATAAGATTATTGTATACAAATACGAGAAAGGAGAGAGCAGATGGGAGGCAGAATTTCAAGGTATGATGAATCTCAAAATTCTAAATTAAAAGGAATAAGAGTATGGTCAATAGCAGAATATATAAGATTATCTGTAGAAGATGGTGATGATAAAGTTGAAAGTAATAGTATAGTTAATCAAAGAGCATTGCTAAATGATTATTTGAAGAATAATCCAGAACTAAAACTATATGACTATTATATTGATGATGGATATTCTGGAACAGATTTTAATAGACCACGGATTTCAAAGATTATTAAATGATATGAAAGCGAAAAAATTTGATGCAATAGTTGTAAAAGATTTATCAAGATTAGGTAGAAATTATATAGAAGTAGGAAATTATATAGAGCAAATATTTCCTTTATTTGATATTAGATTTATTGCAGTAAATGATAGTATTGATAGTTATAAAGACCCAAAGTCAGTAAATAATGTTATGGTTCCGTTTAAAAATTTAATGAATGATGAATATTGTAGAGATATTTCAAATAAAATAAGGTCTGTTTTTGACATTAAGAAGAAAAATGGAGAGTTTATAGGCTCATTTGCTCCTTATGGATATATAAAAGACCCAAATGATAAACACCATTTAATAGTAGACCCAGAATCTGCTAGTACAGTAAAATTGATTTTTAAATTATCATTAGATGGAATGGGAAGAACTACAATAGCACATAACTTAAATGAATTAGGAATTTTAAATCCATTAGGGTATAGAGTGAAAGTATTAAATATGAATTGGAAAAGTAAAAAGATAAATAAAGATTATAGTTATGCTTGGGACACAACAACAGTAAATTCTGTATTAAAAAATCAGATATATTGTGGAGATATGGTACAAAATAAAGGAAAACTTATAAGTTACAAAGTACACAAACATATTAAAAACCCAGAAGATGAATGGATTATAGTTAAAAATACTCACGAGGCAATAATAGATAGAGAAACTTTTAATAAAGTGCAAGAGGCAATAATGTCAAGAGATACTAGATTAGGAAAAGATGGAAATTTATCTATGTTTGCAGGACATATAAAATGTGCAGATTGTAAAAGAGCAATGGTAAAAAGGCAAAGTTCATATTACAAAAATAAACCTAGAAAATACTATTATTATGCTTGTTCCACTTTTTTTAGAAGGTCAGGAGAATTATGTACTAAGCATTCAATAAGGAATGATAGATTAGAAGAGGCAGTTTTACAGGCAGTAAAATTACAAATAAATTTAGTTATAGATGCAGATAAAATAATAAGAGATATAAGTAAATCAAAGAAGTTTAATTATAAAATGGACACGATTTCTAATAATATTGATAGACAGGAAAAAGAACTAGATAAATATAAAAAATTAAAAAAGTCTACTTATGAAGATTGGAAATTTGGAATTATTAAAGAAGATGAATATTATGAGTATGCAAAAGGTTATGAAGATAAAATTCGCCAATTAGAAAATTCGTTAAAAAAGCTATATATAGAAAGAGCAACATCAAGCAATAAAAATCAATATGATAGTGAATGGATTGAAAAATTTGAGGAAAATAAGAATATAAAAGAGTTATCTAAAGAAGTTATTGATGATTTAATAGAAGATATATATGTTCACGAGGGAGGAAATATAACTATTAATTTCAAATTTCAAGATGAATATCAAAATGTAATAGACTATATTAAAGAAAATAAATATTTATTAGAAGATGAAGAATAAAAAGATATTAAAATTGATATTAGATTTTAATATCTTTTTTGCAAGATAAAATATAGCGAAAATATAGAAAATTTTACATAGATATGATATAGTAATTATAATTTTAAGAAGAAAATATACAAAAAGTTATCAATTATAAAGCATAAAAAATAGTAAATTTATAAAGAATATCAATGCTTATGAGGAATTAGCTATGTGTCAAAAAATAGCAATTCCAGAGGAGGACAGATACGGTAAGCAAATTGAAAAAGACAAAAGAAAATATGCAATAAAGTAAAGAAATTTATTTGCATTATTTTACTACAAATATTGACAAGGTAGATAGAATATTATAAAATACAAACATAATTTCGCAACAATAAAGGGAATTTATAAATGGAAATATAGGTAGTAAGAATAAAAAGGAAGTGTCCTTATGAAAGAAAATGAAATTATAATGTATACAACGGATGATGGACAAGTTAAAATAGAAGTCAGACTTGAAGATGAAAATGTTTGGCTGACACAAAATGCTATGGCAGAATTATTTGATACAACTAAGCAAAATATAAGTCTACATATAAAAAATATTTTTGAAGAAAAAGAACTGGATGAAAATTCAGTTGTCAAGGAAAACTTGACAACTGCTTCAGATGGTAAAAATTACAAAATAAAATTCTATAATTTAGATTTAATTATATCGGTTGGATACCGTGTAAAATCAATTCGTGGAACCCAGTTTAGGATATGGGCAAATAAATTAATAAAAGAATATCTAATTAAAGGATATAATTTAAATGTGGATAGGTTTAAAAATAATGGCGGTGGAGTATATTTTGAAGAAGTACTAGAAAAAATTAGAGATATTCGTTCATCAGAAAAGGTATTTTGGAGAAAAGTATTAGATATTTATGCCACAAGTGTTGATTATGATGCAAGAGATGAAAAAACAAAAGAATTTTTTAAAACTGTTCAAAACAAGATGCATTACGCAGTTCATGGAAATACAGCAGCAGAAGTAATTTTTAACAGGGTAGATAGTGAAAAGGAAAATATTGGCTTAACTAATTTTAGAGGAAATAGTCCTACAAAAGCAGAAACAGAAATTGCAAAAAATTATTTATCAGAAAAAGAATTAGATTTATTAAATAGAATGGTATCAGCTTATTTAGATGTAGCAGAAATTAATGCTCTAAATATGCACCCAATGACTATGAAAGATTGGATAAAAGAACTAGACGGATTTTTAACTATGACACATAAAGATATTTTGAACGGAGCAGGAACAATATCACATGAAAAAGCATTAGAAAAAGCACATCAAGAATATGACAAATATATGGAGTCGCACTTAACGCAAGCTGAAAAAGATTATTTAGAAATTATGGGAGAGGATATTAAAAAATTAAAATAATTTGTGGTCTTAATGAGTTATTGTAAAGTAAGAACGATATAAAAAGCAGATTGAAAAAGTCAAAGAAAACAAATAGGATGTGAGGTAAATGGATAACAAGAAAATGTTTCCGAATGAAGTAATATTAGAAAAATGTTTACCAAGTTATTTAGAAAGGGATTTACAAAATTTGAAAAATGGTATAAAAAATAAAGTGAGTTATTTGGATTGCTTAATTAATGAATTACAAGGCTCGATTAATTCAGCTTGGGTAGATGGAGATATAACAGAAGAGCAGTGTGATTATTTATATAAAAAATATATTAGAATGGAGAAATAAAAAGGAAGGATAATGTTTATGGCAAGAATATTGTTAATTGATGGAAATAGCATATTAAACCGTGCTTTTTATGGCATTATGGGAAGTAAAATGTTAATGACAGAGGATGGTACTTATACCAATGCGGTATATGGATTTTTAAGTATCTTGTTTAAAGTACAAGAAGAATTAAAACCAGAATACTTGGTAGTTGCCTTTGATAAAAAAGGTCCAACCAAACGTCATGAAATGTATAAAGAATACAAGGCAAACCGAAAAGGCATGCCAGAAGAATTAGCCATGCAAATGCCGATGATAAAAGAAGTATTGCAAGCCATGAATATTAAAATCATTGAAAAAGACGGATATGAAGGAGATGACATTATCCGGAACCCTATCTCGTTTTGGTGAAAAAAATGGTTTAGAGGTTACCATTCTTTCTGGAGACCGCGATAATTTTCAGCTTGCCACCGATAAAGTTACCATTGAAATTCCACGAACCAAAGCAGGAAAAACCGAAACGGATTATTATGATAGAAATAAAGTAATCGAAGAATATGGAGTAGAACCATGGCAATTAATTCAAGTAAAAGGACTCATGGGAGATACCTCAGATAACATTCCCGGAGTACCAGGAGTAGGTGAAAAAACGGCATTAACACTAATTAAAGAATACACCGATATTGATAAATTATATGAAAAATTAGAACAAGGAACCGATAACGTAAAAGGAAAACTAAGAGAAAAATTAGTGGAAAATAAAGAACTAGCATTCCTTTCAAGAGAACTTGGAAGAATTAATATCGATTCTCCTATTGAAGAAAACTTAGAGGAAATGAAAGTAGAAGAGTGGGACAAGCCTAAGGTTTTAGAATTATTTAAAAAATATCGTTTTAACCGATATATTGAGCGTTTTTCTTTGCAAGGGGAAGGAAACATAAGTGAACAAACAGCGATTGATTTTACCATAAAAGAAATCCAAACCTCAAAGGACTTACAGAATTTAGTAGCACTTTTACAAAAGCAAGACAAAATGATTTATTCTTTTGGATTAAAGGATAAATCCGAGCGCATGGGGTATATTATTCCAAAAGAAATAATAAGTATAAGTATCTATTTTGAAAATACGGTATATTACTATTCTTTTGAAAACAAACAAGAAGAATTTGTGGAAAACTTTCAAGAATTATTTGAGAAAAAGGCATTGGTTGGTTACGAATTAGCAAGAGATTATATTTTATTAAAACAAATTGGCATAACAGCTAAAAATTTTGTATGTGATGTAAAAATTGCAGCCTATTTATTAAACCCAGTGGCTTCAAAATATCCATTAGATGCTTTAAGCGCAAGTTATTTAGGAATTGATATTTTGGAATATTTAAAGCAAAATGGTGTAGAAGAAGAAAAAGAGCAACTAAACTTATTTGAAATGAATGAACCATCAAAAGGAGACCCAAACCAAAAACAAGAAGGAAGTATATATGCCTATGTCATTTCTAAATTAGAACCAGTATTAACCGAAAAGTTGCAAAAGGAAAATGCACTTTCTTTGTTTTCTGAAATTGAAATGCCACTAGTAAGCGTATTAGCAGATATGCAATTTGTTGGAATGAGAGTAGAAAAAGAGGAGTTAATTTCCTATGGCAACCAATTAAAAGAACAATTAGAAACCTTAACCAAAGAAATTCATACCTTGGCTGGGGAAGAATTTAATATTAATTCTCCAAAGCAATTAGGAGAAGTGCTATTTGAAAAACTAAAATTACCTTATGCCAAGAAAACCAAAAGTGGTTATTCTACAGATGTAGATGCATTAGAAAAAATAAAAGAAGAACACCCAGTGGTAGAAAAAATTCTAGAATATCGTGCCATGGCAAAATTAAACTCTACCTATGTAGAAGGACTATTGCCTTATATTAATAAAGTCGACCAAAAAATTCATTCCTATTTCCACCAAACCGTAACTGCAACTGGAAGAATTAGCTCTACCGAACCGAACCTACAAAACATTCCCACAAGGGTAGAAGCAGGAAAGAAAATAAGAAAAGCCTTTAAACCAAGTAAAGGACACGTTTTTTTAGATGCCGATTATTCACAAATTGAGTTACGAGTGCTTGCCCATATTTCAGAAGATGAACATATGATACAAGCCTTTCAAAACGATGAAGATATTCATAAACAAGCAGCCTCAAAGGTATTAAACATCCCAATTGAAGAAGTCACTCATGAGCAAAGGTCAAGTGCCAAAGCTGTCAATTTTGGTATTGTTTATGGAATTAGCGATTTTGGGTTAGCAGGCCAGTTAGGCATCTCTAGGAAACAAGCAAAAGAATATATTGAACAATATTTAGAAAAATATAGCGGAATTCAAAAATTTATGGAGAACATAGTAGAAGAGGCAAAAGAAAAAGGATATGTAGAAACCCTATTTCATAGAAGAAGACAAATTCCAGAACTAAAATCTTCAAACTACATGGTAAGGCAATTTGGTGCAAGAGCAGCCATGAACACACCAATACAAGGAACGGCAGCAGACATTATGAAAATTGCCATGATAGAAGTGCATAAAAGATTAGTAAAAGAAGGTCTACAATCAAAACTTGTTTTACAAGTACATGATGAGTTAATCATCGATACCAAAATAGAAGAAAAAGAACAAGTAAAAGAAATTCTAAAAACCTCCATGGAAAATGCAATTAAACTTCGTATTCCACTAAAAGTAGAATTATCCGAAGCAAACGACTGGTATGAGGCAAAGTAGAATGATATATTGAAAAATAGAAAAATCAAAAAATGTGCCTGTAGGGGTTGCATATCATGCAACCAAGAAATTAGAAAGGCATGGTGAAGACATAGATCAAAAACACAAAGAAGGGAGAGGTAACCTTGCATAAAAAGGCAAAAAAGATAACAATCATTGTTGCAATTGTAATTATACTACTCATTTTGTTATTTGGTGTTTTTAGAGTACACACCATAGTATTAAAAAAAATCTATCCAACGAAATATTCAGACTATGTTTATAAGTACGCCGAAGAATACGACATAGACCCACTTTTAATTTTTGCAATCATCAAAGCAGAAAGCAACTTTAAACCAAATGTCGTCTCCTCAAGCGAAGCCATAGGTCTTATGCAATTAATGGACGCTACCGCAGAAGAACTAGCAAGAAAACTAGATATTCCATTTACCAAAAAAGCCTCTCTATACGACCCAGAACTAAACATCAAACTAGGCACAAAATATTTCTCCGATTTACTAAAAGAATACAACCAAAACACCCTACTCGCCCTAACCGCCTACAATGCAGGAAAAGGAAACCTAAAACGTTGGATAGAACAAGGCACTCTAAAAGAAGACGGAAGTGATATTGAGAATATTCCTTACAAAGAAACGAATAATTATGTAAGGAAGATTGTGAGAGATTATAAGATATATCAGAGATTATATAAATAAAAATAAGTGAAATGGCATATACAAAAAAAGATATGTCATTTTTCTTTACAACTTATTTTTGTTGCGGTATAATAACAAAAAACAAAGGAGGTTTTGTAGATGGCAGTATTAGTGACAGGCGGAGCAGGTTTTATTGGAAGCCATACCGCAGTGGAATTGCTAAATGAGGGAAAGGAAATAGTAATTCTTGATAATTTTTCAAATAGTAAACCAGAAGTATTAGAGGCAATTCGTAAGATTACGGGGAAAGATTTTAAATTTTATGAAATGGATTATTTAGATAAAGATAAATTAGAGAAAGTATTTGAGGAAAATGAGATAGAAGCAGTTTTGAATTTTGCGGGATTTAAAGCAGTGGGAGAATCTGTTGAGAAGCCGATTGAATACTATACTAATAATATTTCAGGAGCACTTGTTTTATTAGATACCATGAGAAAATATGATGTAAAAACGTTTGTATTTAGCTCTTCGGCAACGGTATATGGAGACCCAGAGACCATTCCAATTACCGAAGATTGCAAAACAGGAGGAACTACAAATCCATATGGAACATCAAAACTATATATTGAACAAATATTAAAAGATATATATACTTCAGATCCAAGCTGGAATATTTGTATTTTAAGATACTTTAATCCAGTAGGAGCCCATGAAAGTGGATTAATCGGAGAAGAACCACAAGGAATACCAAATAACTTAATGCCATATGTAGCAAGAGTAGCCTTAGGAACCCTAAAAGAATTGTCCGTATTTGGAAATGACTACAATACAAAAGACCGGAACAGGAGTAAGAGATTATATTCACGTAGTAGACCTAGCCAAAGGTCACATTAAAGCACTACAAAAACTAGAAAAAGAGGAAAAAGGCTTATTTATCTATAACCTAGGAACTGGAAATGGCTATAGTGTACTAGATATGGTAAACGCATTTGAAAAAGCAACTGGAAAACCAGTACCTTATAAAATTGTACCAAGAAGAGCAGGAGACATTGCAACCTGCTACGCAGACCCAAAAAAAGCAAAAGAAGAATTAGGGTGGGAAGCAATTTTGGGAATAGACGAAATGTGTAAGGATAGTTGGAATTATATAAAGAAAAATTGACATTTTTTGTTAATTGATGTACAATATTATTAGTTACATATTAATAACATATCTTGATTTTTAAGATATGTAACCACCCCCAAGGAGGCAAAAATGAAACAATATTATTTTTATTTAGCTACATGTCGGATTTCTGAAAAGGAGCGTGTTACTTGCGAAATAAGAGTAGCATTTAAGATAACCACCTTTGCTCAGATAGAAAAAATATTAGAAACTATTAAGAATACGCTATCTGGTAAAAATCGCGACAAAGCAAATGTAAGCTTTGTACATCCGCCATACTATTTGCGTAAAGAAAATCTTCCTGAAGGAAAAGATGTGGAAATTACAAATTTAATATTTTGAGCTGCCTCTATGGGGCTCTTTTTTTATTTTTCCAAAAATTCACAAAAAACTTACTCTAATTGGTTTACATATTGTCGAAAACTTGCTATAATAGAAGATGTGCAAAAAAGAAGAGTCTTATGCAGTTTAAAGCATAATATAGAATTTACATCATAAGATGAAAATATCGTTAAAAAAAGAATTATTTTTAAAATAGAACAAATTGTTTATGTTAGAAAGGACGTTGAATTTATGTTTTCTAGTTATAGTGTAAAAAAGCCGTTTACGGTGTTCGTTGCGGTGATTTTAATTGTATTATTGGGGGTAATTTCGTTTACGAATATGACCACAGATTTATTACCCAAAATGGATTTGCCATATGCGTTAATTATTACAAGTTATGTGGGAGCAAGTCCAGAGAAGGTGGAAACGGTTGTGACAAAGCCTATGGAACAATCGATGGCGACGGTTAGTAATGTAAAGAATATTTCTTCGGTTTCTTCGGAGAATTCTTCTATGGTTATTTTGGAATTTTCAAATGATGTGAATATGGATTCTGCTTTAATTGAATTAAATGGAAAGATTGATTTAATTAAGGCGAATTGGACCGATTCGAATATTGGGGCACCAATTGTTAGTAAAATTAATCCCAATATGTTGCCAGTTATGATGAGTGCTGTTGATGTGGGAGAAATGGATTTAGCAGAAATTAAGAATTTTGTAAACCAGAATATCTTGCCAGAATTAGAGAGAATTTCTGGAGTGGCATCGGTAAGTGCTACTGGAATTGTGGAAGAAAAATTAGAAATTAAGTTAAATCAAGCAAAAATTGATGAAGTGAATACGAAATTAACCGACCATGTGAATGCTACGTTATCGAAAACAGGTGGAGAATTAAATAGTGCGAAAGCACAACTTGCAAAAGGCAAAGAGGAACTTCAGAAACAATCCAACGAGCAAATGGGAAAATTGTTAGATGGGCTAAAACAAATCCAAACTGGAATTTCTACCATTGCTTCTACAGAAAGTGAACTTGCTACCAAAGAAGAAGGACTAAAATTTACGAAAACAACGTTAACGACTACTCTTCAAGGAATGGAGCAAGCACTTGTAAAATTAAATGATGAAAAAGCCCAGCTAGTAAAATTAGGAGAAGCAGTAACCGAAGAGCAAAAAGCAAGGCTAGAGCTTTTAAACAATAGTATTTCAAAAACAGAAAAATTAAAAAACGAAACAACGGCAAAACTAAACGAAGTAGAGGCAGGGCTTACACAGCTTACTGTTGGAAAAACAGAACTTGCCAAACAAAAAACAAGTTTACAACAAAAAGAAGTGGAATTAGAAAAAGCAAAGGCAACCTTAACCATTGAACTAAGTAAAGCGGCAAGTAAACTAGAACAGGGAGAGCAAGAATTAGAAAAAGGAATAAAAGAATTTGAGGTAGCACGTGATGAAGCCTTAAAAAGTGCTTCGATTGACGGAATTATTACACAAGAAATGGTATCTAACATACTAATGGCAAATAATTTTTCTATGCCAGCAGGTTATATAGAAACACAAGATGACAAAATGTTAATTAAAGTAGGAGAGAAATTTGAAAATTTAGACGAAATAAAAAACATGACACTCCTTTCTTTTGAGATAGACGGTTTAGAAAGAGTAACATTGAATGATTTAACCGATATTGGCTATACCGATAATTCTAGTGAAGTATATGCTAAAGTAAATGGAAATAACGCGATTATGCTAAGTTTTCAAAAACAAAGTACGGCATCAACCGCAGAAGTATGTAAAGAAATTGAACAAACCATGGAACAACTAGAACAAAAAAATGAAGGAGTTCGTTTTACAACTTTAATGAACCAAGGAATTTACATAGATTTAATTATTGGAACGGTATTAGAAAACTTATTTTATGGAGCAATTCTTGCGGTTATCATTTTATTACTCTTCCTAAAAGATTATAAGCCAACCATTATTATTGCATTATCCATTCCAATTAGTTTAACCTTTGCTATTGCACTTATGTACTTTACAGGGGTTACCATTAATATCATTTCTCTATCGGGATTAGCACTAGGAGTTGGAATGTTAGTGGATAATTCCATTGTTGTAATTGAAAATATTTATAGGTTGCGACAAGAAGGAAGTAGTGTAAAAGAAGCAAGCATTCAAGGAGCAGCAAGAGTGGCAGGAGCAATAGCTGCATCTACCTTAACAACGGTATGTGTATTTTTACCAATTGTGTTTGTAGAGGGAATTTCGAGACAACTATTTACGGATATGGGATTAACCATTGGCTATTCACTACTTGCTAGCTTAATTGTAGCACTTACCTTGGTACCAGCAATGGCATCCAAAATGTTTAAAAATACAAATCAAAGGGAAACAAAATTATTTGATAAATTTGTTGGGGCTTATGAAAAAACGCTAAAAGTAGCATTAAACCACAAAGCCATTGTTATTATATTTTGTGTGGTATTATTAATAACTAGTGCGATATTAGCAGGAAATATGGGAACTGCCTTTATTCCAGATGTAGAAGGAACACAAATGTCAATTACCATTACACCACCAAAAGAAGTAACTAAAAAAGAAGCACAAGATAAAACAAATGAAATAGTAGGAGTATTATTAGAAAACATTAAAGAAATTGATACAATAGGTGCTATTAATTCAAGTGCTATGGGAAGTATGTCACTATCTAATGGTACAGCAAATACGATGAATTTATATGCTATTTTAAAAGAAGATAAAAAAACATCAAATAAGGAAATTGAAAAAAGAATTTATGAATTAACGAAAGACTGTGGTTATGAAATTTCAGTAAGCACTTCTAATATGGATATGTCTTCTATGATGTCATCTGGTATTCAAATTGTAATAAAAGGAAAGGAAACAGAAGAATTACAAAAAATAGCAAAGGAAATCACCAGTACGATAGAACAAATCGATGGAATAGATAGTGTCGATTCTGGTGTTTCTGAAACACAAAAAGAGAAACATGTTGTGGTAAATAAGGATAAGGCAATGGAATATGGATTAACCGTAGCAGGAATTTACCAAACCATTGCAAGTGAGGTATCCAACCAAAAAGAAGCAACAGACGTTACCATTGAAAATAAAGATTATCCAGTTGTTGTGGTAAAACAAGAAGAAAAGAAAACAACGACCGATAATTTAGGGGCGATTAAACTATCGGGTAAGAAAAACAATGAAACCGTAGAAGTAGCGTTATCAGATGTGGCGAACATAGAAGAAACGGATGGATTATCGTCTATCCAGCATGATAAGCAAGAACGTTACGTTAGTGTAACAGCAACCGTAAAAACCGATAGTAATGTAGGATTAGTAGGAAGAGAAGTACAAAATAAATTAAAAGAATATACACCAAAAGAAGGATATACTGTGGAACTACAAGGAGAAAGTGAAACCATCAATCAATCCTTAAAAGATTTAGGACTTATGATTTTGCTAGCCATTGTATTTATTTACCTAATCATGGTAGCACAGTTCCAATCCCTAAAATCACCATTTATTGTTATGTTCACCATTCCACTAGCCTTCACAGGAGGATTATTAGCACTATGGATTTGTGGATGTGAAATAAGCTTAATTGCAATGCTAGGCTTTCTAATGCTAGCAGGTGTAGTTGTAAACAATGGAATTGTATTTATCGATTACGCCAATTATTTACGAAAAGAAAAAGGCTTACCTGTAAAAGATGCACTAATACAAACTGGAAAAACCAGACTAAAACCAATTCTAATGACAGCCCTAACAACAATATTAGGACTATCCACCATGGCCCTAGGAATGGGTCAAGGTTCCGAAATGATACAACCATTAGGAATTGTAACTATAGGAGGACTTGTGTATTCTACCATGCTAACCCTATATCTTGTTCCAGCATTGTATATGATAATGAATAAGGATAAAAAGAAATCATAGAGATATGATTTCTTTTTTGACAAAACATGTTGAAAAATGCAAATGAAACATCGAATCCATACCAAGTCCAAAAGCAGAGCCTTTCAAATTTGGCTTGCTCAAATGGGAAAGGAATATGTAAGAGATAAAAAATAAGAGACGCGCATTGCACGTCTCTTATTTTTAGTCGGATATTTCATCCAGCCGAGTTCCAGGATACTGCAGTACAGGTGCCTTAGCACGTTTGGATTTTTCTACAATTTTCATACTGCTTCCTTCACCTGTCACCTTGTACACATTACATTTCCGGCGAGAAAGATTTTCCCGAATGTACTGCTTTATTTCGTCTGCTGTCTTTTCGGCATTTTCTGTCAGCCATTCAAACACCTTTTCCAGTTTTAAGATAGGAATATCTTGGCAGTAGAGTTCTATACTTGTCAAGTTATTTACCTTATCCTCGTCTTCTACATTCCGGATTGTGATGTTCCACATGTAGTAGCTGAATGAACCATCCCTCCACGGAATAGCATTTACAGCATAGTCATTGCTTGCTGCCATTGCTCCGTTGCGTGAATCGAATTGAATTTTCATTTTGTGCCCTCCTTTAACCTTACAAGGTTGATGATTTTCAAAAGATTATACCCTTATTATACTACTATTTACATAAAATTTCAATAATTGTTATGTATTCGGTTTAAAAGGTGTATCTTTTGACAAGACTTTTGTATAAATTTTCACAAAAAGTCTTGACAGGGCATATGATATGGTATATATTAATATATGAACATATATGCATATGAAAGGAGAAAGGATGGAAGAGAAAGAGTATATATGTGGCGAGAAATGCCCACATTATCAAACAATTCGCAAAGTAAAGCAAGAAGAACCAAATGAGGAAGAAATTGAAATGGTATCCAATATGTTTAAGCTATTTGCAGACAATACAAGGCTTCGTATTATTTGTAGTATTCTAAATACGGAATTATGCGTGTGCGATTTATGTGAGTTACTGGATCTAAATCAATCAACCGTATCACATCAGTTGCAAATTTTGCGAAACGCAAAATTAGTAAAATATCGAAGAGAAGGAAAACAAATTTATTATCGTTTACAGGATGAACATATTGAACAAATTATTTCAACAAGTTTAGAACATATTAGAGAAGAGGAGGGAAGAATCAAATGAGTTGCCATCATTGTGAAAATCAACATCATCATGAACACGAACATCATCATGAAAAGGAAGAAAACTTATCAAAATATTTATATGGAATTGGAATTTTATTTTTTATAGTATCCTTTCTTCCGATTTTTGCTCCTTATAAAATAGAATTAATTGTAATAACCCTTTTATGTTCGGGATATGAAATGTTATTAAATGGAATCAAAAACATATTTCATTTGAATTTTGAAGAAGAAACACTTATGACCATTGCTGTTATTTCGGCATTTGCTATTGGAGAATTTACGGAAAGCTGTTTGGTAATTTTGCTGTATCGCTTTGGTGAATTCTTAGAACAAAGAGCAAGTAATAAATCGGAAGATAGCATAAAAGAGATTGTAAAAATAAAAGCAGATACGGCAAACCGTGTTGTTAACAATACGATTGAAACAGTAGATGTAAAAGAAGTAAAAGTAGATGATATGATTCTAATTAAACCAGGAGAAAAAATCCCTGTTGATGGAATTATCATTTATGGAGAATCTGATATTGATACATCTACTCTTACAGGAGAAAGTGCACCTGTTTATGTAACAAAAGAAACCGAGGTATTATCTGGTGGGATTAATTTAACAGGAGCCATTACTTGTAGAGTGATAAGAGATGTAGAACATTCGACAGCTTCACAAATTGTAGATTTAGTATATGAAGCTACCAATAATAAAGGAAAAACAGAAAAATTCATTACAAGATTTTCCAAAATATATACGCCAATTGTGATATTGGTGGCAATCTTGATTGCGATAATACCATTTGTATTTCAGTTCGATACAAAAGAATGGATATTAAGAGCACTTATCTTTTTAGTAGCTTCATGCCCATGTAGCTTAGTAATATCTGTTCCATTATCGTTCTTTACATCACTTGGAAAAATATCCCAAAAAGGAATGATTGTAAAAGGAACAAAGCATATTGAAAATCTTGCAAAGGCAAGTGTTGTTGCATTTGATAAAACAGGAACATTAACCACAGGAAAAATGAAAATAGAACAAATGGAAGTACTAGGAGAATATACGAAAGAAGAAATCCTTTCTTATATGTATAGTTTAGAATTACTCTCAAACCATCCAATTGGAACAGCCATTAAAGATTATCGTGATAATATTGAAATAAAGGAAGTGGAAGGATATAAGGAAATTGCAGGACATGGCTTATATGGAAAAATAGAACAAAAAGAGGTTCTTTTTGGAAATCATAAGTTATTAGAACAATATCAAATTACAAAGGATAACGAAATACCACAACATGCCATTTGTTTAGTAATAGAAAGAAAAATAGCAGGCTATATAATATTAACACAAGAGATTAGAAAAGAAAGCAAAAACCTAGTAAAAGATTTAAAACATATTGGGGTAAAGAAAATAATTATGCTAACAGGAGATAACGAAAAGAGTGCTGAAACAATAGGAAAAGAATTAAATTTCAATGAAATAAAAGCATCCTTATTACCACAAGAAAAGTTAAAAACAATAGAAGAATTAAAGAAAAAGGGAGAAAACGTTATTTTCGTAGGAGATGGTATTAACGATAGCCCCGTATTAGCAAGTAGCAATTTTGGCATTGCTATGGGAGCAGGAGCTAATATAGCAAGTATTACCGCAGATGGAATTTTAATTTCTAATAACCTAAGTACTCTACCAAGCATTATAAAAACAGCCAAACGTACCATGAAAGTAGTAAAAGCAAATATTATTTTTTCACTTATTGTAAAACTAATTGTATTAGTTTTAGGAGCAATTGGTATAGCACCAATTTGGCTTGCTATTTTAGCAGATACAGGAGTTACGTTCTTAACTGTTGTAAATGCCATTCGAAATATCAAATAGAGAAGAGAAATCTTCTCTATTTTTATAAAATGCTTGCATAGAAAATGTAATTTTGCTACAATACTATTATAGGTGGTGATAAAATGATAAAGGTAATAAACTTACAACCAAGATATGGATTACGAAAGAAGATATTTGTAAGACCTAATATGATGTTGGGAGAAGATTGTTTAAGCATTGTAAGAGCAATTCGAAAATCAGAAAATGATATTAAAAATGGAAGGGTAATCCCAGCCGAAGAAGTGTTCAAGGAGTTGAAGCAAAAATATGGATATTAATGATAATTATCAAGTAATATTCACAAAACAATCGCAAAAAGAAATAAACTGTATATATCAGTATATTTCAAAAACATTGTGTGCAAAAATATCAACATTGCAACTAATGAAAGAAATTAATAGTAAAGTAATCAATCTTACAATTTTTCCTAGGTTGTATTGTGAATTAAAAATACCAAATTCAAAAGGCATTGAATATCGTAGAATAGTAGTTAAAAATTATATCGTTATATATAGAGTTAATGACAGGAAAAAAGAAATTTATATATTACATATTTTTCATTCGAAAAGTGATTATCAAAGAAAATTATATTCTAAATTTTTTAGTCTAAATTAAAATCAATAAAAATAATTTTATAGTATGAACATAAGGTGCTAAAATAAGAACCGTTATTAATAATGCAATAAAAGATAATTAAGTGTATGCTTTATTTGTTATATAGCTTGACAATAGGAAACGGATGTTTCGAAATGTATCATACAAGGAGAGAAAAAGTATGGTATATTTAAAAACATTTAAGTTAAATGAATATAGAAGTCGAAATTTGTATCCTTTTAACGTACTAAAAGGAAAAGAGCCAGATGTCTTTGTATTTGAACCGATTACCGTATTATATGGAAATAATGGTTCTGGAAAATCTATAATTCCAAACTATTGCTCATATGCTAGACTTAAAAGGAAAAGAAAGAAATGTGAAGTATTTTTATGAGTTTTTTAAACAAAGGCAGAAAGAATTTGAAATGTGAAGTTAGAGGTTTAAATAAGAGGAGATAGAAATAAGAGGGAAAAATAAGCAGTAAATTTTACAAATTAACATAAATGTGATATAATAGGCTTATGATAGTGTGCAACGAAAAGAAAATGTAAAAAAGGTGAAGGAGAAAAGAGATGAGAGAAAACGTTGTTTTTTTAGAAGACACTGAAAAGTTTCAGGAGCTTCAGGAACTGCTAGAGGCAACAAAAGAGGACCTTAGAAAGCGGATAAGTGCATTGAAAGATTCTAGAAATGAAAGAAGAGACAAATACGGTTTCTTTTCTGAGTTTTCTGAATATTCGAAGGGTCTAAAAAGTGCACAGGCAGATTTAGAAAAACTTCTTCGTTTAGTAAGGCGATTAGATATAGAAGAAGTGAATGAAGAGTATTATATTATTTATCGGGAAAAAGAAATTAAATCTGCAGAGGATTATAAACGCTGTACAAGGGCATACGAAACAATGATTAACAGCATAGGTTTTAACAGAAAAGTTGTTTTCAGTGAATGCACCTTCGTAAGAGCTTTAATTAAAGCTCTGCCGTCAATTTTAGTCGATGAAGAGTAAGCACGCACTTTTCGGGAAATATAGCGATGGGAAACCACCGCTTATTTTCTTTTTTACAAATTTTTTCGTAAAAAAACAGAGAAAAGCTCTTTTAAAATCTTGAGAAATAGTGTACAATTATATCTAAATTGTATTAGTAGGAGATAAAGGATGAATAAGAGATGGGAATATTATAGTTGTGATGAGAAAATAGTAGAAGAAATAGAACAAAAATTTAAGGTAAGTAAATTACTTGCTACTATTTTGGTAAATCGTGGTATGGTAGAAGATGAAAAAATACGAAAATTCTTAGAACCAACAAGGGAAGATTTTTATGATCCCTTTTTAATGCCAGATATGGAAATTGCGGTAAAGCGTATTGTTGAAGCAATGGAGAAAAAAGAAAAAATCATGATTTATGGGGATTATGATGTAGATGGTATTACGAGTATTTCGGTTTTACAAAAATTTTTGACACAAAGAGGAATGGAGGTAGATAGCCATATTCCCAATCGATTAGAAGAAGGATATGGATTAAATAAAGAAGCAGTAAAGGAAATTTATGACAAAGGTTATCACTTAATGATAACAGTGGATTGTGGTATTTCGGCAACCGAAGAAATTGCATATGCAAATTCTTTAGGAATTACTACAATTGTAACCGACCATCACGAACCATTAGAAGAATTACCAAAAGCCTTAGCGGTGATTGATGCAAAACGAAAAGACAATCATTATCCATTTAACCAATTAGCAGGAGTAGGAGTGGTTTTTAAACTAATTCAAGCCATTGGTATGACATTAGGACTAGAAGAAAAAGAATACCTAAAATACCTAGATTTAGTTTGTGTAGGAACCATATCGGATATTGTTCCATTGGTAGACGAAAACCGTGTGATTGCAAAACTAGGACTAAAATTAGTTAATGTAACCAAAAATCTAGGGTTAAAATGTTTACTAGAAGTAGCAGGTTACAAAAAAATAGATGCTACTACGGTTTCTTTTGGAATTGCTCCAAGAGTAAATGCTTGTGGAAGAATGGGACATGAAACAGAAGCATTAGACATCTTTTTATCTGAAAATTTAGAAGAAGTACAAATGCTATCAAACAAGTTAAATGAATATAATAAAATAAGACAGGAAACAGAAAAAAGTATTGTAGAAAAAGCATTAACAATGATTGAACAAAATAAAGAAACACAAAAAAGTGCAATTGTTCTTGGTAGTGAAGGATGGCACCATGGAGTCATTGGCATCGTATCTTCTAAAATTACAGATTTGTATTTTAAACCAAGCATTTTGGTATCGTTTGAAGAGGGAATTGCCAAAGGTTCTGGAAGAAGTGTACCGGGTTTTGACTTACACGAGGCACTTTGCAAATGTAGTAAATACTTAGAAAAATACGGTGGTCATGAAATGGCAGTGGGACTTACCCTTAAAGAAGAAAATTTTGAAGCTTTCAAACATGCATTTGAAGAAGTGGCAAAAGAAGAAAAGGTAGAAGACATTTTGCCAGTTATCTATGTAGATGGTGTGGTAACAAGTGAAGATATGAAACCAGAATTTATCAAACAACTTAGCAGTTTAGAACCATTTGGAGAGGGCAACAAAGTGCCACTATTTGCCTATAAAGGCTTAAAAATTAATTCCATAAGAGCACTAACCGACGGAAAACATTTAAAACTAACACTAAAAGACGACAATCTTATTATTGATGCCATCGGTTTTAATATGGGACATCTTGTAAACGACTATCGTATTGAAGACAAAGTAGATGTAGTAGGCGTTTTAGAAATGAATAGCTTTAATGGAATCGAACAAGTACAAATTAATTTAAAAGATGTCATGAAATCGATTTAACGAAAAAAAAGGGGTGTAAAGGATGAACGAAGAAAAGAAAGCTAATATTAGTGATTTGTTATCGAAAATGAAAAAGAATAATTGGCGTACAAATACGAAATTGATTACAAAAGCATACAATTATGCAGTATTACATCATGGTGACCAAAAAAGAAAATCAGGAGAACCTTATATTATTCATCCTTTGCAAGTAGCCTATACATTAGCCGAAATGGGCTTAGATGATGCTACTATTTGTGCAGCGCTTTTACACGATGTGGTAGAAGATACGAAAGCAACACGGAGAAGATTTGGTAATCGAATTTGGAGAAGAAATTGCGGTTATGGTAGATGGTGTTACCAAACTTGGAAAATTAGATTATGCCTCACTAAAAGAACAACAAGTAGAAGATTACCGAAAAATGTTCTTGGCGATGGGAAGAGATATTCGAGTTATCCTAATAAAATTGGCAGACAGACTTCATAACATGAGAACCCTAAAATATCTACTTCGTGACAGGCAAATTGCCAATGCCAAAGAAACCATGGAATTATATGCACCACTTGCCAATCGTTTGGGTATGTATTCATTAAAATGGGAATTAGAGGATTTGTCTTTTAAATATTTATACCCAGAAGATTACCGAGAAATCGTTGAAGGATTAGACAAAAAAAGAGAAGAACGATTAAAATTTATTGAAACCATTATGCAAGATATTAAAAAACAGCTAAAAATACAACATATTGAAGCAGAAATAAAAGGAAGAGCAAAACATTTATATAGTATCTATCGTAAAATGAAACGAGATAATTGTACATTAGACCAAATTTACGATTTATTTGCGTTACGTATTATTGTCAATTCCGTAAAGGACTGTTATGCGGCACTTGGTATTGTACACGATTTATATAACCCAATGCCGGGGCGTTTTAAAGATTATATTGCTGTTCCAAAACCAAATATGTACCAATCCTTACATACTACTTTAATAGGAGACAAGGGGACTCCCTTCGAGGTACAAATTCGTACATGGGATATGCACCGTATTGCGGAATTTGGTATTGCTGCCCATTGGGCATACAAAGAAGCTAATTTTGCCATTGGTAAGAAAACCAATGTGAAAGTAGAAGAGGATAAATTAGCATGGCTAAGAGAAACCTTAGAGTGGCAACAAGAAATGCAAGACCCAGAAGAATTCTTAAATACTCTTAAAACCGAATTATTTGAAGATGAAGTTTATGTATTTACTCCAAAAGGAGATATTAAAGTATTACCAAGTGGAGCAACGCCAATTGATTATGCTTATAGCATTCATGCACAAGTGGGACATAAAATGGTAGGTTGTAAAATTAATTCCAAAATGATGCCAATTATTACGAAACTAAAAAATGGGGATATTGTTGAGATTGTTACTTCCGATAATGCCAAAGGACCAAGTAGAGACTGGTTAAAATTTATTAAAAGTAGTTCTGCTAAGAATAAAATTAACGCATGGTTTAAAAAAGAGCAACGTGAAGAAAACATCATAAAAGGAAAAGAACTAATTGAAAAAGAAATGAAACGTATTGGGGTAAACCAAACCGAACTTCATAAGCAAGAATATATTGAAGTAGCTTTAGAAAGGTACAAATATGCTAATATGGATGATATGTATGCTGCTGTTGGGTTTGGGGCGATATCATCAGGCAAAATTATTGCTAGAATTTTAGAGGAATACAAAAAAATACACCATGATGACGACATAGAACAAAAAATTGAAGCCTTGTCCAATCAAAAGAAACCAAATGTAAATATACCAAAGAGTGGTATTATTGTAAAAGGAATTGAGAATTGTTTGGTAAAATTATCTAAATGCTGTAACCCAGTGCCTGGGGACAATATTATTGGTTACATTACCAAAGGAAGAGGCGTATCCATTCATACCACCGATTGTGTGAATGTAAAAGAACTAGTACAAGAACCAGACCGCATGATTGATGTAGAATGGGTAGGAGAGAAAACCTCAAGTTATCAGGTAGATATTGAAGTATATTCCAATGATAGGACAGGCTTACTAGCAGATATTATTAAGGCAGTTTATGATGTAAAAACCAAATTAGTAGCAGTTAATAGTAGAACCAATAAAGATAGAACCGTTACCACAGACATTACCATAGAGGTACAAAACTTAGAAGAATTAAACAAAACGTTAAAATCAATCCGAAAAGTGGATAGTGTGTTTGAAGTAAAAAGAAAGAAATAGGAAAGGTTGTTACCAATGATATTAAAAAGATTACAATTAGAAACAAATTTAGCAGACCCTACCAATTGTTATATGATTGTGGAGGAAGAAACAAAAGAAGCTATGGTGATTGACCCAGCGAGTCATTCAGAAACCATTTGTGAGATGTTAGAGGTGTTACAGGCAAAGTTAAAGTATATTTACTTAACTCATTGCCATGGGGACCATACAGGAGCAGTAGTAGAGTTACAAAATCGTTATGGAGCAAAAGTATTAATTGAAAGAAAAGAAAGTGAAAATTTACGAAATCCAGAGGTAACCTTAAATTATTTTATTGGAATCCCTGATATTCGATTAGAAGAAGATTCTCGAATTGATGATAATGATGTTATTCATTTAGGAGAATTGGAATTTCGTGTTATTCACACACCAGGACATACTGGTGGAAGTACATCACTATACTGCGAAAAAGAAAAAATGTTGTTTAGTGGAGATACCATTTTTCATGGAACATGGGGAAGAACCGATTTACCAACAGGAAGCCTAGTAGATATTATGGAATCCATAACGAAAAAACTATTAGTATTACCAGAAGATACCATTATCTACCCACGGACATGGAAAATCTACTATGATAAAAGAAGAAAAACCAATTTATTTAGAATTACGTGGGCGTGATTGGTAAGAAAAGGAGAGAAAAAATATGATACAAAAACCAAAAGGAACCAAAGACATATTGCCAAATGAAACGTATAAATGGGAATATGTAGAAGAAAATACAAAAGAAATTTTGAAAAATTATGGTTTTGGGGAAATTCGTGTGCCAGTATTTGAACAAACCGAACTATTTGAAAGAGGGGTAGGAGATACAACAGATGTGGTACAAAAAGAAATGTATACTTTTTTAGATAAAGGAGAAAGAAGTATTACGTTAAGACCAGAAGGCACAGCAGGAGTAGTAAGAGCTTATATTGAAAATGGAATGGCATCTATGCCATCTCCTATTAAAATGTGGTATATGATGCCAATGTATCGTTATGAAAATGTACAAAAAGGAAGATACAGAGAATTTAGACAAATTGGAGCCGAAATATTAGGTACCAATTCTTATGAGGCAGATGTCGAATTAATTGTAATGGCAGACCAAATTATAAAGAAATTTCATGTACCAGAGGTTAGCTTAAACCTAAACAGCATTGGTTGCCCTACTTGTAGAAAACAATATACAGAAGTACTAAAAGGCTTTATTGGAAATAACCTAGCACAATATTGTAGTACCTGTCAAACAAGGTTTGAAAAAAATCCAATGCGAATATTAGATTGTAAAGAAAAGAAATGTAAAGAATTAAACCAAGGAGCACCAATCATCTTAGATTATCTTTGCGAAGAATGTAAAACACATTTTGAAAATGTAAAAAAAGCCTTAGAACAATTAGACATAAACTATGTCATTGACCCAAACATTGTACGTGGACTAGATTATTACACCAAAACCGTATTTGAATTTGTATCCGAAAAAGAAGGATATACCGTTCTTGCAGGAGGACGATATGATGGCTTAGTAGAAGAATTAGGAGGACAAAAAACAGGAGCCATTGGGTTTGCCATGGGAGAAGATCGTTTAATTGATATTTTTGAAAAATATAACACTAGTAGTACTATCACAGCACGTACGCCAGACCTATACATAGCTTCCATGGGAGAAATAGCTAGTAAAAAAGCACAAATCCTAGCACTAGAATTACGTAAAAGTGGTATCTATGTAGAAACTGATATTTGTGAAAGAAGCATGAAAGCAAACCTAAAATATGCAGACAAAATAAAAAGCAAATATGTATGTGTAATAGGAGAAGATGAAATAAATACAGGTAAAGCAAAATTAAAAAATATGGCAACAGGGGAAGAACAAGAGACAGAATTAAAAACAGATGCAATCATTGAAATATTGTAGGGAAAATGTCTCATCGATTAATTTGAAAAATATTATGTAGGGGCAGGCCTTGTGTCTGCCCTTTGTCATAAAAATGGCATATTTCATGCATAAAATGGACAAATGCGAATATACATATAAAAATCAATTAACCAAGGAGAAAAGAGAATGATTAATGTAACTGTAATTAATATGAGGTCTTTATTTAAGTATATCGCAATTACTTGTGTCTTAGTAATTTTGATAAGCAGTATTCGAGGATTGGTAGAGAACTTAAGCAGAAGAGGAAATACGCTTTTTACTACATTTGGTAGTGTTAGTTTTATTTCCTGTATTGAAGATACGCTACCAAACCGAAAAAGTGAAATAAAAAGGTTAGAAGAAAATGCAAGAACAGTTAGTTCGAGAGGTTCCACCTTACGAAGAATGCTTGGGGTAGAGCTTAATATGATGGATAGCTTAATAGAGGATAAAGAAGAAGAAGGGGTAGTAGAGATTGCTCCAGAAGAAGAAAAGGTAGCAACCAATGTAGAAACCACACAAATTGAAGAAAATAATATTACTCCTAAATTTAATGGAGAATACGGAACGGTTAAGGTAAAAAATGAATCAAGCAAAGAAATTACAGCAGATATTTTAACACCTAATATGGAATTAGAAAATAAGAAAGATATACTTATTTTCCATACACATACCTGTGAAAGTTATACAGCAACTGAGAAATTCAATTATCAAATGACGGGATCTTATCGTACCACAGACCTAAATTACAGTGTAGCAAGAGTAGGTACTGAGTTAGAAAATCAACTAACTGGTTATGGTTTTAATGTGACTCATGACCAGACCTATCACGATTATCCACAATATAGTGGCTCTTATGGAAAATCGTTAAAAACAGTAGAAAATATTCTTTCTTCAAAACCAGAAACACAAATGGTAATCGATTTACACCGAGATGCGGTGGGGAGCAAACCAGAATATGCACCAAGTGTAAAAATAGGAGATGAAACAGCAGCACAATTAATGTTCGTAATTGGAACCGATGGGGGAGGGTTGCAACACTTAAATTGGCAACAAAATTTAAAATTTGCAGTAAAAGTACAACAAAAAGCAAATGAATTGTATCCTGGATTATTTAGACCAATCATTATTCGTAATTCGAGGTATAATCAACATGTTACCAAAGCTGCTGTCATTATAGAAGTAGGAGCAACCGGAAATACCATGGAACAATGCTTAACTAGTATGAAATATTTGGCGAAAGTACTAGAGGAAGTAAATAAATAAAAAACAACAACTGCCCGCGGAATAAACACGTGGGCGGTTGTTGTTAAAACTAAATTAATGGATGATGTCATTCTTATAGTATTGGATACTAAAAGAGTGTGATTTTCCATCTTCAGTAATGGCTGTGAAGGAGTAGACTCCATCCGCTTTGCCACTACTATTTTCCTCATCCATACAAAAATACAGATGAGAAGTAGTAGCATTCTGAGCTTTTGGGAAATAAGCTTCTTTATTTTCAAAGGTATTTCCATTAACCCAGTTTACCTGCGAAACTTTTTTACCAAAGAAAATGAAGTTCAAATCCCGGTAATAGCCACCATCAGGACATCCAAGGTCAGTAGGATTATGCACACAATCTGATGAAAGTGTTCCTTCTACCACCTTTACAGGAATAAGATTGTTATTATTTACAACATAAACCTGTAATTCATCCGGTGCCTGTTCTGGAGTTTCCTTAGTTTCAGCAGTCTGCTCAGCCGGTGCTTGTTCCTGAGTTTCCTCAGTTTCAGTAAGCTGTTCAGCCGGTGCTTGTTCCTGAGTTTCCTCAGTTTCAGCAGTCTGCTCATCTGGTGCCTGCTCCTGAGTTTCCTCAGTTTCAGCAGGTTCTTCAGCCGATGTCTGCTCAGTAACGCCCATCCGAGCAATATCATTTCTCAAACACTGCATTTCAGAAAATGTCTGATGATGATATCCTGCAGACATATATGCAGAAATGATTACTGCTATTGATGCTATTACTGCTAAAATAGTTGTTAATTTTTTCATGGTGCCTCTCCTTTTCCTGTTTTTATTTAGTTTTTGGTTACACTGACTATACTACAGTCAGAAAATCGATACAAAATATCTATCTATATTATACTACAATTTACATAAGAACGCAAATTTGAATAGAAAAAAGGCAAATATGACGATAATATTTGCCTTTTTTATGAAATTATCGATTATTACAATTACATACACTATCACATGGGTTATAGTTATTAACCATATTAAAATCTTTTGTACATTCCATTAAAGTATTATCTTGTTTGCAACCTTTCATATAAAATTTCTTTTCAGCAAGTTTATCTTGAACACCACGTAAAGCTTCACCAAATCTTTGGAAGTGAACAACTTCTCTTTCACGTAAGAAACGAAGAGGTTCTACGACATCTGGGTCATCTTTACATAGATTGATTAGTTTTTCATACGTTGCTCTAGCCTTTTGTTCTGCAGCTAAATCTTCTTGTAAGTTAGCAATTGGGTCACCTTTACATGCAATATATGATGCTGTAAAAGGAACACCAGAGGCAGCTGAAGGGTATACATCAACACCATGGTCGGTGTAGTAGGCACCTAAACCTGCTTTTTCAAGTTCTTCTGGACATACTCCTTCGGTTAATTGATGAACAATCGTACCTACCATTTCAAGATGGGCTAATTCTTCTGTACCAATATCATTCAAAATCGCCTTTGCTTTTTGGTCTGGCATACCAAAACGTTGTGATAAATAACGAAGAGAAGCGGCAAGTTCTCCATCTGGTCCACCGTATTGTGAAATAATGAATTTTGCAAGTCTTGGGTTAGCACATTTTATTTTAATTGGATATTCGAGTGCTTTTGTATAAGTCCACATTAAAAGTTCCCCCTTTCCCATGGCCAAGGTTCTTCTAGCCATCTCCATTTTTTGCATGGATAAAAAATTGTTAGAGGTCCAAACATTTTTTGGTATTTGTCGGATAACTCTTTTGCTTTTTTACAGTATTCTTTGTGCAAACAAAGTGCTTTTTCGTCATCTGGGTGAGTGTCCAAATATAGTCCAAGTTCGATAATCGAGAATTTATAGGCTCTTAGTTGCATCATCATTTCACTTCGTAATGAGCTATTACGTTCACATTCGCTTTCGCATGTGCATTCGCAATCACAATGATTTCTATTTTCTGTCATGTCTTCTAACATTTGTTACACCCCTCTCCAATTAGATTTGTTTGTTTGATATATTCCATTTCTTCAATATCTTGACAAGGAACATATGGGCTAACTAATTCTGGAAAAATAGTTCCCATTTTTAAACCAACACATGGTTTAAAGGTTTTGTCCATGGTTTGCCAAGGCACATAGCTCTGGGCAAGCATAGGATTGGTAGGGAATACTGATTCTTCTTCATCAAATCCACAACCACAATCATCGTTGTCAGGGCAATTGCAAATGGTATTATCAACGTTTTTACATGTTTTTTCCATAAGGTCGTCAGTGTAATTTGAATAATTACTTAAACAACACTTATGACAATTACATCTTCTACGCATTATAATTCCTCCTTATTTTAGGTTATACTACAATATATGACAAAATAGGCAAAATGGTGAGAAAAAATACATAAAAAAAGTACCTGAAACATGTTCAGGTGCTTTTTATAAATCAATTACTGGTGTGGTGAAGTCTAGGTTACTAAAGGAATCGAAGTCATAGCCTAGGGTGTAGATATCGGTTGCAAAAATATCTTTTTCTAACATGGCTTTTAAAATTTTGTTATTGGATTCATCTAAGTATCGACGTGGGGAAGTGATAATGTCTAATTTTGGATTGCTATGGGCAATAGCAGAAATGAGTTCTTTTCCTCTTACATTAAAGCCAAGTACACGTACATATGGGTTTGCTTTTTTAGAATTTAGCATATCTTTTTTGGTAATGTTAAGTAGGCAATACACTAAAATTCTTCTAATTCTGGTTTCGGTATAACGTTTACTTTTAATAATACTAACAAGTTCTGAAATGGTATTGCAAGAGCTTGCTGCATTTTTTATTAGGTTTTCTAGACCTTCAGAAACATCTGGTAAATCGGCAATTTCTTCTAAGGTCATTTTTCTTAAATTGTAGATAATTTCATGTTCAAATCGGGATAGGTTAGGGACTGTTTTTCCAGCACGTAGTTGGTCATACATTAAATCAAAAGAAGGCATTGGCATTGCTTTTCGTAAGCTCCAAACATCATTGGTTAAGGCAATTTTACGAATAGCGGTAGCACTAGCAAAACCGTCTACAATTTCGGTACTATTATAATCTACTTTATTTCGTTTAATACTAAATGGAATGATATTACTATTTTCTTGTTTTAATGCTTTTAAATATTCAATGGCTAAAATATTATTTGGACTAGATAAAATATTAGCATAACGACGAATGTCATTTAAATACATTAAAAGAGCATTTTCTCTAGCTTTTGGAAATGAAAAGCCTTTTCCTAATTCATGGTTTAAAATGGATACATATTCTTTTGGCTCAGTATGTAAAACTTCGGCAAATTCGTTTAATAAATTGACATCACAAAGTTCGGTGCCAAAAGAAAGATAATCAACAATTTTTAACGAATTGAGAATTTTAATACTTCCACTTGCAAAGTTTTCAGCACTCGAAACACTGTATATGGTAGGTAACTCAATAACAAGGTCAACTCCATTTTGAAGTGCCATTTTGGTTTTTATCCATTTATTGGTAAGTGAGGTATCACCGCGTTGTACAAAGTTACCACTCATAATAGCAACTGTATAGCCAGCGTTCACTGCTTTTTTGGATTCAGTAAGATGATATAGGTGACCGTTGTGAAATGGATTGTATTCTGCGATAATTCCTAAAACTTTATTCATATTTTTTCCCCCTCGTATTGCAATAAAAAAACAATTACTGTTATAATATCATAAGAAATAATTTTTTTCAAATATTATAGAAAAATATATAAAAAAATTTTTTTAGGGGGAAAAATGGAAGAAGTAATTATTTATACTGATGGTGCATGTTCAGGTAATCCGGGACCTGGAGGATGGGGAAGTATTTTAATGTATGGGGAGCATAAAAAAGAAGTTTCAGGCGGAAAAAAAGATACAACGAATAATGTGATGGAATTAACGGCTGTTATTGAAGCATTAAAATTGCTAAAATTTAAATGTAAAGTAAGCCTATATAGTGATAGTGCTTATGTAGTAAATGCTTTTAACCAAAAATGGATTTATGGATGGATGAAAAACGGTTGGAAAAATGCTAGCAAAGAACCAGTAAAAAATAAAGAATTATGGCAAGAATTATATGATTTAACAAAAATGCATGAGGTCACTTTTATTAAAGTAAAAGGGCATAGTGATAATGAATATAATAATCGTTGCGACGAAATGGCACGTGAGGCAATTACTAAATTTAATACATAAATTATACAATAATTCACATAAAAAAGCAACTACAGGAATACATTAAAATGAGTTTTGCTCTACATTTTCAATTAAATCTTGCCAATATTTTTTGGGCATAAATTGCATTCGTAGTTTAGCATTTTTTCTTTCTTTGATACCAATGGCATGATAAAAGCAATTCCATAAATCTTGGTAGTATTGTTCTTCTTCAGAAAGTGAAGTAACTTGTAAGTTCTTTGCTTCTATGATGGTGTATTCTTTAGTGTTATATAGAAGAGCAAGTTCACGTGTTGGGTCGTGAATAATAAAGTTTTCGTTTGGTAAACGAGCTATGAAGTGGTGACCTAATAATTCTAACACATGATTATCAGGGTGAATTTTGGCATAAAACATGCCATTTTTTAATTTTATAAAACGTAGCAATCCACATAAACGGTGGTATTCTCCAAAAACTCGTTTACGTGTTTTTTCCATACGAAGGACAAGGTCATTTGTTAGAAAATGATCGATTTTGTTGCCAATTTCAAAACCAAGAAGGAGAAAATTAACAATATCGAATTCCTTATTTGGTAAATTTGATAAAAACACATGATAAGCAGTAGATAAACAGTGATAAGAAATGTTTTTTACAATACCTTGGTAAATTCGTTTTGCTTTTTCTTCATTTGTTTGTATGGTTTGATAGTTACAAAATAAATCCATTTCAAATTCAGAGGAAACAATTCTACTAGGAATCGTTTTGGAAAGATAGCTATCAAAAACAATAGTAAGTAAACCATCAAAACTACCATCATAAATATAACAAGTATCTAAAGATTGCCACTTAAACATTTTACAAAATCCTCCTTTGTTGGGTTTAATGTATCAAATAAAGATAATTGTTTTGCTTGTTGTAAGATAGGGGTGGAGCGTTTTTCTTGATAAAGTAAATTCGTTTCAATAAAGGAAGCGTTTAGGTAATGGGCATGGTTAAAATAAGTACCACTACAAGTAATAAAATAGATGGCACGTTTTAATACAATTCCAAGACCTTTTAAGTTATCAAAATTTAAGCGAAATTGCCTTCTTGCACGTATAATGCGTTTGGCAGAAATAACTCCAATTCCTGGCACGCGAAGAAGAGTATAAAAGTCTGCCTGATTTACATCGACAGGGAAACATTCTAAGTGGCGTAAAGCCCATTCACATTTTGGGTCTAATAAGTTGTTGAAATTAGGATGAGTTTCATCTAATAATTCTTCGGCTTTAAACCCATAATAGCGAAGTAGCCAATCGGCTTGATAAAGACGGTTTTCACGAAGGAGAGGAGGGGCTTGCAAAGTAGGTAAATTGGAATCTTGGTTTACCGATACATAGGCAGAGTAATACACTCGTTTTAGTGAAAACTTTTGGTACAAACTTTCAGATAAACGAAGAATTTTTAAGTCCGATTCAGGAGTAGCTCCAATCATGAGTTGTGTGGTTTGACCGTGCAGGCACAAAACGTTTGGCATAACTAGATTTTTCCTCTTTGGTAAGTGCAATATTGGTAGATATTTGTTTCATGGGAGTTAAAATACCCGCTTTTTCTTTTTGTGGTGCTAGCAATTTTAAACTATTACTAGAAGGAAGTTCAATATTAATACTCATACGATCGACTAAATTCCCAAGCATATCGATTAGTTTTGGACTAGCTCCAGGGATTGCTTTTGTATGAATATAACCATGGAAGTGATATTCGTTTCGTAAAATGAATATGGTTTGATAGAGCTGTTCCATGGTATAGTCCGGTGATTTTACAACAGCAGAACTTAAAAACAACCCTTCAATATAGTTTCTTTTATAAAATTCGATGGTTAAGTTTGCAATTTCTCTTGGAGTAAAAGTAGCACGAGGAACCGAATTAGAGCAACGATTAATACAATATTTGCAATCATACATACAAGCATTACTCATCAAAATTTTTAATAAAGAAATACACCTACCATCACTTGCCCAACTATGACAAATTCCAGCTACTTCACCATTGCCAATTCCATTTTTGGTATTCGTACGTTTACTACCACTCGAACTACACGATACATCATATTTTGCAGAATCTGCTAATATCTTTAATTTATCTATTATTTCCATAAAAATCACCAAAACAAATTTTCTTTTTTATTACTATACCACACAAACACATGTTTATGCAATAGAAAAAATAAAAAAATTTATTTTTCTAAAACAAAGCATCTTGCGAATTTGGGTAAGATATGCTAATATGAAATAAGAGAGTGTAAAAGAAAAACAAGTATGGGTTTATAGATAAATCCCATTTAAAAATCTAAATGATAATAGAAGGAATGATTTTAGTGTCATGAAAAAGATATATATATTATTAATGCATACTAATACAATACCAGCCAAGCTTATTCGAAAGGTGACAAATTATAAATATAGTCATGTAGGAATTGCGTTACAGAAGGATTGTAATGTGATATATAGTTTTGGAAGAAAAAAACTACATTCTTTTTTAGATGCTGGTTTTTGTGCAGAATATAAAGATGGAGAGTTTTTTAAAACCTTCCATAAAACAATGTGTACGATTTATGAAGTTCCTGTAACAGAGGAACAATATGAAAAAGTAAAGGATATTATTCATGTGATGTTATTACATAGTAGCCAATATCAATATGATTTTATAGGAATTGTATTACGCTTTTTTGGTATTCCTTTAACATTTAAGAATAAATATGTATGTAGCTATTTTGTTGCTTCTGTATTACAAAAAGCGAAGATATATCAATTTCAAAAACGAGTGTGTTTTATAAAACCAAAGGATTTTGAAAACTTACGAGGTTTTCGTGAAATTTATACAGGTAGATATTTACAATATCAATAAAAATGGAGGGGTTACATGAATATTATTGGCGTAACAGGAACATCGGGAGCAGGAAAAACAACTTTGTGTGAAATATTGCATAAACAATATGGAGCATATATTATTGATGCAGATAAGATTGCAAAACGATTATCGAAAAAGGGAACGATGTACTTAAATGCAATTGTAGAATGTTTTGGAGATGAAATCTTAAGCCAAGAAGGAGAGTTAAGACGAAAAGAATTGGCAAATTTGATTTATCAAGATGAGGAAAAAAGAAATCAATTAAATCGGTCTTACGTTTTTGTATGTTGTACAAGAAATTAAAGAAACAATTGATGCTTTGAGGGAAGATTGCATTGTGATAGATGCTCCTTTATTATTTGAAAGTAAACTAGACCAAATTTGTGATTTTGTGATTGGAATGATGGCAAAAGAAGAGGAAAAAATAGAACGTATTTGTAAGAGAGATGGTATTTCTAAGGAAATGGCTAAAAAAAGATTGAATATTCAAATGAGTGAAGAAGAATTGCAAAAAAGGGCAGATTATGTGATTATAAATGATGGCAATATGGAAACATTAGAGGAAGAAATAAAGAAGGTTTGGAAGGAAAAGAAAGAATAAGTAGAAAAGTGTTTTATAGTCGTTAAGTGAAATATCTTCTTAAAAAAGTTAATACACATTCAAGTTTCAAGCATGTTACAAAAATATGACATTTTTGTAACATGCTTGAATTGTGTCAGGTTTTATCATATAATGAAATTGACTTATTATAAATACAAACGACGAAGAAGTAAAGGGGAGAGACTATGGAGACATTTGCTGAATATATATTGTCAGAACCTGACTATATAAAGAAGATGGAAATTGTATATTATTTGCAAAAAAGAACGAATATTTTCTTTGATAATTCTGTTATTTTTAAAGCAGAAATTGCCAAAATGTTTATAGATGATATGGAAATTGATGATGTGGATGAGAATGTTTTGTTAACAGCATGTTTGTTATGTTTCTGTAAAAAATCAAATGACCCTCAAGATTTATCAAAGGTAAAATCATATGCGAAAGAAGGAGCAGAATATTTAGCAACATTAGGGTTTGATGAACGTTTTTGTAAAATTTGTGAAGAAGTAAATCGATATAGTGGGAGCGAGCCAAGAGAGAAGGAAAGCGATATATTAGAATTAGTGGATAATTTTTGTGGAATGCTACTAAATCGACCAGAGAGACGAGGGTTTCCAGTAGATGAAGCTTTAATATTGTTAGAGTTTCGCAACATGAAAGGAAAACAAAACCGTTATTTAGAAAAATTCAAACAGTTTGTTATTGTAACAGAACAGATTGCGGTATAGTTAGGGGGATGGAAATGGTAAGTGGATTAAATGGAGACATTTGTAATGGTAAAATAGCAAAAACAACAAGAAAATTTAATAATTTAGAGAATAGAGCAATTGTAGGAATTAATGAACTAAAAGAAATAAGGGCAAAAAATAAAAAAGAGCCAATTGAATATGTTGTAGCAGAAGAAAAAGACAAAAAATCTGAAATTGTTCCATTAAATAGAAAAAACATAGAAAACATTAAAGAAAGAGCATCTGGTGGAGAGGAAAGATAATACAAAAGAAGAGGGTTATATCATGTAATCCTCATTTTGTTATGTAGGGGCAGGCCTTGTGTCTGCCCATTATACCAAAATTATGATAGGAGGAAAATGAAATGTATGAAGTATTTGCAGATTTACATGTGCATATTGGAAGAAGTAAATCGAATAAACCAATTAAAATTACAGCAGCAAGAAGTTTGAATTTTGAAAATATAGCCAAAGAATGCGTAGACCGTAAAGGGATTGGAGTTGTTGGTATTATTGATTGTGCTTCTCCATATGTGATTGAAGATATTGAGGAATTTTTGCAAAATGGAGAAGCTTATGAAATACCAGAGGGAGGAATTGTATATAAAGATAAAGTATGCATTATTTTAGGTAGTGAAATAGAAACCTCTGAAGTAAATGACCAAGGAAAAACAGGAAGTGCTCATAACTTATGCTATTTTCCAACCCTAAAGGATATTAAAGCTTTTTCTAAAGAAATGAGTAACCATATTCATAATATAACACTAAGTTCCCAAAGAGCCAATATTTCTGCTTATGAATTAATAGACATTGTAGAAAAATGCAACGGAATTCTCATTCCAGCCCATGCTTTTACGCCACACAAAAGCTTTTATGGAAATTGTACAGACCGTCTTTCTAAGATTTTTAGAGAAAAATTTGATAAAATTTTTGCCATTGAATTAGGTTTAAGTTCTGATACCTTTTTGGCAGATACCATATCTGAGTTAGAAACAAGGAGTTTTTTAACCAATTCCGATGCTCATTCTCTTCCTAAAATTGCCAGAGAATATAATAAAATGTTAGTAGAAGACATTAGTTTTAAAGAATTTGTAAAAGCTGTAAAAGGTGAAGAAGGAAGAAAAATTGTAGCCAATTATGGGTTAGACCCAAAACTTGGAAAATACCATCGAACCTATTGTGAAACTTGCGAAAAAAATGTAGAAGGAATTGCACCAGTAACCACATGTCCTAATTGTGATTCAAGAAATATCACCATGGGTGTTTTTGACCGAATTGAAAAAATAAAAGATAAAACCGAAACCAAAAGTCCTAACAATAGACCACCATATGTATATCAAGTTCCACTTACCTTTATTCCGGGATTAGGAGCAAAAACGATTGATAAATTATTAAATCATTTTGAAACAGAAATGAATATTTTGCACAAACTTTCTAAAGATGACCTAGAAGCAGTTACCAATGCTAAAATTGCAAGTACTATTATGATGGCAAGAGAGGGAAAACTTAGTATACAAGCAGGTGGTGGAGGAGTGTATGGTAAAGTAACCACCAAAGAATAGAAACAACTAAAAAACAGTTCTAAATCTCATTTTATTACATAGACATTATGTATAAGAAAAACGAGTCGAATGGAGATAATCCTTTCTAAAAGCATAACTCTTATTACATATAGAAAACTAGGAGGTAATAACTTGAGAAACTTAGGAAAAAAGAGAAGTAGTAGAGCCAAAGAAATTTTATTAACCCATTTAAAAAATAATATAAGAGAATATAGTATTGCGACATTATTATTTTTAATTGGGTTAATTTTTGGTATTATTTTTGTAAATAATGCTTCTGAAATGCAAGTACAAGATATAACAGGGTATTTATCAGAATTTGTAAATTCATTAAAAAATAATGCCCAAATTGACCAAACTACCTTATTAAAAGATTGTTTAATTTCTAATTTTTTATTGGTTCTTGCTTTGTGGTTTGTTGGTTCTACAGTAATTGGAATACCGATTGTATATGGTATTATTTTATATAGGGGATTTTGCTTAGGTTATACAATTTCTTCTGTAATTGCAGCATTGGGGGTAGGAAAACGGAATGTTATTTGTGGTAAGTTCTATCTTATTACAAAACATCCTATTTATTCCATGTATTTTAGCATTAGCGGTAAGTGGCATGAAATTATATAAAGCAATTATGAAAGATAAAAGAAGAGAAACCATCAAATTAGAAATAACAAGGCATACTATTTTTTCCTGTATTTTACTTATGGGGCTTGAACTTGCTGCCTTAGTAGAAGTATATCTTTCGTCAAATTTGTTAGAAATTTGTTCGAAATACTTTTAAGAAAAATTATTTTAAGAAATTTTGGAAAATCTATTTACATTTTTGAATTATTTTGATATAACATTAAGAGCGTTATGTCAATTGTAAAAGACAAACAAAATAAGAGAGTTTAAGGTAGGGAGTAAAATGGAGAAACAAATTAGCAGTTTTTTAGAGTTTATTAAAGAGGATAAGAAATTATCTGATAACACATTACAATCATACAGAAGGGATATTGTACAATTAGAAGAATACATGAATGAAAACAAATTAAGTTATCAAAAAGTAACAGAGGAAGATATGAGAAGATACTTTTCTTACCTACAACAGAGTGGCAAAAAGACATCAACCATTTCAAGAAATGTAGCTTCAATTCGTTCTTTTTATCAATTTTTAGTACGTAATAAAAAAATAAAAAAAGATCCAACAGAAAAAATTCAATCTCCAAAAGTAGAGAAAAAAGCGCCAAGTGTTTTAACCTCTTCTGAAATTGAATTATTATTAGAACAACCAAAAAATATTGATTTAAAAGGAATTCGCGATAAAGCTATGCTAGAGTTTGCTTATGCAACTGGAATGAGAGTATCTGAAATTATTTCCTTAAACATAGAAGATGTAAATTTAAAAGACGGATTAGTTAATTGCAAAACATCTGCAAGACAAAGAAAAATACCATTAGGTTCTCTTTCTTTAAGAGCACTAGCTGATTACATAGAAAATTCAAGACCTATCTTAATTAAAGATGAAAGCGTAACAGCACTATTTGTTAATACCAATGGAAAAAGATTAACTCGTCAAGGTTTTTGGAAAATTGTAAGATATTATAAAGAACAAGCACACATTACAAAAGACATTACACCTCATGTATTAAGACATTCTTTTGCAACACACTTACTACAAAATGGAGCAGATTTAAAATCGATCCAAACCATGCTAGGACATTCTGATATTTCATCAACACAAGTATATATGCAATTCCAAGATGAGAGTATTAAAAGTATTTATAAAAATGCTCACCCAAGAGCATAAGAATTATGAAGAGTAAATTGTGAAGACGATTTGCTCTTTTTTGTATAATAATTTTTTCAATAGAGTTGAAAAGAGTTACATAATGTGGTAAAATGTAGAAGATAGAAAAATCTAAATTTTATAAGTATTCACAGGAGGGAAAGAAAAATGAAAAAAGGAAACATGCGGTATTTGAATGTTGTAATCGGTGTATGCATTTATGCAAGTATATTTGAGGCATTTGCTTTAGGTGTTTTGGCAGTACTGGGGCATATAAACTATCAATGGGATTTTTTTTAAGTGATTCTGATAATAGGAGTATTGGTAGGTATGACAGGTATGTTTCCAGTTTGTTATGTGGCAATGAGAGTATATTGCAACGATAGCATATCAAAGTATAACCGATTTGCTGCAATGGCATTTCTGGCTATATACATGACTTGCCAATTAATAGCAACTGAAGAAATCTTAAAAATAATGCCAAACCAATCATCAATACTTGCATTTTGTAGCTTTATCGGTTTTATATTTATAAGTAGTTTCTATTTTCCGATAAAAGAGTATTGTGAAGAACAAAAAGCTCCAAAAAAATAAAGCTTTACCTAGCAGTTGTTTAGTTTTCACTGCTAGGATTTTCTATAAGGATATGTTATAATAAAAGAAAATTGCGAAAGGAGAAAAATCAGATGTATGATTATACACGGATATTAGATTCTAAGTCTTTGAATTTAGTGGAAAAAGAGATTTGTATATCTCAACAGGAAGTAAACATTATGGATATTCTTTATAAGTATCAAAATATCTATGAACGCATTAAGATATTAAAAGTATTAAATGCAAATGTTAGATTTCTAGAAAGTTTGAATGAAAAACAGAGAAAAGAATCTACTAGGACAGAAGAAAGAGAGGCATGGAAGAGGTATTGTTTAATATTGTTAGAATGTGAAGATAATCAAATTGATTATAAATATAAATTGCCGACGAAACAGGTAAAGACGTTGTTTACTAGAGAGGAGGAAGAGGCATTGATGAATTATTTATTGATATTAGATAATCCAAACAAGCAACTTGATTTTCACTTATTTTGTAAATTGCCATCTGAAGGGGTTATGAAGTATAGACCTTGGGAGATAATGGTAGAATTCAAAATCTACCGAGATAGGGTTATAAAGCCAGCAAAAAAACTTTATCCAGAATTTCTTAAGTTTTTAGAAAATACAGAGATATTGTTAAATGAAGCAATTACACAAATAGAAAATCGAATTACAATACTTATACCAGGAAAAATACAATTGCCTAAGAAATCTACGGAGATACCAAGAAAAACAGAAATATTGTTATGAATCTTTTTTTAAAAACAAAGAAAGTAAAACAGAATTCTAAGTAGAATTCTGTTTTACTATTTTACAATTTTATAACAATTTGATATAATATGCTAAGGTAAAGGAGAAGATATGTATAAATTTTTTGTAGAAAATGGTCAAATCAAAGATGAGATGGTTACGATTATTGGTGAGGATGTGAACCATATTAGAAATGTGCTTAGATTAAAGATAGAAAAGCAAGTACAAATTTGTAATAAAGATACATCGAAATCATATGTTGCGAGAATTTTGGAGTTAGAACCAAATGAAGTAAGGTTAGAAATTATAGAAGAATGTGTAGAAACGAGTGAGAGTAAGATTTTATTAGATATTTTTCAAGGTTTGCCAAAACAGGAGAAAATGGAACAGATAATTAAGCAAGCAACGGAAATTGGAGTGAGTGCTGTTATACCAGTGAAAATGGAACGATGTGTGGTGAAATTAGATGATAAAGCGGAGCTAAAAAAAGTAGAAAGGTGGCAAAAAATTGCCGAAGTGGCTTCCAAACAAAGTAAGCGTGATAAGATACCAAAGGTGCATTCTATAATTTCTTTGAAAAATGTATATGAAAAATTGTTAGAATATGATATAGTAGTGATAGCCTATGAAGAAGAAAACGAAACGACCATAAAGCAAGTATTACAAGAACTAAATCATGAAATGTTAAAGAAAGTGGCAGTGGTTATTGGATCTGAGGGAGGACTAGATTTCCATGAAGTGGACTTTTTAAGAAAGCTTCCTAATGCAAAAATCGTTACTTTAGGAAAACGAATTTTAAGAACAGAAACAGCGCCACTTGTACTTGCAAGTGTTATTATGTATGAATTTAATGAAATGCAATAAAATTAGAATAAAGTAATTTACTTTACAAAAAAGGAATGAGTGGTATGAGTGATAAAAAAGAAGAAATAGAACAATTTGAGCAAAATGTGAAAAAATTTGAAAATGATCGAATGGATAAAAAAATATTGCCAAAAGAAGAAGAAAATAAAATTCATAAAAAAGTGTTTGAAAGTGTTTTATTAGCTAATGTGGTAATGGCATTTTTGTATTGCATTAGTTTAGGTTCTTTTAATATTGAAACACCAATTTTCCTTATGGATTTGAAGGTATTTAGCTTAAGTCTAATTGTAATTACCATTCTTCTTTTTGAAACAAGCTATCGTAAAGAAAATGGGAAATTAGCCATTCATGGAATAGAATGTTTGGTATTATCTATTTTTATGCTATTTACCAGCTGTATTTACACAATACATATGAAAGAATTCCACATGTATGTAGCTATTGCATCATATATATTTGCGATTTATTATGTAGGAAAATCTATTATTGTTTACCACAAAATGAAAAAACAGTACATAGCAAGCCTTAGTGATATAGAAGAAATTATAAAGAAATGAGGAACAAACATGAAAAGTATGACAGGATTTGGGAGAGCCAATTTTGAAAATGATGGAAGAATGTATAATATTGAAATAAAATCCGTTAACCATCGATACTTAGACATTAGTGTGAAAATGCCAAGAAGCATTAGTTATTTGGAGGAAAAAATCAAAAAAGCGATTTCAGGTAATATTTCAAGAGGAAAAATTGATGTTTTTATTACCTTTGATAACAACAGTGCCATAGGCAAGAACATAAAAATTAACAAAGAACTTGCAGGAATTTACATTAAGGAACTAAAAGAATTAGCAAAAGAACATCAAATAAATGCAGATATTCCAGTAACAGAAATTTCAAAATTTCCAGATGTATTGGTTATCCAAAATATAGAAGAAGAGGATACCATATGGAAAGAAGTAGAAACGTGTCTTCACAGTGCTTTGAACAATTTTATTAATATGCGTGCTGAGGAAGGAAACAAGATAAAGGAAGATTTACAAGTAAGATTAAAAGATATTGAAGAAAAAGTTTTTCAAATTTCTGGTTTTTCCACTGGACTTGTGGACGATTATGTAGTAAAATTAGAAACAAGAATTAAGGAAATTCTAAAAACGGATGTTGTAGACAAAGAACGTTTAAACCAAGAAATTGTTATTTATGCAGACAAATTCTCCATAGAAGAAGAATTAACCAGACTAAACAGCCATATTTTACAATTTCAAAATATGCTAAAAGAAACCATACCAATTGGAAAGAAAATTGATTTCTTAATTCAAGAAATGAACCGAGAAACCAATACCATTGGATCAAAATCACGGTAGCCTAGCAATTACTAATTTAGTTATTGAAATAAAAACGGTATTAGAGGACATTCGTGAGCAAATTCAAAATATTGAATAAAGGAGAAAAAGAATGCAATTAATTAATATTGGATTTGGAAACATTGTTTCCGCAAATCGTATTGTTGCAATTGTAAGCCCAGAATCGGCACCAATCAAAAGAATGGTACAAGAAGCAAAAGATAATAAAACAGCAGTGGATGCTACCTATGGAAGACGAACAAGAGCTGTTATTATTATGGATTCTGGTCATATTATTTTATCTGCGGTTCAACCAGAAACCGTAGCAGGAAGATTGGATAAAGAAGACAAAGATGAAGTAGAAGAATAGATGATTGTTTTAGTGGCTTCGCCACTTAGAAATCATTATATGTATTAGAATAAAAAAGGAAAAGGGGTAGATGAAAAATGATGGTAAAACCAAGTGTTACCGAATTATTAACAAAGGTAGATAATCGATTTGAATTAGTGGTTATGACAGCAAAACGTGCTAGACAATTATCAAAAGGAGATAAACCATTAACAAACAAACAAGAGGAATCAACCGTAACATTAGCAGCAGATGAGATTGCAGAAGGACAAGTAACAATTGTTGAAGAAGAATAGGAAAAAGGTGTTGAAAAATGTTAGTAATATTATCGGGAGTTTCAGGAGCAGGAAAAGATACCATAAAAAAAGAATTAATAAAAAGAATGAAAGATGTAATTTCTCTTCCTTCATATACTTCAAGGCAACCAAGACCAGGAGAGGAAGATGGAGACTCTTATCATTTTATTAGTAGAGAAGAATTTGAGCAAAAAATAAAAGAAAATGAGTTTTATGAGTATGATTTACATCATAATCAGTACTATGGAACTTCAAGAAAGTTATTAAATGAAAAAATTCAGAGCAAAAAAATCATTGTAAAAGATATTGAAGTCAATGGAACAGAAAATTTGGTATATCTTTTGAAAGAGGATACAAAAATTATTACTATTTTTCTAAAAGTAAGCGAAGAAGAATTGCGTAATCGATTGAAAAATAGAGGAGATAATCTATCAAATGAAGAAATCGAATTACGAATCGGTAGATTAAAATATGAAGAATCCAAAATTAAAAATTATGATTATATGATAAAAAATGATAATTTTGAAAAAACAGTATCGATTATTGAAAATATTATAAAAGAAGAAAATAAATTAATAAAAGATGGGTGATGCTATGAATAAAACCAAACGAAAAATATTTGAAACTTCGATGAAATTGTTTGCGAAAAAAGGATATGATGCAACAAGCATTGAAGAAATAACAGCAACGGTTGGAGTGGCAAAAGGAACATTATATTATCATTTTTCTAGTAAAGAAGAAATTTTTAATTTCTTAGTTGAAGAAGGAATGAAATTATTAAAAAATAGTATTGATATTAAAATTTCAAAATCAGATAGTGCAATTGATAAACTAAGGGCAGTCATTTTAATACAAATTAAAATTATTACGAAATACGAAGATTTTATGACCATTGTTCTTAGCCAAATTTGGGGATATGAGCCACGAAATATTATGTGTAAAAACAAGGTAATTGAATACATTAAAACAGTAGAGGATATTATAGCAGAAGGCATGAAACAAGGCGAAATTGTAGAAGGGGATCCAGGAATTATTGCGTCACGGAATTTTTGGTTTAACCTGCGCTAGTTTGGTTTATAAAATGAAAACCAACGAAAAAATCGATATTGTAAAGTTATATAAGGAATTTGACAATTCGATTTTAAAAGGATTTGTAAAAAATTAAAAAAATTCAAAAATATTGTTGACTTTTGTATAATAGTTGTAATAAAATTGAAATGAAAATAAAATCAAAAAAATTATAAAATCCTATTGTAGTTTTTTAAGAGAAGTTGTATAATTTAAAAGATAGAATAATACGTAGGACAAAGGAGGGAGGTTTACAATGTCAAAAAGCGGCATAGTAAACGTAAGAATGGTAATTACGCAAGAAAAAATCTTATCAAACATAGATAAGGTACAAAAAATGATTAATCCAAATAGTAAGAAGCAAATCGTACAATTAGATGAGGATTCTTATTTTAAAGATTTAATTGAATCGATTAAAACATATTTAATTGAATATCCAAAAAAGAAAAATTTTCCAAAAGAAGTGTATAGAGCAGCATATGGATTAGTGGAATATGCAACCAATCAATTTGAAGAAAACACAAAACAAATTGAAGAATTGATTCGTCAAAGAGAAAAGAATATTATCCTTTCAAATGACTTAAAAGATTTGTTAACAGTAGTAGAAAACAAAGAAGAAGATTGGAAAAATGTTGTAAAAGAAGCCAAAGCAAAATTTGGTGAAGATATTACCGATACATTATCTGTTATTGGTAGAAGCAAAGTACAAACTTCTCAAAACTATGAAGATGCAGTAAAACTAATTCAAGCAAGAATTAATAACTTAGAATCGAACCTACATATTGAAATCGATATGGAAAGAATAGAAGACCGTTCAAAAGCATTAAGCTATATTGGAATAGAAGTGGCAGATGCCTTAAAAGTTATTCCAGCACCAGTAGATAATGAGGTAACTGAAAACGTAGCACAAGAAGCTACTGTAGCAGAAACAGCAAAAGTAGAAGAACCAGTGGTAACCTTTAAAGAAGGAACAGGGGTAGAAAACATTAACACAGTACAAGAGCAAGTAGAACAAGAACAAGCTACTTATCTTGAAGAAACACAAGTAGAAGTAAAACCAACTTTATGGCAAAAAATTAAAAATAGTAAATTTGCAAAAGCAATTGGCTATATCTTTAGATTAAACACTATGAACGAAACACAAGCACTTCCAGAAGGAAGAGGAGAAAATGTAAATTAGTAGGAAGGAAGAAATATGAAAATATTTCTTCTTTTTTGTTGAAAAAAGAGAAGTAATTTGATATAGTAAGGAAAGAAAAAAATTAAGGGAACAAAAGTAGAAAAGTTTTGATAATAACGCTTTTAAAGTAGGTTTTGTTCCTTCTAGGAAAGGAAGGTAAAAGAAATGAGAATTGTAGAACCATGGGTAAAAGTAGAGAAATTTGATGGAAAAGAAATAATGAGAAGAATTGAAAGAGCATGCCGCACTTGCTACCGTTCAGAAGATAAAATAACAGAGGATAGTTATAAAAATTTATTAAAAAATTGCCTTAACCGTGGACATGAATCTGTTTTAGAACACGAAAAAGTAACGGTTCGAATTTATAGCGATATTGGCTCTTATAAAGATTTAACAAGACATCGTTTTGCCAGTTTTTCCGTAGAATCAACAAGATATTGTAGTTATAATAAAGATAAATACGGAAATGAAGTTTCCTTTATGAACCCAGTTTATATAGAAGATAAAGAAATGTATGAGGTATGGAAAGAAACTATGCAAGCAGCAGAAAATGGATACATCAAAATGAAAGAATTAGGTGCTACTACCGATATGTGTAGAAACCTATTACCACATTCCACAGCAGCGGAATATACCATGAGTGCCAATATTCGCGAATGGAAGCATATTTTCTCCTTAAGAGCTAATAATCATGTACATCCAGCCATTCGTCAAGTGATGATTCCATTACTAAAATATTTTAAAGAACAAATGCCAGAGATATTTGAAGATATACCATATGATGAGGAATTTAATCCAAATTATTATGCAAAATTAATGGTAGAAGATTTTTAAAAGGAGTAACAAAGGAATGATTGATTTACACATTCACACAACACATTCCGATGGAGATTATACAGTAACACAAATATTACAAAAAGCAGAGGACGAGAAATTAGATATTATTTCCATAACAGATCATAATCAAATTAGTGCGTATGATGAATTGGATACCATTTTGATAAAAAACTATTTTAAAGGAAAAATTATTGTTGGAACAGAATTAAAATGTGTTTATAACCATATGCCAGTTGAAATTCTAGCATATGGTTTTAATCGCATTAAAATGCAAGAGTCAGGTTGTATTACAACTCCTCAGAAATTTTATGAAATACAGTCAAAATATTTAGCATATATTAAGGAACAAGGAAGGAAAATAGGATTATTTTTTAATCCAGATGTGCAAATTGTAAAAGGAGAATTAACATATGCTGCTGCCACCTTTGAAAGAGAATTATGGAAAGATAAAAGGAATATACAAATTCTTGCAAATAATGGAATTGATATGAATATGCCATTTTATAGGGAATCACAAAGTAATAAAAATTCGATATTTTATATTGATGAAACTCAAGATTATCCTGAAATGCAAGAGGTGATCGATGAAATTCATAAAGCAAAAGGATTAGCATTTTTAGCACATTTATATGAATATCCTCTAAAAAACCATGAAGAAACTATTATGAACATTGTAAAAAAATATAATCTAGATGGTATTGAATGTTGTCATTCTAATTTTACAAAGGCACAAAGTAAATATTTAATGGATTTTTGTAAAAAGGAAAACTTATATATGTCTGGTGGTAGTGATTATCATGGAAAGGCAAAACCTAAAGTAAAATTTGCAAGAGCAGTGGAAGATAAACCAATTAAGACAGAAATCATACAAAATTGGTGTGATAGCATAGAATATTATACGAAATAGAAGAACAAGAAAAAGGGTAAGACAAGCCTTTTTCTTGTTCTTTTTCATATACCATAAAATCTAACATATAATAAAGAAAACAGTAGTTAGGCGGTGGAGAATATTCATACAATCTATGTAAAAGAATTAAGTAATATAAGTGAGATTTTTAGGGAAGATAGTAAATTACCAGTTTGGTTAAAACAGGTTATTTTAGCCATAAAGAAGATATTTTGTGTAGTCACAATAAAGGAAAATGGTGTATGTGTCTTACCATACCGAGAGGTAAAACATTTTACAAAAATAAAATTGAGCTTATTACAAAAAGTGTTTGTTCGAATTGATTTACCAATTGTCTTATCGAAATATTTAGATGGTGTACAAGAAGTAAAAGAAATGTTAGCTTCTTCCAAATTATCCTTCATAAAAGGAGAGAAAATTGCAAATTATATTTTGCTAGAAGTGTTGGAATATATTGCCAAGATGATAGGAGGGGAAGTACAAAAACAAGAAATTACGATATTAGTAGAAAAGAAAACAATTGAAATAGAAAAAGTAATACTAGAACTTGCCACCAAAGTAAAAAGAATACAAATTGTAACACCAAACTTAAACCAGTTTGATAGGCTTGAAAATGAGTTAGAAACAAAATTTGGCATTGCCTGTACCATTAACAATAACAAACGAAAAAGCTTGGCAAAATCAAAAATAATCATCAATCTAAACGCATCCGAAAGTTATATCAATCAATTCAATTTAAACCCATATGCAATTATTATTGATATGAAGCAAAAAATAAAAATCTACACAAAAACCTTTTGTGGTATTCACATATATGATTATCAAATGAAAGTAGATACTATAAATTTAGAGGAAAATGTATTTGAAGTAAAAAAACAATACGAAGCGAAACTCGTAGGAAATTCCTATGAAACCATACGAAAACACATAGAAAAAGAAAATGCAAGAATTATCAATCTAATTGGGCAAAAGGGGATTATTTGTAGGGAAGAATATAGAAGAATTTCGCAAAAAACTCTTGACAAAAGTTTGGAATTATCTTAAGATAGTGTCAATGTAAAAAAGAGAGGAGACTTGTTACATGGAAGAAAAAGAAGTGTTATTAACCCAAGAGGGATATGATAATTTAGAAAAAGAAGTAGAGTATTTAAGAACAGAAAAAAGAGCAGAGATTGCAGAACGTATTAAGGTTGCGCTAGGATTTGGAGATTTATCGGAGAATTCGGAATATGATGAGGCAAAAAATGCACAAGCTGAAAATGAAATTAAAATTGCAAATTTGGAAGCAAAGTTGCGTTATGCTAAAATTATTGATGAATCTGAAATTGATACTAAAACGGTTCAAGTAGGAAATACGGTTAGAGTAAAAGATTTAGAGTTTGATGAGGAAGAAGAATATACAATTGTTGGTTCTACGGAAGTAGATTTAACACAAAATAAAATTTCAAATGAATCTCCAATTGGTGCAGGTTTACTAGGAGCAAAAAAAGGAGCAGAAGTTGAAATAAAAGTACCAGCTGGGGTTGTAAAATATAAAATTTTATCGATTAAAAAATAAAGTAGGGGGTTGTATATTACATGCAACCCTAAATTTTTACAATTCGTATATGAACACTAGATAAGTCAGAATTTGAATAAATTTTGATGTCATGTCCAGTGTTATTTTTGAATTTAAAATCCACACTACCATAAGAAACAGCAGCATCCTTATCTTTTGGCACATAATGCACATCTTTACTATGGGCATGTCGTTCTTTTACTTCTAAATCTGGAATTTGTAATACAACATTATATAAAGTGCTACTTACTTGGCAGTTTCCGTCCACCTAATGTTTTAACGGTTTCACCATCTTTGTTAAAAGAATCAGCCTCTTCATAACCTTGTTCAGCACTTGGTTTTCCAATTAATTCACAAAAAGAAAAGGTTTCACCATTTTTTACAATGGTTTCATTTAAGGTAGACGTTGTAATACCAATATTACGACTTCTAGCGGTATTTTTACCGCTAAGTTTTGTAGAGAAAGAAGCAAGTTCTGTTTCTAATGTTTCTTCATTTCCATCTGCTTCATGAGCTCCAATACGAATTTCATTTGTAACAGAATTTTCTGTCGTGTTTCCGCATAGGAATTTCCGTATTAATTCGTCCGTACTTGTACGGCTTGGTTATCTTTTGGAGTGGCATTTGGGTTTTCTTTTCCACAACCACTAAGCACACTCACTAGTAACCCACATATCATAAAAAACAATATCGTTTTATTCATCACAATCCTCCTTATATGTATCATACTGAAATTAATATAACCAAAAAAACGAATAATATTGACAAAACGTGAAAATATAGTATAATTATTTATAGAGTAAAAAAACGGAGGAAATGAAAATGGCTGCGAGAATTTGGAAAAAGGTTCTATTTTTTGTTTTGATTGTTGCATGCTTGTTTAATATCATAACAAAATTGGTTAAAAAAATCCCCTTCAAACAAGAACTACAATCATCAGCAGAGTATATGATAGAACAGGAAAATGAAAAAAAGTAAAAAAATAATAACATAAGGTTGAAATAAATTTTAAAACATGGTAAAATATTGGTTAGCAAATTTATTTTAAGAAAAAGAAAGAGGTGAATACAAGATGAAACAAGGATTACATCCAGAATTTACAGAAACAACAATTACATGTGCATGTGGAAATGTGTTTACAACAAAATCAACAAAAAAAGATATAAAAGTAGACGTTTGTTCAAAATGTCATCCATTTTGGACAGGTAACTTGAAATTGAATACAACTGGTGGTAGAGCAGATCGATTTAAAAAGAAATATGGAATTGAATAAGATTAAAAAAGAGATGAAAGCCATCTCTTTTTTCTTTTTAATCTAACTTAAGAAAAAGAGAAAAATGTATTGATAGGTAACTATTTTTATGATATTCTAATACTTAGAAAATGGAAACAATTTAAGGAGTTAATAAATGAATTTAAGAAAAATAGTAATTGGTGTGATAATAGGATTATTATTAATATGGGGAATATTTGTGAGAATTGATTATATTCGTTTGAAAGAAAAATATGGACTTTCAATAAAGCCTCTTATAACTATTTATACAAAAGAATATAAAAACGAAGATAAAGAAGGAATTATATATACAGGATTAGGATATTCTATACATTATTATCGAAGAAAAACAAATTCGATGGGAGGATATGGAGTTGTATATAAACTTTTTAATATAAGTTTATGGGGCTGGGAAGCTACATAATTAAGAATAATATGATAAAATTAGAAAATGGAGAGGAAATATGAAAAGGTTGTTGTTTTCTGCTTATGATATGAATGTAGGAGGGATTGAAACTTCTTTGCTTACTTTGCTAAATACATTGGTAGATAAAGAATATGAGATTACTTTGGTTTTGGAGAAGAAGCAGGGTGTGTTTTTAAATGAGTTAGATAGTCGTATTCAGGTTTTGCAGTATACGCCTTGTGAGTATAAGCTAATACCATTACGAAAGGCAATTAATTTAGGAAAACGAATTTGGTTTTCTTTACGATATAAAAATAAGTTCGATTTTGCGGCTTCGTATGCGACATATTCTAGGATGGGGTCATTTGTGGCAAGAACCGCATCGATGCATAATGCCTTGTGGGTACATTCGGATTATATGGAGGTATATAAGAAAGATATTGCAAAAATTCAACATTTTTTTGATACATTAAAGTGTGAAGAATTTACACATATTATTTTGGTATCGAAGGCTTCATATCAATCATTTTATCGAGTGTATCCAGAATTAGAGGACAAGCTAATTTGTATGGGAAATTTAATGAATTATCATAAAATTGAGAGGTTAGCCAATAAGGAAGTGGCATTAGAAAATAAACATGTGTATACTTTTTTAACAGTAGGAAGACATTCTGAAGAAGAAAAAAGATTGACACGAGCAATTGAAGCTTCGGAAAAATTAAAAAACGATGGATTTTCCTTTCAAGTTTGGTTTGTTGGTGGTGGCAAGGATACACAAATGTATAAAAAGATGGTGGAACAGAAAGGTTTACAGGAATACATTAAGTTTTTTGGTATACAAAAAAATCCATATCCATACTTTAAAAAAGCAGATGCTATATTAGTAACTTCTGATTATGAAGGTTACCCAGTTATTTTCCAAGAAGCGTTTGTACTAAATAAGCCAATTATTACCACAGATGTATCCGATGCTAAGCTAGATATAGAGGGGAGATTTGGAAAAGTAGTAATAAAAGAGGTAGATGAGATTTATGAAGCAATGAAGCAGTTCATAACGCAAGGTTATGAGATAAAAGAAAAATTTGCTCCAGAAGAGTACAACCGAGAGATGATAGAAAGATTAGAGAATGTAATAGAACACAAAAATGAGGTATAATTGCTTAAGAACCCCCAGTCAGCTTTGCTGACAGCCCCCTTAAGGAAAGGAACCTTAATTCTACGATAAAAAGGGAGGAGATATTCATGAAATTAACGGTGATTATTCCTGTATATAACCGAGAAAAAACGATACAAAAAGCAATTGTTTCTGTGGTAGAACAATTGCTAGATGATATGGAATGTATGGTGATAAACGATGGTTCAACAGACCATACCGAAGAGGTGGTACAGGAATGTATTGCAAAATATGGAAAAAAACTAACCTATTATAAAAAAGACAATGAGGGCATTGCGGCTACTAGAAACTTTGGAATTACTCATGCAAATGGGGAGTATATCTTATTTGTTGATTCGGATGATTATATAGAACCACATTTATTAGAAGAGATAAAACCATATTTAGAAAAAGAAATCGAGATTATTAAATTTAAGGCAAGACATGTAGATGAAAACGGAAATGTAATTCATAATATAACAGGTCCCACTTTTTCTAACATCAATGGACAAGAAGCATTTAACCGATTGGCATTTACCGATGTACTAATGGATTCGCCATGTGTGTATGTATTAAAAAAAGAGTTATTTCTTAATCAGAAAATGTTTTTTAAACCAAACACGTATCATGAAGATTTTGGCTTAATTCCGCTTATCTTATTAAGTGCAAAATCGGTAGTGTCACTCGACTATTATGGCTATTCTTACGTACAAAGTGAAGCAAGCATTACCAGAAACCAAGATTATGAAAAAACAAAAAAAAGATGGGAAGATACTTTATTCCATTATGATAATATGTTACAATGGATAAGTCAAAATGAATTAAATACCAAAACAAAAGAAAATGTAATAACATACTATACCAATGCGATTTTGTTAAAATTAGCTTCCATCAAAAAAGAAGACAGAAAACCATACATCCAAAAAATAAAACAAAGAAAAATGATACAAAACATAAAACCAAAAAATGTAAAACAACTAATAAAACGAATAATACTAACCGTAAACATCAACTGGTATCTAGCTAATAAATAAAAAATAAGTTACCATTCACTTACGAAGCCCCACAAGAAAGCCCCTTTAACAAGGGGGCTGGCGCCGAAGGCGACTGGGGGTTCTTAGAAGTCAATGGTAACAAAAAATAGGAGAAAAGCATGATAAAAGTAAGTGTCATTGTGCCAGCCTACAATGTAGAAAAATACATAGAACCTTGTTTGAATAGCATAATTAGTCAAACGCTAAAGGAAATAGAAATCATCATTATAAATGATGGTTCCACTGACGGTACAAAAAGCAAAATAGACATGTATCAAAAAAAATATTCGAACATCACTGCAATTCATAAAGAAAACGAAGGGCAAGGAAAAGCACGAAATAGGGGGATAGAAATAGCCTGTGGAGAATTTGTAACCTTTGTAGATGCTGATGATACAATTAATGAAAACATGTTAGAAAAAATGTATGAAGAAGCAACTTTAAAACAAGCAGATGTGATTGTTTGTGATTATTATGAAATGATACAAGACCAAACCATACGAAAAAAAGCAATTCCACAAAAGACAGGGAATTCTAAGAAGGACTACATTGTTTCCATAGCAGGACCTTGCAATAAGTTAATACGAACTAAAATTTTAAAAGAACATAATCTTCGTTTTTTAGAAACAGGAATATATGAAGATATTGCCATGATACCATTAATTGGTGTATATGCCAATAAGATATGTTATTTAGAAGAACCATATTATCATTATTATATAAGACAAGGCTCTACCATGAGGCAAAAGGAATTTAATGAAAAGTTATTATCAATCTACACAGTTATGGAAACATTAGAAAAAGGATTTAGGCAATCTAACCGTTATGAAGAATTTAAGGAAGAATTAGAATATATCTATATTAGGCATTTACTTTACGCAGGAACAGGAAGATTTTTAGAATATGAAGAGGGAATAAAACAAGTTCCTAAAATTGTTTCGATAATGAAGAACCAATACCCAAACTGGAGAAAAAATCCCTACTATAAAAAACAAAACTTCGCATTTAAACTAAATTGTAACATTTTCTATTCAAACAAAAAATGGCTCATACAGCTGTTTCAAAAGTTAAAAAAACAGCTAAAGAGTAAAAGCAAAAAAATGTAGTAATAATTTGATGGCACTAAGCTACAAAGCCATACAAAAAAAGGCCCCTTTACTTAAGGGGGCTGTCAGCGAAGCTGACTGGGGGTTCTAGGTAATCCGTAAAAACCTAAATATAGTATAAGGAATCAGAAACAATGGAAAAATTAAAGGAAAAAATAACAGTACCAAATCTTATCATAATATTTATCATTTTACAACCAATTATAGATATCATAACTGGCTTACATCTTGAATATGCTAAGACTTCTATTACATTAGGAGTTGTGATTCGAGCAATATTTATTGCATGTTGCGTAGGATTACGGTATAAGGAAAGCTCAGAAAAAATACAGACTGGTCATGTGTAGTTATTATGGTGTATTATTTGTTTACATGGTAATTTTTTTAGTAAATCATTACCTACAATTTGGAACCAGTATGATAATATTACAAATAAAAGGGCTCATGAAAAGTTTTTATTTGCCAGTTATACTAGTGGCATTACTACCAATTTTTAAAGCTTATACAATAAAGATAGAGGAAAAAACGCTAAATACTTCATTATTCATCTATGTAATAACTATTTTTGTATGTAGTGTAGTTGGAATTGCATTTCCTACTTACCGAACAGGTGACAGAGCAGGAACTGTAGGACTATTCCATTCAGCCAATGAAATTGGTGCTATTTTATGCATATTATCGCCATTTTTTATAAAGGGATTATTAGCAGAAAAATTTTATATTTCCAAAGGTATTATATTCGTCTTATTTGTGTATGCTATTTTACAAGTAGGAACAAAAGTGCCATATTTTGGGGTTATGATATTAATAGCACTACTTGTAGGAATATGCTTGATTTGTGCAAAAGTGAAAAAAAAGTCGTATTTATATAAAAGGGCGGGATTGTTTTTTATCTGTTTTATTTTGATATATGGAATAACAGGTTTAACACCAGTAGGAGAAAACTTAACTAAAATTTATGGAGACATTTTTCCCATTACGATGGCAGATATTCGAAAACAACCTACCCAAGTCGTAGAAATTAAGAACTTTGAAGAATTAAAAACAACAACAGTAAGTGGAAGAAACGATTATTTAAAAGCCAATAAAGAAAAGTTTGCTAGTAGTGATTTATATGGTAAAATGATGGGAATTAGTTTTGTTAATAAAGAAGAGGGGCAAGAATTAAAACTAACGGAGATGGATTATTATGATATTCTCTTTTGCAATGGTATTGTAGGAACAATTTTATTTGCGATTCCTATTTTAGTGTTTGCGATAGCTTTCTTACGTTATACCATGTTTCATAAAAGCAGGATTCCATTGGAGCTTATTTATTCAATTGGCATGGCAGGAGCGGTTGCATTACTGGCAGGACATGTAATTGTATCACCAGCTGTTAGCATTTATCTTGTTGTCATTGTATTAAAATATGATTTTGAAATTCGACAAAAGGAAGAAGTAAAAGTAGAAATATAAGAAATAAAAGAGGAGAGAGAAATGTTAAAAATAACGATATTAGCCTTACATTTATCGGCAGGGGGAACAGAAAAAGCGGTTGCTACGATTAGTAATATGCTTGCCAAACGATGTGAAATAGAAATTATTGCAAATTACAAATTAGAAGAAAAACCTGCATTTGAAATAGATAATAGAGTAAACATTCGCTATTTGATGCCAAAATTAAAACCAAATGCGAAAGAGTTTAAAATGGCATTAAAGAGTTTTCATATGTGGACGGCTCTAAAGGAAGGAATAAAGGCTCTTCGTATTTTATATTTAAGGCATGCACTGATGAAAAAAGAAATTAAAAATTTGGATTGTGATATTGCAATTTCAACAAGATATATTTACACGAAATTGTTAGGAAAATATGGAAATAAACGTATTATTAAAGTGGCACAAGAACATAATGATAATGGAAAGAAAAGCTATATTCGAAAAACAGTAAAATCGCTTAAGAATATTGATTATTTAATGCCTGTATCCAAGCATTTAATGGAAATTTATGAAGAAAAGTTAAAAAAGAAACAAACAGAATGTGTGTATATTCCGCATTGTTTAAATACATATCCAGACGAAGTTTCTCCACTAGAAGAAAAAAATATTGTTTCGATTGGAAGGTTGGCAAGTGAAAAAGGATTTTTGGATTTAGTAGATGTGTTTGAAATGGTAAGTAAAAAACACTCTGATTGGCGATTAACAATTGTAGGGGAAGGCAAAGAACGAGAAAAAATAGAAGAACAAATAAAAGAAAAGAATTTGCACAATAAAATTACATTAGTAGGTTTAAAAAACGAAGAAGAATTAAAACACATATTACTAGACTCCTCAATGTATGTAATGACATCTTTTTACGAAAGCTTCGGACTTGTACTAATAGAAGCAGAAAGCTTTGGAATTCCACTACTCGCCTTCGACTCCGCAAAAGGACCAAATGAAATTATCCAAAACGGAAGAAATGGCTTTTTAGTACCAAACCGCAACAAAAAACTAATGGCAAACCGTATTAATGAATTAATTGAAAATAGAGGTTTAAGAAGACAAATTGGAATAGGAGCAAGAGAAGACTCTGAAAAGTATAAAATGGAAAATATAGAAAAACTATGGTATCGTTTGATTGAAAGAATGATAACCTCATAGAGAGATTATGATAACTTGAAAATTTATATTTGAAATGATATAATTGCAAAAAATACAAATAGGGAGGAAAGAAGAAATGCAAAAGGATGATGTTGCAATCCGTGTAGAACATGTGCATAAATCGTTTAATGTATTTTATGATAGAACAAATACCATTAAAGAAAAGGTATTGTTTTGGAGAAGAGGCAAAAAAGAAGTAAGACAGATATTGAAAGATGTTGATTTGGAGATAAAAAAGGGTGAAGTGGTTGGATTAATTGGTGTGAACGGAAGTGGGAAATCGACGTTACTTAAATTAATGACGAAAATTATTTATCCGAATAAGGGAAAGGTAGAAACGAATGGAAAACTAACTTCTCTTTTAGAGTTGGGAGCAGGTTTTCATCCTGATTTTTCTGGAAGAGAAAATATTTATTTTAATGCTTCTATTTTTGGATTAACAAGAAAAGAAATTGATAAAAGAATGGATAAAATTATCGAATTTTCAGAATTACAGGACTTTATTGATAACCCAGTTCGTACTTATTCTTCTGGAATGTATATGCGACTGGCATTTTCTGTTGCTATTAATGTTGATGCTGATATTTTACTATTAGATGAAATTTTGTCTGTTGGTGATCAACATTTTCAAGAGAAATGTTTTAAAAAAATAGAAGATTTGAAACAAGAAGGAAAGACCATTGTTTTTGTTACTCATGGAATGGAAGCTGTTAATCGTTTTTGCACAAGAGCAGTATGGCTACATCAAGGAGTCGTTAAAATGGATGGAGATACAAAAACTGTAGTAAACCAATATTTAGTAGAAACGGCATAAGGGAAGGAGAAAAACATGAACATATTCAAAGAAATATATAATTATAGAGAATTACTAAAAAGTAATACACAAAAAGAAGTAAGAGGAAGGTACAAGCATTCCATTTTAGGAGTTTTATGGTCATTTTTAAACCCATTATTACAATTACTAGTCTATTCTGTTATTTTTGGTGCGCTAATTGCGAATGGAGACAAAACTTATCATATTTATGTATGTATTGGTTTAATTCCATGGACTTTCTTTACGACCACAATAACTCAAGGAGCACTTAGTATTATTATGAATGGAAACATTGTGCAAAAAGTATACTTTCCAAGAGCAATTTTGCCAATTTCAAGTGTAATTAGTGGAGCAATTAATTTTCTAATTTCTTGTATTATCATATTAGCATTTGTTATATTTTCAGGATTAGGAATTACACCACTTATTTTACTATTTCCAGTGGTTTTATTAATACAATGTATGATTCTATTAGGAATTAGTTTTATATTATCAGCTGGAACAGTTTATATTCGAGATTTAGAACATATTGTAGGTGTTATTTTAATGGCAGCATTTTATGCTACACCAATCGTATATAAATTAGAACAATTACCAAGTAATCTACAAATTATTATGAAATTAAATCCGATGACTTATATTATTAATGCTTATCGAGATATTTTTTATTATCAGCAAATGCCGGATATGCAACATTTAGCAATATTAATGATTCTGTCAATTGTTTTGGTAGTAGTAGGGTATTGTATTTTTAAAAAACTACAAAAAGGATTTGCAGAACAATTATAGTATAAACTCATAAATGGAGGAAGAAATTGAGAAAAATATATTTAAAATGTAAACAGTTGTATATGAAACACAAAGAAGTTATTAATTATTTGATTTTTGGTTTTTTATCGTTTGTGGTTTCCATGGCGACCTATTATCTAGCGAGGATATGTTTTGATTATGTAATAAGTAATATAATTTCATGGATAATTGCTGTTATTTTTTCTTATGTAACGAACAAGTTATTTGTATTTGAAAGTAAAATAGAAGGAAAACGAAAATTAGTAAAAGAATTTGTAACATTCATTCTTAGCAGAATTTTTACATTGGTATTAGAAACTTTAATCTTGTATATGATGGTTGACTTAATGAACATGAATGACAGAATGGTAAAAGTGATTGCTCAAATTATCGTGATTCTTATGAATTATATATTGAGTAAATTAATTATTTTTAAAAAGAAGAAAACAGAAGAAATTGCTTAATTTGTAATAAGAAAATATTGGATTGAAAATACGAAGGGGAAAGAAAGGATGTATTAAGATGATAATAAGCTTTGATATTTGGGATACGATTATAAAAAGGAAGTGTCATCCAGAAGAAACAAAATTGCATGTTGCTAACTATATGGTATTAAAATATGGGGAACATTTAAAACAGAAGTATAAAGACATCTATGAAATACTAAAACTAAGAAATCAAATAGAATATGAAGAATGTAAAAAGAATAAAGATTCAGGTCATGATGATGAATGTAACATTACTAAAGTATTCAAATTATTACAAAGAGAAATAATGAAAGAAGAAATTCCAGATTTATCAGAAGAATTGTTAAGAGAAGAAATAGAACAGGAAAAAAGAGTTATTTTTTTAAATCCAGAAATTTTACCCATCTTTGAAAAATATAAAGACATAAAAAAATATTGTATATCCGATTTTTATATGGGAAAAGAAGCACTAGAAGAATTACTAGAGTATATAGATATACCAGTAAAGATTGAAAAAATATATAGTTCAGCAGATTACTTATTAAATAAAAGAACAGGAAATCTATATAAAAAAGCAGAGGAAGAAATAGGAATTACCTCACAAGAACACATTCATGTAGGAGATAATCCTATTTCGGATATTGAAGTGGCGAAGGGCTTAGGAATTGAAACCATTAAAATGAGCAAAAACGAATTTAGTTTTGAACCACAGAGAAATAGAAAATTTCAATTTGATTTAAGTACAGTAAAAAAAGAAGATAAAATAGTCAATTGTGGAGTCGATTTAGCACCAATACTATATTTTTTTGTGTATAGTATTATTGAACATGCAATAAAAAATAGTATAACGAAAGTATACTATTTAACAAGAGAAGGAGAAACCTTTATTAAAATACATGAATTAATAAAACAGAACAATCCATTTGGTATGCCAATACCAGAATGTGAGATATTAGAAGTGAGTAGAATGGCAACCTTCTCTGCCTCGTTAAAAGAATTTTCAATTGCAGAATTACTACGTTTATGGTCACAATACAGAGTACAAAGTATGAAAAAACTATTTAAAACCTTAGCGATTGATATAGAACCTTACAAAGAGTTTATGGGAAAATATGATATTAATCCAGAAGAGGACATTATTGATTTGTGGTTTGATATTCGCATTCAAAGACTATGTGCTGATACCGCATTTACCAAAAAAATAAACGAAGAATTGAAGGAAAAAAGACAAGAATTATTAGAATATTTTGAAAAAAAGAAAGGGATTTCTGCTGATAGTAAGGAAGGAATGTTTGTAGTAGATATAGGATGGAGAGGTACCATACAAGATAATTTGGCATATATATTTACAAACAAAACAATAGAAGGTTATTATTTAACTTTGTATGACTTTTATAATGCACAACCTAAAAACACGAAAAAAATAAGCTTTATTGATGATAAAACAATACGCAATCATGAAATTGCTAGCATGATTACATTATTAGAATGGATTTATAATCCAGGAACAGCAAGTGTAATTGGATATAAACAAGGAGAAGCCATTAGAGAAGCAAAAACAGAAGAATTAGAAATTGTAAAACAATACATTATGCCATTGCAAGAAGGAATGCTAGAAGGTGCAAAATTAATAAATGAATATATGAAATATCATCCATATGAAGCAAAAGAAACAAAAGAATATGTGTATCAAGTTGTAAAACAAATTAAAACACATCCAAGTAAAGAATTAGTTGAAATTTATTATAGTATGGTGTTTAATGATACTTTTGGAACCGCAGCTTATGTGAAAAAGGATGGAAAGTTATCGTTTATCGAAAAATGGAATATCTTTAAGTGTAGAAATATGTTAAGAAATGAAACGTGGAAAGAGGCCTTTATGATTCACAATAATATAAGATATATGAGTGCAATTTTAAACGCAAAAGCTATCTTAAGAAAAATGTTAGGAAAGGGATAATATGGAACAATATATTTTGCTATATGGAAACAAAAAGCCAGAAGATGTTATATGTATAAAAAATATGTTTGAAAATGTACAACTACTTGAGTTGGGATGGACTGACAAGGAATATCATAACAATATGGAAATAATAGATAAATATATAAAAGAAGGAATTGGACAGGTTATATTTTTCGGCTTAGAAATTGGTTGGGATAAGTTAGTTAAGGGTATAAAGAAAAAGAATCCTTCTATAAAAGTAAAAGTAATTTGTAATACACAAGATAGTCTTTTGTATTATGATTACGAAAGAGAGAACTTTTTAAAACTGCTTCGCCTAACCAAAGAAGGATTCGTAGAAAATATTGCGTTTTTAAGAAAAGGACAGTATGAAACATATAAAAATTTGGGTTATCCATGTTCCTATTTACAAGAAAATTATGTGTTAGAAAAAAGTAAAAAGGTGAAAATAGAAAAAACAAATAAAGGAATTGATTTAGGAATCTATCCATTAAATTATACATGGGATAAAAATATTTTTAATCAGTTATGTATTGCAAAATTTATTGAAAATTGTCATGTAAATTATTATAAATTAGAAGAACGAATGGAAGACTTTCTAAAAACAATGGAGATTAACAGTTCACCAGAACAATTAGAAAGGATTGAGGATAGTCACCTTATCCAAACATTATGTAAAAATGATGTAATTGTAGCAACATCTTTTACAGAATATGTACATCCTGTGTTTTTCATTAGTATGGAACTAGGAATTCCCTGCTTAATTGGCAATCATTCTGATTTTTTTGTAAATAATGAAGAATTACAAAACTATGTTGTGACAACAGCAGAAGATAATCCAATAATAAATGCAAAAATGGTAGAAAATATGGTAAAAAATAAAACCCATATACAAAAACTGTATGAAACATGGAAAATAAATTATAATAAACAAGCAAAAGAATCCATAGAAAAATTTGTTAACTGTGAAAAGTAACAAAGAAAGGAAAAGAGAAGATTGCAAAAAATGAAAAATTTTCTAAAAACTTTTTTAAAAAGGAATAGTTTAATATATAGAATATTACGTAAGTTGTATGGCGTTTTAAGCCACATAAAATATAAAGTGATACATGCAAAAGAAATAAGACAAACCAAAAAAGAATATCATAAAAAAGCACAAGCTTCAATAGAAAAAATAGCATCATATAGACAAAAGGATTACATTGTATTTTATAATCCTACATGGCTTGGTGTTGCTGCGTCTACGATTGGCTTGTTTGAAAATATAGTACCTTTAGAACATGTATATGATAAAAAGGATATACGAAAAATAGCTAACACCATTGTAGAAAATAAAATAAAATCGGTTATATTTAGCCAAATTTGTGATGGGTGGACCGATACAATCGAACAATTAAAAAAAATAAATCCTAAAATAGTAATAAAAGTAATTTGGCATGGAAATTGTTATGAGTATTTTTCAGATTTTACTTGGAATTTAAATAAAAAAGTAATGAACTTATATAAACAAGGTAAAGTAGATTGTTTTGCGTTTGTAAGAAGTACTATGTATGAATTTTATAAAAAACTAGGAATGAAATCGTATTATTTACAAAACAATGTACATAAAAATAGAATAGAAGAAATACAACATGATGAAAATGAGAAAATAAAAATAGGAATCTATAATGCTGATACAAGAGAATTAAAGAATATCTATACCGCCTTAAGTGCGATGAAATTAGTACCAAATGCGGTAGCAGATGTGGTTCCAATTAATAAAGGTGCAAAGGAATTTGCAGACATGATACAATTAGAAGTAACGAGCATTGATGATTATATTCCTAATGAAGAATTAATGAAACGAATTCAAAAAAATAGTATTAATATTTATCCAACTTTTACAGAAAATGCACCTATGTTTCCCTTAGAAAGTTTTGAAATGGGAGTGCCATGTTTACTAGGAAATAATAATGACTATTTTGTGGGAACAAAGTTAGGCGAATATGTAATTTTAAAAAGAGAAGATGATGCGAAATACATTAAGGACAAAATAATAGAAGTATTAGAACACAAAAAGGAAGTAATGGAATTATATGTAGCATGGAAAAAAGAATTTGATACGAAATGCGAAAACCTTGTAAAAGATTTTATAGAAATAGAAAAGTAGATACGGGGAAAGGGGAATAAGCAAAAGAATGAATGAAGAATGGAAAATAGAATTGGAAAGAGCTAAGATGAGAAATTATATATTAGAAAAAGAAAACGAAATAATTCTAGGAAGTATCGGATGTCTTGCAAAAGAAAAAAAAGAATTATTAGGAAATATCGACAGGCTTACGAAAGAAAAAAATGAACTATTAGAAAACATAGGTAGTCTTTCCAATGACAAACAAGAATTGTTAAGACAGATTGAGCAAATTCAAAATTCTAAAGGTTATCGTATGTTAAAAAAAGTGAAACGCATAGTAAGGAGAAAATAAATGGAAAAGGAAATAATTCCAGAAGTTTATGAAATGACAAATTCTATTTTCGAAGAAAAAATAAAAATGTTACTGGATTTGGATAAAAAAATAAAATTTGAAAATGATTTTCCCCATAAAACAAGTAAGAAAAAGAGAATAGCGATTGTGTATGATAATGAAGGATGGGCTTTTTGCAATATTGCAAGCAATATCAAAAAATATTTATCAGAAGATTTTGATATTACCATTTTTCCGTTATCTGTGTTTGATGACAATGTCGTAAAATTAATTCTGTTAGCCCAACAATTTGACTTAGTCCATTGCTTATGGAGAGGAATATTATCTTCTTTAGATTATGAGTATCCTAGAGGATATATTTATAATATGGGACTTACTTTTGAAGAATTTAAACAAAATTATTTAGAAAAGGTTAATATAACAACTTCGGTTTATGATCATCAGTTTTTAGATGAAGCATCTTTTGAAAATACAAAATCATTTGCAAAATATACTAAAAATTATACCGTTTCTTCCACTATTTTACACGACATCTATAATGAATTAGAGATAGATAAAAAACCAATGGCAGTGATTAGTGATGGAGTAGATTTGACGAAATTTAAACCAGATAATTTAGAAAGATTCAAACAGAGCAATTTAGAAAAAAGAAAAATTCGATTTGGTTGGGTAGGAAATAGTGAGTATATAGATTCAGAAGGTGATTCAGATTTAAAGGGAGTTCGAAAAATAATCAAACCAGTTTTAGAAGAGTTGATAGAGGAAGGATATCCAATTGAATTTAAATTTGCTGATAGAAAAGATGGTTTGATTCCACATGATAAAATGCCAGATTACTATAATTCAATTGATGTTTATATTTGTGCTTCCAAAACGGAAGGGACACCAAATCCTATATTGGAGTCAATGGCTTCGGGCTTACCTATTATTTCTACTAATGTTGGAATTGTGAGCGATGCTTTTGGAGAAAAACAAAAAAAATATATATTAAAAGAACAATCAAAAGAAGCATTAAAACAAGCGATTATTCAGTTATTAGATGATAAAAAACAATTTGAGGAGTTATCAGAGGAGAATTTAAAACAAATTCAAGGATGGACTTGGCAAAAAAAATGTGAACAGTTTAAAGAGTTTTTTGAAAAGAATTTATAAGCCATTTTAAAGAAAAAGGAGCGACTTATATGATATATGATTCTATTATCATAGGAAAAGGTCCTGCTGGCATCACGGCGGGTATTTACTTAAAACGAGCAAATCATCATATTTTGGTGATTGGAAAAGATGGTGGAGCCTTAGAAAAAACCAAAGTAGTCGATAATTATTATGGTTTTGCTAATACGATTAGTGGGAAAGATTTACTAAAGCAAGGTTTAGAACAAGCAAAGCGTTTGGAAATTCCCATCGAAACAGAAGAAGTATTATCCATTGGAAAAGACGAAAATTTTGTGGTAGAAACAAGAAACAATGTGTATCAGGCAAAAAGTGTTATCTTAGCAACAGGAACGAGTCGAAATACGCCTAAGATAAAAGGAATTAAAGAGTTAGAAGGAAAAGGAGTAAGCTATTGTGCTATTTGTGATGCTTTTTTTTACCGAAACAAATCAGTGGCAGTAATAGGAAGCCGGAGATTATGCTATAAAAGAGGCAAAAACATTGCTTCCTGTTGCTAAATCGGTTACCATTCTAACCAATGAAGAAGAATTAGTAGAAAATAGAGAAGAAGGATTAGAAGACCTACAGGTTGAAACAAGAGGAGTTAGTGAAATTGTAGGAGAAAATAAAGTGGAGGCTGTTACATTAAAAGAAGGAGCCAAATTAGATGTAGAAGGTGTATTTGTGGCAGTTGGAACTGCTTCTAGCACTGATTTTGCAAGAAAATTAGGAGCATTTATTAACAATAATGCCATACAGGTAGATAAGGATATGGCAACCAATGTAGAAGGATTATATGCTTGTGGAGACTGTACAGGGGGACTACTACAAATCTCAAAAGCGGTATATGAGGGAACAAAAGCAGGGTTGGCTTGTAGCAAATTTTTAAGAGGAAGGTAGAAAAATGGAATATATGATGTCCTTTTTAGAAGGAATTATAACTTTTATTTCTCCATGTTTATTGCCAATGATACCAATTTATTTATCCTATTTTGCAGGTGGAGAAGTAGCTAGTAAGAAAAAAGAAACTCTTCAAAATGCAAGTGGTTTTGTAATAGGGTTTACCATTGTTTTTATGCTACTTGGTACTTTTGCCAGTAGTATTGGAATATTTTTAAAACAGTATAGCCAAGTTCTACAAATTATTTTTGGTGTGATTATGATTGTATTTGGACTAAACTTTATGGGCATGCTAAAAATAAAATGGCTAAATCGTACCAGTGAATTAAAAGCAGATACCAAGAATTTGAATTTTATCCGTTCGATCCTATTTGGCATTATTTTTTCAATTACATGGACTCCTTGTGTAGGAACATTTTTAGGGAGTGCCTTAATGCTAGCAGCAAGTGCCGAACAGGTATTAGAAGGAACCCTTATGCTATTATGTTTTTCCATGGGACTTGCCATTCCTTTTTTAATAACAGCCTTATTTATTCATAAATTTAAAACGACCTTTGGCTTTATTAAAAAGCATTATGAAATGATTAATAAAATATGTGGAATATTTTTAATTGTGATTGGCATATTAATGATAACAGGCTATATGAGACAATTTTTATCGATACTATCAAATTAAAGAAAAATAACGATATTGTATCTTTAAAGTAAAGCAGGAAAGGAAAAAATTTTAGGATGAAAGAAAAAACAAAATATATGATTTATGTAGTAATATTTCTAGTAGTAATCGTTTTACTAAATTTTGGATATTCTTTTATAACGCATAAACTAGAAAAGGTGCAAAATAGGGTAAATCAGGGAAGTACGAAAAAAGAAGTGGAATATAAACAAGCAAAGGATGTTACTGTGCAAGATGAAAATAATCAACCTGTACAACTTAGTTCTTTTAAAGGAAAGCCGATAGTGATTAATTTTTGGACCTCTTGGTGTGGGTATTGTAAAGTAGAAATGCCATATTTTAGTGAAGTTTATGAAAAGGAAAAAGAAAATGTTTCGTTTATAATGTTAAATGTGACGGCAGATGATGAGGAAGAGGAAGCCAAAAAATATATTGATTCACAAGATTTAAGTTTTCCTATTTATTATGATAAACAGGGAGAGACGGCTTACAAGTACCAAATAACAGGGTATCCTGTAACGGTATTTATCAATAAAGATTTTCAAATTTACCATGTTCATAGGGGAGCAATTACAAAAGAAAAATTGCAACAATATATTGATGAAATAAAATAGAGAAAGGAGAGAAAGAAAATGTCAGTAATTACCATTACAAGCAAAAATTTTGAAGAGGAGGTATCAAAATCGGAAGTACCAGTATTACTAGATTTTTGGGCAACTTGGTGTGGTCCATGTAAAATGGTATCTCCAATTGTAGATGAAGTAGCAAACGAGGTAGAAGGAAAAGCAAAAGTAGGAAAAGTAAATGTAGATGAAGAACAAGAACTTGCCAGTGCTTTTCAAATTATGAGTATTCCAACACTTGTGGTGATTCAAAATGGAAAACTAGTAAAACAAGCAGTAGGAGTAAGAAGCAAAGCAGAAATATTGGATATGTTAAAATAAAATAGAAGGGCGACACTAGTGGTCGCCTGTTTTTTAGAGACTTTTTGTTAGTGACTTGACCTTGCATATTTCAAATATTAGCGGTATAATAAAAATATTCATAAGGGGGGATTTTAATGAAAAAAGCAGTCATTGGAAGTCTTATTTTAAGCATTCTACATTCCATTTTATTCTATGGGCAAGATTTAGGAGTATCGGTGCTATTGTTTATGGTAGCTAGTGTATTTTTGCTAATGGCATTTTTAAAAAAACATGATAAAGTAAAAAATGCGAATGCCTTATTTTTAAGTTTTCCTATTTTATTACTAAGTAGTACCTATTTTATTTTTGATAATGCCTTTTTTTATGTATTAAACTTAATGGTGATTCCAATCTTGTTAGGATGTATGATAGTTTGGGCATGTACCGATACGTTTAAACTACGTGAAATCATCGGAAAGTCGGTTAATTTAGCAATTGGTTCTTTGGAATTTATACCAGGTGCTTGTCGTATTATAAAAACGTCAGTAAAAAAAGAGCCATTAGAGAAAGAAGAGAAAGAAGAAAAAGAACAAAAGAATAAAAAACTAAAATTAATAGGGTTAGGCATACTATGTTCACTTCCATTCCTATTTATTATTATTGGGTTATTACTATCAGCCGATGGACTTTTTGCTGATTTATTCGATAAATTTTTCTATCAGCTTGAGTTTATTTTTTCAAGTGAATTTATTGTAAATCTAATTGCAAGATTGGTATTAATCGCATTAATTTTTATGTATCTTGTTTGTATCATCTACAATATTGTGGAAAAGAATTCCGCTTTTAACCGAGTCTATAAAACAAAGGAATTTAAACCCCATGTAGACCACACCATTGTAAATACAATTTTAACAATGATTAATATTGTATATCTTATCTTTACAGGAATTCAATTCGTATACTTATATTCGTATTTCTTTTCCGAACGGAAACTGGAATACGAGTATCAACTTAGCACAATATGCAAGACAGGGATTTTTTGAATTAATGTTTATTACGGTCATCAATTTCGCCATTATTTTGTTTACCAGTGCAAATCAGAAAAAAGAAGAAACCAAAAATGTCTATACAAAATGGATGAATGTACTAATGTGTATCTTTACCATAGTCATTGCGATTTCTGCATTTATGAGAATGCATTTATATGAAAGTGAATTTGGCTATACCTTTTTACGTTTAATGGTATATGTTATCTTAGTAACCGAAATGATAGCTATTTTACCAACCATTTACTATGTTGTAAAAGGAAAAATCAATTTACTAAAATCATACTTTATCATTGCACTTACCATGTATGTCATCATCAACTTTATCAATATTGATTATCAAATTGTAAAAAACAATATTGACCGTGCCGAAAAAGGAAAATTAGTACATGGACTAGATATAAACTATTTGGTAAACAACTTAGGAACCGATGCAGTACCACAAATGGTATATTTATATCATCGCACCACAGACGAAGAAGATAAACGAAGAATAAACAATTATCTATGTAATATTGAAAAAGAAGCAAAAAAGGAAAGAAGTTTCCAAGAATGGAACTTATCAAAAGATAGAGCAAAAAGAGAATTAGAACCATTACAACTAAAATATCAAAGTAAAAGTACAAGAAAAACAACTCGTTCGAATAGTAATATATAAATAAAGGGGGCAATCATGCCCCTTTTTAAAGTTTTAAGGAATTTGTTATAGTCTAAAAATAGGAAATTGACAAATGAAAATAAGATGATATAATTATGTAGAATAAAGACAAAGGAGGATCCGATTGTGGAATTTATGATGATTTGGCAGAGATATTCTGACAAATTTAGTACAAGAAAGAGGTTGTGTAAAGCCTTCAAAAAGCGGAGATATTCTGCCAAATTAAGAAAACTCGCCAAACAAAGAAAAGATTTAGAAAACAGGGTAAATTTTGCTAGACTTTTTCAATCTAATTTTAGCATTGAAAAAGTAGATTATTTCAAAAAACAAATAATCTACTTGAAAAAAGAAGAGGATAGAATTAGAAAAAAGATGAAAAATTGCTAGTTTTGTTTGAAGAGTAAAGAATCCAAGAAAGGGAAACCTAGCTTGGATTTTTTCTATACAGTAAATGATGTAATAGATAAGTAGCAATCTTGGTTATATAGTGGAATTACAGTTTTTAGTAAAATATGACTCTTTTAATTGACATGAATAAAGGTATCATATATAATCAAGTTAATAAAATTTGAAACGAGGTAGAAAATATGGGAGAAACACAACAAGCATTATTGGAGTTGGTAAATAATATTCCAGTAACGTATGAAAATGAAGAGATTTTAGAGGATATCAGGCAAGCAATTGAAGATGGAGATTTGCAATTAGCTTTAGAAAGAATGGATTTACTACCAAGCGATGTAAGAGAAGAACTAAATTCTGTTTTTGCAAGTAAAGAAGAGGAAGAAGGGGCTACAAAAAAACAAATATATCCACAAGAATTAAGCAATGAAGGATTAGAAGAAATTTATATTGGTTTATTATTAGATAATCCAGAAGCCATTATTAAATATTATTTTCTATTTGAAGAATGTTATTTTGAAAACCCAGAAATGTTAAATTTATATAAACGAGTACTATTTACCGATGGAGAGGCATATGCACCAGAAATTGCAAAAAAAGGTTTCAATTTTCCAAGAGATACCGAAAAGACAGAAGATTTATTATATGAAGCAACCGAAACGGCTCGTCAATCTGGTTATGGAATTGAAGAAACTTATTTGGCATTAAAAAAATTGTTTATTTTAAGGAAACATTATGTGGAAGTACCAATTAAACACATCCAAGACCGTATTGTAGAAATTGCCAATTATGAACTATATCATCAAATGTCAGTAGAAGAGGTAAAAGGAGCAATTGAACAAGTAAATGCGACCAATAAATTTAAACGTGCTGTGTTAAATATGGATTTAACAAAATTTTTAGAAGAAGGGGACAATAACTTAACCAATGGGCTAGATTATCCGTTCCCTATTATAACTAGTGTGTTTAAAGGAATTCGAAAAGGAGAAACTACGGCATTTGCGATGCCATCTAATGCAGGTAAAAGTAGGTTTACCATTAACATTGCAGCCTATACCGCATTTGTGCATAAGAAAAAGGTGCTAGTCATTTCAAACGAAATGTCAGAAGAAAAAATGAGGCTTTGTTTAATTACCACAATTTTGAACAATCCAGCTATTCAAAAAATACATAAGCATAAAGTAAGTAAAACAGAAGGTGAACTATTAGAATTTCAATTTAGACCAGATGACCCTAAGAAAGTAAAAGTGGACGAAAAAGGATATGTACTCCAAGAAGAAAAAGAAAGTAAAAAAGATTTTGTAAAAAGATTAATGAAAGTATCCACAGAATTCAAAGAAACCATAGCAGTAACGGATTGGGTTAATAAAGAAATGAAGAACTCCATCTATTTCATTAATATCACAGACCACACGAATGATGAATTAAGAAAAGTTATTATGAATTATTATTATAAAGAAAAAATAGAATATGTATTCTATGATACCTTAAAAACAGATGTTGATAATATTGGGGTAGGAGAAGAATTAAAGAAAACCGCAACCATTCTTTCAAACCTTGCCCAAAACTTTAATATGTTCATTTTTGCAACCTTACAATTAACCGAAAGTTCCACACTACCAGTTAATTTAACGGTAAACGACTTAGCCGTTAGTAGAACCGTAAAAGAAGTATTAGATACCTTGTGCTTAATAAAACAAATCAATCGTGAAAATTATGAGGATTACGAGTATTCTGAAAATGAAGTAGATACCAAATTCTACGACATCGAACCTTTCAAAGACCCAGATGTAAGGTATTATGTTTGTGTAGTTGATAAAAACAGAGCGGGTGCAAAACCAACGTTACTATTTAGGCTAAACCTAGCATACAATAGCTGGGAAGAATTAGGATATGTGCGATTAAAACAAAGTAAAATAGAATAAGGATGGAACCAAAGAAAAACTCTTTTCATAAAATATACAAAAAGTGAAGGGAGTTTTTTTATATGGATTATGAAGTAATGATGAATGGCAATGTAAGAATTGGCATGTATGCACCAGATTTTGAAGCACAAACAACAATGGGAGAAATCTCGCTAAATGATTATAAAGGAAAATGGATAGTATTATTTTCCCATCCAGGAGACTTTACCCCAGTGTGTTGAGTTTTCAAACTCTCAGAAACATTGGTATAAGTGACATACAAAAAACAATAAACTAAAATATTTGAGAAAAACAGTGAAAATTTGATTAAAGTTGAAAATAAAAAATTCTTAAAAATGGTAATGAAAAATCAATGAAATGTGCTAAATATTAACAAAAAATGTGGTATGGATATATAAATAAAAAATTGTACCCATTTTTGACACATAGGACACTTTTGTCTATGTGTTTTTTTATATATTTTAAGGGGGTGATTTATATGTGAACAATCAAAAACAACCTTCATATTATGCTATAATTCCTGCTACAGTTCGTTATGATGAAGAACTAAAATATGCAGAAAGGCTTTTTTATGGAGAAATAACAGCTCTTATAGGAAAAGAAGGGTATTGTTTTGCAAGTAATAATTATTTTGCAGAATTATACGGAGTGATACCAGGAACAATATCTCGTTGGGTTTCGCATTTATCAAAATTGGGATATATAAAAGTGGAATTAATAAGAGATAACAATAATGCAATAATTGAAAGAAGAATTTATATTACAGATATAAGCTGTAGGAAAATAATGCAAGATACCTATAAGCAAAATAGCACATACCCCTATAAGCAAAATTGCTTATACCCTATGAGCAAAAAAGCTAAAGACAATAATATAAATATTAAGATAGATAGATTCTTTAATTATGTTATAAATAATAAAGACGAAATGCCTAAAGAATTTGAAAATATAGAGCAATTTCAGGAGTTTTACACAATAATTGAAAGGTTAGAATTTAATTATACAGAAGATATGTTAAACACTTTCAAGAAGAAAAATATAGAAAGGTTAAAAATTATAATCTATTCAATAAAGGAGATGTTTATAAGAAACAAAGGAAAGCTATTATTAAAAGCTACAAGAGAAGATTTTTTTAATGTATATGATAGTTGTAAAAACTTTGAAGACTCATATAAGAATACAGAAAATGAGATTAAAAGTTTTTTTGATTATTACTATATAAGTATTATTAGAAAATTACAAGCTAAATTATAGCTTTATTTTTTTACTCAAAAGGAGGTTTAAAATGATAGAACCATATAATTTAGATACGAATTCTAACATGAATTTAGTATTAGGCACAATAATGGAAAAAGCTTTTTTTTTCTGATTATTCTTATAACAACTTGGATTTTTGTTAGTTTAGTAATTTGGCTTATTCGGAAGCCACATAAAATCCGAAAGGACAATAAAATTTGGTGTAAGAAACTTTGTAGTAAGCATATTAATACAATTTCTTATCTTAACAATACCAATGATTATAGTCTTTTTTAATAATGGAGGTAAATTTTAGTGAAGAAATTAAAAAGCAAATTAGGAAAAATAACAGTATTACTTACAACCGCTATCACAACTCTAATGAATGTAACAAGTTATGCAACAACAATAGGAGTACAAGAAGTTGAAGTAGCTACACAAAATGTAAAAGATGCAGTCATTAAATTAGCAATGCCTGTGCGGCTCTGTGTTAATGTTTGTTAGTATTGTTATTATTGCAATAAAATTAATTGTTAATGCAAATAATCCCAATGAAAGATCTAAAGGAATTGGAGGACTTGCTTGGGTGGCAGCAGGTTTTATGCTATTAAGCTTAGCCTTAATAGTTTCTGGAATCATTTTAAGCGTATCAACAAATGGTTCGGGTTCCATGATTGGAGGAGGTCAAAGTGCAGGTTTATAACGTACCTTATAATTTCAATCATGAGGAGAAGGTTTTTGGAGGATATGTATCAATTAGACAGGCAATATATTTAATATTTGGAGCATCGATGCTTGGAATATTTTTTATACCACTGATTAATACTTTTGTAAAAATATTATTATTTATGATATTAGCCACGATGTTTATTATGTTTGCCTTCTTAAAAATTGATGAAACCAATGCAGATAAATACTTCATTTATATTTTAAATTTCTTCTTAAGAAAGAGAAAATTTATTTTAGAGAAAGGTAAAGAAAATGGCAATTACAATAATTTTTATATTAGCTAGTATTTGTCTAATACTAATGTTACCAGTATATTTAAGAAAAAAGAATAGAATGTATAGTTCAAAAAATGAGGAAAAAGTTAATTTAAAGAGGCAAAGAAAAAATATAAAAACAATATGGGGGATTGAGGAAATTAAAGATGGGATATTAACTGTGAACAATAGACATTCTATAATTATTGAATTAGGTAGTATAGAGTATAAGCTTCTAAATGACAGAGAACAAAACAATATTGATAACAATCTAGTAAAAATAGCAAAGACATTTACTAACCAAACGCAATTCTTTAGTACAATAGAAAAAATAGAGACAACAGAGAAGGTAGAAACAATTAGAAACAATATAGAAAAACAAAAGAATAGTAATATTAAAGAATATGGAGAAAGCATTATAGAATATCTACAAAATATAATGCAGGAAGACAATTTGTATGTTAGAAAGAATTATCTTATTATAACTTCTAATGAAGCTTACAAAAAAGCTGAGAGAGAATTAAAAGAATACTATGAAGATTTAAAATATAGCTTATCAAATATAAAAGTCACAACAAGGTTACTTCTTGATATTGATATAATTGAATTGTTACATAGAGAATTAAATAAGAATTCTAATGAACAATTAAGAAATATTATCAAGGAGGGAGGGTTAGATTTTTATGTTCAAGCAAAAAGTAAAGCATAGAAAAAACGAAAAGAAAATATCCTTAGAAAAGGCTAGAAAGAAAAAACGAAAACAAAAGGAGCAAGATATTTTTAATAAAGTACCAGAATTAATAGAACTTATTATACCAGATTGTGTAGATGAAAAAAGAGATTATACAGTCCTTGGAGAAAATAGATATTCAAGAAGTTTTGTTATTTCAGCATATCCTAATAAAACATATCTAGGATGGTTAGATAGAATATTTAATTTACTTGGAGATATAAGTTTAAGTATTATAAATCGACCAGCAAATGACGATAGTGTAATAAGACAACTAAATAAAAAGGTAACAATACTTGAATCTGAAAGACAGACATATGAAAGTAAAGGAAGTATTGAGTTGATACACCCTTTAGAAAAAATGATTTATGACTATGAGCAAATAAGAAGACAAGTACAGACTGCAAACGATAAATTGTTTTTTGTTACAATACTACTTAGAATTAATAGTACAAACTTAGAAGAATTAGATGCGAAAAGTAACTTACTAAAAAGTGAATTTGCAAAAATTTCAACAAAGGCAAGAACTCTTAATTTTAGACAATTAGAAGGATTAAAAGCAAATTTACCATTTAATCAATTAAACATATTTGACTATGAGAGAAATGTAACTTCGGATGGATTAGCTACAATGTTTCCGATTGCAAATTCGAATACGGAATCAAGTCCAAATGGAGTACCAATAGGAAGAAATTATTTTACAGGATTACCAGTATATTTAGACACATTTGACAAGAATTTAACAAATCCACATATTGTGATTTTAGGAATAACAGGAGCTGGAAAATCAGTAACAATGGATACACTTTCAGCAAGATCTCTAGTTACTAAAAATACACAATCGGCAATCTTAGATATTGAAGGCGAATATAAAAAAAGAACTGAAAAATTAGGTGGTAGAGTAATATCTATAAAACAAGGACTAGATGCAGGAATTAACCTTTTTGATATAGACGTTGAGCAAGAAGAAAATGGGATGGAGAAAATAAACATTTTAAATAAAGTAGCAGAAATAAGAGCAATTCTATCAGGTATTATGAAGAATTATATGGATAGACCTCTTAATGCTAAAGAATTAGTGGATATTGAAGAAAGCGTAATTGAAACATACAAAGCAAAAGGAATTACAACATTTAAAGAAAGCTTATATGAAAAAGAAGGAGGAAAAATAGGCAATAAGTTAACACTAGGTAAAATAAAAAAAGAAATGCCCACTTTAACAGACTTCCAAAAAATTCTTGCAAGTAAAAAGAATTCAAAGGAGTTAGCAGAAATTTTAAGTGGATTTTTAAGAGGGAAGAGCCTTGGAATGTTTGATTGTCAAAGCAATATTAATATAAATGATATGTGTATAGATTTTGATTTATCCAATATAACAGATGAGGTAACAAAGTTTTATTCAAGCTTGGTTATTACTACATGGATTACAGAAAAATATATGAGAAGATCAAGTCTATATGAAGAAAAATCTATTTATATAGATGAAGCTTGGACTATGCTAAAGTATGAAGAAACAGCAAATTTTATTGAACAATTGGCTCGCCGTGCAAGAAAGAGAGGCGTAAGATTAGTTTTAGCAAGTCAAATGGCAGAAGAATTTACAGCTTCAGCACAAGGAAGGGCATGCTTAAATTCTTGTGGTACAGCAATTATAATGAAACAATCACCGGCAAGTGTTGATAAGATAATAGAATTTTTTAAACTATCTAATGGTACAAGAGAGTTCTTATTACAAGCCAAAAAGGGTGAGGCACTTCTTTACATGGAAGGAAAAGTATCAGCAATAACAATTGAAATTTTAGATAAAGAAAAAGAAATGCTAAAAGTGTGAAGGAGGGAGAATTTTGAGGAGAATAAATAAAAAATTGACAACAAGTATTTTGGTGATACTTGTTTTTTTGAGCCTATTTATGCCAAAATCAAATGCGAACTTCTTTACAGATAATAACAAAAAAGACAAATCTGAAATTGAGAAAACAATTGACTCTGATGATGGGGGAATTTTTGAAAAGATTATTGCTAAGATGATACGGAGGACTAGCAGAAGCAGTTTTTGATCTAACTACTAAAAAGGAATTAGGAGTAGGATTTAAAAATTATGATGAGTTGATATTTGCACAAAATTCAACAGATATTTCTCCATTTACTATAGAGCAGTGGAATTCTATGATGTCCTGGTACAAAATAATGTCAGGAATTGCAGGAAGTTTAATATTAATAGCAGTAACTATTACCGCTTACAGATTTATAATTGGAGGATACAGTATTGAGAAGCGAAGAGAAGCAAAAGACAGTTTAATGCGATTATTTTTTGGAGCAGTATCAATAGGAATTGCACCACTATTTGTAAAGTTTTTATTATTATTAAATAACAACCTTGTACATATGATTGTAGGATATGCAAATGGAGGATTAGATGAATTACTTGGAAATAGTGTAATTAGTAATATACAAACAGGAAATGCAATAGCCACAGCTATTGTAATAGCATTATTTGCGTATTTATTCTTTAAGCTAAATGTAAAATTTATAATAAGGCAATTTACAATACTTATATTTACACTATTTACTCCACTTATTGTTATTATATGGATGATTAATAAGCGAACAATAGGAGCTGCTATTTGGTTTGGACAGATTTTTATTAACATTTTTATGCAATTTATATATGCGTTTTTATTCTTAGTATATATGCAATTTTTACCTCAAAGTCGGAGGGTGGGCAACATCCATTCTTTGGGCAATGATGATATTACCGATTGCAAATACATTGCAAAATACATTACAAAATCTTGTATCGAGAGTTGCAGGAATTAATAACGAAGAATTAGCTGATAGAGGAATTGGCATGGCGGGAGCAATGGTACATAGTATTAGGTCAATTGCTTATCAATTTAAAGGTAATGAAATTCAAAACAATACTAATAATACAAGTCTTACAGGGAGATTATTCGCAAAAGATGATAAGTCGTTAGAAAGTCCTATAATACCAATGCAAACAAATAGAATAGAAGCAAAACCAATGAAAACATCTCCAATAAATACAATAGTAAGGGATAACAAAATAGAAAATGTAAAAGGAAATGATAATAGCAATCAAATAGGAGTAGAAAGAAAAATATTTAATGTTGGAAAAGAATTTATAAATATGGGAATGTATATGTCAGACGGGAAAAAAATTAGAGAAAATCGAAAAAATGATATACATAGTATTAATAATTTTGGAAGAGAAAATCATAGAAAAGAAACAAATAATGTGAATTTTCAAGAAACGGAAAGAATATGATAAAAGAACAAATTGAGAAAAAGATAAAAGTAGGATTATTAATATTATTAAGCAAGCTAACAATTCCCATAGCTATTATCGTTATTATATTTATATTGGTTTCTTTCATTACAGACATTTTCTATATAGGTATAAAAAATGAAGATAAAAGTAATATGAAAAATGAAATTAAGTATTATACAACTGCTGAATATACGGAGGATGATAGTAAATCCTTTTTTGAAAGTGTGGGAGATTTTATTGCAGGAATATTTGGAAGTAAGGAAATAGTAGGAAATGGTGAATTTCCAGTAGTAGGTAAAAGTTTTAACAATATAACCAGTTTTTATGGAAATAGGAAGGCACCGACAGCAGGAGCATCAACATTTCATAGTGGAATAGACATTGCAGCACCAGAGGGAACAAAAATTGTTGCAATATGTGATGCAGAAGTAATAAGAACAGCTTGGGGTGGTTCAGGAGGTTATACAATAACAATAAAGGTTGATGAATATACTTTTTCATATTGCCACTGTGATCCGAAGTTTATTGTAAAAGAAGGAGATAAAGTCAAAAAAGGACAAGTAATAGGTAAGGTTGGACCTAAAAATGTATATGGTGTAGCAGGCAATCCTTATAAAGATTCTTCAGGAAATCCAACCAATGGAGCTACAACAGGATGCCATTGTCATTTTACTGTAAGGAAAAATGGAGAAACAATAGATCCATTAACAATTTTAAAGGGAGGAGATAAGGTATAATGGTAATTATTTTTACAGGAAATAATGAGATAGATAAAATATTAGAAACAGAAATTAAAGGTTCTATGGTAGTAAGCTATGCTGATTTTATCATTGAAGATGATAAATTTAAAGGTCAAACAGTAATATTAGCAAGTAGTGCCATAGAAACGGATTTTAGAGAATATTTATACCAGCTAAGAAGTAGAAACATAAGAGTAATCGTATTATTAAAAAATGAAAAAGAAGAAAATACAAAGATTGCCTTAGAAAATGGGATATATGACTTGGTATTTGGTAATTTTTATCCTAGTCAAATAACAGATATATTGGAAAAACCAAGGAAATTTTCAGAGATAGCTAATATATATAGAAGATTGTTTAATATTAAGCTAAAGAGAGATTTTAAAAGTAGAAACAATAGTTAGGAGGAAGGAACATAAAAGAAAAGAGAATTATACAAGTAGTATTAGTTATATCTATAGTAGTAGCAATAATATGTTCATATATGCTAATTAGAGAATTTCTAGAATTTAAAAATAGCAATGACTCCAATGCAGAATTAATACAAAATGTTGTAAGAGAAAATAATAACAATCAAAGTAAAATAGATTGGGAACAATTAGAAGCTATAAATAAAGATATAATAGCATGGATTAAGATTCCAAATACAAAAATAAATTATCCTGTTCTGAAAGATGATAATACCCTAAAATATTTAAACCATTCGTTTGATAAAAAGTACAGTAAAAGTGGTTCGATATTTACAGTAGATAATAATCCATTCAATGAAGATGTAACTAATTTATATGGACATAACGTGAAAAATGGACTGATGTTTTCACAATTAGGCAAATATATGAATAAAGATTTTTTTATTCAACATTCCATTTTTGAAATTTATACAAAAAGTCAGAATTATAAAGCTACAATATTTAGCTGTTATTCTACGGGTATAGAGACAGAGGCGAATAAAATTAAAGGATTAGATTTTGAAGCAGAAATAGAATACTATAAAGTAAAAAGCGAACATGTTATTACTAATATAGGTGAAATAAGAAAAATAGTAAAGTTATCAACATGTTCATATATAAATAATCATACAAGACCTACTAATCAAAGGTATTATATAGTTGCTAAATTGGAAGCAATAAATTAGAAAACAATAAATCTTAACTAAAATTTTTTCTCATATTGTAATAATTGTCAAGAGATATTATTCTTGTAAGAGGAGGGATGCAATATGAAAAAGAAATATTTTATAATGTTTATAATTTTAATTGTACTATTAGCAATATTTAATCTGAATCTAATGTTAGAATGTAATGGCGATAAAGGAGAGACAGAAAATGTCAGTAATGAAAGTATAATACAAATAAAGGAAGATAATAGTACAAACAATTTACTAGTAGAGTCTACTCAAAAAGAAAATGTCGTATTAGAAAATATGGTAATTCCGAATTCTGAAGTTTTACAAGAAAATGATACGATAAGTCCAAAAGTAGAAAAAGAAAAAAAGAAAGAACAATCCACAAAAAGCAAAACAGGAACAAAAGATAATAAAGTAGTAAAGCAAGAAAAGACAAAACAAAATAAAGCAAAATCAAGTAGTTCTACTTCAAACAATTCCCAAGGAAGTAATAGTAATACACAACAATGGAAGACAGAAACACATTATGGAGGCGAGATTCCAGATAGTTCTGGATACAATGGAGGATATTGGATGAAGGGAGAGGAACTGGATCTTAGTGGAATTGATATGTCCGATTGGAGTATCAAATAACAAATAAGAAATTAAAATAAAGATTATAGAAATTTTCTACAGTCTTTATTTTTTTACGAAAAAATTAAGGAGGATTAATCAATGAAAACAAAAAATAAGAAAATGTTAAGTTTCATCTGTGCGATGATTTTAATTTTAACAACAATTGCTCCAACTATGGGGCTATTTATGTCGGAAGTATTTGCTAGTACAGCGACAGTAACATATAATGGAAAAATATCATATGGAGGTTCTAAATGTGGGGACTTTTTAGTTAATGGAGAACAAGCTTTTTGTATGGAACATCCTAAGACAACACCAGGAACTGGTACAGAGGTAACCTATAGTGTCTATAATGATGAAAATATAGCAAAGTGCTTATATTATGGCTGGCGAGGTGAAGAACAATGGTCAGGATTTACTTCGCATGATATGGGGGTTGTTGTAACTTCATTAGCACTCGATTATTATTACAATGGGACAACACACAAACTTGCAAATGATTTTATAAATTTTGTAGATGCACAATCTCTACCAAGAAAATATTTGACTTTTTCTACTTCACAGCTAACCGCATATAAAGAAGGAGAGTTACAAAGAACTCAAAATACTACATTAGAAGGAGATAGTAGGTATTCAATTTCATTCACACTTCAAAATGGAGTTACACTTCACAACATAACTAAAAATACAACGTCAACAGGAAATGTAACTGTATATGGTGGTGATACTTTCTATTTATCAACAACATTAAATAGTGGTATTACAGGAAATTGGATTTCTGAGAATATTAACAATTGTGCTTATAAATATAGCTCAATTGTATGGGTTACTCAGTCAAATTCAATACAAAATCTTGCACAAAAGGGAAGCTATATTCTTGACCCAGGTAGGACAATAAATCTTTCAGTTAATTGGCTATCACTTGGAGGTTTTACAATCAAAAAACAAAATGAAAATGGAGATGCATTATCAGGAGTTGGTTTTAAAATCTGGAATGATACTGGTTATTCAATAACACAAGAAACTAATCAAGAAGGAAAAATTATTTTGAATGATTTGACACCAGGAACATTTTATGTGCAAGAGACAGCTAGTTTAGAAGGTTACTTATTAAACGATACTATCCATTCTGTTAATGTAAGAGCAGGAATTGATGCAGATGGAAATACAAAAGTTATAACAAACGAAGAACCTAAGGGTAGCATAACGATAACAAAAACAAATCAAAACGGGGACAAAATTCAAGGGGCAACATTTAATATTGTAGCAGCAGAAGATATAAAAAATGTGGCTCAGACAGTAACATATTATAAAAAAGGTGATATAGTTACGACAATAACTACATCAAATACAGGTATTGCAAAAAAGGCAGATCTTCATGTTGGGAAATATACTATACAAGAAACTTCAGCCCCAAATGGTTATCTACTTAATGAAGAATCCTCAACTGTAACATTAAGTTATACTTCTGAAAATGTTAATTCATTATCAGCAAATGTTACAGTAGTAGATGAAGAACCAGTTGGTACTATTTCAATAACAAAAACAAATCAAAATGGAGATAAAATTGAAGGAGCAACATTTAAAATTACAGCAAAAGAAAATATAACTAATAAAGCAGGTACTATTGTTTATCATAGAAAAGGAGATATTGTTGCAACAATTACTACATCGAATCTTGGAGTAGCAGAAAAAACAGGATTGCATTTAGGAAATTATATTGTTCAAGAAGTTTCTGCACCAAATGGTTACTTACTTAATGCAGAAGCTAAAGAAGTAACCTTAAGATATGCAAATCAAAATACAAAAGTAGTATCTGAAAGTATCATAATGGATAATGCGGAACCAACAGGAGAATTAGAAATAAGTAAAACAGATGAAATTACAGGAAATAAGGATAGAATTGATGGTACATCCCATCATGGAGATGCTTCAATAGAAGGAACCGTATATACTTTATATGCTAAAACTAATATTCACAATAAAAAAGGTACAGTAAAATATTTTGACAAAGATGAAGCAATTGGAATCTATACGTTTGATAAATATGGTGTTGCAACTACAAAGATTACGAATTCGAAAACACCAGCAAAAATAAGTGCAAAAGGAAATAAAATAATAGGATTACCAATGGGAGAATACTATGCTAAAGAAACTATTGTGCCAAATGGATACAATAGAGATGAGAATATATATAATTATACAATTTCTTATAAAGACGAGAATACGGAAGTTATTAATAAAAGTGGAACAGTAACAAATACAGTTCAAAAAGCACCGTTCGAAGTTATCAAAGTTTCTACAAATAATAATACAACAGCAGAAGTAATAGAAGGAGCTGAATTTACTGCGATTTTAACCAAATATGTGGATTTCTATGGAAGTTTTGATGAAGCTAAAAAGCATCTAAATGAATTTGCAGATGATGAATATTCTGTATTTAAGACTCAAAGTAATGGTCATGGTATTTCTGGACTACTAGCATATGGAGAATACACTATTAATGAGACATATACTCCATCAGCCGAAATACAAACGGTGGGGGAATTCTATGTAAATATTGACCAAAATAGTCAAACACCAATAAAAGAATATATTGAAAATGATTTACCATTCGAGGCTTATATTAAATTACAAAAACAAGATAAAGATACAGGAAAATTAGTAATATTTTCAAATGCAACGTTTTCATTATACAAATTAAATGAAAAAAATAATGAATGGGAACAAGTAAAATGCAAAGTTGGAAGCCAGTATTTTACATCATGGACTACTGATAAAGAAGGAATTGCAAAAACAGAAACAGCACTAGAAGGCGGAAAATATAAAGTTGACGAAATAAAAGTTCCAGAAGGTTTTGTACAATTAGATGAAGAACTAGTTTTTGAAGTAAGTAATAGAAATAAAACACTAGAATATGACCAAGATTGGGATGCATGGATTACTGTTATTGTAAAAAATGAAAAGCCAACAGGTACGCTAAATCTAACAAAACAAGTAAATTTAAAGGAAAACGTTAACACTTCACTAGTCAGAGATATAGATTTTACACAAATAGCATTTGAATTGGTTGCAAATGAAGATATAATTGACTATATAGATGGAAGTGTTATATATCCAAAAGATACAGTTGTAGGAAAATATAATCTAAACGAAGAAGGAAAATTGACAGTTGATAAATTACATATGGGAAAATATTATTTAAAAGAAGTCGCAACAATAGACGGAGCAGTATTGGATCAAACAAAACATGATGTGATATTTGAACAAACTGATACAAAAACAAAGGAATATGTTTTTGATATAAATGTAGAAAATGAAACCACGTTTATAGAAATTAGTAAAACTCAAATAACAGGCGATAAAGAATTGCAAGGAGCTAAGTTATCCGTTATTGATGAAAATAATGAAATAATTGATGAATGGATTTCTTCAGAAAATGCACATACGATTGAGGGATTAAAAGTAGGAAAAGAATATACTCTAAAAGAAGATTTAGCTCCGTTAGGATATGTTAAATCAACAGACATAACGTTTAAAGTGGAAAATACAGGGGAAATTCAGAAAGTTAATATGGTAGACAAAATCGTAGAGATGACAAAGAAAGATATTGGAGGTAATGAATTAGAAGGTGCTACAATGCAAGTATTGGACAAAGATAATAATATTGTAGATGAATGGATTTCTAGTAAAGAGCCTCATAATATAAATAATTTAATTGAAGGTGAAAGCTATATTTTACATGAGGAAATTTCTATTGAGGGATATGTAAAAGCAACAGATCAAAAATTTACAGTATCTACTGATAAGCAAACTCAAAAGTTAGAAATGATTGATAAAATTGTCTCTATGGTTAAAACTGATATTGAAGGAAATATAATCGAAGGTGCAGAAATGAATGTAACCGATGAAAACGGCGAAGTTATTGATAGTTGGACAACTACAAAACAACCACATTATATTTCTGGATTAGAAGAAAATAAAAAATATATACTACACGAATTATATGCACCAGAAGGTTTTGTAATGGCATTAGATACTGAATTTATAGTAAGTGAAGATAAGCAAACACAAGAGATTACTTTAATAGACAAAATAGTTGAAATGACTAAAAAAGATATTAATGGTAATGAACTAGAAGGTGCCACGATGATAGTAACAAATACAAAAACTAAGAATATTGTGGACAAATGGATTTCTTCACGTGAACCACATAAAATTCAAGGATTACTTGAAGGAGAGAGTTATATATTACATGAAGAAATTGCTATTGAAGGTTATGTAAAAGCAACAGATATACAATTTACTGTTACAACAAATAAGGAAACCCAAAAATTAGAAATGATAGATAAAGTAGTATTAATTTCTAAAACAGATTTAGTAACAGGAGAGGAACTACCAGGAGCCGAACTTATAGTAACTGATACTGAAGGAAATGAAATCGATAAATGGATTTCTACTAATGAGCCACACAATGTTACAGGTTTAGAAGAAGGTAAAGAATATGTATTAACAGAAATTACATGTCCTTATGGATTTAAGCAAGCAGAGAGTATTAAATTTAAAGTGTCAGAAGACAAACAAACACAATTAGTGGAAATGAAAGATATGCCAATATTAAAAACAATCAAAGTAGTAAAAGCTGATAGTGTAACAAGAGAAATAATTAGAGCAGACTTTAAATTTGGAATCTATGAGGATGAAGAATGTACTAAACTAATTAAAGAAGTTGAATCAGATAAAGAAAACGGAATAGTATCTTTTGAAGATTTAAGATATGGTATTTATTTTATTAAAGAGATAGAAGCCCCAAAAGGTTACCAATTATCAAGTAAAGTAGTAAAAGTAGAAATCAATAATCAAGGAACTTTTGCTGATGGCGAATTATTATTAGAAGATGATTCTATATGTACATTTACTTACTATAATGAACAAATACCAAAAATTCAAACTGGCAATGAGATGAACTACATATTATTAATAAGTAGCTTAATAATTTCATTATTAGCAGTAACAACAGGAATTATTGCATTAAAAAGAAAAAATGCGAAGAACAGATAAAACTAGAGTGATATTCGTGTCACTCTTTTATAAAAATTAAACAATTTTAAGGAGGAAATTTTATATGTTAGAAATTAAAGAAGTTAGAGTAAAGAAAGTAAATAAAGGAAATTTTTTAGGATATGCAAGTATTTTGATAGGAGATTCATTAATTATAGATGGGATCGAATTGCATGAAGGGAAAAAAGGTAGATATGTTTATATGCCACTAAATCCTAGATTAAGAAAACCACAAAGAAATAGTGCATATCCAATTAACAATCAAACGAGAGAACAGATATTACAATTGGTATCAGATAAATATGATGAAGAAACAGAAGAATAGAAATTTACAAGAAGATACATTAGAATTTACTTTTGTATCTTCTTCTTATTTTATTATGAAATAAAGACAAGGAGGATATAGTGCAAAAAATTATTTTACCAGAACTAGAACAATTAAAAAAACAAACAGATTTTATGATTAACAATAAGGAAATTTTAGAAAACAAAGACATAGAAAAGTATTTGCGAAGTTTAGAAAAGATACGATATGAAATCTTTAATAAAATCAAAATAAATAATAGAGAAAAAGTAAATGAGAATGAAAAAGTTAATTATATTAATAATTCATATAAGGCAACATTAGCTAAAGATATTTTAAGAATATATATTCCTGAAGCGTTACCAAAGTATAAGAACATAAGCAATTTTGCATACAAGAATATTATGCTTAGTACAGCTGAAGCAGTTAAAGAACATAAGGGATTATTTAAAGACAATTTAACTTTTGTAGTAATTATAGTACATGAGAAACAATCTAATATGGATATTGACAATAAATATGTGAAACCAATAATAGATGCTTTAGTTATACAAAATATTATACAAGATGATAATATTAATAACATGTTCTATTTGGCACAAGGTAAAAGTGACACTAAAAAGCCTTTTACAGAAGTGTTCGTAATGGATGGGAAATATATGGAAGAGTGGATTAAAAATTTACAAAAAATGTTTTAAAAAGTATGAAATTTTTTCGGAAAAACGTATAAAAAAATTTCGCTAAAAAATTATATTAAAACTATTGAAAAATGAACAAAAACTTTTCTATTTTTTCAATAGTTTAAGGCACCGTTGAAAAACTGTGGCTTAAACAAAGAAAAAGGAGGGAGTTTGTGCAAGAAAGAAACAATATAAGCAAAGACGATTTTGAAATATTAAAATTTTTGTCAAAGTATAAAATGCTAAAAGTAGAAGATGCAAGCTTAATATATAAAACAAAAAGGTATTATAGGCAAAGAGTTAATAAACTTATTAATAAGGAGTATGTCAAGAGATATAAAAGTTATATAATGATTGATAAAAAAGGAAGAAAAGTGCTAGATGAAGTAGGTTCAGGTTATATAAAAAACATAAAAAATGAGGCATATATGGAAAGATTAAAAAATATTGCAAGCATTGCAGCATTAAGTATAAATTCTAAGATAGATTTTATTCCAAGCTGGGAAATAAAAGAAAAAGACAAATTTACAGAAACTGCAAGAAGATATATTGGGAAAATCATAATGGATGATAAAGAATATTTAGCCTATTACATATCAAGTGAAAAGGAACATGTATATATAAAACAGTTATTGTTTGATGTTAATAAAGCTGTAAATTATGATGAAATCATAATATTTGTTGAAAAATTAGATGTTATAAATACAAAATATTCAAATTTATCATTTGGAAAACAAAATACATATGTAATACAAAATACTAGGGTGAATAAAGAAATACTTAAAAAGATTAACGATGTGAATGTTCATGACTTATTAGAAAATTTATATGAAAAAGAAATCTTAATAAGTGATTGGGACAAAGCTGATTACATGTTAGAAGATGGAAGATATATTTTATATGTGCCTTTCATCAATAGCGAAAAAATAGCAAAGCTAGATTGGTACTACCAAGAAAATATAGAATCTAATAAAAAATTAGAGATATTAACCTTAGAAGAAAACAAAGAAAAGATACAAGAAATTTTAAAAGGAAAATGTAAAATAAAAACTATTGATAAAGATTTGTTAGGAGGAGCATGTGAAAAATGATTTTTTAAACAAGATAGTACAAAAGAGAAATATAACGTTAATCATTAGTTTATATGCATCAATGAGAGTGTTAATACCAATGATAAATGGATATATAAAACTACTAGGAGAATGTTTTAATAAACAATATACAACAACAGAAATTTATAATTTTCTTGATTGTATAAAAGCTATCTTTAATAACAAAGTAATAGGTCTAATTTACGTCATAATTGCCTTAATTTTCATTTTTACTATTTATGACATATTATTTACCAAAAAGAGAATGAAAATTGAAAAAGAAGGTGTTATTTTTAAAAAGAAAGATGGTACACATGGAACAGCAAATTTTTCCAAAGTTGAAGAAATAGATATATTAAAAGTAGGAAATGAGCAAAATATATCAGGAATGGTACTAGGAAAAACACTAGATACTGATGAAGTGATTGTACTTCCAGATAGTTGCAAAACAGTAAATAGAAATGTAATGGTCTGGGGGGCATCAGGGGCAGGAAAATCAACAAGTTATATCATACCAAATGCGTTAAAAATTGCAGAACAAGAGGGAGACAAACTAAAAGAGAGCTTAAAAAAATTAGCAATAGAAGGCAAAAATATTGTATTTACAGATCCTAAAGGGGAACTATATGGGGTAACGAGTAAATATTTTGAAGAGCAAGGATATGCTATAAAAGTATTTAATTTAGTAAACCCCGAATATTCTGACGGAATAGATTTATTTAACTTTATAGAAAAGGAAATAGATGCACAAGTTTTTGCACAAGTAGTAATTAATACGACACAAAATGCAGGCAAAAAGGGAGAGGAATTTTGGCAAAATACACAAGAAAATCTATTAAAAGCTTTACTTTTACATATCCGATTTGAAGTTGAAGACAAAAATAAAAAAAATATGAGATATTTAAACTCAATACTTGCCTCACGGTGATATAAAGAAAATAGATGAAGTATTTAGACATTCTACTGGTATTACTAAAATTGCCTATAACATTTACGCCCAAGCATCTGATGCAATAAAGCAAAGCACAATCGTAGGTTTGGCAACAAAATTACAAATATTTCAGTTAAGTGAAATAGCAAAAATTACAGAAAGAAATGATATAGATTTTACTGAGCTAAATGATAAAAAAATGGTGATTTACTGTATTATAAGTGATATGGATACCACAATGAGCTTTTTAAATAGCTTATTTTTTTCATTTCTATTTATAAAAACAATACGAAGAGCAGATAGAAATGAAGATAAAAAATTAAAAAGACATTTGTGTATTTATTTAGATGAGTTTGCAAACATAGGACAGATTCCAGATTTCCAACAGAAGCTTAGTACGATTCGTTCAAGATCAATATCATGTAGTATTATCTGCCAACATATTGCAGGATTAAAATCTCTTTACCCTGATGACATTTGGCAAGGACTAATTGGAAATTGTGATTTGAAAGTTATAATGGGGACAAATGATTTGCTTACAGCACAATACATTAGTGATACATTAGGAGTAGCAACAGTAGAAACAAGTTCAATAAAGAAGGAAGCACAATTTGATGGAATGTTAGATTATGGAGCGGAATCAACGTCACTGACTGCAAGAAATCTATTAAATAAAGATGAAATTATAAGAATGGATAATGACATACAAATTATTATGATACGAGGATATAAACCCTTTAAATGTAAGAAATTGCGATATTGGGAATATCGCTTAGGACAAGATATAACGCCGATTTCAATAGAAAACTATAAACCTAAAAATAGTAGTGCATTAAATCCAATAGAAGAGAAAGAAGAATTCAAAAAACTACCAACATTTGAAGAATTTTTGAGAGGAAGGAGGAAAACAACTTGATTGAAGAATTAGAAAAACAAATTGCATGGCAGAATATTAATACTTCAGAAGAGAAAAATAAAATTCTTTTTGGTAAAGCAATAGCAATTGAAAGTGAAAAAATTAAATTAACACATGATGATGGTAAAATTTATGAGGAAAATATAAATTGTATAGTAGTAAATTTTAAAAATATTAAAGTGCTAATTCCTGGCAAAGAGCTAGGAATAGAAAAAGATGATAAGAAGAATATAAGAAATCTAATTGGTTCAGAAATAAAATTTATTATTCTCGAATCAGACAAACTAACGAATACAGCAGTTGCTTCAAGAAAAAAAGCAATGGAAAGAATAAAAAATATTCAGCAAAAAAAGTATCAAACAGGAGATGTTGTTTATGCAAAGGTAATATCTGTTCTGAACAAATATATAATAGTAGAGTGTTTAGGAACAGATGTTAAACTAAAGATTTCAGACTTGGAATATGGATATGTAGCAAATTTGAATAATTTATATCAAGTGGGAGATAAGATAAAGGTAAAAGTAAAAGAAATTGATATAGAGAAGAGTATTTTTAGAGTATCTCATAAAGAAACAAAAGAAGACCCATATAAAAATGTGAGAAAGAACTTTACTGAAGGAGGGGAATATTTAGCAACAGTAACAGGTTTTTCAGATAATCGGAGTATTTGCATCTTTAAAACAAGGAATAGACACAATGGCCACACTTCCAGTGTGGCTAGAAACACCGCCTTTGCCTGGTGATATGATTATCATAAAAGTAAAGAAAATTATACCAGAAAGAAGAAAAATTTATAGCTCTTTATTAAAAATAGTAAGGAGGGGAGCTATAAATGACTAAGAATCAAAATGCTATAATGCAATTTTTAAGCAAATTTAAGAGTTGTAGTCGAGAACAATTAATAAATTTTACAAAATGTTCAATGCAAGATATTAATTATCTGATTGCCTCTAATTTTATTGTGTTAGATGATAAAACTAAATTGTTGCATCATAAAATGAGAAAAGTAGATGTAAGGACAGCTGTTGCCTTAGATGTGGTAAAGTTGATAAAAAATGATATAAAAGATTGTGGATATAGTAGAAACTTCCCTGTGATTTTTTCGGTTGTGACAATAGATAATTTAGTATGTGATATAGCAGTAGTAAGAGCAATTGAACAAGAAACAGTATTTAAAAGATTAAAAGATTATTCAAGGGCAGACAAGATAATAATTGTATTAGAAAACGAGAAATATGATAAAAGCCTTATCAACACGACGAAGGAAGTGCTTATATGTAAATATCCTATTCAGATTATTGATAAAATTAACTGAAATTTTTTCTCAAATTGAAAACATAGTCTGAAAATTCTATAATTAATAAAAATATAGAAAGAAAGAGGATGATGAGAATGGAAAAAATTATTATGGGTGTAGTTTTTGGAGTGGCAGTCACTATTTTGGCGTATGAAAAATATTGTAAGATAAAAGAAAAGGAAGTAGAGAAAGCGTTAGCACCAAAACTTCAAACATTGATTGAAGAATCTAGCAAAGAAATACTAATACAAAGAAAAGAGTTAGGTAGAGATTTAACATCAAATGAAAAAAATGAGATACTTGATGAGTGCTATAGAAAAATATAGTTTATACTAATGTATAAGACACATTTATTAAAAGAAAGGAATACGAAATGAAAAAGAGTTGGATTTACTAGTGAACAAATAAAGTAATGAAGAATAAAAATTGAAATAGAGTTAAATAAAAGGGCAGAAATAGCAATCTGTCCTTTTATTTATATTTTCTAGAAATCAGTATATTTGAAAGGAATAAAATGGAAAATAAATATGCGAAAAAATATTGAATTTTATTTATTAATATGATATTTAATAAATAAGTTTAATTAAGGAATATATATGGGATATTTCACAGTCATATTACTTTTTAAAATTGTTCCATGATTGCCGGCAATTCCTAAATAGAACGAAAATAGATTAGAAATAAAAGGAGAAAAATTATGGTAAAAAAGAAAATATTTAGAGTATTTGGAATAATTACTATGGTTGCAATTATTAGCTTATTTAGTAATGTTACATCTTTTGCAAGTTTAAATAATTCTGATAGAAAAGCATATTATCAAGAAGAAAAAATGGAAGGTATAATTGAAGCAAATTTAGAAACAAGAGAAGAAGTAGAAAAAACTTATGAAGAAATTTTAAGTGAGATACCAACTTCTTATGCAAATGATACAAATACTCATGTAGAAGCTTGTCCTCCTATAGATGTGCCAAGTCCTGCGGTAATAGTGGGTGGGGAAGATGGCAGAGTAACAACTTCAGATCCAGCGATATGTGCTTTGGAAATTACTTGGAGTGATGGTTGTAGATCTGGTGGAACAGGTTTTATGATTGGACCAGATTTAGTTGCAACAGCAGGACATTGTGTTTATGCTTATCATGGTAAGAATGGACATCCAGCTCATCAACTAGCTGCAAGCATAAAAGTAATACCTGGAAGGCAAGGAAATGTAAAACCATATGGAGAAGCATATGCTAGTAACGTAGTTTATGAAACAACATGGAAATCTTCTGGCAATAATGCAGAGGATTGGGGATTAATAAAATTGAATAAAACCATAAAAGCATGTGGTTCTTTTGGATTTGCTTATTCAGAAGGATATGATGGATGGGTTAACAGGTATGTAACTGTAACAGGATATCCAAAACCACAAGATAATAATTGGCAATTGTATACGCATAGAGAACAAGTAAAAAGAGCAAGATATTTATATATGATTTATGCTGTTGATACAGAAGGAGGACAAAGTGGATCACCAGTTACAGAGGATGGCACAGGATATGCAATAGGGATACATCATGGTGGAGATGATATAGAAGGTACTAATTATAATGTAGGTATCAACATAACTAAAGAAAGATTTAACACTTTTTTACGTTATAGATAAACAAAAAATAAACATAAAGAAAGGTTACAAATAGCCTTTCTTTATGTTTTAAATTATATTAACATAACTATTTTAATTAAAAAATCAAGAAGTTAGTGATAGTGACATTATATGATTGTATTTGTAATTCCAATTGTGGTATAATATATTGTAGTGTCAAGTTTGATTAAAGGGTGATGAAAGTGAACCAAAAAAAGCAAGTCATAATTTGTGGAGTTATAGCTATTTTAGTTGTAATTACAGGAATAATAGTATCAGTTATTACAAGAGTAAAACAAACTAGTCAAATAGAAATTTTAAATTGTAAAATTGATATAAATGGAATAACTGTTTCAATAAAAGAAAATACTCTTACTAAAGATGGATGTATAGTAGTTTTTACAAGTGAAGATGAGTTTGTTTATACTGATTCATCTGGAGATTTCTATACGCTATATGGTTTAGAAAATTCTAAATGGATTAGATTACCAATCAAAGTTGGAAAATGGAATGCCACAGAGTTAGAAACAAGTAGACCACCTACTAAACTATTAGAAGAGTCATTAGATTGGAGTAATAAATACGGCGAATTAAATAAAGGAAGATATATTATAGAAAGAGAAATTTCAATTAATGGCATATCAGGGAAATTTAGTATTGAATTCAAAATAGAATAACTAGATATTAGGTATTGGGATTATATACAATAATAGAATAAATCCTGTATGAAATAAAATGTATAAAAGAAAAAAGTAAATAGGACATATAAAAATAAAGGGCGAAAACTGAAATTCGCCTTTTTTGTATTTTATTTATTAATCAAATCTTTTAAAGCTTTTCCTGGTTTAAATGCAGGAGCAATAGAAGCTGGTATTTTGATTTCTTCCTTTGTTTGTGGATTTCTACCCTTTCTAGCTGCTCTTTTTCTTGTTTCAAAAGTTCCAAATCCTACAAGTTGAACTTTTTCACCTTTTTTTAGTTCATTAGAAATAATTTCAGTGAAAGCGTTTAATGTGTTTTCAGAACATTTTTTAGAAACACCAGTTTTTTCAGAAATACTAGTAATTAATTCACCTTTATTCATTATAAATCCCCCCTTTATGATAAAATAAAATCTTTTGTATCAAGAACAATGTAACAAAGATATGAAATTTTGTCAATAGAAATAACAAATTACTTAATATATCCTCCTTAATTAATTTTATGATAAAATTAATTAAGGAGGATATATTAATTCTAATAAGTTTTAGGAGGGATGATAGTTTGAAAAATATTAAAAGAGAAGATGGTACAGTATTAACAGAAGAAGAAATATAAGAAATAATAAAAAAGCTAAATAAAGGAGCTAAATCAGTAGGAGAATATTTGAAAATTTCTGAATTACGTGAAGGAATAGTATTGCGAACATCAATGGGAAGTGTAGAAATTTTTAATGTAAGTAAAAATGAAAGTGAAATAGTATTTGATATTAAATTCTATGATTATGTATTTGCCAGTAAAGTAAAGTATCCAATATCAAGCGAAGCTGATAAGGAAGATAGGGTATTTTCGCCTAGATTTCTAGCTCTTATAGAATGGCAAACATTAAAAAATATTGATAGTATTTCTAAAAATGTTGATTTGGAATAATCCAATTGAGACTTTTATATGCGTTTTCTCTAAAAAGAGTATAACAAAGGAATTTACCTTTGTTATATTTTTAGCAGTTTTTTCGATCAGTCAAAAGAATATTAGATACGGTCACAGGTATATTTTCAGACATTCGAGCAAATCTAAATTTTTTTATGAAAAATGTAATGCAAATAACATATTCATTTAAGGCATGAATAGGACAAGTTATACATAAAGTATCGGAGTATTGTATTTGCCAAGAAGAAAACTTTCTGAATAAACTATCTTCCGTTTTAAAGATAGTTTTTATTTTTTGGTCTAACTTTAATAAAGAAAAAGTCTCTTCTACTAATTCTGTTTTTGCTTGTTCGATTAGTTCAAATATATTTTTATAGTTGCGTATCCTAAAAAGGATTGTTTTTATATTTTGTTTCTGTTTACGAAGTTTAGTATATATACTATACGTTTTAAAAGAGTTGTATTTTTCTTTCATTTCATTTAATTTACTTAGTTCTTTTGAGAGTTTCACTTTTTCTTTTTCAATAAAATTTTTCATACGCTAGTCTCCTCGTATAATTTTTTATACAAGTAATATAACATGTATAATATAAAAAATCAACATCATTTTACCTACTTAACTTGGTTACAGGTTTATGTATAAATCTCGGAAAAATTGATAATATAACAGCAAAAGAAGTAATTAGGAGTTAAAGAATGGTAAATAAGTATAAAAAGGAACAATTAAAAAAGGTAGGTAAAAACTATCAGAAGGCAAGGATTTCTAGTGGAACAACACAAGAAGATGCATCTGAAGTAGTAGAATTATCTCCTTCTTATATTTCAGATCTTGAAAGAGGGAAGACACTTGGAAGCATACATACTTTGATTGCGTTATGCAATTTGTATAAAATAGCACCAAACGACGTATTATATCCATTGCTTGATTTTGAAATTGATTTAAAAGAACCATCAATGAGTGGATTTTATTCATTAAATTCAACAAACAAGGAAGTTATAACAGAGATGATTCGAGTTTTAAATGAAAAACAAAAGAACAATTAAAAAGAAATTTTTGATTAAAAGATATGAGACAGTAATCTAAGATGGAAGATACTGTCTTTATTTTTTTATTCATAGAACTATTATAAAAAATGAAATTCATACAAAATAGACCATAAAGGCTTAAATACCAACGTTAAAAAAAATTTGTTTCTTATATTTTCAACTAACAATAAAAATAGTAAAATACAATTGTATTTAAAACAAAGGATGGAATAAGAAAATAACTTATTCTATTTACCTAAGGTAATGCTTTAGAAAAGCATGAGAATTAGGTTTAAGACATTTTTATAATGTCATGTACTTGTTTATGCAAGTGTAGTAAAAAAAGCACAAGCTTTAAAATAGAGGCTGTATTTAAGGTGCTTAAATTAAGTAAAGGTAAAAAAGAGTAAAAGAATTGCCCCCCAATGATTCTTTGCTCTTTTTATTTTATAAGAAAGGAGGATTTGAGTTAGATTCTTGTTTTAAATACGATAAAGGAGAAAAGAAAGGAGAAAAAATATGGGATTTATCTCAAAGAAAAGAAAAATTAATATATTTCATAAAAGAAATATTGAAAGAGAATTTGCTTTATCAATAGTAGAAATTTTTGAAGAAAAATTAGAAGAATTAAGAGTAAACTTACCAGAAATCGTAAAAAACGAAGATACAAAAATAAAAGACAAGGTTAGAAATGAATTAGTTTATGAAATTGAAAATTTTGTATGTATGAATAAGAGTGTATTAGTTAAAACATAGTTAAAAAGTGGAGGTAAAATATGAAAGAGTATTTTGATAATGAAATAATTGGTAATGTAAGAACAGGAACTAGGGGGCAAAAGGATAATCCTGTAAAACTTGCCTATTTTGATGTACACATAGATAATTCAACTTCGGAACTTGCTGTTGAGATATTTAATGAAAAATATAATCAACCAAAAAGTTTAGTAATTAAATTTGTTAGGCAGCAACCAATGGAAATTGGATTCCAAAGATATGAAGGAAAAAAATTAAAATGTTACGGAAATGGCAAAGAAGCAAGAGAGGTGGATGATAAGGGAAAAAGACGAACAATAGCATGTAATCCAAATGAGTGTCCTTATAAGAGACAAAAAAAATGTAAAATGGTAGGAAGATTGTATTTTATAATTAAAGAATTAGAAGATGAAGGCGTTTGGTGTTATCCCGTTGGAAGTGAGAAAGGAAATAGGAATATTTGGCGAAGAATTGCACGAGCTAATAGAATCGGTGAAGATTTAACAAACGATTGGTATGAATTGTATTTAAGACCAGAAGATGGGGTAATGGGAAAAAACTATATTCCAGATATAAGAAAAATAGCGATATATGATACTAAAAATACTGACAAACAAGGAGTCAAAGGAACAGAAGCTAGTAATAACAAGTTAAATAAGCCAAGCCAAAAGAAACAACAAATCAATAACTATTTTAAAATTACTAAATTTGAAAAAGCGAAGTATGAAAATAAAGAAGTACCTAAAATAATATGCATTGATACAAACTCTAAAATACAAGAGTTTTTTTTAATGCCTGAAACTAAACAGGATATATTAAAAGTAGCAATAGGAAGTATAATATTGCCATTAAAAGTAAGTACAAAGGGAAATATTCTAATATTAATTGATTATCAAATTGCGAAAGCAGTATTAGAGAATAAAAAAGCAGTTTAATTTAGTAATTAGATTAAAGTGTTAGAAACATTTAAAAGAAAGGATAATTAATATGTTAAAGGTAATAAAAAAGATAATAATAAGCTTAATTCTGCTTATTCAAATAATGATTGCGATTTATAGATCTATGTCTAAATTTGGGGAGAAATATAATGTCAATATTAAAGAATTTATAAAAAAAATAGATAGAGAATTAAGGGTGGAATTGCAATGAAAAATAAGTTTAGAATTGGAGAAATTGTGATAGTGAATGGCAAAGGAAAAATATATGAAAAGCACTTTAAAGCAATAGGAATTGTAGAGGAAAAAGACTACTATTTTAATCAATATTTAGTAACGATATTATCTCAAAATAAAGAAGATTGGTTTAAAGAAGACGATATAGAAATTGTTATGGAAAGAAAATTTAAAAAGACGGATAAATATAAAGTAGCATTAGCTATTAATACAAAAGGCTTAGAGTATATTTTTAGCAAAATAGAAGGAATGCCCAATAAATGTAACAATATTTTTGACAAAGTGGATTTTTATAAAGAATTTAAAGCATTTAGAAAAAAATATGCGATTTTAGTTTGGACATCTACATATTGGTCAGAAACTAATTTTGCAGTTAAATGTATCCAAGAATCGCTAAAAGAATTAAGAAAGCAAAATATTGCATATAAGCAGATAATTATAGGTGAAACTGATCCAACGTATGTTAAAATTAATGAATTTATAGATAATGATTCCAATGTTGATATATTTGAGATTTTTCACAAAATAGAATTGAAAAAAGTAGGAGGGATTTTAGTATGATAGCTGAAAAAATAATAAGAATTATGGAAGAAATAAAGCCAATCCAAAAAACAGAATTAGATGAAGAGAAAAATTACAAATTTGCAAAATCAGAGGATATTATAGGAATGGTAAATCCTTTACTCGTAAAACATAAAGTTATTATCATTCCATTAAAGGTTGCAAATTTTTCATCTCAAGGAGATAAAGTATTTTTAACTATGAAATTTCAATTTATTGATGTTGAAGATAATAATAAACAATGTATTGAGGTAGAAGTACCAGGAAGTGGATATGATGAAAAAGGTAGAGCAGTATATGCAGCTTTAACAGGGGCATATCGATATGCTATGCAAGAAGTATTTGCTATTTCTGTTGTTGATGAAATAAAAAATGACAATAGTAGTAATACTGAAGAAAATAATGATGATGAAAATAGTATAAATGAAATTCAAAGTGAAGAATTTATAAATGATGAAGAAATACAAAGTATGCAACCAGAGGACTTAGATAAATTATTTACAGCAGAGAAAATTGATTAAAAGTTAAGAAATGGAGGCAAAAATATGGTTATAAAAAATATTTTCAATATAAAAAATTATAAAGGTTTGCCAGATGGATTCAAAGTAAACTTTGAAGATATTACATATATTATAGGTGATAATGCCAAAAATAAAACTACAATAGGTGCGTTACCATTATGGATTTTAACAGGATATAATCTAACTGGTAGTAATAGAGAAGAGGTCTCAAATTGTAATAATACGATTAATTCTAATACACTAGCAAGTATGACGATAGTTGATAATTTGGGTTCAGAGCATACAATAACAAGATGCAAAGGAAAAGATAATTTTGTTATGATGGATGATATTAGAACATCACAAGAATTTCTAACAAGATTTTATAAAGATGTACATGCTTTTATTTGTAGTTATTATCCGAATTATTTTAGAAGTCTAAAATTAGCAGAACAACGAGATTTATTACTTAGAATATTGCCATCTGTTTCAGCTAAAGATGCTTTTAAGTTATTAGAAAAAGAAGAACAAGAGATATTAGGTGGGCAAATAGTAGATATTAAAGGTTTTTGTAAAGCTAGGAGAGCAGAAATAAAAGAACTTAAATCAGATTTAGACAATATAAAAGGTAGTAAAAATGTATTCATTGATATTGCGGTTCAAAAAGAAGAGAGTCCAAGGAAATTTGAGAAACAGCAAGAATTAGATAATTTAGAAAAAGAATATGAAAAGTTAATTGAAAATACAGATAATATAATAAGTTTGGAGGATTTAGAAAAAGACATAACTAAATTAGAAAATAAAATAAACTGTAATATAAATGTAGAATTGCAAGAATTACAAATGAAGCAAAGAAAAGAGTTAGAAAAGTTAAAGAATGTAGCATCTACAACAGCTACTTGCCCAACGTGCAAACAAGAGATAAATAATGAAAATCTAATTAAATCATTAAAAATAACATATAAGAAAAGCATTAATAGTATTGCAGAGAAAATCGAAACTCTAAAAAAGGAAACACAAGAGTTAATAAAGAAAAAGAAAGAACAGACTCAAAGATATACAGAAATGAAAACACCAGAGATGCAAGAAAAAGCTAAAAGAAGAGATGCATTAAAGGTTCAAATAAATATTTTACAAGAAGAGAAATCAAAGATTGATTTATTTAATAAAGAAGTAGAAATTAAGCATAATGAAATTATAAATGCGAAAGAAAAAATAGAACAACTTAATAAGTCAAGAATAGAGATGTTAGACCAAATAGATAAATACACTAAACAAGTAAAAATAGCAACAAGATTAAATCTATTAATAAATCAAGAGCAAATGAAAAGAGTAAAAGATTATTTAAAAAATGTAACAATTGAATTTAGTGGTGTTGACGAAGAAACAGGAGAAATTATTGATGTGTATGAGGTAAAATATTGCGGAAGAAAGTATGAAAAACTTTCAAAATCTTATAAGTTAAGGGCAGATATAGAAATTGCAACGCTAATAAACAAAGTTACAGGGATTAATACTCCTATGTTTATCGATGATGTTGAATCTATTACACAAATTAGCAGTAATCCAGAAATACAAATAATGCTTGCAATTGTTGTAAAATATAATGATTTAGAGATACTTTATGATTATTCAGATGTGCTAATAAGAGAAAGAGATTCGATTAATAAAAAAATAGAAGAAAGTAGTAAATTACTTCAAAATGCTGCTTAAAACAGAATTATCATTTTTGGTAGTTCTGTTTTTCATTTAAGCAGGGAAAGGATTAAACAATGTTAAAGATAAAAAGATTTTTAGAATTTAAAAAATGTTCTTCTTGTAATAAAGAATTTCTTGCTTATGAAGTACAAAAAATCAATAGCCAAGATTATGTATGTAGAGAGTGTAAGAGAGTTAATAACTATTGCACAAGGAATAACAACTATAAGGGAAAGGAAAGTAAAATAAGTTTTTCGTTCGAATTTGAAACTTCAAGTAGAGCAAATGCACTGTATGAATTAAGAAAATACAATTTTATAGGTTGTACAGATGGTAGTATTGGAGGATTAGAATGGAAATCTGTTATTTTTTATAGTAGAAAATCATTTCATCATATATGTAGAAAAATTGATAAATTTGCAAAATATGTTGGAGCTGATTGTGGAACACATCTTCATGTTTCTACAGACTTTAAAACTAAAATTGATCAGTATAAAAGGCAAATATTCCAGCCACTTTTAAATAAAATGATAGTCAATAGAGAAAAAACAGAAAAGTTTTGGGGGAGATACTTTGGACATTATTGCCAATCAGTAATATATGATGATTATAGATACAATGCTTTTAATACAGTATCGAGTGTATCAACTCTAGAATTTAGATTATTGAAATTTATAAATGCAGAGCAATATATAAGAGCATGTGATTTTTGTATAGATACTACAAGATACATAAATAATTTAATTGGTAGTGAAGATTTTAATAATGAAAAAGCAAGGAAAATGGGGGAAATTATAGCACAAAAATATGAGGAGGTAACAAAAAATGTGTAGAGTGTTATTAATGAATAAGCAAGGAGAAAAAGAAATTGAAAAAATTTATGGATTAGATAAATATTTAAAATATTTAGAAAATCAATTAGGTGGAGATGGAAATCGGATTTGCATTGTTAAAAAATAGAAAAGTAATAAAAGTTGAAAAAGGTGTTAATTTGGATGTAAGAGATATAGCAAGAATTCTAAAAAAAACTAATTATGACTGGGCATTATTTCATACAAGGTTAGCATCTGTTCGGAACAAAATGTGATAAAAATTGTCATCCATTTGTAAGAGGTGATACTGTGCTTGCAATGAATGGAACAGAACATTCAGTAGGTTTTTTAAGCAAAACCATTGATATAACTGATACAGAAGCAATATTAGAAACGATGAATAAATATAGTTTGGGTTTAGTTGCTTTAAGAAATTTTAGCAGTATTTTTATGGGATTTTTTCAAGGTAAACCATTTGTAGTTGCTGATAATACAGTTAATATTAAAGTTTTAAATAATAATAATACAAAGGCATTAGTTTTTGCTTCAGATTTTCCAACTAAATTTAGAAGCAATATATATGAAGCAACAGAACGATTTAATTGGCATAATGAAGGATTACCAGATATTTTAATAAAATATAAAAAGAGATATTATTCAACAAGGTATTTTAATGATTATGAATATCACAATGATTTATATGGACAATGCTATTTAGAAGCATTAGAGAAAAGGAGTGTATAAATAATGACATATGAATTTAATGTAGAGAATAAAAGAGAAATGATAAAATTAAATAATAGTAAAAGATTTCCGAAGTATCCGACAATATTTTTAAGTAATACTTGTCAAGTAAGAGTTAACCAAGATGATTATTTTGAAAATTCTACGTTTACTATACAAAGTAAATATAGAATTTTACCAAGAAAAATATATTTATATGGTAAGAGGACTAGAAATGTAGAAGAAGATAATATTTATTTAAACTATTGGTCAAGTATCTTTTTAAAAACGATAGAGAAAGGAAAACTATATAAACATGATTTTGAGAAAAGTAATTCTAAATTAGAAATGTGCATAGGGTTGCCATCAAGATTTAGAGAAAAAGCCTTTAGAGGTAATAATTGGACTAAGAAAAATATAATTGCGTTTTTATCATGCTTATTTGCTACTGAAATACAAGAGGCAGACTTTGAACAACAAGACTTTTTAGAGAATTTATTAACAGCATAAGTGAAAGGAGGCGAGTATAAATGTATCAAAGATATGAAGGTATTTTTATTATAAAAAATACTGGATATGTTGATAGAATAAAAGAAACTATAGATAGGATCAACAATATGCTTCTAAGTGAGAAGTGTAAAATTATCGATAAGAAAGAGATGGGATTAAGACCATTAGCATTTGAAGTTAAAGGATATAAACAAGGATACTATTATTATATTCAGTTCGATGTACCGAAAAATATAAAAAATAGCAAAATATCAATGAAAATCAATACAATAGAAGAAGTTATAAAGCAAATAATAATGGAATTAGAAGTAGAGCAAGAAAAAAAATTTGTAGGTAGACAAACAATAAAGTAAATATAGTGCTGATTTGAAATATAGAAAATAATAGACTTGTATGTAGTTTATAAAAAATTAGATTAGAAAGGTAAGGTAAGAAAATATGAACAAAGTAATTTTAATGGGAAGATTAACAAA
>JAAWJM010000025.1 GCA_022796855.1 Clostridia bacterium | reverse complement strand
GGTTGTGGTTACATCACTAAAGTTAGTATTGGTGTAGCTAGTTCCTGCATTTCCTGTGCTTCCTCCATAGTATCCTCCTCCACCTCCTGTGGAGCCTTGGTATGCTGTTCCATTACTTGCTGGATTTGCATTTCCATTTAGGTAGGTATATGAATCCACTGTTACTCCCGCTGTTTTTCCGCAGACTAACTCTTGATATGTATATTCAACTGGTCTTGTTGTATATTCTCCTGTTGGTGCTCCACATGGATTACCATGCCCTCCATTATGATGACAAACGGAACATGGCGATCCACTTCCATTCCCTGTATTACCTGCCATGCAACCACATGTAACTGGTATTTGCTCATATCTTATTCCTGTTCTTGTTTCATAGCATCCACTTACATGAGAATGATAATTAGGTCTAGCAGTACTACCACCACCACCACCTGCTACAATGATGCGGTCTGATGTAGCCGTTCCATTTAAACGTATGTCGCTGGCTCCTCCTCCTACTCCATAGACGCTATTTCCTGCTCCTCCTCCGTTGTATCCATTTTGTCCTCCTACATAAATGGATAAGCTGGAATTTTTATTTAAGGTAATCGTTCCTTCTACTTTTGTTCCATTTGCTCCTATTACTCTGCTACTCGCGGTTCCACCTTTTGCTCCATAGGCTTCTATTCGATAGATTCCTTTGTATGGTAAGACAAGATTTTGCACATTTCCTGTATAGTTATATTCCCATTCTGTTTGTACTTCTGCTGCTTCCGATTCTGGCATTATTTTAAAATTTGTAAATACAGGCAAATATGAAGTTAATATACTAAGTACTAGTATACTGCTAATGATTTTTCTCTTCACCTTTCCCATCTCCTTTGTTTGGTAAATACATTATTTCATATTTATTATATCGACCTATATTTACAAAGTAAATGGTACTTTTTACCTTATGTTACAATACCTCCTTTTTCCTGCTACGGAACCTCTTTTTTAGACTTCTTTTACATTTTAATGACATTTTTGTCATATTTAACATCCTTGTATTTCAATATTCTTCCTTTCCTTACGGAATCAATACAATTGAATATTCGTACCAAAAAAGAGTTGCATAAAATGCAACCCTTTTATCATGGTTATTTACTTCACAATATCTACATTACCTATATTTTCTAGTATTGGTGATTCCGTATCTTCTAGATCTAATTCTAGTCCTAAGTCTAGTTCTTGTTCAGTATTAATCTTAATGCTCTTATACTTATTCATTCCGGTTCCTGCTGGAATTAGTTTTCCAATGATAACGTTTTCTTTTAGTCCGATTAATGGATCAACTTTTCCTTTGATGGCAGCTTCGGTTAGTACTCTTGTGGTTTCTTGGAAAGAAGCGGCCGATAAGAAGGATTCGGTAGCAAGAGAGGCTTTGGTGATACCAAGTAAGGTACGTTTTCCAGTGGCTGGTGTTTTTCCTTCGGCTAGTGTCTCTTTGTTTTTGTCTTCGAATTCGTACATGTCTACTAAAGAGCCTGGGAACATGTCGGTATCTCCATTGTCTTCTACTCTTACTTTTTTAAGCATTTGTCTTCCAATAACTTCAATGTGTTTGTCGTTAATATCAACACCTTGGTTACGGTATACTTTTTGTACTTCTTGAATTAGGTATTCGTATACGCCTTCTGGTCCTTTGATTAGTAAGATTTCGTTTGGATTGATGGAACCTTCTGTAATTTGGTCTCCTGCTTCTAGTTCATCTCCATCTTTTACACGTAGTTTGGAACCAAATGGGATGGTGTAGGTTTTTGAATCGTCTTTAGAAGTAACAATAACTTCTTTCTTTTTCTTGTTTTCTGCAATTTTTACCTTTCCTGCAATTTCTGTAATAATGGCAAGCCCCTTTGGTTTTCTTGCTTCGAATAATTCTTCAACCCTAGGAAGACCTTGTGTAATATCGCCTCCTGCAACTCCTCCTTGGTGGAAGGTTCTCATGGTAAGCTGTGTTCCTGGTTCTCCAATGGATTGTGCTGCAATAATTCCAACGGCTTCTCCTATGTTTACTTCGGTTCTAGTAGCAAGACCCATTCCATAACATTTTGCACATACTCCATGTTTTGAATGACATCCAAGTGCAGAACGTACTTTTACTTTTTCAAAGCCTGCTTCTACAATTCTTTCAGCCATTCTATCGGTAATCATGGTTTCGGTATCTACAATTACTTCTTTAGTTTTTGGATCAATGATGTCTTCTAATGGGTATCTTCCTTCTAGTCTTTCTTGTAGTTTTTCAATCACTTGGTTTCCGTCTTTTATGTCATATACAAGAATTCCTTCATGGGTTCCACAATCATGCTCGCGAACAATGATATCTTGGGATACATCTACTAGTCTTCTAGTTAAGTATCCAGAATCGGCTGTTCTAAGTGCGGTATCCGCTAGTCCTTTTCTTCCTCCGTGGCTTGATACAAAGTATTCTAATGGGTCAAGTCCTTCACGGAAAGACGAACGAATTGGAATTTCTACGGCTTTACCAGAGGTGTTTGCCATAAGTCCTCTCATTCCTGCTACTTGGCGTAATTGGTTCATGTTTCCACGGGCTCCAGATTCAATCATCATGTAGATTGGGTTTAGTTCATCGAAGTTGTCTTGCATAGCAAGAGAAACATCCTGTGTTGCTTGTTCCCATACTTTAATAACGGATTCATAACGTTCGTCTTCGGTAATTAAACCACGTTTGTATTGTTTTGCGATGTGTTCTACTTTTTCTTCTGCTGCTTGTAAGATTTCTTGTTTCTTTTCTGGAATGATAATATCTTTTGTGCTAACGGTAATCGCACCTTTTGTAGAGTATTTATAACCAGTGTCTTTAATATAGTCTAGTAGTTCAGAGGCTCTCGATAGTCCATGTACATTAATACATTTTGCCACGATTTTTCCTAAGTTTTTCTTGATAACTGGAAAATCGATTTCTAAGTCAAATTCATGTTCTGGATCGGTTCTATCGACAAAACCTAAGTCTTGTGGAATTCCTTGGTTGTAGATGACTCTTCCGACTGTGGTTTCTACTCGTTTAGTACGAACGTTTCCTTCTTCATCGCTTGCACTCATACGGATAAATACTTTGGCATGTAATCCTAGGTCTCCATTGGCATATGCCATTAGGGCTTCTTCTTTATCTTTATAATAGCTTCCTTCTCCTGGTTCTCCTTTTACCTCCATGGTTAGGTAGTAACTTCCTAATATCATATCTTGGGTTGGAACGGTTACTGGCTTACCATCTTGTGGTTTTAATAAGTTGTTGACAGATAGCATTAAATATCTTGCTTCTGCTTGGGCTTCTGGTGATAATGGTACGTGAACTGCCATTTGGTCTCCATCAAAGTCAGCGTTAAAAGCGGTACATACTAATGGGTGAAGTTTGATGGCTCTTCCTTCTACTAATACTGGCTCAAAAGCTTGAATTCCAAGTCTATGTAGTGTTGGTGCACGGTTTAGCATAACTGGGTGGTCTTTAATAACTTCTTCTAAAATGTCCCATACTTCTGGTCTTAGTCGTTCTACCATTCTTTTGGCATTTTTGATGTTGTGGGCAATCCCTCTTCCTACTAATTCTTTCATAACAAATGGTTTGAATAGTTCAACTGCCATTTCTTTTGGTAGACCACATTGGTAGATTTTTAATTCTGGTCCAACAACGATAACCGAACGTCCTGAATAGTCAACACGTTTACCAAGTAAGTTTTGACGGAAACGTCCCTGTTTTCCTTTTAATAGGTCGGATAAGGATTTTAAAGGTCTGTTTCCAGCTCCTGTTACTGGTCTTCCACGTCTTCCGTTATCGATTAGGGCATCAACTGATTCTTGTAACATTCTTTTTTCATTACGTACAATGATTTCTGGTGCTCCTAATTCTAATAGTCTTTTTAAACGGTTGTTACGGTTAATTACACGACGGTATAAGTCGTTTAGGTCTGAGGTGGCAAAACGTCCACCATCTAATTGTACCATTGGACGTAGGTCTGGTGGCACAACTGGTACTACATTCATAATCATCCATTCTGGTTTGTTTCCAGATAAGCGGAATGATTCTACAGTGTCTAAACGTTTTACTAGTTTTACTTTCTTTTGCTCACTAGCTCCTTCTAGTTCTTTTTTTAAGGTTGTTGCTAGTTTGTCGACATCAATTTCTTGTAATAGTTTTTGAATGGCTTCTGCTCCCATTTCTGCTTTGAAAGAACCTCTTCCGTATTTTTCTTCTGCTTCATGGTATTCTTTTTCGGTTAAAACTTGTGTTTTAATTAATCCTGAAGTTCCTTTGTCGGTTACAATGTAAGAAGCAAAATAAATTACTTTTTCTAGGTTTCTTGGTGAGATGTCTAACATTAGGGCAACTCTACTTGGAATTCCTTTGAAGTACCAAATATGAGCAACTGGAGCAGCAAGTTCAATGTGTCCCATTCTTTCTCTTCTTACTTTGGCTTTGGTTACTTCTACCCCACAACGGTCACAGACAATTCCTTTATAACGTACTCTTTTGTATTTACCACAATGGCATTCCCAATCTTTGGTTGGTCCAAAGATTCTTTCACAAAATAGTCCGTCTTTTTCTGGTTTTAAGGTTCTGTAATTAATGGTTTCTGGCTTTTTTACTTCTCCTTTTGACCATTCTCTTACTTTTTCATCTGATGCTAGACCAATTTTTAATTTATCAAATATTTCTAATTCATCCACGGTTTGTTTTTTCTCCCTTCCGGTTTGGATTTTTTTGGTTGGTGCTATTCATGGCATACAACCATATCATTGTTTCGTCTCAAATCTACGAAGGCTTTGCAAGAGACCTCCTTTAACAAGGGAGGTGGCAGGGCGAAGCCCTGACGGAGGGTTCTTAATGCTCCTTTAGAAGAACCCCCAGTCGCCTTCCGGCGACAGCCCCCTTGTTAAAGGGGCTTTCTTGCCTGTCTTTGTAGCCCTTTTATATAATTTGTACTGTAATATTATTTTTCATGTTTTGTAAAATAATTGACACCGCTGTACAATTTTTTATGTGTATTATTTTACGTTTATGAATTTTTATTTAATTATGGGATTTGCACGGGTTGCATGATATGCAACCCCTACCGGCATATATTTTTATTACATCATATCATTATCATTCTCTAAATTGTCTTCTCCTAAATCGGTGTCTTCTAATAACATTTCGTCTTCTTCGTCTAGGATTGGGTCATCGAATAATTCGTCTGTTTCTTCTTCGTCGTCTACGATTTCGTTTCCGTCTTCGTCTTCTTCTACATATCCATCTGCTAATTCATCTTCAATTAGGATGTTTTGTGATTTGTCTTTTTCTGGGTTGTATTCAATTCCTTCTTCGATGTTTTCTTTTAGTTCTAGTTCTTGGTCGTCACTTGAGTATAAACGAACATCTAAACCTAAACTTTGTAGTTCTTTTACTAATACTTTAAAGCTTTCTGGTACGCCTGGTTCTGGTACGTTTTCTCCTTTTACAATGGCTTCATAGGTTTTGACACGTCCTACTGTATCGTCGGATTTTACAGTTAGAATTTCTTGTAGTGTATGTGCTGCACCATATGCTTCTAATGCCCATACTTCCATTTCTCCAAAACGTTGTCCTCCAAATTGTGCTTTTCCTCCTAGTGGTTGTTGGGTAACTAATGAGTATGGTCCCGTAGAACGAGCATGGATTTTGTCGTCTACTAAGTGATGTAGTTTTAACATGTACATAACACCAACGGTTACTGGATGATCAAATTTTTCTCCGGTTCTTCCGTCATATAGGGTTACTTTTCCATCTGGAGTACGTCCTGATTGTTCTAATAATTCGGTAATTTCTTCTTCGGATGCTCCGTCAAATACTGGAGTGGCTACTTTCCAACCAAGTTCTCTAGCAGCTGCTCCTAAGTGAACTTCTAACACTTGCCCTAAATTCATACGAGATGGTACACCAAGTGGGTTAAGAACAATATCAACTGGAGTTCCATCTGGCATAAATGGCATGTCTTCTACTGGTAGAATTCTTGATACAACACCTTTGTTTCCATGTCGTCCTGCCATTTTATCTCCTACAGAGATTTTTCTTTTTTGTGCAATATAACAACGAATGACTTGGTTTACTCCTGGTGCTAATTCATCGGAGTTGTCTCTAGTAAAGATTTTGACATCTACAATGGTTCCTTCTTCTCCATGTGGTACACGAAGTGAGGTATCTCTTACTTCTCTTGCTTTTTCACCAAAAATAGCACGTAATAATCTTTCTTCAGCGGTTAATTCGGTTTCTCCTTTTGGCGTTACTTTTCCTACTAGAATATCTCCTGGTCTTACTTCTGCTCCAATACGAATAATTCCGTTTTCGTCTAAGTCTTTTAAGCTATCTTCTCCTACGTTTGGAATGTCTCTTGTAATTTCTTCTGGACCTAATTTGGTATCACGACATTCACAATCGTATTCTTCAATGTGGATTGAGGTATATACGTCTTCTTTTACTAGTCTTTCACTAATTAATACAGCATCCTCATAGTTATAACCTTCCCAAGTAGCAAAAGCGATTAATACGTTTTTACCAAGTGCCATTTCTCCTTTATCGGTCGATGGTCCATCAGCAATAACATCTCCTGCTTTTACTTTTTCTCCTTTTACCACAATTGGTCTTTGGTTAATACAGGTTCCACCATTGGTTCTTTTGAATTTACGTAGGTGATATGTTTCTAAATCTCCTTTTTCGGTCTTTAAAACAATTTCATCACCAGTTACTTTATGAATGGTTCCATTGGAGTTAGCAATTTGCATAATACCAGAATCTTTGGCAGCACGATATTCAATTCCTGTTCCTACAATTGGAGATTCTGGTGTTAGTAATGGAACGGCTTGACGTTGCATGTTTGCTCCCATTAGGGCACGGTGAGCGTCATCATGCTCTAAAAATGGTATCATGGCAGCACCAACAGATACTAATTGTTTTGGCGATACATCTACATAGTCTACCATTTCTGGTGATACTTCTTCAATATCGTCTAAGTGTCTTACTTTGATTTTTTTACCTACAAAATTTCCCTCTTTGTCTAGCTTTTCGGAAGCTTGTGCAATTCTTGCTCCTTCTTCGTCTTCTGCACTTAAGTAGGTTACTTCATCGGTTACTTTGTGTGTGTTTTTATCCACTACACGATATGGTGTTTCTACAAATCCATATTCATTAATAATCGCAAAAGAAGTTAATGCTGAAATTAGTCCAATGTTTGGTCCTTCTGGAGATTCGATTGGGCATAAACGTCCATAATGGGTATAGTGTACGTCTCTTACCTCGAAACCTGCTCTTTCTCTTGAAAGTCCACCTGGTCCTAAGGCTGATACTCTTCTTTTATGGGTTAATTCTGATAATGGGTTGGTTTGATCCATAAATTGTGATAGTTGTGAACTTCCAAAGAATTCACGAATCGATGATGTGATTGGTTTTGTGTTAATTAATGTTTGTGGGGTTACTACATCTAAATCTTGAATGGTCATTCTTTCACGAACCACTCTTTCTAGTCTGGTTAGTCCAATTCTAAATTGGTTTTGTAGTAATTCTCCAACACAACGAATACGTCTATTTCCTAAATGGTCAATATCATCTATGTATCCTAATCCATGTTGTAAGTTTATTACATAGTTTACAGAGGCAATGATGTCTTCGGTGGTAATGTGTTTTGGAATTAACTCTCCCATTCTTTCTTTTATCATTTTTTCGATGTCTTTTTGGTCTGTGTTTTCTAAGATGTTTTGTAGAACTGCGAAGTTAACGTCTTCTTTGATAACAATGTTTTTTAGGGTAACATATTCATGAATGTCTACTGTACCATTTCCAATGACTTTAACTGCTTTTTCTCCAATTTTAATGTCTACAGAATTGATGCCTGCATTTTGAATTTGTCTTGCTAATTCTTCTGTAATAACACCATCTTTTTCAACAAGTACTTCTCCTGTAGATGGGCTTACAATGTCGTTTGCAGCTACTTGGTTTTTAATTCTTCCAGCTAATCCTAGTTTTTTGTTAAATTTGTATCTTCCTACTTTTGCTAGGTCATATCTTCTATCATCAAAGAATAGTCCACTAAATAGATTTCTTGCAGCATCTACTGATGGTAGTTCACCTGGTCTTAATTTTTTGTAAATTTCGATTAAGGCTTCATCTGCATTTTTGATTGGATCTTTGTTGATGGTTGCCATTATTTTATCTTCTTCTCCAAATACTTCTAAGATTTGGGTATCTGTTTCTAGCCCAATGGCTCTTAATAAGCAGGTTACTGGTAGTTTTCTAGTACGGTCAATACGAACATAGAATACATCGTTTGAGTCGGTTTCGTATTCAATCCATGCTCCACGAATTGGCATTACGGTTGATGTAAAGATTTTTTTACCTGTTTTGTCATAGTCAGATTCATAGTAACATCCTGGAGAACGTACTAATTGGCTAACAACAACTCTTTCTGCACCATTGATAACGAAGGTTCCACTGTCAGTCATTAGTGGAAAGTCTCCTAAATAGATTTCTTGTTCTTTAATTTCACCAGTTTCACGGTTGATTAAACGAACTTTTACATGTAGTCTTGTTGAGTATGTTGCATCTCTTTCTTTCGCTTCTTCTAGCGAATATTTTGTCTTTTCCTCCATGTAGTAATCGAAAAACTCTAGCACTAGATTTCCAGTATAATCAATGATTGGTGAAATGTCTTTTAATACTTCTCCAAGACCCTCTTCTACAAACCAATTGTATGAGTCTTTTTGTACTTGGATTAGATTTGGCATTTCAATACTGTCTTCTGTTTTGGCAAAGGTTTTTCTAACGCATTTTTCATGTTTTACGTCTTTAACCAAAAAAATCACCTCTATATTAAATTAAGCAGAAAATTTGAAATTTGCATTCTAGAATTAAATGATTTGTTCGTGGCTTTGCTACTTATAAATCATTTTATGCGTCAGCACAAGAATGCTTTTTAAGAATAAATGATGTTCATAAAATCTATTTATCAAGAAGTCCTTCTTAAGCACAAGTTTCCGTATGATTTTGTAGGAAAGGTCTGCTTTTCCTTTCTACTAAAACCCACTTCCTTCAAGGCTTAATTCCTCTTCTTGTTAAATTTAGAAAGAATAACTAAGAAATTATATCATTTTCTCTTACGGCTTGTCAAGGTTTCGGCGAAGTTTTTTTCAATATTTTTCTTGACTTTATGTTGCCTCCATGGTATATTAGTATCACACTTATGTACTATATGAAAGGAGACCCTCGATGAAAAATGAACCACAAGTTATGACAATTGTTAGAAACTCTCCAACTGACGAGCCTATGATAATATCTTCTAATCTCCCTGGCTCTGTTGCTTTTCGAGAAAATGAGGTCAATTTCCTTAGGGAAATGCTTACATATCTTGAAAATGACAGTAAGGAACGTAGACAGCAAGCCGAACGGGTTAGAAGCATCTCAACCTTATAATTTGGCTTTGTCACAAAGCACAACATAGGAACAAGGTTTTATTCTTGTTCCCATGTTGTGCTTTCGTATCACTTTTTCAAATTTGTAATCTATATACTTATTCCTCTACATTTCTTTTTTGACCTCTTCTATTTCTTCTCTTGTTATTTCTACTAATTCTACTATATCTTCTATATTCATTCCTTTTTGTAGCATATTCATAACTACTTTTTTTGTCTTTTCTTTTATTCCTTTTTCTGTTCCTTTCTCTATTCCCTGTTGCATTCCTTGTTGTATTCCTTGTTGCATACCTTGTTTTATTCCCTGTTTCATTCCCTCCTCTTTACCTTTCTTTAATCCTTCTTTCATTCCTTTTTCTAATCCCTTTTTTCTTCCTTCTCTTAATCCTTTTTTTAACGCTACTTCTTCTATATAATGCCTCCTTGAATTCTCTTCCCATATGGCAGTTTGTTTAAATTCATTTATTTCTTTTATTACTGCTTCTGATAAGATTTCTTCTACTTCTTCTTTCGCTTCTTTTATAATTTCATGTTTCTCTTCTGCCATTTTACTTAACCTCCCATCTTTATCATCAATTAGGGCTAGCCACCCTTCTAATGCGTTTGCTAACCTTGGTTTACTTTTTCGAAATTTTGGTAATTCAATAAACCAGTATGTAATATCTTCTGTAATAACATAATCTCTATGCTTATGGGCTACTGTGACACTCTTTGTCGCATACTCCGGTACTTTTAATACATTATAGTTTAATATATTAATCAGTATCACTGGTTTTAATTCTTGGTATCCATCCCCTCTTCCTACTTGCTCACTGATTAGTCTTGAACCATATAATTCTGTCCTTTGTTTGGTATCTTTGTTGTCACATAACTGGATTTCAATATTAACGATTTTCGTTTTATTGATGGTTGCTTTAATGTCTAGTCTCCCCATTTTATTAGCAATCGTTAATTGCTTTAAACTTGCTTCTCCAACAACCTCAATTTCGTCAATGCTCTCTTCTAAAAGCGATTCTAAAAAACTTTTTAAATATCTTTCGTTTCCTTTTTTCGTAAAAAATGCTTTAAATACAATATCATTTTTTAAATTTAATTCCATATGTATTTTCCTTCCCTATTGTATCATGTTGTTTTAAAAAACTCAACAAAAATGACAATATTTTTTATTTCTTTGCCAAATTGAAACATAATAAAAAATGGACACTCCTTTCCCCCTTTCATTTTTTTAATTTCTATTTGTATTCTTGTTTGGAAAATATTTTGCTTCCTAGAATAGAAGCTCTCCTGAATATTTTTGAATCAATTTGAATTGATAATTTGAAACATAATGATAGATTGTTATTATGTTTGAATCTAACAAGATGTTTTTATTATATCATGGATTTTGTTTTTGTAAATACTTTTTCTATTTGTATTTTATATCTAACAGTTCTCTCTTTAAGTAATACAAGGACAAAACAAAATTTTATTTTTGCTTTGCCCTTTTTATCTATTATTAAAAAATAATTTCATACGCCTCTATTGTTGTATCTGTTTTCCCACATCCTAAAGAATAGTATCTCTTTCCAGAATCAACTGTTTTATTAACTGTTCTATTACATGTTCCTGCTGGTGATCCTATTGTAGGTGTTGTACCATTTTGGTAGCCATGACTTGCACCACATGCTGTACATCCTTTAAATGTAACTACTTGACCATCTAATACAACCCCCGTGCCAGTCCATACAATCTTTCCTCCGCAACTTCCAGTTGTCGTAGTGTAAATAATATTTCCTTTTGTAAAACATCCTGTTGCAGAACCTGCTGTACTTGAGTTACCCGATGTCCAACTAGCTGATCGTACTATACCATTTGCATCTTTATGTTGATGATATGTTGGTGTAACTTCAATTGGTCCTTTAATCGTTTCTTTTTTACTTCCATATTTATCTTGTGTTAATACATGTAAATAATATGTATTTATTTCAAATATTTCTAAATTTATTTTATTAGTATCTGTCAAATTTTGTGTGTATTTTTCTTCTTCAATTCCTATAAACTCACTTTCCGTATTTAGGATCCATTTGGCTTTATTTACTTCTTTTCCGCCTGTCTGTTATGGTTGCTTCTAGATTGATTGGTAGTGAAGTTTGTAATTTTTCCCCTGTTAATGCAATCTCAATGTTTTGCTCTTTTGGTATACCGTTTACAATTTCCTCTATATCGTCAAAATAATTTTCTAATTCTCTATCTTCTCTCTTTGCTGATTCTTCATAATTTCTTCCAGCTTCCCATGCTCTTATTATGATTCCTCTTTCCCCTATTATTAGGTTCATCGTAATTCCTGCTAAAATTAATAAAACAATAATCGTAATAATTAATGCTATTAACGTAATTCCTATTTCGTTTGACCTTTTCATTTCTTTTGTTCTCCTATTTTTACACATTTTTTATTATTATATTCTCGAATTTTATCGAAATCAATAAATTAAGTGTTTTTTAAGCATCATATATTTACGTAATTGGTTTTGTTTCTTGTAAAAAACAAACCATAGAACAATTTTTATTCTTGTTCCATGGTTTGTTTTATTTTATTTGCTTTTTTTCGGATTCTTTGAATTGCCGTATCTACTGACTTTACTTTAGTTCCTAGTTTTTCTGCAATCGCTGCATACGATTTTCCTTGTTTATAGTAATCTAATACTTGTCTTTCAAAATCGCTTAAGCTTTCATTTATTTTGTTTTCAATCGATTCATAATATTCTTGTTTGGTAATCATTTCAGCTGGATCTTCTGTTGTTTTTGCCTCTAATATATCCATAACCGATACATCGTCATTTTCTTCATATGCTGCGGTATTTAACGAAAAGGCTGAATTCAATGGAATATTTTTTTGTCGGTTCGACGTTTTTAAAGCCGTAATTAATTGCCTCTCAATACACAAATTTGCAAATGTCTTAAACGAATTTTGCTTTTCGGCATTGAAAGATTTGGTTGCTTTGTATAAGCCGATTAATCCTTCTTGTACCATGTCGTCTCTTTCTGCTCCTATCATGAAGAATTTACTTGCTTTCATATTAACTAGGTCATTGTATTTATTCATTAAGTAATTTAACGCCATATTATCACCAGATTGTATTTCTCTTATGACTTGCTCATCTGGCATATTTCCATATTGTATTTCATGACTGATTGGTATCATGCTTTTTTGTATCCCTCCTAAGGCTTTTTACGTTACTTGCATTATATTGATAAAACCTTAATATGTCAAGTGTTTTTCGCAATTTTCTTTCATTTTACTTGATTATTTTTTGTTTTATTTCTTCTAATGCTTTTTTTCGACTGCTTATATTATTTTTCTCTCCTGCTTTAAGTTCAGCAAGTGTCCTCCCATCTTCTAATTCAAAAATTTCATCAAAACCAAATCCATTTTCCCCTCTACAAGAAGTCGCAATATATCCTGATAAAATTCCTTTTCCTATTTGAAACTGGTTTCCATCATAATAAGCAATAACCGTTATATTTTCTGCTTTTCTTTTTGCTTTTTCCAATCCTTGCATTTTATGCAAAATAAATTCATTTCTTTGCCTAGCATATTCATTGCCCGCCTTTTCTTCTCCTAAAAATCTTGCTGTTTTTACCCCTGGCCAATTGTCATATTCTTTTATACATATTCCACTATCATCCGCGATACATGGTATATTGCTAACAAGATACAGTTCTTTTGCTTTCTTTTTTGCATTTTCTTCAAAAGTTTGTCCATCTTCTATTACTGTTACTGCATTTTTTATATCGTTTATCGTTACTATATCTACCTTTTTTAGAATCTCTCTTATTTCCTTAATTTTCCCCTCATTTCCACTCGCTACTAGTATTTTCATTTTCTCTCCTTTCTTGTTTTTCTATTATATCATATCTTTTTCATAAAACACACCAATCTTCAACTTTTATTGACTTTTTTTTACATTTATATGATAATATGGTTATGTCTATTTTAAAGAAGGTGTAAAACTTGCCAAAGATATATTTAGAAAAAGATGTTTTAACCGCTGCTTTTGAACGATTAGAGTTTGTATTTAACCATTTTGATAATGTCTATTTTAGTGTGAGTGGTGGCAAAGATAGTAGTCTTATGGTTCAACTTGCAGATATGGTAGCAAAAAAAATGAACCGAAAGTTTGATGTTTTGTATATTGATTTTGAAGCCCAATACCGTTTGACCATTGAACATATTTACGAATTAAAGCAACTCTCACAAATTCGACATTTTTACCATATCGCCCTTCCCCTAGCTCTTCGAAATGCTGTTTCTATTTTACAGCCAAAATGGATTTGTTGGGAGGAGGAAAGTAGAGATTTATGGGTAAGAGACTTACCACCAGACAGTATCAATTTAAGTAATCACGCTTTTCCTTGGTTTTACAAAGGTCAAGAATTTGAGGACTTTATTCTAGAATTTGCCAATTGGTACCAAAAAAAGTATGGTGGTAATGTTGCTTGTGGTGTTGGTATTCGCTCAGATGAAAGCCTAAATCGTTTTCGAACCATTACTTTTACTGGAAAAATTATGTATGATGATAAACGTTGGACAACTCGAATTAAGCTTAGAGATAAATATATTGATGTTTACAATTTTTATCCAATTTATGATTGGAAAACAGAAGATATTTGGGGTGCTGTTAGTAAATTTGATTTAATGTATAATCAAGTTTATGAGTTAATGTATAAAAATGGTCTTAGTATTCATGAACAACGTTTATGCCAGCCTTATGGTGATGACCAAAAAAATGGTCTTGATCAATTTAAAGCTTTAGAGTATGACACTTGGTCAAAGGTTGTCAGCCGTGTGAATCGGTGTGAATTTTGGTAATATTTATTGTCGAACTACTGCTCTTGGAAATTTGAGAACTTCAAAGCCAAATTTTATGAGTTGGGAAGAATATTCGGTTTTTCTTTTAGAAAGCATTGGTATTTACAATAAGGATTTAATGCTTCACTATTATCGAAAAATTAAAAAATTTGCTTTTTGGTATAAAAAGCGTGATAATATTGATATTTCTGATATTCCTGATGAAGCTGATGCAAAATTGGAAACTCAGAAAAAAGTAATCTCTTGGAGAAGAGTTGCCAGATCCATTGAAAAAAATGATTTTTATATGAAACGTCTTTGTTTTTCTCAAACCAAAACAGATGATGAGGAACTTCGAAGATTAATTCATAAATGGGATAATTTGCTTACAGAAGAAACCGTTTCTGATGATAAAGATTTATTAAATTTTATAGAAGGTGAGGTGAAAAAAAGTGATCTTAAAACTAACGAATAAAGATACTAATTTTTATCAGTATATGGGAAAATTTTTTGGTTCTCGTATTGTTCAAACAGAGACAAAAGATCGTATTTACGATGATAATAACAAGCTTTGGTATATTTATGTGGATTCTGACAATAAGCCTTATGGCTTTGTTTCTGTTTGCGATCGTGTAATCAAAAATATTTATTCTAACAATACGGATTATCTAAAAGATTTATTAAAAAAAGTGGTAGATGAAATTAAAGTTGAACCAAGTATTGTATCAAATTTATATGAAACCATTTACCAAGAATGTGACCTTAAAATAACTCACTTAGATAATTATAAACATTTTATTATGATTCGAGGTGATAAATAATTGAAACAAAAAGATATTGATTTTCCTGTATTAAATGTAAAAATGGTGGATATTAACAAAGTAGTCGCAAATGACTATAATCCCAATAAAGTTGCTCCTCCAGAAATGAAGTTATTAAGGCATTCGATTGAGGAAGATGGTTATACTCAACCAATTGTTACCTATTACGACAAAGAAAATGACCGTTACATTGTTGTTGATGGCTTTCATCGTTACCGTTGTGCAAAAGAGTATTTTCATTTGAAGGAAATTCCGGTTGTTACAATTGATAAAGATTTAAGCAATCGCATGGCAAGCACAATTCGCCACAATCGTGCAAGAGGTACTCACCAAATTATTGATATGTCTAAAATTGTTATTGATTTAAGCGAGAATGGTTGGACAGAAGACCAAATTTCAAAGCATTTGGGAATGGAATTAGATGAAATTATTCGTCTAAAACAAATAAGTGGATTAAAAGAAGCGTTTTCAAATCATATTTTCAGTAAATCCTGGGAAGAATTTGAAGATACTCTAAAAAAAACCACTTAGGATCATTTTTATACAAACTCTATCCCTAGTAAAAGTGGATTTAAACCACATTTGCTAGGGATATTTTTATGGTTTGGTATTTTTTTTGTACTTTTGCATATACTATGATAAAGGGTATCTCAAGATTTTTAGATTTTTTTAGGATAAAGCTTGACATTATGCCCAAAAACGATTATACTATACAAGTACATCGCGAGGTGGAGCAGTTGGCAGCTCGTTGGGCTCATAACCCAAAGGTCGCAGGTTCGAGTCCTGCCTTCGCAACCAAAGTCTTAGAGACAAGAGAAAAATCAGTTTTCTCTTGTCTCTATTTTTATGTTTTAACTATTTATTTTTTTGTTGTAGAAAAGTGACCTAAATCAAAAACCAATCTACTATCTCAAATTCCATTTTCCTCCTTTTATGCATATTTCGACACCTTTTTATGGTATTATATGTTACTCATGACACATTATTTTATACATAAGAAAAAGAAGGGGGGGCAAGTTATCATGCCAATTCAAGGAAAAATTATTGGAAACATTCATATCAATGTATGTAAGACTCCTAGTGGTTCTACTTTTTATTGTCTTAATGCTGATAATAAAGAAGTAGTCCCTGTACTTGATTACATTGAAAATCGATTAAATCACTTTAAAGATTAGACTTTATGTGTTTATATTAGACAAACATAAAATAGCTAAAAATTTTTGTTTGTCATCTAAAAGAGGGAAGATTTACACACAGCGTTTTGGTAAATCGTTTTATTCCCTTCTTTTTTATTTGACACCAATTCTCTCCTTAATTGCCTCAAATTTCGCTTCTCCAATTCCTGGTACATTTTTTAAGTCTTCTATGGCTTCAAATTTTCCGGTTTTCTTCTCGGTATTGAATAATTTTTTGTGCTGTTGCTTCTCCAATTCCTTGTAAGGTTTGTAGTTCTTCTTTTGTGGCTTTGTTTAGATTTATGGTTTGTGTTTGACTTCGTGCCTGATTGTTTTTCGTTGTTACGTCTTCTTTTATTCCACTTTCTTCGGTTATGTATTCTCCTTTGGTTTCTCCTTTTCTGGGTATGATAATTTTTTGTCCATCTTCTACTGGATAGGCAAGGTTAATATCGGTTAAGTCTGCTTCTTCTTTTAATCCTCCTGCTTTTTCGATAATATCTGCAATTCTTGCTCCTTCTATTGTTTTTATAATTCCCGGTGTTTTTATTTCTCCTGCAATATGTACAATAATTTGCTCTTCTGGAGTTTGGATTTCTTTTGTAGTTTCTTGTACTAGATTTTCTTCTTTGCTGATTACGATTTCCTCTTCTTGATGATATACATTTTTGTAAAAATAATAGCCAATAATCGATACAACAGCTATGATAATAGCGATTCCAATCATGATTTGTTTTTGTTCAAAATATTTCATGCTTTTCTCCTTTCATTTTTCTTTTTTTATTTTGGGAATAGAGTTGAAATTTAGACCAATTTAAGGTAAGATAGTATAGACTTTTTTTAAGGATGGTGTATGATGAACCGAAAAAATCTAATTACTTTGATTACTTTGATTTTAATAATAATTCCTATCTTCTTGCCTGTTTCTTTTAGTTTTGCTACTACAGAAGATGTTTATGTAGATGCCCCTGTTGCTCTTCTTATGGATTCGGCTTCTGGTAAAATTTTGTATGAAAGAAATGCTAGGGAAAAAAGGTTTCCTGCAAGTACCACAAAAATAATGACTGCTATTTTAGCTTTGGAAAATCGTAAACTTACCGATACCGCTACGGTTAGTGAAAATGCCGTTTCTACCATTCCTTATAGTTATACGATTGCCAATTTACAAATTGGAGAAGTTCTTACTTATGAACAACTATTATTGGTCTTAATGCTTCCTTCTGCGAATGATGCGGCTACGGTTATTGCGGAAGATATTGGTGGTTCTGTGGAAGGATTTGCTAGTATGATGAATCAGAAAGCTCGTGAAATTGGTTGTGAAAATACCAATTTTGTAAATGCCAATGGAATACATCACGAAAATCATTATACAACTGCCTATGATTTGGCTTTGATCGGTCAGTATGCTATGAAAAATGAACCATTCCGTAAGATTGTTTCTAGTGTCAAATATACTTTACCTACTACTGAAAAATATGATAAAGAGGATCGTATTTTTACCAATAATAACCGTTTAATAAACTCAAATAGTAGTAATTATTATCAATATGCTACTGGTATTAAGACGGGGTATACAGACCCTGCACGGAAATTGTATTGTGGCTAGTGCTAAAAAGAATGATATGGAGTTAATTTGTGTTATTTTGGGGGCTGGTAGTGATGTAACAACGACTACAAATAAGTTTGATGATTGTATTTCTTTGTTTGATTATGGATTTAAAGAATACCAATATGAAACATTATGTCATGCCAATGATGTGTTTAAAGTGATATCGCCAAAATATGCTTCAAAGGATACCTTAGAGTTACCAGTTTTGTATGAAAATGATATTCGTGCTTTTGTAAAAACAGAAGATTTAGAAACCGGCTTTTCTCCTAATGTGGAGTTAGATGAGAATATCAAAGCTCCTATTCGCAAGGGAAGCGTTGTTGGTAAAATTTCTTACACAATTGATGATACTAACTATACTACAAATTTAATTGCGAGTCAAGATATTTCGTCAAACTCTTTGCTTCCAATTGCTTTTAAAATTGTATTGGTGATTGCTGCTCTTTTGGTGTTAAAGTGTTTGGTCAATCTTTTAGGTGGTGGAAAAAAGAAGGGAAAACGAAAAAAAGGAAAACATTCAAAATCGCAAAAATCAAAAAAGAAGAAACGTAATTCTCGTAGTAATGCTAATTTTTCTTTGTATCATTTTGATTATTAGAGAACCCCCAGTCGTTCTTCGAACGACAGCCCCTTAAGTAAAGGGGCCTTTTTGTTACTCTTTTAAACTAGCAGTATAATTTTAAAGAGTTTCAAAAAGGCCTTTTTTATTTTTATTGATTTCTTTTGTATAATTCTTCTAAGTTATAATTTTGTCTTTCTTTTTCGGTGAAGATGTGGACTACTACCTCTCCGTAATCCATTAAAATCCACTCCGTGTTATAACCTTCTATTTTATTTGGGTAAATGTCTTGTTTTTTTAGTTCTACTTCTACATTGTCTGCTAGGGCTTTTATATGGGTATTTGATGTTCCGCTTGCTAGGATAAAATAGTCGGCTAGTGTGCTTTGTTCTTTAATGTCTAGTGTGTTTAAATCAATTGCTTTTTTGTCTTCTAATAACTTTATAATTTTATTTACAAATTCCATAATTTTCTCTCCTTTCCTGTTGTATAAATCTATGTCTACCTGTTTTGCATAATGAAAATTTAATTATCTTTATGTTTTCTTTTTCTTATTATTTATAGTCTTTTCCTAATGTAATGGTATAGTCTACTTGTGAGTTGTTGTATTTTTTACTGATGGTACCTGCTTTTAGGTCTTGTTTTAATTTTTTTGATGTTTTATCATCTTGGTTGCTTCGGTTGATGATGGTTGTTTTGGTCGTTGTTTTTGTATTGCCTTTTTTTACAATTTCGTATCCTTTTTGTTCTAATCTTTCTACTGCTTTTGTTAGATTTTTTTCGTTTCCACTTCCATTTAGTAATTCAATTTTTATTTTGGATTCTTCCTTACTAGAAGTGCCTGTAATCGTATTTCCTATGGTGTTTGTATTGGTTTCGTTTTCGTCTTCTTCTACTTCTCTTTCTTCTACAAATAGTTCTTTTACTAAGGATTTGATTTGTTTTACATTTGGTGTGTATATCCATACTTTGTTTGCCAGTTCTGCTTCTCCTGGTAGGGTTCCTGTTTTTAAATCTTCTGGATTAAAATTAACGGCATAAGGAAGATAGTCTTTTACTGTATTAAAGGTCATATTGGTGTTAATATTTTTAAATCCTATTTCTGCAATTTGCACTAGTTTTAATAGGTTTTCTGGTCTTACGGTTTGTTTCATTACTTGGGTAATGAACTCTCTTTGGGTTCTCATTCTTCCAATATCATTGTCTCCATATTCCGAAGGATAGGTGCTAAAGTCATTACTATGCCTAAAGCGAACTAATCCTTCTGCTTGTTTTCCATCTAGTTTTTGGACTCCAGCTTTTAGATGAATGTATAGGTCTTGGGTTGGGTCATCATAGTCCATATCAATTGGTACATCAAAGGTAACTCCTCCTAGGGCATCCACTAATTGTACTAAAGCTTTTGTGTCAATAATAAGGTAATTATCGATTTCTAATTCGGTTAGGTTTTCAATGTGTTCTACCATACCTTCGACGTTTTCGCCGTTTCGATAAACGGCATTGATTTTGTAACTTGCAGAGGCTTTGGTTTTGTCTTTTCCTACATAGGTGTCTCTTGGAATGGATAGAATAGAGGCTTTTTGCGTTTTGGGGTTGTAGGAACATACCATGATGGTATCGGCTAATTTATATTCTTCTTCTCCACTAATTCCTACTAACATAAAATGAATTGGCTCTAGGTCTTTTAGGGTGTTTTCATCATGTCCCATTGCTGTTGCCATAAAGCCTTGCAAACCTCCACCATTTTTAGATACACGGTAAGCAAAATAACAACCATAGGAAATACTTGCAAGGATTAATAGAATCACAAGGATTTTAAAAATTTTCCATGCTACACTCTTTTTTCTTCTTTCTTTCTTTTCTTGCTTTCTTCTTCTTTTTTCTTCTTTCTTGTTTTGTCGTTCTTGTTCTTTTAACTCCCTTTTATTTCTTGGTCTTTGATTTTGCTTTTCTCTCATTTCCCCAATTTCCCTCTTTGTTCTTGGTTTTCTGGTCTGTTCTCTTTTCTCTTCTACTTCTTGCTTTTCTCTTTTCGTTTTTATTTTTCCACTTTGCTTATCAATATATACATCATTTTCTATCTTTTTTTTTGTGTTTTTTCTGGTTTGTGAAGTAGAGTATGTATCTGCTTCTAGCTTTCCTCTATTCGTTTTCCTAGCTTGTGAGTTAATATGACCATCTGTTTGAACTTTCCTTTTTGTGGTCGTTCTACGTTGTGGAGCCATGTAGGAATCGTCTCCTACATTCTTTTTGGTTTGTTTCTGTGTTGCTCTTTGAACCTGCATGGTCATTTCTTCAATTCTTTTTGCTCCTCTTTTGGTTCTTGTTCCTCTAGTAGGTGAATTAAGAGAACCTATTTCATCATTTTTTTTGGTTGTTCTTCGTCTATTACTTGCTTCTTCTGTTCCTTCTTTTTTCATGGTTTCACTCCCTATTTTACTTTATGTACTTTTTTAGTATAGCAAATATCCCCAAAAATATCAACTAATCCGACAAGAAAAACAAAATCTTCATTTTATCTTAAGGTTTTAGAGCAGTAATTGGAACAACATATACCCCATCTGGTCTTTGGTATGCCACATTAGAAAGTCCGCATATTACACAAAGTATGCTTGGCACTTTTCCTTTTTCCTTTTCGATTTCCTTTTTTATTCTCAATAAATTCTTAGCTCCTTCTTCAATTTTATTTGCGCCTAATTTTATTTCGAATGCACACCAATTTCCATTTTCTAATTCGATTACACAATCGATTTCTTTATTTTGATAATCTTGATAGTGATAGCATTTTGCATGAAAGCAATTTGCATATATTTTTAAATCTCGTTCTACCATTGCTTCGAATAAAAATCCGAATGTGTTTAAATCATGAATTAATTTATCTTCTTCTGATATGTTTAGTAAGGCACATGCGATTGATGGGTCTGCAAAGTGCCTTTTTTCAGATTGTTTGACTCTTACGGAAGAACGTATATTGGTAGAAAATGGTTCATCATTATCTAGCAAATATAGTCGACTTAGTGCATCTAGGTATGAAGCTAGTGTATCTATGTCTATATCTTCATTGTCTATTTCACTAATGTCGTCTTTTAATTTTTTATTGGACACTGTAGTGCTTTCATTTCTTGCTAACGATTTTAGTAATAGTCTTAATTTGTGTTTATCTCTACGAATACCGTCTAATCTGGCTAAATCATCGTCGATAATTAAATCAATATATGCTTTGATTGCTTCACTTGCATCTTTTGAATTATAGTCTAAATTTCCTGGCCATCCACCTCTAATGATTAATTTGGCAAGATTTCTTAAATCTACTTCGCCTGTGAATTTTTCTTTTAATTTATGATTGCATAATTCTTCTAACGATACTGCCCCGCTAGAATCACCCGATTCAAATAAACTCATTGTTCTTAAATATATTTTTCCATATCGTCCAGCTCCACTATGTGCAATTCCTGTTCGATTTGGTGTTGATGACCCAGTTAAAATATATTGTCCCTTTTTTCCTGTTTTATCAACATCAATACGAATTTCATCCCATAAATTCGTTGCTTCTTGCCATTCATCGATTAATTTTGGTTTTTCTCCTTCTAAAATTAATGTTGGTGACATCTTTGCAAGTTCTACATTGTTGGTGCTTCCTCCTGTTGTTTTATGTAGTAGCACTTCACTATTAGAATGGTATCTTCCTGCCCATGTTTTACCACAGTATTTCGGTCCTTCTATACATACAGCTCCAAATAATTTTAAATAATGTTCAATTTGGTCATCTACAATTCTTCTTTTATAATTTTCTATCTTCATGCTATTTCATCCCTTTCTTGCAGTATCTTTATCTATTATCATTTTACCACATTCCGTGATATTCGTCAATTTCATTCCATGATATTTTTATTTTTTATTCCGTGTTTTTTCGACAATTCATTCCGTGACTTTAAAAAAAGAACCAATCATCTTGGCTCTTTTTAGAAAAATAGGATTAAGATAAGGTTATTGTTGTATAAGAATTTCGTAATTAGGCAATGGTCAATTTGTTCTAGGATTGCGGTTTGACCTATCATTGGTAAAATTACACTTGCTAGGGCTAAGATGCCATATAGGATTACCATTGCTCTTAAGATACCATATAGGATTCCTCCTATTTCGTTAAATTGTTTTACAATTGGTAGTTCGGATAGGGCTTCTAGTAGGACTTTGGCAAATAGTAATAGTAATCTGGTTACTGTGAATATGACAATCATGGTGATGATTTGGATAATACTTGTGGTTAGGTTTTTGGCTACCATTTCGGCTACATTTTCTTTTGATTGTTTTACAGTGGTTTCAATTCCGTCGTTTATGTAGTCTACTACCATTCCCGGTAATTCGGTTTCTTCTTTTTCTATTTTTTGTCCTTCTTCTATGTTTGTTCCTGATAGTTTTTCGTAGATAGTGGCTTCGATTTTATCATCCCAAGTGGTGTTTTCTATGATGAGACTTGCTACTGGCTTGTATAAAATTAGAGTAATTAAAATAGCAATGATAAACGCTACTATTTTGAAAATCACTCCAATAAGCCCTTGTTTGTAGCCAAGAAATATGCTAAGTGCTAAAATAGCAATTACAATTAAATCAAAAATCATGACTTTTCTCCTTTTCTATGTAGGGGTCGATTGAGCATCGACTCGTTACCATTTCGTTTCTTTTTCGGGTCGATGTGGGCATCGACCCCTACTGGTTTTTATAAATTCACTACATCAATTCGGTCTTTGTATAAGATTCCTGCAATTTTGTCACCTAATAGAATGTCTTTTACTTCTTTTCCTGAGGTGTATTTTCTGGTTAGCCATCCATTGGTGGTGATAAATTGAATTTCGCTTCCTAGGTTTAGGGCTATGTTGTTTCCATGTGTTTTGATATCTTTTACGGTTCCTTCGGCGATGTATAGGTTTTCTTTTTCGGTGGTGATGCTTTTTATGGTTACTTGGGTGTTGCTGTTTAGAAATCCTCCATTTTTTTCGATGGTGTACATAGCGTATCCGTCTAGTTTGACGCTAGCAAAGGTGACGTTTTCTCCGCTAAAGGATATAATTTGTTCATTTTGGTCTTGGTAAATGCTTCTAATTTCGCCATCATACATGCAGGCTAAGTGGTTTTTCCCTTCGTATTCGACGTTTTTTATGAGTTGGTCTCCCGTTACTTGGTAGGTTTCGATTACGGAATTGGTCGGGTCGGTTTGTGCTTTTTCAATGGAGATGATTTTGACACTGGATTGAATGAGGGTTCCACTGGTGTTTATTTCTGCAATGGCAAGTTGCCTGTTGTCTCTTGATATGCTGCAATCGATACAGGTAGTCTTGGATAGGTAGGTTTTAAAGATTTCTTTTCCGTGAAGCGTTATAGACAATTACGATGTTTTTGTAACTTCCTCCTGTTACGATAACAGATACATATCCATTTCGGTTGACATTGATCTTTTGTATTTGTCCTTCGATTTCTTTTTGCCAAGAAATACTGCCGTTTTCAATCTGATATAGGTTTTGTCCATTTTTTTGCCCTACCATAAGATAACGTCCATTTGAAGCATATAATGCATCGCTTACGCTTACTTCGATTTCATATTCTTTTTTTCCGAGAGGCAGTATAAATGCTCATTTGGTGTTTATCTAGTACCGTAATATATTGGTCAAAAGCATATACACTTGGGTTTTCTAAATCGGTAATATCAATACGGCTTGCATTATTTTCGGTGATTTCTTTTCTAAAAATATAACGGTCAAAAAAGGTTCTTACATTTCGGTTTCCAATATAAAACCCTATGGATAATATAATAATAGCGGTTAGTGCGATACTAATTCCCATTGCGATTTTCTTCTTTTTTTCAATATCTAGCGTGATTTGCATTTTCTCCTCCCTTCTTCTTTTGTTATATCAGTTTTTGTGCTTTTTTTCAAGTTTTTTTCTGTTTTTTTAAGATTAAAATCATTTGCAATAGCCCTAACAGTCCACAAATAGGATAAAGTAGATTAACCAGTGTACTAAATCCTATTTTCGAAACCAAAAAAGCCATACCACATAGGAGGATTACTTTTGTTTTATATTGTTTTTCGTTTGTTTTGTATTTCTCCAAAAACCCATATCCTGCTGATATGGCTGATGTATAAATCGAGGCTAAAATAACAATTCCAAATAGAATTTGATAGTTTTTGTTCATTTGTCCAGCTATGTAAATGGTAGGAAGTTCTATTTTGTTTATATCGATATTGATGGTTTGAAGTAGTGCAAAAATGCTTAGGGCAAGAAGGATTAGTAGGATAATACATACGACCGATATGATGGTAATGTCTGTTTGTTTCTTGATACATTTACTAAGAGATAATAGCATGGGAATTAATACGATACTATTGTAACTTGTATAGATGATTGCTTTTGCCATAGCTTCGATCATTGTTCCTTTACTTACGGAATAAAGGGGTAGCGAAATGGCATTTTGGTTTTTGTAGGTTAGAAAAACAATTGCCAAAACGAGAATGGGTACTAATAGCGTGTTTACTTTCATGAGTGTTTCGATGTTTCCCATAAATATTTTGTAACATAATAGGAGGATAATCCCTGTACCTATGTAGGTAGGTATTTGCCATTCTTGTAAAAAATAGGCACTAAAACCTGCTATCATAACATAAAAGGAAATGAGTAAAAAGATACTCATAATAATTTGTATGACATTTTTAATTGTTTTACTTACTTGGAAGCTATCGATAAACTGTTCATAATTTTGAATGTTTTTTTGTTTGCTAAGGGTAAATATTTTGTAGATAAGAATTCCCATTAAGGTAGAAGAAACAAAAATTCCTACCATTCCTGCGGTTTGATATTTTCCAAAAAATAGGTAAATTTCTTGCCCGTGATGCAAATCCTGCTCCAATAATGGTGCCAATAATAACAAAAATGATTTTTGCAATTTGTTTCATGAAAAACCTCCCATAGTTTATCTTATGAGAGGTTTTTCTTAAATATTATCTTTTCTTTCTACGTAAATGCCATATTACCATTCCCAATATCAAAATACTAAGTGGATATAGCATGATGATACTTCGGATGATATTATGCCCTGTAAGATTTGGTGTGTATTGTACGGCTCCTATGTTTTTCCTTATGGAAATGGTTGCTTCTTTTTTGGTAAGTTCTGCTAGGGTATTTAGGAAGTAATCTTTGTTGTTATAAAATTCGATTGGTGATACTTGTGTGTTTTGTATGGTAATTGGGTAATCGGCTAAAAAGAAGTTATTGGATATAGCATATAGGATTGCTTTTGGTGCGTTTTCTTCTTCTGATACTTGTTTTTCTAAACTTACTCCTAGTATAAATTTCCCTTCTTCATCTGAGTCAATTTTTCCGGTTGTTTGTATTTTCAATTTCGGTTCGAAAAAGGGCTTTGTTAGAAGTTGTTAAAATAATTTGTGGTATGATGTTTCTTTGTTCTAGTTCTTCATCGCTAAGTAAGCTTATTTTAGTAGCATTTACCAATAAAATCCCACCATTTCTTGCGATATTTTGAGTAGCGTCGGTGGTAGCCATATTCGGTATTACATAGTTTGGTGATTGCAGTGCCATTTTATCTATGTCTTGTTCTAAGATAATACCATTTTGAAAGGTAATCCCAAATTGGTCTAATAGCTTTTGTAAGTTTGGAAAAGCTTCTTTGGTAACCAATGGATCACTTAAATACAGTAGTTTTCCTCCTTTTTTGATGTATTCTTCTAATAGGTTTACTTCTTCTTCTAAAAAGTCTTTTTGAGGGCTTTGTATGATAATGGCATCTACTTGTTTTGGTATATCTTTGGTAACTAGTAAGTCTAGGTTGTTGACTTCATAGTTTTCATTTTGCAAATAACGTTCTAATAAGGTTTGCTCTTGTTTTACATTGTATTCTCCATGTCCTGTTAAAAAATATACATGTGTTTTTTCTTTCGTGGTTACATTAACAATAGCATTGGTTATTTTTTCTTCGGAGATGTCAATTTGTTCACTTGTCACATAATCGTAAGTGTATAAATCTTCTAGTTCTATTTTTTGTTTTTGTTCATTGGTTTCAACAAAAATACCTTGTATCTGTTCTGTTATGGCATATTTTTCTTTTAGGTCTACTCTTTTATTGATGTCTTCTATGATTTCTAATTTGATGTGTTCATTGGTTTTGGTGTATTGTTTTATTAAATCCTTTACTGAGGATTCTTCTCCTAATCCTACAATATAGATGGTTACATCGGTTTGTATGTCTTTTATTTTTTGTTTTGATGTATCTGATAAGGTAAATAATTTGGTTTTGGTTATGTCCATATCTGGTATTCCGATTTTTCGTAAGGTAAGGTTGCTTGCAAAAAATAGTAGAAATACGGTGATTAGGATACATATGGTGGTGATGTTTTGCTTTTTTTGGTTGTTTCGTTTTTGTAATACCAAAATGGTAAGAAATACAAATACAAAGGTAAAACTGATATAATTAAAGATTTCCGTAAGAGAAATCAGTCCTGCTGGAAATTTTTCAAACAGATTGATTAGGGATAGGGGTAAGAAGATATCGCTAAAACTTGGTAGAAACCAAGTGATGATAAAAAAGGCGGTGGTGATTACTCCTGCTACAATTTGGTTTTCTGTTATACTTGAGGCAAACATTCCAAAAGAAAGATATGCCATGCTTAGTAGAAAAAACCCTAATATGGTACCAAATATAGTTGGTAAATATAGGTTTCCTAAAAAGCTTAGTATGATTAAATACATAAGAGTACCAATTTCGGAAATAGCAATTACCAGCATGCCAGAAATGAGTTTTCCTAATACTAGGCTTACTTTGCTAATCGGAGCAGTATATAATAAGGTTTCTGTGCCTAATTTTCGCTCTTCTGCAAACATTCGCATTGTCAAAATTGGTATCATAAAGGTTAGAACTGTGCTAAGTGAATAAAACATGTTTTCAAATTGTAGACTTCCATAATTAATAATATCTATGTAAAAAAATAGGCTTGCCATTCCCAAAAATAACCCAATAAATACATATGCAATTGGGGATAAAAAATAGGTTTTTACTTCTTTTTTGATAATAGCCCACATGGTTTAGTTTTCCTCCTCTTTGTTTTTGGTGATTAGTTCTATAAATGCCTCTTCTAAACTAACTTCTATTTTCTTTAGTTCAAATATGGTCATTTGCTCTTTGGCATATTTTGAAAAAAGTTCTTTTCGGATGTCTTTGTCTTTTTTGCTTATGATGTTATATTCTTTGGTTCCATCTTCGTTGTCTTTGATAAATTCTATTGTTTCTATCCCTGAAATGGTTTTGGCAAGATTTTCTATTTTTTCTTTCTCGCCTTCAATGGTTAGTTTGATAATGGTTTCTTTTTTTACTTTGTTTTCTAAATTTTCTGGTGTATCGATTGTAATTAATTTTCCTTGGTTTAAGATGATTACTTTTTTACATAGTTTGCTTACTTCAGATAAAATGTGGGAACTTAAAATAATGGTGTGGTTTTTTCCTAAGTTCCTAATTACTTCTCGAATTTGAGTAATTTGTTTTGGGTCAAGTCCTACGGTTGGTTCATCTAAAATAAGAATTTTAGGATTAGAAACAAGGGCTCCTGCTAAGCTTACTCGTTGTTTATATCCTCTTGATAAATTTCGGATTAGTTTGTTTTGTACTTCGTTTAAATCCGTTTTTGTAATGGCTTCTTGAATATTGTTTTGCTTTTCTTTTGAGGGTACTTTTTTTAGGTCTGCCATAAACCCAATAAATTCTTTTACCGTTAGGTCTTTATATAGAGGAATTCCTTCTGGCATGTAGCCAATTTGTGCTTTTGCATGTTTTGGGTCTTTTAATAAATCATATCCACAAATTTGGATTTCGCCTTCGCTTGGTTCGATAAGTCCTGTTAATAGGTTCATCGTGGTGCTTTTTCCTGCACCATTTGGCCCAAGAAGTCCTACCGTTTCCCCTTCTTTTATATGAAAGCATAGGTTATTTACTGCTACTTGGTCACCATATGCTTTGGTTACATGGTTTACTTTTATCAATTTTGCTTCCTCCTGTTTTTGTTCTCATAGTATCATTTCTTATTTGCAATTTCAATTCTTTTTTATGAGTTCACAAAAAATTTACAATCTTACGGCTGTCTGGTTTTGACGTTTTTTGTCTTTTCTCATATTTGGTGCTTTTTAGGAATATGTATGAATAACTTAAGAAGGGAGGATTCTAACATGATTTCCTTATGTTTTCTTGCTTTTTTCCTTATTTTTGTATCAGAACTTGGAGATAAGACACAACTTTTGGTGTTGTCGTTTTCTTCAAAGTTAAAGAGTTATTGCATTTTACTTGGAGTGGCTTTAGGCTCCTTTTTTAGCCATGGTGTTGCTATTTTATTTGGTGGTGCTCTTGGAAATCTTCATAATCCCGTCATCCATACTTTATTACAGTTTGTTACCTATCTTTCTTTTGTGTTTTTTGGTCTTTTGACCTTACTAAAAAAGGAAGCACCTGAAAATACGCCTTCTTCTGAAGTTGGCTTTTTACATCGACTTTCTCAATTGCCTCTTGGCTATGTTCTTATGATTGCTAGTAGTATTGCTGTGGGTGAGTTTGGAGATAAAACCTTTCTTGCTTCTCTTGGTCTTGGAATTAGTTATCCAAATGCAAAGTTATGGCTAGTGCTTGGTGCTATTTTGGGAATGGTAGTAAGTGACGGGATAGCCATTTTGTTTGGAAAATGGCTATCCCACAAGTTTTCCGAAAACACCATGAAGGTGTTATCTGGTGGGTTGTTTTTGCTTTTTCGGCATGGCTCGGGTTTGTTTCGTTTTTTATAGGGCTGTAACATAGTTAGTCTACAAATTTGCAAATTTGGGTGTTTCATTGTATAATAGTGGAAACTAAGTTTAAAGGAGATTAACATGACTAGTAAACAAAGAGCGTATTTACGAGGACTGGCAAATCCGTTGACTGCTATTTTGCAGGTTGGGAAAAATGGGTTGAATGATAATTTAATAAAACAGGTAGAGGATGCTTTAGAGGCTCGTGAGCTGATTAAGTTGTCGGTTTTGGAAACGGCACCTGAGGATAATCGTACTATTGCTGAAACGCTTGCTTCTTCTACGAATTCTGTTTTGGTACAAGTGGTTGGCAATAAGATTACCTTATATCGTGCCAAAAAGAAAAACCCAAAAATCCAGTTACCAGAAGGAAGATAGAGTATGATATATCGAAATAGAGAAAAAATGAAACAAATTTCTTTAACGAAAACGAATTATGCGGTGTTAATTGATTTTGATAAAACGATGACGACAATGGATAGTGATGATTCTTGGACAGTAATTCAAAATCCGAATTTTTTAAATCCGGATTTATCGATAAGGTCCAATAAACTTGCTAAAAAATATTGCCCAATTGAAATGGATTACCATATGCCAAAGGAAGAAAAATTTTCCCATATGGTGGATTGGTATACACAGGTTTTGGATTTGTATTATGAGTATGGCTTAACAGAGGATACGTTAATTTCTTGCGTAAAATCTGGTAATCTAACTTTGCGTAGTGGTTTAACGGATTTTTTGTTTTCTTTGTACCAAGCTCATGTGCCTGTTGTTATTTTATCGGCTGGTATTGGGAATGTAATTAGGGAAGTTTTGGCTCTACATAATTGTTTGTATGATAATATCTACATTATGAGTAATTTTCTTACTTTTGAAAAGAATCGACTTTTGCCATTTTCCAGCCCCATTATTCATACTTGCAATAAAACCTTATCGGCTTTGCCTACTACAGTTACACAAAAACTAAACCAAAAAGAATATTTTCTGCTATTCGGTGATTTTATTGAGGACATTCACATGGTACCAAAAGAAGATTTACGAAAAACTCTAAGTTTTGGTTTTTTAGAAAAAAAGGTAACAGAAAATTTAAGACAATATCAAAATTCCTTTGACATTGTCTTAACTGATAACACCTCTTTTTATGAGGTACAAGATATGCTTGATTCCCTTACGGAAGACGAGGATTCGAAAAACCTCTAATCCTCGTTTAATCTGTTTCATGGTTATATATTAGGACTTCTTCTAAATCCTCATCCTCTAATAAAGACCCCTTTATACTACCTGTTGTAACTATGTCTACTTGCTTTTCCAGTGCCTCTTCTAGTGCAATTTTTACTTCTGCTAATTTAAAGCCTTCTGCAACATCTTCCGTTCTTACTAAAATATCAATATCACTGTCTTTTCTTTGTTTCTTTTTAACATATGACCCAAATATCCATACATACATCAAATTATATTTTTTCGCAATTGGATGTATCTTTTTTCCTATTTTTTCTAACTCAGACATTCTACCACCTCATTTTAAAATACTATTACAAAAAATTTTTATCTTTTCTATTTCCTTGTCTGCTACATTCCACAAAATGACCTTATCTATGGTACAACAATATCTCTCATTCCTGCTATGTTTCTCCATGGTATTTCTGTATGCTTTTTTCTAAAGTCATCTGGAAGTCTTTTTACTAATTCACCTATTTGCGTAACTGGTGTTAATATTGCATTTTGATATATCGTATTTTCTTCAAACTTTTCATAGTCATTTCCGAAATGCTCTTCTGTGTCTTCTATTATATTGCAATGTTTTATTATGGCTAATAATATCTTTTTGGTTCTTTCCTCTATCATTCCTATGTTCCTCCTCTTCTTTCTTTATTTTACCATAAAGGATAAGTAACTTTCAACTTAATTACTTGCCCTATTTATTTATATTATGGTACATAAAATTCTAATGATTCTTTAAGGCTTGTTGATTTTACAATGTCATTTTCATCAAAATAAACAAATAATGCGTAATAATAAGTTTTTCTCCATAAATCATAACGATTTACAAATCTAACCTCTCTATGTAAAGTTCCTGCATCATATAAATACACATTTTCTGATTTTTCTATTTTTCCTGGTTTTCCTGTACTATCCATTAAAACTGTCATTCCACCAGAATATCCTGATGCTTTATAAATATAATTAACTCCTGTTTCCTTATCTACCCAAATTTCGATTACATTTGCAACTCCTTGTGAATAAACTTTTCAAATCTTTCCTCTTTTTTTGACATAATAAACTTTCCTTTCATATTTAATTTCAAACTACAACCTTATACTTTAGCGATTACTTTTATAATCAATATTGGCTAATTTGGCTTGTTTACACAAGTCTTTTGTTTGTATTTTGTATTGTTTTCCATCTTTTATTGTATAAGTTCCACATTGCCTAAATTCAAAATTTACATTTTTTCTTATACATTGCTCTCTAATATCTAATACCCATTCATAATTAAATGGTCTAGCATTTATATCTGATTCTCCACCAACAACTACTAATTCAATATTATCAAGATATTTTTCAATGTCTATTTTCTCTAATAATGGCTGTGCTGTAATACATTTATGTTTTATTGGTAAATCTTTGAAAATTGATAATTTATAATCTGCATTTTTTTGATTTTCAATAGTACAACATACAACTATATTATCGTATCCATCTTCCCAGTCATCTGGAATACATTTCATAAATCTATCAATTCTTTTTGTTAGAAATAAAAAAGTACAGTCCTGTCTTTCCTTAATCATTTTCCAACAGTCATTTCTCCACTCATCTGCTTCTTCAATAAGAAAATCTGTAGAAAAGCATAGATAGACAATTCCAGATTTCATTTTATAATTGCCATTTTTTAATTTTTCTATTGGCTTTTCAAAGTCTTTTGTTTTTACTATTTCATTTGTATCAACATTTCTTTTGAAATCTCCTTTATGAATATAGCAATGTAAACAGCCATCACTACATTTTTTACAACCTCGCCAAGCATTCCACATTGCCATGTTTATACCACCTTAAAATTTTGATTTATCCTCACAATATACTAAATACACTGTAATTTTACCTTAATTTCTATTTTGTATTTCGATTATATCACAAAGGGCAAGTAATTTTCAACTTAATTACTTGCCCTATATATTGTAATTTTTCGCTATATTTTATTTCTCAATATCTTTAAGAAAAAATCTCAATGACATAGTTGTTATAGCAAGTTTGTATTTATCTTCAACAGAAATTTTACTTTTCTTTAGTGATAAAAATTTGTCTATTTCTTTTATATCTACTCCTGACATTTTTGAAATTGTCTTTTTTGATATATTATGATAAGACAGTAATACCTTTAAAAAGGCATCTAGTTTAAAATCTTTTTCATCTATTGCACTACAATAAAGAAAACTTATTTTATTAAATAGATTAAATCTATATTCATTATCATTTGGTAGAAAATTCACATCTCCATTTGCTAATAAATTTATCTGATTATCATCTAATTTTAAATATTTAGACAATGTTTCTACATTAAAACCATAATCTTCAATTAAGCACTTTAATTGTTCTGTTATATCAATATCTCTATTCATTTTTAACTCCTTATAAAATTGACTATCTAATTTTTGTCAAGCCCTTTTTTTATAAATTTATTATATTATTTTTTTGTATGGCAAACAAGCGAAAACGATATATTTTTTAAAAAAGTC
>JAAWJM010000050.1 GCA_022796855.1 Clostridia bacterium | reverse complement strand
AAAAGAGAAAAATCAAAGAAGTTATACAAGAGATAGAGTTTATATATTTTTTCAAAAACTAAAATGTCCTAAATGTAATCGAATAATGAAATGTAAAGGTTCTGGAGGAACAAAAAAGAAATATATGTATTATACTTGTGAACATTGTAAAATCTATTACAGAGAAGACAAAATCGAAGAATGTTTGCAAAGATTTATTCTTGAGTTAGTAGAGTATGATATGGCAGTTAAGAAATATTTTTTACCAATACTGGCTGACAAAAAAGAAACAAAAACAGAAAAGCTAGACCAAGAAATTGACACATTACGAAAGCAAAAAGAAAGAATAAAAAAGGCTTATGTAAGTGGTATAGTTGAAATGGAAGACTTTTCAGAAGATTACAAAATTATTGAAGAAAAAATTAATATTTTAGAAACAAAAAAATATGAAAAACTTAATACAAATAGTTTATCATTTACACCACAACAACTAATGGCTGATAGAGATATTGAAAGAGAAAAACTAATAAAAGATAACAAATTAAATGAAACTTTAAAACAAGAATGGGACAAAAAATCGAAAGAAGAGAAGCAAGAATTTATTTCAAAATTTATTGAATCAATGACCTTATTAAAGAATAAAAAACGGAGAATTTTATATTGATAAAATAAATTTTAGAAGTAGTTACATTGAGCAATTAACAAAATTTTTTGCATTAGGAATAGCAGATGTTTATCTTCCAGTTGAAGTGAATAAAGAAGAAAAAGAGATTAGGGCAAGTGTTAATATAAATCAAGAACAACTAGATGATTATATTACAACTCTTAACAAAGAATTTGAAATAGAATTTTATGAATTATTTTCAAAAAATGTGAATGAAAATAAAAAAGAAATTGAATTAAAATTGAACAAAGAAAAACAAAAACTGATTAGATTAGTTGCTGTAAAAGATAACAAAACTTTTTCAAAATCAAAGAAAGAAAATTATAAAGTTGGAGCAGTAATTAGTAATGTAAAATAAAAAATCAGAGGGAAAATTCAAGTTAAACACAATTTTTGTACCCCCATACACTTCCTAACAAGCACTGAATTTTTCCTCCCTAGTCAAAATTCGAAATTTTGGGACTAAGTCCCAAGCCCTTTATAAAATAATGAAAGGAAGAAGAAAAATGATGTAAAAGATAAATTAAAATTGAGTACATTATTATATTAAATTATATGATTAAGTTAAAAATTTGTAAGCAAATATTTGTACCTAAATGAATATTATTAAAATGTAAATAAAAAGCAAAATTAAAACTTTGACAATATAAATTAGTAAATGTTATAATTTAATAAGTTTCATTAGAGAAAAGGGGAAAATTGAATGAAAACTAAAAGTAAATTTTTAAGAGAACTGGTAAAGGAAGCAAATAACTTATCAATTAAAAAATTTGATACTACAATTAAGGGTGGAGAAAGCGATTTAGTTACTAGCTTAGATTTAGAAATAGAAAAGTTTTTAATAGATGAGATAAAAAAACAATATCCAAATTTTGATATAGTAAGTGAAGAGTTTAATACTAATAACAAAGTTACAGAGAATTGTTTTATTATAGACCCTATAGATGGGACAATTAATTTTGCAAATAATTTACCACTATGGGGTATTCAAATTGCTTGTATTGAAAATGGTAAAACAGTTGCTAGTGTTATAAGTTTACCACGCATTGATGAATTTTATTATGCAGATGAAACTGGTGCATACTTAAATGATAAGAAAATTTCAGTTAATGAAATTCCAATAAAAAATGCTTTATATGCAATAGATGGTAATAACAATCTGCCAAGTATGCAAAGAATGAGAAAATATTCATCAAACAGAAGAAATTTTGGTGGTGTTTGTATATCTATGGCATTTGTTGCAAGTGGAAGGCTTCATGGAGCAGTATTTAGAAGTAATAAACCATGGGATTATGAGCCTGGATTATTTATTTGCAAAATGGCTGGTGCTAGTATAAAAAGCATTAATGGGTTTCACGCTGCTGCTATGAACGAAGAATTTTTAGAAATTTTAGAATTGGAAACTGCAAAGAAACAAAATATTTCAAATATATTTGTATTACACTCACTTAATGGTGATACATTAAAAATGTGGGGACAAGATGTGAAAGAAAAATTTGCTCAAAAAGAAATTGATGTTATAATGCCAGAATTTCCTATAAGAGCAGAGTCAAGATATGAGAAATTCAAAGAAATATTAGAATTTTATATTAATAATGGAGATCTTAATAATAATTCTATTGTTGTTGCACACTCAATAGGAAATGCTTATTTTATTAGATTTTGCAAAGAATTTAATTATGAACCTAAAGCATATATTGCAGTTGCACCTGGAGCAATTTATGAATATCCATCTACAAGAAATGATTATACTGTTGAAGTAAAAAAACAATCCTATTTAAAACAAGATTCATTTGACTATATAAAAAATATTTCAAGTAAAAAATATTGTTTATATTCAGATGAAGATGATAAGAATACAGAAAAATTCACTAGATTTTTAAGTGATACAAATTCAGAAGGGATGTATTTAAAATATTATAATCACTTTGATGGATATCACAGAATATATAGAATACCTGAATTAATAGAACTAATAAATAATTTATTATAAAAATTTGTTTAAAGGATATAGGAAATACTATAAAGGATTTATTATGAAAGAAAATGAAAAAATAGTTTATTATAATAGTATAGATGGAACAAGATTAAGTGGAACACTTATGAGAAAAGAACAAAATAAAAGTTGTATAGTTATGTGTCATGGACTTAAAACTGATAGAGATGAATATGGTGATTTTACTAAGTTATCGGAGATACTAATAGATAATAGTTATGATACTTTTAGATTTGATTTTAGAGCTCATGGAAAAAGTGATGGAAAAGATATTGAAATGACAATGGAAGGTCTAAAGAAAGACTTAGAAGCGACTTTATGGTTAGTTCAAAGTAAAGGATATTCTCAATTAATGATACTAGGTGCAAGTTTTGGTGCAAGTGTTTTAAGTTTAATTAATTATGCTTATTTTCCACAAGTAAAAAAATTGATTATATATTCTGGTTCTATTGACAATAACAAAGGAAATCCAAAAGGTTCATTGGGAAACCAAAATTATAGAAAGGCTTTAATGGATAGTAGTGTAAATATTAAAAGTAAAACAACTGGAAAAATAATGACACTTAGTAAAACATTTATGAGAGAAACGAGAGAGTTACAACCAGAAGAAAGAATTAAAAAAATTAATATGCCAATATTATTTTTGCAAGGAACAGAAGATCAAACTACACCATATAAAGTTAATAAGAATATTGCAGAACAATGCAAAGAAGCTTATTTTGTGGCGATTGAAGGAGCATCACATGGATTTCATAGACAAAATGATAGAGAAATAGCAGTTCGATATATTCTAAGATTTTTACAAATGGAAAAAAGCCAAGAAAAAACTGATAGAGATAGATAAAAATATTATCAAATTTAAAAGTTTTATGTTAAAATATAAATACAGTTGATGAGTCAATTATTTTTTTGAGCTAAATGTGGGAGGAATGCTATTAAAAATAGGAATATTTTTCGCAAATAACCTCCTAAAACGCTCCAAATAAAAAAGAGGGCAGTCCATAATGGAGGCTGCTGAAAAAGTAGTTTCAAATTAGCTCTCAAAAATCGTGAATTGGAAAATATTTTTCTAGTTCACGATTTTTTCTATAAATAGTGAAA
>JAAWJM010000049.1 GCA_022796855.1 Clostridia bacterium | reverse complement strand
TGGCTTCAAAGTACATACCGCATATATCGCAGAGGTTAAAAGGGAGTTAGGATTGCCGATGTATGATGCCCCTAATGCGGTAGAGGAATTGAAACAGCCAAGAAAACATCCGACGGCGGAAAAAGTGGAAGCGATAAAGGATGCTTTGAAACATTACAAAGTTTTTTCAACGTGAAAATAAAAGTATAACATAGATTTTTGATTAGAAAGGTAGGAAGAAAATATGAAAGTGGCATTAATATCTCCAGAGTATTATGATATAGCACATTTCGGCGTTAAAAGGAAGGAAATACCGCCATTTGGTGTTCTTTATTTAGCGGCAGTGATTGAACAGAAAGGAGTAGAGGTAACCTTATATAGAGTATCGAATGAAAAATTTAGCCTTAAGTTGCAAGACTTTGATATTGTAGGATTTAGCATTTCTTCTTCTGTAACATATTCCATTTTAAAAAAAGTTCGAGATAATAGTCAATTTAAAGAGCAAGCATTATTAATTGCGGGAGGAATCCATACAACAATTTTTCCAGAAGATGTAATTAATGACTTAAACGTGGATATTGCTTGTGTCGGAGAAGGTGAAAATACTATTGTGGAAATTCTTGAAGCCTACTTTGAAAGAAATTTTGATACTATTGATGGGATTGTGTATAGAGAGAAGCTTAGTGGGAAAATAGTGTATACATCTAAAAGAAAATTGATTGAAGATTTGGATAAAATACCTTTTCCGGCACGACATTTATTGCCGTTAGATGAAATTGTGATGAATGATCGATTATCTGATACCAATTTACCTATTGCACATATATTATGTAGCAGGGGGTGTCCATATAGTTGTAATTTTTGTGCGAATCAAGAGCATGGAATTAGGTATAGGACAGGGGCAAATATTAGAAAAGAACTAGAGTTTCTAATTGAAAATTATGGTATAAAAGGTTTTTGCATTACAGATGATAATTTTATAGTAGATAAAAAGAGGATTGAAGATATTTGTAATGAAATTACTCCGTTAAAATTAAAATGGTCTTCTTTATCAAGGGTAAATACTGTCGATAAGGAATTGTTAAATAAATTAAAACAGAGTGGATGTATAGAGATTAAATATGGAATTGAATCAGGTTCGCCACGAATATTGAAGTTAATGAATAAAAGGATTACGATTGACCAAATAAGAAATGCTATTTCACTGACACATGATATTGGTATTAGAGTAAAAGCATTTATTTTACATGGTTTTCCTGGGGAAAATATGGAAACAACTAAGGAAACTATACAACTTTTAGAAGAATTAAAAGAAAAAATTGATAGGATTTCGTTATTTAGATTCGTTCCTTTGCCAGGTTCACCTGTATATAATGAAGCAGAAAAATATGATTTGAGTATACCGCGAAATTTTGAAGAGATTTTTATTTATAATAACGAACGAAAATGGTGGGGAACTAAAGAAGAACAAGAAGAATTAGAATGTGCATATAAGATGTTAGAAGATTATGTTAGAAACAATTGGGAGAAATATTGATGGATGTAAATAGAATAAATGAATATACGCTTATGAAACACAATATTTTACCTGGATACCAACAGAGTTGTGTTGAGGATGTTGCAAAGAATCATTTGGGATTGCATTCTGCAAGGATAATGACTCCATATTTAACATTATGTTCGAGATTAAAGGATTATAAACCGCAAATGCTCACATCGCAATTATATGAAGATAAGAAGTTAATAAAGATGAGATGTATGCGTACCACTTTACATATTGTGCCTTTTGATATTGCCAGTATACTTCATATGGCTACTTTAGATTTGCGTCTTTCTGATTGCAAACTGTTTTTTAGAAGGAATGCTATTTCAATTGAGCAAGTGGAAGATATGGAAGAAGAATTAATTAATTTTATGAATTTACCAAAAACTAGTAGTGAAATAGAAGAAAGAATATTAGAAAAAAATAAATTTCTTCAAACTGATTTGAAAAAAGAATGTGCAAAGAAAATTTTGAAGTATTTTTGGGAAATAGGTACATTTTGTTATGTTAATGTTGCTGAAAACTGGGAAAATGAGGAACGTAGATATGCTGTAACAAAGCAATTTTATCCAGATATTGATTTAAAGAAATATGATATTAGAAAAGCACAAGAGCTGCTTATTCTAGAATATATAAGGAAATTTGGTCCTGCTACAATTAAAGATCTCTCTTGGTGGAGTGGATTGAGCTTAAAAGTTATTAGAGATATAATTGACTGCAATAAGTGCTCTATTACTAGATTTAAAGTAAATGACTTTGAGATGGAATTTTATATATTATCGGAGGAACTTCAAAAGTTGGAGGAGTATAAGCCATTTGATTTAGAATGGGTTACCTTGCTTGCATATGAGGATCCTTCCTTGAAAGGTTATTATGAATCAAGATACAGATATGTGGATAAAAAGTATTATAATTTACTTTTTAATCAAATTGGAGAAGTTCGTGCAAGTATTTTATGTAATGGCAAAGCGATTGGTATATGGGAATGGGATAAGAAGAATAAGAAAATAAAATTAGAATATTTTTTTGAACCCAGTAAATCAATAAAAAGAAGGGTTAAGGAAATTAAAGAACGTTATGAATGCATATTATATCCTAATCAACAAATTACTTTATTTGATAATTATTTCTAAGGAGGGATGAAAAAGATGAGAGGTTGTTTCATTGCTTTTGAAGGTGCAAACGGGGTTGGTAAATCTACAATTATACGTAGTATTTACCATAAGTTGTTACAAGAAAATTTGGAGGTGTTTTTAACAAAAGAGCCTTCCGAATCAGAGATGGGATTATTATCTCGTAAGGTTGCTGATCATATTGAAGGGAAATCTTTAGCTTGTTTAGTTGCATCAGATAGATTTTTTCATGTAGAAAATGTAATTATACCTGAACTAAATAAGGGAAAAATTGTGCTTTGTGATCGTAATATTTTATCGGCATTTGTATTTAACAAGATGGATAATATCTCTTTTGAGTATACAGAACAGCTTTATGAAGGATTAATATATCCAGATGTAATTATATTATTTCACGCATGTCCAGAAACGGTACATGAGCGATTATTGCAACGTAAAATGTTAACGCGTTATGAAAAAGATAGCATAGGATTTGAACAGCAGGTAATTCGAGAAAGTGTTGCATTTTTGGGGAAGAGTAATGTAACAATTTTCAATGTTTCTACGGAGTGCTCTATTGAAGAATCTGTTTCAGAAACTTATAATATAATTACAAAATATATTAGTGAAAATTCAAATGTATAATAAATATTGACTAATATTTATTATATACATAACTTATTAAAGAAGGTTTAAATCATTTGAAAGATATATACTGATTGTGTTATTTAGCGTTGTATAGGCAAATACTCTCTTAGAGAGCTTAACTATGATAAAACCATTTTGTATCAGGAAGATGTAAAATGAAAGGTACTTTATTTTTGTGGGAAAAGGGATGCACGAACGGTATTAGTACTGTATAAATATTGCCAATATTTCCGTGATTTTGTGGGGATATGTTCTAATTTGGTACTCATGTGGAGACGGTATGTTTATTGTCCAAAAATCAAGCGGATGCTCCGCGAGAAAGTCCGCCAGATGATGGCTGAAAACTGAAGAATAGAGAAAGTCCGGGAGGTGTGTAGTCTCCCGGACTTTCGTGATTTATAAAATCTCTTGAATAAAATTTTTGAGTGGATTGAGAGCTACATTATTCCAATCAAACGCACCTGCTTTGGCAGCTTCACC
>JAAWJM010000024.1 GCA_022796855.1 Clostridia bacterium | reverse complement strand
TATGAAAAAAATTTTATTTGAAGGTTGCGCTACTGCAATCGCTACACCTTTTACCGAATCAGGTGTTAATTTTGAAGAATTCGGTCGTTTGATTGATTTTCAAATTGAACAAGGAATTGATGCTTTGGTTGTTTGTGGAACAACTGGCGAATCTGCTACTATGACAGATTCTGAAAGAAAAGAAACTTTTTCGTTTGCTGTAAAAAAAGTGGCTGGGCGTGTTCCTGTTATCATCGGAACTGGTAGCAATTGTACTAGGACTTCCATAGAACTTACCAAATATGCCGAAAGTGTTGGGGCTGATGGCGCTCTTGTGGTAACTCCTTATTATAATAAGGCAACCCAGAAACGGTCTTATTGAACATTATCAAAAAATTGCTTCTAGTACTACTTTACCCATCATTATGTATAGTGTTCCAAGTCGAACTGGTGTTAATGTGTTACCTAGCACTTGTTTGGAACTTTCTAACATTCCAAATGTTGTTGCCATCAAAGAAGCAAGTGGTAATTTATCACAAGTTGCTGAAATTGCTTCCCTATGTGGAGATAATTTAACAATTTATAGTGGTAATGATGACCAAATTTTACCAGTTCTTTCTCTTGGTGGAAAAGGAGTTATTTCGGTTCTTTCGAATATTGCTCCAAAGAAAACAAGCATCCTTGTACATGACTTTTTAGAAGGTCGTTTTGAAAATGCCAAAAAGGCACAATTAGAAGCAATTGGTTTAATAAAAGCTCTATTTTCAGAAGTCAATCCAATTCCTGTAAAAGAAGCATTAAATAAAATGGGATATGATTTTGGTGTACCTCGTTTGCCATTAACACCTCTATCAAAGGAAAATGGTATCATTTTAGAAAATGAAATGAAAAAGTTTGGAGTTTTACATTAAATTTTTCTTAAGGTACAGACACTTCGTATTTTTTATGCTATAATAGAAGAGTAAGAATCATTACGAAAGATTTATAGGGGATGAATTTTTAATTATGTTATTACAAGAAGATAAAAAAGAACTTGAAAAACAAGCGGAATTTGATTTTATTATACAAGATTTAGTTTCAAATGAAACAGTACAAAAAATGAAATTATATAAACAACATTATGATACTTCCTGTTTTGAGCATTGTAAGAATGTTGCTTACTATAGTTATTTACTTTGTAAAAAATATCACTTAGACTACGTTTCAGTAGCTCGTGCAGGTATGTTACATGACTTATTTTTATATGATTGGCGACTTCGCCAAGATGGTAGAAAAGGTCTTCATGCTTTTACGCATCCGAAAACTGCCTTAACCAATGCTACTAAACTCTTTACATTAAATAAAAAAGAAAAAGATATTATTTTAAAACACATGTGGCCAGTTACCTTTTTTCACTTTCCAAAATATAAAGAAAGCTATATTATTACTCTAGTAGACAAATACTGTGCCATTCAAGAATCGATAAATGCATACCGTTCCAAAAGTTCCATTCAAAAACTATATCGTTATGCATACGTCTTTTTGAGCATGCTCATAATTTTAAGATAAGAAATGTAGGGGCGACTAGCAGTCGCCCGATTTTTCGTGGTAAACACGTCTATTTCTCTACATCTCTAATTTATATTAATAAAGAAAGGATTTGAAATGAAATGATAAAAGTATTAATTAATGGATGCAATGGTCGAATGGGTCAAGTTTTAGTAAATGAAATTGATCGTTTCCCAGAATTATTATTAATTGGAGGATTTGATATTCACGATGAAGGCAAAAACACCTTTCCTGTTTATTCCAATATAGAAGATATCAAAGAAAAACCCGATGTGATTATTGATTTTAGTATTCCGGTATCTACTTTCAATATTTTAAATTATGCCGTCAACCAAAAAGTTCCGATTGTAATTGCTACTACTGGTTTTACGAAAGAGCAATTAGAAGAAATTAGAGTAGCTTCTACCCTAATTCCTATCTTTCAATCTTCGAATATGTCTTTCGATATTAATCTAATGAAAAAAATTGTAGCTCAAGTTGCTAGTAACCTAATCGGAACTGATATTGAAATTACAGAAACACATCATAATCGAAAAGTAGATGCACCAAGTGGTACTGCTATTTTATTAGCCGATGCCATTAATGAAGTTATGGAAGAAACATTAACATACAATTTTAATCGCCATGATATTCACGAAAAGAGAAAAACAAATGAAATTGGCTTTTCTTCCATTCGTGGTGGGAATATTGTAGGTGAACATTGTGTGCAATTCTTTGGCGAGCATGAAACTTTTGAAATAAAACATACTTCTTATTCCAGAAATGTCTTTGCCGAAGGTGCCTTAAAAGCTGCTATCTTTCTTGTAAAACAAAGTAATGGCTATTATGGTATGGATGATATGGTAAAATAGGTTTTAAAAAGCTTTCTTAAAAATAGAAAGCTTTTTAAAATATATTATCGATTGAAAATTCTTCTCTCCTTTTTATATTTTCTAATATATAGCTACAACGGTCAATGCTATCTACTGCTTGAGAATCATCCTCCATCTCAATAAAACTCTGCATCGAAATAACGGCTGTTTTGACTTTTTCAATTTCAGTATGTTCAATATAAAGTGCAATCGTATCATCTATCTCTTCCCATTTATCGAAGGCTTCTTTGGAAGCTTTTTTTGCTGTTTCAAAATCTGCTTCTTCTTTTACTAATTCTTGTCTTGTTTTATCTAGTTTTTCTTTCATTTGTTCTACCGCATTTTTGGTATAATTCTGGGTAATTGTATTTAGCCCTAAAATAACAATTGCAACAATAGCACTAATAATTAGTTCTTTATACATCTTTTTCCCCTTTCTTTTGGCAAAAGATTTGATCTTTTCCATCTAGTGTAACTAACAATGCTTCTTCTGGTTTCATGCCAAATTTTTCTACTTGCTTTTTTAACCATGTGTAATTTTTTCCAATCTTTTGCAAATTCTTTTCCATAATTTTTCCATCGACTACTAAATTATAAGGAATTCCTTCGTATTCTGGCATAATATTAAAATCTTCTGGAATTGTAGTTCTTTTATTTGGTTTTTGAATAACTGTTAATTGTCCACTCGTTTCTAATATGGCATATTCCACATCTCCTACACTTGCTACATTGTTTCCTCTTAAACGTTCTTCTAATTCATTAATGGTAAAGCGTTCTTTGATTAAGGCTTTTTCATCAATTTTGCCACGATAAATTAAAATTCGTGGTTTACCGGCACACAATTTCTCTCATCTTCACACTTTTTAAATTTATAAAAGAAAGTAATAAATGCATAATCAGTAAACCAAAAATAGGAATGACTCCTCTTGTAATGGGAATTCCCGTTTCGGTCATAGGAATTGAGGCAAGGTCTGCAATCATAATGGATATGGCAAGTTCAAAGGGTTGTAACTGCCCTATTTCTCTTTTTCCCATTAAACGCATCACCACTAATACGACTATGTATAAAAAAATAGCTCTTATAAAGGTAATTAGCATACAAATTTCCTCCTATTTTAAAAATCCTTTTTTTGGAAATCATTGTTTTTATTTTGTATTCACATCTATTTTGAACCATTTTTCAATAATTATACAAATTGTTTTCGCATAATTTTATTTTTTTTGTTCATAATAATGTCATAAACATTGTATTTGTTTGATAATAGAAATTTCTATTATACACGTTATCTTTTTAAAGATAGGAGGTTTCTCAACATGGATAATGAAAGAAGTAATGTCCAAAGTTCTAATGGAACAAGCACAATTGGTCAAATCGTATGGAGATTTGTAGCTGCTGCGGTTGTTCTTGCAATTACTGCATTTTTTACACCTGGATTTACCATCAATAATATATGGTCGTTAGCACTTGCTGCGGTTGTTCTTACGGTTATGGATTATTTAATTGTAAAATTCACTGGTTTGCATGCCAGCCCTTTTGGTAAGGGATTTGTAGGTTTTATCCTTTCAGCAGTAGTTCTATATGTGACCCAATATTTTGTGGCAGGTTACACAATCTCTTGGATAGCTGCTATCATCGGTGCTCTTGTATATGGAGTGGTTGATTACTTTATTCCTGGTGATAATAAGCTATAGGAAATAAAAAAAGCTTATAAAAAGCATAATTCGTTTTGCTTTTCATAAGCTTTTTTCCTATATTATTTTTCTTTTAAATATCTTTTTAAAAGAAATGTTAAGAAATAAGGAAACGTATAAAATTTGCCATTAAATCCTATATTCTTATATCCTAACTTTATTCCATACTGAATATCTTTATATTTTTCACTTTCTATTAAATTATTTAAAGAAATCGTTGCTCCATCATTTGCTTTAACTTCAACTGGAATTAAAGAATTTCTATCTCGCACAAAAAAGTCCATTTCGATGGTACCTTTTTCGTTTTTATAAAAATATAAATGATATCCTTCTTTTACAAGCATATCTCCAATCATATTTTCATAAATTGCACCTTTATAAGTATTAAAGTTCTTATTATTTCTCAAATCCTCTTGTGCCTCTTCATCTAATGAACCAATTAATAGCCCAGTATCTCTAAAATAGATTCGATAATTATCTGGATTGAAATTACCTCCAAGTGGAAGTTCTGGTCTTTCTAAACAATAGCACACATTAATAATTCCTGCATCTTTTAGCCAATCTATTGTTCCTATATATTCTCGGTTCCTTGCACCATGCTCTACTTTTGAAATTTGAAACTTTTTGTTTTCATTTCCTAAAAATACTGGAATTCTACGGTATACATTAAGAATCTTACCATAATCTAATCCGACCTGCATATTTTGTTATATCTTCTTCATAATCAAGAAGAATCTGTTTTTGCATTTTTAATGTCCCACTATAATTATTATTCTTTACAAAAGAATTTACAATCGCTGGCATTCCACCTATTATCATGTACTCTTTAAAATTAGAAAACATTACAGAAAGTTCCGTTTCAGAAAATGGAATTAAATTTTTCATATGTTCATACAGACTTTCTATTTGTGCTTTTTTATAGCCTTTTGCCCAAAGAAACTCCTCAAAATCCATTGAATACATTTCATAATCTTCTTTATTTCCAACACTATTTGATTCTATTTCATTATAATTAATTCCCATAAGTGAGCCTGAACAAATCACATCGTATCTTCCATCTTGATTAAATGACTTTAAAGAAGTGGCACAATTAATACATTCTTGCAATTCATCAAAAAATATTAAGGTATTGCCTGGTATAAATTCAAAATTAGGATTTCTTAACGATATATTCTTAATAATATTATCTACCTCAAACCCATCATCAAAAATGTCTTTATATTGTTTTTGTAGTACAAAGTTTATTTCAATAACACTTTTATAATTACTTTTTGCAAAATTCCTAATCGATTCTGTTTTTCCTATTTGGCGTGCTCCTTTTACAATCAAGGGTTTTCTCTCTAAATCTCTTTTCCATTCTATTAAGTACTCATCAATTTTTCTTTTTAAAAGTTCCACAACTCATCACCATCCTATCTATATTGTATCACAAAATTATAATAATATACAAGGTGTTTTATCACAAAATTCCCGTATGTTTATCGTATGATTTTCACAAATTTCTTACTATTGTTTTGTATTTTAATTTGACGACCACTGTTGCCAAAACTATTATAGCCTTTATTCCAAATTTTTTATTACAACTTCAAAAGAAGATAAAATAAATAATGTTTCATTGTTTATTTTATCTTCTTTTTTAATATATATTTCTATTCTTATTTTCGATTCCATCCTTCTTTATTGGTTTGTCTTTGTCTTGCAATGGCTAGTGAATCGTTTGGTACATCATCCGTTATAGTAGAACCTGCTGCAACAAAGGTATTTGTTCCTAAGGTAACTGGGGCTACTAGGTTTGTGTTTGAACCGATGAAGGAGTTATCTCCAATAATGGTTTTGCTTTTGTTGAAGCCATCGTAGTTACAGGTAATGGTTCCACAGCCAATGTTGGTTTTACAACCAATTTCGCAGTCTCCCATGTAGGAAAGATGTGGTACTTTGGTGCCTTCTCCAATAACTGCTTTTTTTACTTCTACAAAGCTTCCTATTTTTACTTTATCACTTAAACGGCATCCTTCACGAATGTATGCGTTTGGACCAATTTCACAGTCTTCTCCAATCACAACACCTGATTTAATGGTGGTATTTGGGTGAATGACTGTATCAACTCCAATTTCTACGTCATCATAGATGTATGTATTGTTAATGTCTTCAATGGTAACTCCATTTTTCATATGTTCTGTATTAATACGAAGTTGTAAGGCTTTGGTTAACACTTGTAAGTCCATTCTATCATTAATTCCTAATACCTCTGCATTATCCGATACCACAATGGAACCTGTTTTTAAGCCTTTATCATACATTATTTTAATAACATCTGTTAAGTAATATTCCTTTTGCACATTGTCATTGGTTAGCTCTTTTAGAGCTTCTAACAATTTTTCAATATCAAAACAATACATACCAAGATTGACTTCACGAATTTGTTGTTGTTCTAAATTACAATCTTTATGTTCAATAATTTCCTTAATTTTTCCATCTATATCGTGAATAATTTTCCCATATGGTAAAACATTTTCATGTACCATTGTAAGAATGGTTGCACTTTCCCCTCTTTGGTTTGATACCTCTACTAAATTCTTTAGTGTTTCTGGTCTCATAATTGGGTGGTCACCATTTAATACTAATACTTTTCCTCTTTTTCCTTCTAATAATTTAACTGCCTGCATAATCGCATGACCGGTTCCTAGTTGTTCTTCTTGAACAGCATATTTGACAGAATCGGCTAGTACTTCTTCAATTTGCTCTTTTTGGTATCCTACTACTGTAATAACCTCTTTTATCCCCGCTCTTTTTACATTTTCAACCGCTCTTCTTATAATCTCTTTTCCATAAATTTTATGTACTAATTTGGATTTTTTTGATTTCATACGAGTCCCTTTTCCTGCTGCCATAACAATTGCTAATACTTCTTGTTCCATGAAACATCGTTCCTTTCTAGTCCTACGCCTTATTGGGGCTTATTTTTTACTCACGTCCTACATTTTACCACAAAAAAATATAGAATGCAAACTTTTCTTTCCTATCTTATTCCTGAGGTGATTTTTTGGTTAATTTTTGACAGTACTCATATATTTTCTTTATTGAATTTTAAATTCAATTGTATACTTTCCTCCTATACCATTAATTGAAATACCTTGTTGTTCTAATTTATATCTTCCTTTTTTGTGTAATGGTCCATATTTTCTACTCCATTTAATATTTTCTTCTAGTAATTTAGTAGGCGGATAGGTCAGAGTCATCTCTGTGGCATTCCACTCTTTTCCTTCTCTTGGCAATTCAATCCATTTACCATTTTTTAAATAATATAATTTATAGTCATCACCTGATGAAGATGTATATGAAAAATCGTCATTACTACTAAACATTAATACCATTCCACTTTCGGTAAGTGTATTTTCTTTTATCTTCATTGATACACCTCTTACATCAAATTCACAGCTTAAAAGGTATATTTCATGAGGTTTCCTTGCATTTACAATATAAAATAGTAGTATTATTCCCAGAATGATAAATAGAACAATACCTATACTTATTATAAAAAATTTGATTTTCTTGTTCATCAAAAACCTCCCTTTGTACTTATTAACCGTACAATATCATAAATTACATCATTTTTCAATAAAAAAGTTTTTAAAATAGGAATAATCTAAATTCTCTCAAATATACATTAGTAAAGTTGATTTTGTACAAACATTTTTTGAGGGGGTATAGAATAAATGGAAAATTTAAGCTTATATGAAGATATAGCAAAACGTACAGATGGCGACATTTATATTGGAGTGGTGGGACCTGTTCGAACTGGAAAATCTACTTTTATTAAAAAATTTATGGATTTATTGGTCATTCCAAATATCGACAATGAATACAAAAGAGAACGTGCTAAAGATGAGTTGCCACAAAGTGCTGCTGGTCGTACTATTATGACCACAGAGCCAAAATTTGTACCAAATGAGGCAATTGAAATTACCATTGGTGAAAATTTGAAATTAAAAACAAGACTTGTGGATTGCGTTGGGTATTTGGTAAATAATGCCATCGGCTATTTAGAAGACGAAGCACCTAGAATGGTAAAAACACCTTGGTCTGATACGGAAATTCCTTTTGAGGAAGCTGCTGAAATTGGCACAAAAAAGGTAATTCAAGAACATTCTACGATTGGTATTTTACTTACGACCGATGGTAGTGTTACCGATATTCCAAGAGAAGACTACATTTCTGCGGAAGAACGAGTCGTAAAAGAATTAAAGGAATTGAATAAACCTTTTATTATCGTATTAAATTCTAGTGAACCATATTCGGAATATACCAAGGAACTTGCAAGAAAACTAGAAGATAAATATCAAACCAGTGTTATTCCAACTGATTGTGCAAACTTAAATAGTGATGACTTAAATGATATTTTTGCCAGAATTTTATATGAATTCCCAATTGAACAAATTAACATTAATTTCCCAAAATGGGTGGATGGTTTAAGTGATGAGCATTGGTTAAAACAAAGCTTATATGCCCAAATGAAAGATGCTTTTTGTGATGTAAAAATGCTAAAACAAGTAGATGCTTCCATTAGTACTATTTATAAAACCGATATTATCGAAAAAACTTCTTTAGAATCCATTATGTTAGGAACTGGTAATGTTAGTATATCTGTTCAATTAAAAGAAGAATTATTCTATAAGATACTAACTGAAATTTCTGGAGTAGAAATTTGCAATGAAGGTGACCTATTCTCTACTATTACGACTCTTGCTTCCACCAAAAAAGAATATGACAAAATTGCTTATGCTTTAGAAGAAGTAAAACATAAAGGTTACGGTATTGTAACACCTTCCATTGATGAACTCATTTTAGATGAACCAGAAATGGTAAAACAAGGTTCTCGTTTTGGAGTAAAATTAAAAGCAACTGCTCCAAGTATTCACCTTATTCGTGCTAATATTGAAACCGAAGTATCACCAATTGTGGGAAGTGAGAAACAATCCGAAGAATTAGTCAATTACCTACTTTCTGAATTTGAATCTGACCCACAAAAAATTTGGGAATCCAATATCTTTGGAAAAAGCTTACACGAACTAGTAAACGAAGGATTACAAAATAAACTTTGCCGTATGCCAGAAGACGCACAAGGAAAACTACAAGAAACACTAGAACGTATTGTAAACGAAGGTAGTGGCGGATTGATTTGTATTATTTTATAAAATCACAGAGTCGATATCATGTCGGCTCTTTTTTCATTTTTTCATGAATATTTATTTCCTTTTTTGTTAAAAATATGTGAAAGAATAATTTGTAGATTGGAGTAAATCACGTGGAAAAAGTAAAAAAGAATTCGATGATAACTTGTTTTAAAAATATATTTTCTTATACCCCAAAAGAACAATATCATTTTTCGATTCCTGAAACAAATGAAGAAATAGAAAGTAATCCTACCCCTCCTAATAATGCTAATCTTGAAACACCCAAAGAGGTTTTTCCTAGTATTGATGTTAATTTAGAAGCAATTACCTCCCGATTTAATACGTTCATTAATAGTGATATTATTGTTCGCGAATTTCGTTTAATTGCTAAAAACAAAGAATATAAAGCATTTTTATTATACATTGACGGTATGGTAGATACCACTAGTATCAATCATTTTGTCTTAGATCCTCTTATGCTTAGAAATACTTCCAATATGTACCAAAACCCAGACAGTGAAACAGTAAAACAAGCAGTAGCCAATAATATTGTGGTAAGAAAAGTTAAAAAATTCGATTTAGGAACTTACATTTTCAACCATTTAGTTCCTCAAAACAGTGTGAAACAAATTAGTAGCTTTGATGATGTAGCCTCTAGTGTAAATTCTGGTAATTGTAGCCTTTTTGTTGACACCTTAAATATTGTTTTCGATATTGATGTAAAAGGCTTTAAACAAAGAAGTATCGGAAAACCAGAAAACGAAATTGTTATTCGTGGTTCCCAAGAAGCTTTTACAGAAAATATCCGTACCAATACCTCCCTTTTACGACGATTTGTCAACAATGAAAAACTAATTATGGAAAACATAGAAGTTGGCAAAATCACCAAAACCAAATGTGCTGTTTGTTATATTGAAAATATTACCAACAGTGATTTAGTAGCCGAGGTAAAATATCGTTTAAATAATATTGATGTTGACAGTATTCTTTCTTCTCGGTCAATTAGAACAATTAATTGAAGATGACGGGAAATTTAGTCTTCCTCAAATGATTTCTACCGAAAGACCAGATAAAGCCTCCAACTTCCTTTTAGAAGGTAGAGTTGTTATTTTAGTAAATGGAAGTCCATATTCTTTAATCGCTCCTGGTACTCTGATTGATTTTATTACCTCACCAGAAGATACCAACCTAAAATATCAATTTGCTAATTTATTAAAAATCATTCGTGTTTTAGCTGTTACTTTAACCTTATTACTACCAGGATTTTATGTAGCAATCACCAACTTTCATCAAGAACTTATCCCCACCGAATTGCTCTTTGCTATTGTCTCCTCAAGAGAGAATATCCCTCTTCCCATTATTTTTGAAATTCTGGTAATGGAATTTGCCTTTGAGTTAATTCGTGAAGCAGGTCTTCGTGTTCCTACTCCCATTGGTCCTACGATTGGAATTGTAGGAGCCCTTATTCTAGGACAAGCCGCCGTAGACGCCAATATTGTAAGCCCTATTTTAATTATTGTTGTTGCCATCACCGCAATTGCTTCTTTTGCTATTCCAGACTTTTCCTTTGGCTTCCACTGCCGTGTTTCACGTTTTATTTATGTACTACTTGGCTATTTCTTAGGATTCTTAGGAATCGGTATTTGCTTATTTGTTCATGCCCTTATCCTTGCCGACTTAAAATCCTTTGGCTATTCCTATTTACAGCCTTATATCCCTGTTACCAAAGATTACAAAGGCTTGTTTCTTTCTCCTTCTTGGAAAAGAGAACATCGTGCCGATTTTCTAAATACCAAGAGACCTAAAAAACAAGCTGATACTAGTATGACTTGGAAACATACAAGCCATTAACAATCATTTTTCCCTATATGCAATCAGAAAGGATGTTTTTTTATGAGTAGTTCAAAACTCGGTACTGTCGAAGGAATTGCCTTTATTTTAATCATTATATTAAACCATCTAGTATTAAATCTACCACAAAATATATTAGAACACTGCGGTTCCTCCTCCCCCTTAAATATCATTTTCATCACCATTTTGGCTTTCTTATTTTTAGGTCTTATCTTAAAACTATGGAAACCATTTGGTAATAGTGACATTTTAGATATTAGCGAATTTCTAGGAGGAAAGCTATTAAAAACCATACTTGGTATTTTATTTATGCTATATTTTATTATCATTTCTAGTACTGTACTTCGTAACTTTTCAGAAATGATAAAAGTTGTTTATTTTGAAAAAGCCACTATTTGTTTGATGTTGCTCTTTTTCCTAGTCGCTGCTGCTATTGCTAATCGTTTTGGCTTCCGAACCATTACCAAATGCAATCTCATTATTGTACCCATTATCTTGTTAAATTTACTAATTGCCTTTTTTTGTATTTTTTCAAGATTTGAATTAAAACGACTTTTTCCTATATGGGGATATGGCTTAAATGAAACCTTTTTTAGTGGTATGAGCAACTTATTTGCTTTTACAGGAATTGGGTACTTATATTTTTTAAAACCTTTACTAAAAAATCCTAGCGATTTTCATAAAATCACATACATTTCGATTGGTATTTCTGCTTTTTATTTATTGTTAAGTGTGACTACTCTTCTTTTCTCCTTTGCAGATGTCTTAACCATAAATGAAATTTCACCTGTTTATTTGCTAATTCGAGGAACTAATTTTGGTAGGTTCTTACAAAGACCAGATGCTCTTTTTATTTTAGGTTGGATTTTATCTCTTATGTCTTACCTAAGCATTACGGTTTGGACCATTTCAAATATTTTTAAGAAAATTTCCAAAACAGCAGATACCAAACCAATGATTTATTGTTTTTGTGCTATCATCTTTGTATTTGCCCTAATTCCTAAAAACATTGCACAAATTCGCTTTATTCAAGATATCGTATTTCGTTATCTTACTATTATTTTGGTATTTATCCTTGGGTTTATCCTTCTTCTTCTTGCTAATATCAAATATCGAAAAAAACACCCTGACTCGAAAAAGGAGGTTTTAAATGATGAATAAAAAATGGAAAACAACAACTGCTCTTTTTCTTATTTTAACCATTCTCCTTTTTTTGCTTTCTGGTTGCTATAATGAGCAAAGCATCGACCATTTAGCCTTTGTTGTAGCCATTGGTTTTGATGTTCGGAGAAAATAATAAATTAAAACTTAGTTTCCAAATTTCGGTTCCTGGTGGCTCTTCCGAAAGTGGTGGCTCCTCTCAATCCGATTCCTCTATTGTTACTACCATTGAGTGCGATTCTTTTGATTCTGGTGTTAATTTATTAAACAGTTATTTAAGTAAAGAATCCAATTTAGCCCATTGTAAGATTATAGTATTTTCAGAGGAATTTGCAGCAAATGGCATTTCCGAAACCTTATTTACCTTAATGAATAAAGTAGAAGTCCGTCCTGATTGTAATGTACTAGTTAGTAGGTGTAGTGCCGAATATTTTCTAAACAATTCAAAACCCGTTTTAGAAAAGCTATCGGCAAGATATTACGAAATTGCTCCTACTTCTAGTGAATATACCGGTTTTACTCAAAACATTACCCTTAGCGACTTCTTCTCTGATTACACCGATACCTTTCAAACTTGTTATGCCATTCTTGGTGGTATCAATTCCGATGATACCCATGACTTAAATACAGGGGAAAATTCTTTTGAAAAAGATTCTACTAATAAAGCAAATGAAACTTTAATACAAGGAAAAAGCAATATTGAAAATATGGGTCTTGCTGTTTTTTCTGGGGATAAGTTAGTAGGAGAATTAAATGGACTAGAAACCATTTGCCATCATATGATTTCTAGTAGTTTAAACAGTTGTATTATCAATATTCCAAGCCCATTTGAAGAAAATGAGACGATTTCTTTACGTGTTCGTCTTGTTAAAAATACAAAAAATAAGGTAAAGCTAGTTAATGGCTCACCATATATTACTTCTAATGTAAAACTAGAAGCACGTATTTTAACCATGGATGAAACTTCAAAATATATTTCTTCAGATGAAATGGAAACCTTAGAAGGAGCTCTAAATTCGTATTTAACAACAAAATTATATGAATATTTATATAAAATTTCAAAAGAATTAAAAAGTGACATTGACAGTTTTGGAAAACATGTGGTACAAAATTTTTCAACCTTTGAAGAATGGGAAAGTTTTAATTGGTTAGACCATTTTAAAGATTCCTTTTTTAACGTATCTGTAGATACTACCATAAAATCCAGCTATATTCTTATGGAGAGCTAATATTAAAAGAAAGTAGGTGTATCAAATGAGGATGATTATTTTTATGATTTCAATCTTTATCTTTTTAAAAACCTTATTTTATGGAATTTATGAATGGAAACAAAATCAAAATAAGCGGAGGCAGTATTGCTATTTTTACCCTTGCCACCATTTCTCTTATTTTACCAAATGTACTAGTCAATCTCCGTGTCAATTTGTCTTCGTATTCGTAGAACCCTCAGTCGCCTATCGGCGACAGCCCCCTTTCAGTAAAGGGGCCTTTTTATAACACCACATCTCGTTTTAAAAACCCATTTTGTACAATCCCTAGCCCGATAAATTGTGCTTTTTCATTGTATATTCGGTAGGTTTCTTCTGGTAATGTATAGGGTAGTTTTACTCCATTTAAGAATTTTTCGAATTGGTTTTTGTTTAGGATTATTTTTTCTTTTGTGTTAAAGAATTCTTCTATGGTAATCATCGTGTCTTCTAGGTTATCCTTTTTTTGTTGTAATTCTTTTATAGTAATACTGTGGTCTATAGAGAATTCGCCTACTTGTAGGCGGTTTAGGTCTTTCATACAACCAATGGTACCTAGTTTTTCGGCAATTTGTTCACAAAGTGTTCGAATATAGGTACCTTTGGAGCAATGCACGGTGAAGGTGATTTCGCTTTTTTCTTGGTTTATTTTGTCTAGGGTTAGAGTGTAGATTTCGATGTTTCTTCTTGGTATTTCTATGGTTTGTCCTTTTCTTGCGTATTCATATAGCTTTTTTCCTTTTACTTTAATTGCTGAATACATTGGAGGAGTTTGGGTTAACTTTCCTACCATAGAGCACATGATTTGTTGTATTTTTTCTGTTTCTAATACACCCACTGTTTGTTCCTGCAATATTTCTCCTGTTAAATCGCCAGTATCCGTCTTTATTCCTAGCTTTAATACGGCTTGGTAGATTTTATCATGATTTACCAAATATTTTGCAATTTGAGTTGCTTTTCCTACTAATAATGGCAATACCCCTGTGGCATTTGGGTCTAAGGTACCAGTATGTCCTATTTTTTGCCCTAATGTCTTTTTTGCAATCGCAACTACGTCATGTGAGGTATAATCTTTTTCTTTGTTTATTACAATAATTCCATCCATTTATTTTTCTCCATAAAATATAAATAGGGACAGAACAATCTGTCCCTCACTATTATGTAGTTTTAAGAGGTAATTATTATTTACAAATAGTAATTAGGTTTAGTTTAATAATTAGGTTCATAATAGTATTATCTACAAAACTTTCGCACTCAACACCCTCTTTTTCCATGTCTACAAACGCACTAAGTTTTTACCATAACTTTATTATACTACATTTCCCCATTTATGTCAATTCTTTTTTAGGAATTTTTCAAATGCTCACGTACTTCGTGAAGAATTCTTTCTTTTGCTTCTTCTAGTGGTGCATGAATTTGACATCCTGCTGCTCGGATGTGTCCTCCTCCGTTAAACATCATGCATACATCCGATACGTTTACGTAGTCGTTGGAGCGTAATGACCCTTTGTAACTTCCGTCTTCTTTTTCGGTAAGAAGAATGGATACTTCTACTCCTTCAATACTTCTTCCAATATCGACTAAACCTGAATGGTCTCCATTTTGTGCTTGCACTTCTTGTTCATCTTTTTTGGTAATATAGGTAAAAGCCACTTTTCCGTCTTCTAACAATTCCAAACGATCCATTGCAATTTTACTTAAGGCGAAATGCCCTTTGGTTTGCCTTTCTAATACATTACGGTAAATATCGGAAACATTTACTCCAATGCTTAAAAGCCATGCTGTAAATTCAAACGTTTCTTTTGAGGTTCCTGCATATTTAAACCCACCAGTATCGGTAATAATTCCAGTTACTAAACAACTTCCTATTTCTTTGGTAATCGTTACTCCTAAATATTCCAATACTAAAATAAGAATTTGACAACAAGCTGGTGAATCAGGATTTACAAAATTGTAGTCTGCAAACATAGAATTTACACTATGATGGTCAATATTAATCGTTGTTTTCGCTTGTTCAAAATAACCAGCAAAACCATTTAAACGTTTCACATCACTACTATCTACGGCAATGGCTAAATCATAAATTTCCCTTGTACCTTCTTTTTGCATTTTATCGGCATTTGGCAAAAAGTTATAAATAGCAGGATATTCTGGCACAATCACTTCTGCCTTTTTTCCTAAATCAATTAAGGCATTATACAAACCAAGAGCACTTCCGAATAGCATCTCCATCCGGATTTTCATGTGTTAAAATTACAATATTCTGCGCTTTTTGTATTTCTTCTTTTATATTATCTAGCGTCATTTTTTCTTTCTCCTATTCTTTTTCTTCTGGTTTTATTTCTTTTAAAATTGCTTCAATTCTTGCTCCATATTCAATGGAATCATCACGTTCAAATACTAATTCTGGTGTAATTCTTAAATTCATTTTTTTAGCGATTTGAGTACGAATAAATCCAGAAGATTTTTTTAATCCTTCTAATGTTTCTGTCTCATTTTTTGTGTTTAACATACTAACATAAATTTTAGCATATTTTAAATCTGGTGTTATTTTTGCTTTTGTCACACTAATTAAGCCAGTTACATTAGGATTTTTTAGTTCATAACTAATTATATGACTAATCTCCTTTTTTAATTCTTCATTTATTCTCTCAAATCTCGTATTATTTTTTGGCATGTCTTGCCTCCTATCTATTTCTTAACCTCTTCCATTACATACACTTCTAATGTGTCTGTCTCGATAATATCGTTGTAATCTTCAATTTGCAATCCGCATTCGTATCCGTATGCTACTTCTTTTACGTCATCTTTAAATCTCTTTAAAGAAATTAATTTTCCATCATGAATTACCACATTATCACGAATGACACGAATACCTGCATTTCTTGCAATCTTTCCGTCAGTTACATAGGCACCAGCTATGGTTCCTACTCCACTTACTTTAAAGGTTTGTCTTACCTCTGCTGTTCCAATTACTTTTTCTTCAAAGACTGGGTCTAGCATTCCTTTCATCGCTGCTTCAACATCTTCAATCGCTTGATAAATAATAGAATATTGTTTAATTTCAACTTCTTCTTTATTTGCCATATCTTTTGCAATTGGGTCTGGACGTACATTGAAAGCAATAATAATGGCATTGGATACTTTAGCAAGGGTAACATCCGATTCTGTTACTCCACCAACATTAGCATGAATTACTTTTACTTGTACCTCTTCATTGGTTAATTTTTCTAAACTTTGTTTTACTGCTTCTACTGAACCTTGTACATCCGCTTTTACAATAATATTTAATTGTTTTAAGTTGCCTTTTTCAATTTGGCTAAATAAATCGTTTAAGCTTACTCTTGCGGTTTGATTAATACTCTTTTCTCTTGCTTGACGTTTTCTTCTTTCAATTAGATGTTTTGCTGTTTTTTCATCTTTTACTTCATAGAAGGTATCTCCTGCTTCTGGTACTTCGGTTAAACCAGTTACCTCAACTGGAGTCGATGGACCTGCTTTTTTTACTTTCTTACCTTTATCATCGGTCATGGTACGAATTCTACCAATCGCAGAACCTACTACAATGGTATCTCCTACATCTAAAGTTCCACGTTGTACAAGCATTGATACGACTGGTCCTCTTGTTTTATCTAGTTTTGCTTCAATAACGGTACCTTTGGATTGTTTATTTGGATTTGCTTTTAATTCTTTTACATCTGCCACTAATAATACCATTTCTAATAAGGTATCAATATTAAGTCTCTTTTTAGCTGATATCTCAACAAAAATGGTATCTCCTCCCCATTCTTCTGGTACTAATTCGTATTTCATTAATTCTTGTTTTACCTTTTCTGGGTTGGCACCTTCTACATCTATTTTGTTTAGTGCTACTACAATTGGAATTTCTGCTGCTTTGGCATGGTTAATCGCTTCAATGGTTTGAGGCATAACACCATCATTGGCTGCTACTACTAAAATAGCAATATCGGTAATTTGAGCTCCTCTTGCTCTCATACTGGTAAATGCTTCATGTCCTGGTGTATCTAAGAAGGTAATTTCTCTATCATTAATTTTAACTTTATAGGCACCAATATGTTGGGTAATTCCACCCGCTTCTCCTTCAATCACATTCGTACTACGAATCGCATCTAATAATGAGGTTTTTCCATGGTCTACGTGTCCCATAACAACAACAACTGGTGGTCTTGGTTGTAATTCATTTTCGGTATCTTCAGTTTCATCAAATAAAATATCTTCTTCGGTTACTGTTTCCTTTTTAACTGCGGTAATACCAAATTCTCCTGCAATTAAGAACGCCGTATCGAAGTCCACTTCATTATTAATGGTTGCCATAACACCATAGCCTAATAATTTTTTAATCACATCTGCTGTGGTTTTCTTCATTTCAGCTGCTAAATCTTTTACGGTTACTGGGTCTGGTATGGTAATTTCGGTTAATTCAAATATTTTTTGTTTTACGCGTTCTTCATCTTTATTCATACGTTTTTTATTTTTCTTACCTCTTTGGGTGGTTAAATCATAAAAATCAAGCATACCACCATCTTGTTCATCAAACATAGAAGATAAACGGTCATGTTGTTTTAAGCTTTTTAATTTGTCTTCATTAATTTCATAATCTCCACCACGTTTTGAACGTTGACCTTTTTTCATCTTGTTTTCTTCATAACGGTTTTGTTTTTGTTTATCAATTGACTTATTGTATTCTCTTACAACTTCTTTTTCTACCACATCAGTCATGATGTTTTTAATATTCTTTTCAATTCCTTTTTCATCAAGTGGTCTTCTTCCATAACCATTTTGGTTATTACGATAGCCACCATTTCGGTTTTGATTATACCCATTTTGAGGACGATTATCTCTTCCAAAGTTATTTCGGTTTTGTCCTCCAAATCCACCATTTTGTCTATATCCATTTTGGTTCTGCAAACGATTATCTCTTCTAAATCCATTATCCCTTTGTCTATCATTATAACCATTATTTTGATTATTATGAAAACGATTATTTTGGTAGTTTCCATTTTGGAAATTACCACCTTGACGGTTATTTTGATAACCACCATTTTGACGGCTACCACCTTGGTATCCACTGTTTTGATAATGATTGTTTTGACGATTGTTATTAGCATAATTACTATTTTGATTGCCTGTTTGGTAATCACTGTTTTGAGGGTTGCTATTTAAACGATTGCCATTTTTCTCGTTATTCGTTTGGTAATCGCCATTTAAATCCTGATTATTGTTCGCCATATGATGTCCTTTTTCGTTATTATCTAGTTCTTCCTTGTTTTGGTTATTGTTTAAGATTTCGTCTTTGTCAACATTAGCTTCCACTTCTTGTTTTACATCTTGTTCTTCTTTTTCTTCTTGCTTACTGATGGTTTTGTTTTCTTCTGTTTCAGAAACTGGTAATACCTTTTCTTCTTTTGGTTCTTGTTTTGGTGTTTTTAAACCAAATAGCTCACTTACCGTCATTGGTTTTGACGGTTTATTACGATATACGATATTATAATCCTTGTTGGTATTTCTTTCTATAAAACCAACTTCTTTACGTTTTTCTTCTAGCTTTCTTTTCTTTTCTTCTTCTTCCCTTCTTGCAAGTTCTTCCTCGGATACAATAACTTCCCTACGAATAATAACTGGTGCTTCTGGTTTTGCTTTTTTCTCTTGTTTGTCCTCTTTCTTATTTTCTACTTTCTTTTTCGTTTTCAAACTCTCCTTTATTTTTTTTGCATATTCTTCCTCAACCGAGCTCATATGGTTTTTTACTTCAATCCCCAATTTCTTAGCTTTCTCTATAATTTCTTTACTGGTTAAGTCAAGTTCTTTTGCAATTTCGTGTATTTTTACCTTACCCAATAATTTCACCCCCATTAATTATTTTCTGAATTTCCATCGCAAAACTTTGGTTTCGAATTCCAAAAATCGCTTTATTTGGTTTGCCAATTGCATTACTTAATTCCTCTATCGTTCCGTAAATATACAGTGGTATTTCGTTTTTATGACATGCCATTTCAAAATTCTTTTTCGTCCTTTGGGCTGCATCCTCTGCCACCAAGACCAGTTTTACTTTTCTTTTTTGGATTTGTTCCATACAGGCTTCGGTTCCAAAACAGACTCCCCCTGCTTTCATACACAATCCTAATAACCCTTCTATTTTATGATTGTTCAATCATCACACCTCTTAATTTTTCATAAATCTCTTCTTCCACTTTAGTCTCAAACACTCTTTCGATTCTCTTGGTTTTAATTGCCTTTTCTAAACATTCTTTTCTTTCACATATGTATGCACCTCGTCCGGGCATTTTTCCTGTTTTGTCAATATTAATTTGTCCATCATTCGATTTTACAATTCGAATTAACTCATTTTTGTTCTTTTTTTCGTTACAACCCATGCAAGTCCTTTGTGGTATTTTTTTCAAAAGAAAACACCTTCCCTTCGTCTATTCTTCTTTTGGTTGTTCCTCCTGCATAGAGGCAATCATTTCTCTAAATTGTGATTCCGATTTAATATCAATTTTCCAACCAGTTAGTTTTACAGCAAGTCTTGCATTTTGTCCCGATTTTCCAATTGCCAATGATAATTGGTCATCTGGTACAATCACTTGTGCAAATTTTTCTTCTTCTTTCACATCTACTGCTAATACTTGTGCTGGAAGTAATGCTGCTGCAATATAAATGCTTGGGTCTTCATTCCATTCAATCACATCAATTTTTTCACCATTTAACTCATTAATGATATTTTGAATACGTACTCCCTTTTGCCCTACACAAGAACCTACTGGGTCAATATTCGGATTGGTAGAATATACTGCTACTTTACTTCTGTAACCTGGGTCTCTTGATACACTTTTAATTTCAATAAGCCCTTCATAAATTTCTGGTATTTCAAATTCAAATAATCTTCTTACAAATTCTGGGCAAGCACGAGAAACCACTACTTGTGGATTTCCCTTCATTCCTTTTACCACATCTAGTACATATCCTCTTATTTTCTGATTTACACGATATTGTTCTGTTGGAATTTGTTCTTTTGCTGGCATAATTCCTTCTAATTTTCCAAGATCCATTACAACAATATTGGTATCTGCTTTTTGAATAATACCAGAAACAATTTCACCTTTTCTTTCATTAAATTCATTAAATACAATGTCACGTTCTGCTTCTCTTAATTTTTGAATAATAACTTGTTTTGCTGTTTGTGCCGCAATTCTACCAAAATCCTTTGGTACCATTTCTACATCTACACTATCACCAATTTCTAATTTTTTACTAATCTTTCTAGCATTCTCTAAATTGATTTGTAACTTATCATCCTCGGCTACTTCTACTACTTCTTTTACCGCATATAAATGAGCTTCCCCTGTTACTTGATCCATTACTACTTTTACATTTTCAGCTGAATCAAAATTTCTTTTATAGGCTGTAATTAATGCTTGCTCAATCGCCTCTATTACATAAGATTTTTGAATTCCTTTCTCCTTTTCAAGTTCTTCTAATGCTAAAATTAATTCTTTGTTATCAATTGCTCTCATTTTCCCTTTTCCTCCCTTTAATTTATATAAGAACCCCCAGTCAGCTTCGCTGACAGCCCCCTTAAGTAAAGGGGCCTTTTGGTTAGTCGCTTTTTTTCGTTATTTGTTCCAGTCGTATTTGGTTTTCATTTGTGAAATGTTCTTTCTTAATACCGATATTTCATCATTTTCATAGGTCATTGTAATCTTATTTTCATCATAACCTGTTAGAATTCCTTCGATTTTTTTCTTTTTATCGATTGTGGTATATAGGCTTACTTCAATTTTTTCACCTATTGCAGTATCTAAATGTTTATCTTTTCGTAATACTCGCTCAATTCCCGGTGATGATACTTCTAGGAAATATTGTTCCTTTATATAATCTGCCTCATCTAATAAATCCATAATTCCATCATTTACTTTCTCACAATCGTTTAAGTCAATTCCATTTTCCTTATTAATAAAAATACGTAAGAAATAATTTTTTCCCTCTTTTGCATATTCTACATCATATAAATCATATCCCAACTCTGTGATTTTAGACTGCAAAAGAGTTTCTACTTTTTCTTCAATACTAGCCAATGCCGTATCCTCCTTAATATAAATGACCTAAGTTATCGCCTTTGGCGATTACAAATCATTCTATGCGTTAGAACAACCGAAGAGTGGGATTGGTTCCCACTCTTCTAGTTTTTTATGTTTTGCATACTTATTATACCCCGTTTATTTGTAAAAATCAAGGGTTTTTCAAAGTTTTTTTATTTATTTCACATTGCTTTCCTATTTTTCTCTACTACAATATCTCCAAACAATTCTTCTTGTGTTGTTTTTACTTTATCTCTTCTGGTCAATTCTAATAGTCCTGTAAATGCTGTTACTACTTCTTGTTTATTGCATTTTGATAAAGAATATAATCGGTTAAATACAAATTTGGGTTTTCTTAAGAGTTCTTTAAACATTTCTTTTACTTTGCTTGCTACTGTATATGTGTCAGTAATAGCAATCTTTTTTATATTTTCCGCATTTTTATTTAAACGATTCTTGTTCTTATTTATTAGCCTTTCATATATTTTTTCTAACAATTCTTTTGTGTATTCTTTTTCTAATTCTTGTTTTGGTAGTCTAATTTGTTCTGGTAATTTAAAAAAGCGATTCGAATATTCGTTATAGTTTTGTCTTAACTTTTCTGCTATCTCTTTATAGGCTTTATATTCGATAATTCTTGCAATTAATTGTTCTTCGGTTAGTTCTTCTTCTAACTCTTCTTGTTTTGGAAGAAGTCCTTTGGATTTTAGATATAGTAAAGTTGATGCCATAATGAGAAATTCACTTGTTATTTCTAAGTTCATTTCTTCTGCTTTATGTATGTATTCTAAATATTGATCCGCAATTTCACTTATTTGAATATCATAAATATCCATCTTGTTTTTGTCGATTAAATGACATAGTAAATCAAGTGGCCCTTCAAAATTATTAATTTTTATTGCATATTGTTTTGTTTGCATTGTTAATATGTTTTGCATTCTAATACTTCCTTTATGATTCTTTCTTTATATCCTTTTTTCATTAAATAATTTCTTATTTCTTCATTTTCTAATGTTGCTTGTTTTTTGCCTACTATCTTTTGTGCAGAAGCCTTTTCGTATTCTTCCATTTCATCTGTATGCTCATAAAAGTAATCCTCTATCAAATCTTTTGGAACACCTTTTTGGTAAAGCTTATATTGCATTTCTCTTATAGATAAGGTCTTTAATGCCATAAATTCATTGACAGCTCTTTTTACATAATCCTTTTCATTTAAATAACCTGCTTCTTTTACATATTCTATAATATCACATAATAGATCCTTTTGTATAGTACTCTGAAATTTATTTTTTACTTCTTGTATGGTTCTTTTTTTGTACATAATATAATTCATAACTTTCGCTTTTTCTTTTTCAAATTCTTCTATGGAATACATTTCATTCCTCCATCATTTTGTTTTTCGTACATATGAGCAGGCCTTATGTCTGCCCTTTATTGGCATATTTTTTGGGCAGACACAAGGCCTGCCCCTACATTTTTATTTGCTTTTTATTCTTCATCTTCATCAACAGATAAGTCTTCTCCTAGGCTTTTTTCAAAGGCTTTGGCAAAATTATCTCTTATTTTTTGTTCTACTTCTTTCATGGTTTCTGGATTGTCTAATAAATATTGTTTTACGTTTTCTCTTCCTTGTCCAATTCTAGTGCCATTATAACTAAACCATGAACCGCTTTTTTCAATAATGTCTAGGTTTACTCCCATGTCTAATATGTTTCCTTCTTTGGATATACCTTTTCCATACACAATATCAAATTCAGCTTCTCTAAATGGTGGTGCTACTTTGTTTTTCACGATTTTTACTTTTGCTCTGCTTCCTACTACTTCCCCATCTTGTTTAATATTTTCGGCTTTTCTTATATCCATACGAACAGAGGCATAGAATTTTAGTGCTCTTCCTCCTGTTGTGGTTTCTGGGTTTCCAAACATAACTCCTATTTTTTCTCTTAATTGGTTGATGAAAATTAAAACTGTTTTTGTTTTATTGATGGCTCCTGCTAATTTTCGCAATGCCTGTGACATAAGTCTTGCTTGTAACCCCATATGGGAGTCTCCCATGTCCCCATCGATTTCTGCTTTTGGTACAAGTGCTGCAACAGAGTCTACAACAATAACATCTAATGCTCCACTTCGAATTAGGCTTTCGGTAATTTCTAAGGCTTGTTCTCCTGTATCTGGTTGAGATACAATTAAGTTATCGATGTCAACTCCTAAGTGTTTTGCATACACTGGATCTAGTGCGTGTTCTGCATCAATAAATGCTGCTTCTCCTCCCATTTTTTGTGCTTCTGCAACAACGTGTAGAGCAAGGGTCGTTTTACCAGAAGATTCTGGTCCATAAATTTCGATAATTCTTCCACGTGGCACTCCACCAATTCCTAGTGCAATATCTAAGCCTAAGGCACCTGTTGGCACCGCCTCTATGTTCATTGCTTGAAATTCTCCTAATTTCATAACAGAACCTTTTCCAAATTGTTTTTCGATTTGTCCCATTGCTGCTTCTAATGCTTTTTTCTTTTCTGAATTTTCCATTCTTTTTTCCTCCTATTTTTATAAATGACCTAAGTTAGTGGCTTTACCACTTACCAATCGTTCTATGTATTATGATAAAAACGTTTGTTTGTAACTGTATTATTACATTACATTTTTCATTTGTCAAGAGTTTTTTCTAATTTTTTTATTTTTATTGTCTATACCAAGTTTCAATTCCTTCGTATACATTATATCGGTTGGGATTTACGTCACCAATTACATTGGGACTATATACGAGTGTTTGTTTATTATGATATAAAAAGATATATGGCATTTGTTCTTGGTAAATTTCAATCATTCGATTGTATTTTTCTTTTAATATGGTTTCCTCTCTTATATCTTTTACTTCCTTCAATAAATTTATCATTTCTTCATTTACAAAATTTGCTATGTTGTTTTGCCCAAAATAGGTTGATAAATCTGGTGCAATTCCTCGGTTTACTCCTGTTAATATCATATCATAATTTTTATTTTGTAAATAGCTTTGGTATTGTGCATCTGATACTTTTCTTATTGTAATCGTAATTCCAAAGTCTCCTAATACTTGCTTCAAATTTTCTGCTACTTGTACTCTATTTTCATTACTACTGCTTACAATCAAATCCAATCGTAATCGTTCGGTTCGGTAATTCTTTACACGGTACCATGCTTTTTGATTATATACCCATCCTGCTTGCTCTAGTATGGTTCTTGCCATTTCATGGTTTCTTTCATATTCTACTTTTTTATTTTGGTAAAGGTAATTTTCATCTTCTAAGGAAAAATTAGCAACATTGTATCCACCACGATATATCGTCCCCACGATATTTTCTTTATCAATAATATAAGAAATCGCTTTTCTTACTTCCGTATTTGCTAATACACTATTTTTGCAATTAAAAGAAAGATAATCTAACATTTCTCCATAGTATTCTTTTTTATGATAGCCAATCGTTCCAATATAGTCTTCTATTTGAAGTGTTTTTGTCGTAAACATATCAATATTTCCTATTTTAAATGCATTATACACTTCTCCCATATTTTGATATTTGATTATTTGTATTTCTTCTAATTTACTTTCTTCTTCCTCACGGTTCCACCATGTTTGGTTTTTCTGTAACACAATTTTTTCATTATGACTAGCAATTTTAAATCTTCCTGTTCCTACTGGTGCACTATTTTTTGCCGTATTTACAAAATCTTCATTTAAATAGTACACATTCGATAAAATGGGAAATGTTAAATAATATTCAAAAAATGGCACTTCCTCACTTAAATTGATTTTTATGGTGGTATTATCAATTACTTCAACACCATTTACCTTTTCAACATTATAAGCATAAATCGAATTTCCTCCTAATTCTTTTAATCGGTCTATGGTAAATTGAACATCTTTTGCAGTTAATAAATGACCATCTTGCCATTTCACATCTTCTTTTAACTTTACTACATACGATGTTTCACTTTGTTTACTCCATTCTTTGGCAAGGCATAATTCAATTCGATTATCACTGGTTATGGTTAAAAGTGGTTCATAAATAAGTCTGGATATATCTTGTATGTTTTGGTTTTTGCTTAATATTGGATTTATGGTATCAAAGGCTACTACTGGTAAACGAAGATTGGTAATAATTTCTATTTCTTCTTCGGTTTCTTGAGGTAAGGCTTTTTCCTCTTTTGGTTTTTGAGTATGATAAATATAATATCCTGCAGTAATTAACAAACTTATTACAATGATAATAAATAGGTATTTTGTTACATTCGACTTCATTTTTGCCTCCTTTTTTTTGCACTACAATCATATCGTAAATTTCATTAAGATGCAATCATAAATTACAAATATATTGTAAAAAAGGGAGAGAACCTTTTATTCGTTTCCCCCCACATTTATTTAACATTCCATTTTTAATCTCTTGATTCTACCACAATGCGAATTCCGGTTCTGTCTTCCCCTTCTACTTGAACCTCCGCGAATGCTGGTACACAAACAAGATCCACTCCTGTTGGTGCAACAAACCCTCTTGCGATTGCTACCGCTTTTATTGCTTGGTTTAATGCTCCTGCTCCAATTGCTTGCATTTCTGCTCTTTCATTTTCCTTTACCAAACCAGCAATTGCTCCTGCTACTGAGTTTGGATTTGATTTTGATGAAATTTTTAAAACTTCCATTTTTTCTGCCTCCTAAAATTTAATTTTTGTTTCATTTTTTAACAAGTATATTTATATTATATTTTAAGATTGTTGTCTAGTATTTTTTGGAAAAAACAGGAAGTTTTCGTCGTGTTTCTTCGCTCTATTTCTACATTTTTACGCGTTTAACTTTCACCACTCGACAAGTTTCGTCATCAACTTCAAAAATACACCCCGAAAAGCCACATGTTCCGCTAGCTAATTTATATCGTTCTGGAAGACTTGTTTCAAATCTTTTTAACGATGCCTCTACTTCCATCCCAATAACAGATTTTATTGGTCCTGTCATACCAATATCGGTAATATAACCCGTTCCCTTTTCTAAAATGGTTTCATCTGCGGTTTGTACATGGGTGTGGGTACCAAACATGATACTTACTTTTCCATCTAAAAAATACCCCATTGCGATTTTTTCAGCACTCGCTTCTGCATGAAAATCTACCACAATCACGTCTACCTTATCTTTTATTTCTTCTAATATTTCGGTTACTTTGGTAAAAGGATTTTCTGATAAGACGTTCATTTCGGTTCTTCCAATTAAATTAATAACTGCTATCTTTTTTTGTTTACATTTTACAATTACATATCCTTTTCCTAAAAGTCCTTTTGAATAATTGGCTGGACGAATCAGCCTCTCCTCTTCTTCAATAAAAGAAAATACATCTTTTTTTGCCCAAGTATGATTCCCAAGTGTTACTACATCAACTCCTATTCGTAACATTTCTTTATATAATTTATGGGTAATCCCCATGCCGTCAGCTACATTCTCGCCATTCATAATTACAAAATCAATCTCTTTTTCTTGTTTTAATTTTGGCAACACTTCTCCTGCCTTTTTTAAGCCGTTTTCTCCTACAATATCTCCTACCGCTAAAATTCTCAAACTACATCTTCCTTTCTTTTCTTATGTGGTTATTATACACTATATTAAAAGAAATGAAAACACCCTTTGCACAAACTTTTGTTGAAAATAAACCGTAGGAGCGACTAGTAGTCGCCCGTTACTTCAAAGGTCTATCTCAAATAAATATTTCATTTTATGCAAGGTGATTTCACAAAATATGACAAAAATGTAATATTTACAATTTAAGAAATAAGTGTTAAACAAATTTTATTGCAAAAGTCTCACAAAGCGTTGCAAAAAAGCCCCTTTAACAAGGGGGCTGTCCACGAAGTGGACTGGGGGTTCTTACACTTGTTTTCTATTTTATATGTATTCAATATATCTGTTCGTATTCTATCATATTCTTTTCCTTCTTCTGTATAATGTTGGCTTCCATCTATTTCTATTTCGATTTTCTTTTCAGGACAATAAAAGTCTAATATGTAATTATCTATTGGCTTTTGTCTTATAAATCTTATGGGATATTTTGAAAGGTATTGATACCAAAGTTTATTTTCTTCTGGGGTCGATTGATTTCTTAATTTTCTGGATTTTCCGAATTGAATTTTTATTATATGGTATATATATTGAGTTCTCCTTTCTTAAGAACCCCCAGTCCACTTCGTGGACAGCCCCCTTGTTAAAGGGGCTTTCTTGCAAGCCTTTGTAAGACTTTTGCAATAAAATTTGTTTAATACTTATTTCTTAAATTGCAAATATTAGATTTTTGTCATATTTCGTGAAATCACCTTGCATTTTATGCTTTTTCCTTGAATTATGTAAACAGTTATGTTGTAATAGTTTTGTTTCATGTAAATTTTTAATTGTTTGATTTTAGGCAAGGAGGTCAAAATAATGATATTATCAAACAGTGAAACTTTGATTTTTGTCCACCGGGACTTACTCACTTCTGCAAAAGGTAAAGAGGCTCTTCAGGATTTTTTCCATAAAAGACCTATTCTTTACAAAAACTCTATTTTTAAGGGGTTTACAGAAGACGGTAAATTAGACATCGAAAAACCAACACTTGCCATGCAAAATGGTACTTTTCCTGAAAATAGCTTCGCATATATTGTAGCACAGGCTACCATAGATGGCTATGTTTATGCGTCTCTTCAAAGCTTTATAAGGCTTGTTGGACATCCGTCTGTATAATTATACCTAATTGCATGAACAAAAAAACCAGTAAGCAAATTTTGTTATTTGCTTACTGGTTTTTCTTATTTCGCATACTCAATTGCTCGTGATTCACGAATCACATTTACTTTAATTTGTCCTGGATAATCCATTTCATTTTCTACTTTTTTTGCAACCTCTCTTGCAAGTACTGTCATTTCTGCATCAGTAATTTTTTCTGGTTTTACAATAATACGAATTTCTCTACCTGCTTGGATGGCAAATGATTTATCGACTCCTTCAAAAGAATCTGCAATTTCTTCTAATTGCTCTAAACGTTTGATGTAGGCTTCTAAGGTTTCTCTTCTTGCTCCTGGACGTGATGCACTAATGGCATCTGCTGCTTGTACCAAAACCGCTTCTAAGGTTTGTGGCTCTACATCTCCGTGATGAGCTTGTACAGCATTAATCACTAGTGGATTTTCCTTGAATTTTTTCAAAATATCCACACCAATTTCTACGTGTGTTCCTTCCATGTCATGGTCTAGTGCTTTTCCAATATCATGTAATAGTCCTGCACGTCTTGCACGTTTGGTATCTAAACCTAATTCGTCTGCCATAATTCTTGCTAAGTTGGATACTTCGATTGAATGATTTAGTACATTTTGTCCATAACTGGTTCTATATTTTAGTTTTCCAAGTAACATTACTAATTCTTGGTTTAGCCCCATAACACCAGTTTCTAATGTTGCTCTTTCTCCTTCTGATTTAATCATGGCTTGTACTTCTTCTTTTGCTTTTTCTACCATTTCTTCAATCTTAGCTGGATGAATTCTTCCATCTTCAATTAGTTTTTCTAGTGCAATTTTGGCAACTTCTCTTCTTAATGGGTCAAATCCAGATAAAATAACGGCTTCTGGAGTATCATCAATAATTAAGTCAATTCCTGTTAGGTTTTCGATGGTCTTTATGTTTCTACCTTCTCTACCAATAATTCTACCTTTCATATCATCATTTGGAAGATTAACAATGGAAACGGTTGTCTCAGATGTATGGTCTGCTGCACATTTTTGAACGGCATAAGTTAAGAGTTCTTTTGCTTTTTTTGTAGATTCTTCTTTTGCTTTTGCTTCTTCCTCTCGAATGATATTTGCTTTTTCTTGTTTAATTTGTTTTTCTACTTCTGTTAGTAAAATCTTTTTGGCTTCTTCTACAGATAAATGAGCAATTTGTTGTAGTTTATCAATTTGCTCTTGTACTGCATTTTCTAATTGTTTTTCTTTTTCGTCTAGTTCTTGATACTTCTTATCGTTTTCCCTTTCTTTTCTTTCTAATGCTTCTTCTTTTTTATCAAGATTTTCCTCTTTTTGCATCATTCTTGATTCTTGTTTTTGAATTTCGCCTCTTCTTTCTCTAATCTCTTGCTCTAAGTCTTTTCTTTCTTGCATAATTTGTTCTTTTGCTTTAAATATTTCTTCTTTTTTCTTATTTTCAGCTTCTTTATTGGCAAGTTCTAATATCTTGTTTGCTTCTGTTTCTGCACCTTTGATTTTAGATTCAGCTATTTTTTTACGAATTCCTACACCGACTGGTATAAAAATAACAGCTGAGATTAGAACAGTGGCGATTACGATTACGATTTCCATAATCTTACACCTCTTTCTATTTAATTTTCAATGTTCTAATATATATCATTCCTTTTTTTATATATTAAACCTACCCTTCTATTTTATATGTATTCTATAAAACTGTCAAGTTATTTGGACAAAAAAACGAATTAACAATTTCTAAAATGCAAAAAAAACGGAACTTGGATTTTCTAAATACATAAACTATTTAGAAAATCTAAGTTCCGCTTGTTATGGTTTATTTTTCTTTCTTTTTTCCAAATGTAATTTCTTGGAATAAGAAATCATGAAAATCTTGCCATGTAAGTTCAATATGTAGAAAATCATTTAAGTCGTCTTCAAATTTTTGTTGTGCTGGTGTTAATTCTACTTTTATTTCTTGAAATAAAAATGCTTTTACTTTTGGCCAGAAACCAGTTTTTGCTGGTAATGTTGATTCTGATACAAATTCTGTTTCTACTCCACCCATTATTTTCTCGCTCATTTTATTTCCTCCTTTGTAATTTTATTCCTTGTTTCTTTATTTATACTACACATTTTATTTTAAAGCAAGTGTTTTTGCTATTTTTACTATTAAATATTGATGACAGAAATATTACAATTGTGTGACTTCCGCTTCTTCTATTTTGTTTGCCTGTATCGCCTTTTCTAAATATTCGCCTTTTTCTTCTTTTAAGATTGTATGCTCATCACTAAAATCTGCTTGTGCTCTATAATCTAAGTAAATACTTCCACATTAACTTTTCTTTTTATTTATATTCCTCTTTAGGTAATACTCATTATCCTTGCCTTGTACGATTGCATAATCTACCTTTGTATTTTTGATACTGATCCACCCTACCACATCTTTATTTGTTTCTAATAGTTTTTCAAAATCTATGGTTTTTGTTACTTCTCCGTTTTCATCTTCATTTTCTTCTATCTTTACAACTTCAGCAAGTACTTTTTTCATTCTTTTTAATTCAATATTACTGTTTACCCAATATATAATTTGATAACCTGAATAAATCAATATGATTGGCGACATAACTAATATAATGAGTGCAATTATTTTTTTCTTATCTTTTTTACTCTTTTTATTTATTTTTCATTTTTCTCTTTTGGTTAATCGTATTATTTTTTGTATCTGTTTTAAAATAAGATTACTACCACTTATTCTTCCATATATAAATACTACATCACTTTCTTTTAGGCTTTGATACATAAAATCAGCTATATTATCATATCCAATTATCTGTATTTTTGATTTATTGCTTATTTCGATTTCACACTTTGCTTTTGATATATGTGTTCCTTTATATACAAAGTCAAATTCTACTTTACTTACTACTTTTCCCATTATAAATACTTCGTTCATCTCTATATCCTATTTTAATTAAATTTGAAAAATACATATATTCTGTTACTTTAAAAACTTACTATTGTTGTTACGATTGCCCGCAGGATTGTCGCTAGCAGTATTGTTGTAATTGCCCCCACGTTTGGTGCAAGGATTGTCTTGGTTACTATAAACCTTTTTCATTTATCCCCATTACTCTGTTTCAAATAATTTTTCGGTTAAGCCTCTTACGTTTGCATGCTGTATGTAACCTATATGACCGCATAAGTACTTTTTTGCTTCTTTACTTGTCATTTTTCTGGTTCGTATTTCATATTTTAATTTTTTTATTTTCTTCTTTAATTTTCGTTTTCCTTTGTCTCGTATTTTTAACCTAGTTTCATTTATTTGATAGCCACAAAAATTAACTCCTTGTTTGTTTTTAAAAATTTGCGTTTTGCTATTTAATTCTAATCCTAATTCTTCTTTTAAAAATGTTTGAATTTGTATTAAAATTTCTTTTGCTTTTTTCTTTGTTTCTACCATTAATACCGAATCATCCATATAACGATAATAGTATTTTACTTTTAGCTTATGTTTTATATATTGGTCTACTTCATTTAGATAGATGTTTGCAAATACTTGTGAGGTATAATTTCCAATTGGTATGCCTTTTTTTCCTTCACTTGAATATACTATTTCTTTGGTAAGCCATAATAATTTTTTATCTTGTATTTTTCTTGTTAAAATTTGATATAACTTATCTTTATCGATATTAGCAAAATATTTGGCTACATCCATTTTTAAAATATAGTATTCTTGCCATTTTTTACTACAATGTCTCATTGCTTTTTGTACCTCTTGTGCTGCTTTATGCATTCCTTTTTTCTTAATACAGGCATATGAAGTAGCAATAAATTGTTTTATAAAATATTCTTCCATAAAGTGATTTACATACCACGTATGTACTATTCTATCCATATATCTTGAGCTTTCGATTTTTCGTTTTTTGGGCTCATAAATATAAAATGTACGATATCCACCATGTTTATAGGTCATATTGCTTAATTGTTCATATAACCATTTAATATATTCTTCTTGTTTTAGATTAAACAAAATGATGTCTTTTTTATTGTTTTTATTTTTTCTACTTTGAAGATGTGCTTTCATTAAATTTTCATATGTCAATTCTTTATCATACAAGTTCCTTATTGTTTTTGCCATAGTATTTTAATAATCCTCCTATGATTTTTCCAATTTCATATATTTTATCAATTGCTACATTGAACTTTTTGGCATCAATCCAGTGGTTCTGATACATAATGCGTAGTAATATTCTTTGTACATTAAGGCTAGCATCAATTCTATTTACATATTCTAAGCATTTTTCTTTTTCTAATTTGCTAATGATTAAGATATTTTCTAACGTTTGGTACATACTTTGTTTATATTCGTTTCCAATATTGAATTTTTCGGTTCTTGGTATTTTAAAGATGATTTCTATGATGTATTGCATGTATGCTTGGTATTTTGGTATTAAAATTAAACTATCTTTTTGTGGTTTCATTTTCTTCTCCCTTTTTCTTGCTCTTCTAATAATTTTTCTACACTCATATATTTTTTGTATCGGTCACATGCTTCACAGTCTAAACATTCTCTTTGTTCTTCTATTACTTTGTTATCTCTAATACAAATTGGAGTTATCTTGTTTCCGATTTTATTTTTATCATAATCACATATTACAAAACTTAGGTTTCTTTCATCCATTTCTTTTATAAATTTATCAATATTTTTATCTAATACGCCACTTTTGCATAATTTTTCTTTCATACAAATTAAATGCATTCCTAATAATCCGTGTAATATAATAGCATCTTTTCCGATTGCTGTATAAAATATTCCACATTTTACTAACATAACATGTCCTTTAAATTCTTCTTGTAACTTTTTTACTTCTTCTATAAATTTCATTTTTTTACCACTCCTTTTGGTTATGTGTACTAATTTTTTATAAAAAAATTAGTACCACGCTAGTGGTACCACGCTAAAATGTTTTTGTTACGTCTGGTATTTTCAATACCAGAACAGAACAAAAACATTTTACGTATTTACAATTCGTAAAATGGCTTCTTTGTCATTCTACTCTATATCATTTTATATACTACTTCTTATTGTATAGTCATAATTTCTTCAGCTTACAGTCCTACAAATAAAGTGGGTCTGAAACCGATGTAGACGTTCGCATGGGTCTGGCTATCGTAGCTACGACTGCCCGCAGGAATGACGCTAGCAGTACCGTAGTAATCGCCCCCACGCCTGGTGCAAGGACGGTCTTGGTAACTACAAACCTCTGTCGTCCATTCCATCACATTTCCTCCCATATCATAGATATTATTTCTTGGGATACTTCCGATTCCTGTATTTTTCAATTCTCCTAAATAATTATCTCCTTCACTATTGGTCGCATATCCTACATGGTTTGTTTCTATAAATTGTAATGCTGTATCCCATGCATAACTACTACATAATCTACTGATTACCGCATTATTATTTGCATACATTCCCTCTGCTACTTTTTTTGCTTTATCTCTTGT
>JAAWJM010000023.1 GCA_022796855.1 Clostridia bacterium | reverse complement strand
TAGAATACGCCTTAAATAAATTAGAAGAAAAAGGAGTATTTGAAGAAATTGATATAGAGGAACAAACAGGAATTACAGGAGGATATGTAATTACATTAGGCTATGATGAAAACGGAAATGTCATTATTGTAGACATGGTACCAGATGGAGTAGCAAGAATACAAGCAAAAGTAATTACAAAAGGCTACACCAAAGGTCCAGTAGAAATTTCAGTAAGTGTCAAAACCAAAGGAGAAACCGTAACAAGTCTTAACATACCAGAAGGAATGACAAAAAAAGAAGAAGGAATCTATGAAGTAACAAGTAATGGAAAATACTTAATACAAGCCGTATTAGCAAATGGAGAAACAATACAAAGAGAGCTAGAAATAACAACAATCGATAATCTAGCTCCAAAAGCCTTTACCATAACAGCCACACAAGTAGAAGCAAAAATAGTAATAGGAGGAAATACAGAAGATACCAAAGCAACACAAGTAAGTGCATGTAGTGGAATAGAGAAGTATGAATATTATGTAAAAAAAGCAAGTGATACAGAGTATCCTACAACACCATATACAACAAATGAAATAGAAGGATTATCCTATGATACCTATAACATATATGCAAAAGCCTACGACAAAGCAGGAAACACGACAGATAGTAATGAAGTTAGTATCAAAATGGTAAACCCAAAAGTATCAAAATATGGACAGAAAGTAAATTATAGTGCGAATGGAGTAAATGATTGGAAGATATTTTATATTAATGAAGAAAGGAACGAGACATTTATTATAATCAGTGGATATTTGCCAGTAGGAAAAGTTCCAACCGCTGCGACGGGGATGACTATAAGTGGAACATATGGAGCATCTTGGGCAACAATACCAAGTTATGTAGAAATAACACAAGAAGTACGTGATAGATTTATGATGAGTTGGGATGAAAATAAAACAAACGGCAATATAAAATATGTATCAAGATTATTAAATACAGATGCATGGGATGTATTTGTAACAGAAGAATTAAAGAGTAGAGGAACAACTGCGATTGGAAGTCCGACATTAGAAATGTTTATTGCTAGTTTTAATGATGTATATGCCAATAAAATGGAAATCCAAGGAAATGATGAAAATGGTATTTTAGTAAAGGGATTTGATATAAACGGCGGTTTGAGTTTGAAGGTAATAGCAGGCAATAATAGATTATACTTTCCATATGAAAGACCAATATCAGATTGTGATGGATATTATTTATCCACTCCAAATAATTATCCCAATAAGGTTAACATATATAGGCTTGATGTAAAAAACAATTATTGTAAATTAAATCGTAGGCAGCCACCTAGTGGAAAATATGTTACAATACGTCCAGTGGTGTGTATTCCATCCGACTTACTCGAATACAATAGTACTACATCAAGTTGGGACATTAATTTGACCCAATAATACAAACTAAAAAATGACATGAAATATAAAAGCTAAAATTAAATAGAAAAGAAAAGGTCTCTAAGTATTGGATACAATACTTAGAGACCTTTTCCTATTAAAATGTTTAACGTATATATGCTATATTTTCTTCCACAACTTCTTCTTCATAAACCCATAAAAATCCTCTGGCTTTCCGATGGAAAAATTATTTTTTAATAACACATAGGAATGAGTTTTATCTAAATACAAATAAAAACGATTTCCGTCTTCATAAATTTTATAAAACTTAAAATAACGTAATTTTACACGGTCTGTTCCATTAAAAATCGTAACAAAATCATCATAAAAAGTATAAGTATTTTTCATTTGTTTTTGTACTTTTTTGCTAGAAGCTTCCTTTTTTATTAAATACAAAGGGTGTAAAAAACGATAAGCAAGAAATATAACAAAAACAAAAATAAAACCAATTCCTTCTAAAACTCTACCATAAGAAAATTGTACAATTGTACAAAAAATGAATAGCACACTGAAAAATAAGGTATAAAAATGGTATTTTAAATTATTTTTTTCACAATGAAAATTCACAAATTTTTGATATTCTTTTAAATTATAAGCCGTTGTATTTTCAAAACGTATCTCCATAACATCACCAAATCTATTATACTAAAAATTAAAAAAGAATGCCATTTGTTATAAAAATGTCATAAAAATTTAATATTTTAATACCAAATTTTGTTGTATGATAAAAAGAGAACTTATTACCAAAAACAGAAGAAAAAGGGGCTAGAGAAACATGAAAAAAATATTAACGAAAATAATAAAAAAATACTGGTTTGCTATTTTTTTACAGGTCATATTTATTGCATTAAATATGTATTTTCTAACATATCCGCCAAAAATCATAGGACACATCGTGGACTTATTATATGATATGCAAAACAACCGTAGTGCCATTTACCTACAAGTATGGTACTTACTTGGCATTTGTTTTGTGATACTAGCAGTTCGTATGCCATGGAGATGGCTTACAGGTTATACTCCAAGAAGCATTGAACGAGATTTAAAAGATAAATTATTTGAGCAGTTTATGAAAATAAAAATGACAAGTCTTCAAAACATTAAAAACGGGGAATTAATGTCTTATTTTGTAAAAGATGTATCGGAAATTCGAGCCTTTATTTACCGTCTTCTTTCCTATGGTACAAGGTTTGTATTTACTGCTATTATTGCGACTTATACCATGATGAGTGGAGTAAACCTATCCCTTACCTTAGTTACCTTGTGTCCTATTGTGATAACCGTTTTTGTAATAATCAAAATTAAGGAATATGTAGAAAGCAGTTTTCGTAAATCGCAAAGCTATTTTACAGAACTTTCCGAATATGTACAAGAAAGTACAGATGCCATTCGTACCACAAAGGCATACACAGGAGAAATGAACCAATTAAAAGAATTTATTAGGAAAAACCGTAAACTAAAAGAAGCAAACAATGCTGTGGATGTTCATTCTACTTTGCTTTCTACCTGTCTTAATATTTGTTTTGGGTTATGTTATGGAATTTCTTTATTATATGGATCAAAACTAGTATTAGAAGGAGCCATTACCACTGGTGATTTTATTGCTTTTAATGGCTATATTGCTTTATTCGTAGGACCGGTTTCTTGGCTTCCTAGTGTAATTTCGAGATACAAAAGAGCCAAGATTTCTTACCATAGGTTAGAACAAGTTTTTCTACTAGAAAGAGAAAAAATTAACTTAAAAACAGTAGAAGAAGATATTGATTTTGAAGGAAATATTGAAATTCGCAACCTAAATTTTAATTATCCAGAAAATTTAGAAATGGTATTAAAACAAATCAATATAAGTGTAAAAACAGGAGAAACCCTTGGTATTATTGGTAGTATTGGGAGTGGAAAAACGACTCTTATGAATTTATTACTACACCTATACCCAGTTGCAAAAGGTAAAATTTTTATTGATGGAACCGATATTAACGATATTCCACTAAGTGTACTAAGAAAACATATTTGTTATATTACACAAGATAATTTCCTATTTTCTACGACCCTAAAAGAAAACATCAAATTATTTAAACAAGAATTTGAAGAGGAAGAAATAAAAGAAAGTGCGAAAAATGCAATGATTTACGATGACATTGAAAAAATGCAAAATGGAATTGAAACAGTGATTGGAGAAAGAGGAACAGATTTATCACGGTGGGCAAAGACAAAGAGTGGTAATTTCGAGAGCCTTTTTAAAGAAAAGTAGAATTGTTATTTTCGATGACACCTTCTCGGCGCTAGATAATAAAACAGAGCAAAAAGTGTTAAACAATGTAAAAGAATTAGTAAAAGATAAAACCTGTATTATTATTTCAAACCGTATTTCAGATATAAAAGATGCCAATAATATTATGGTATTAGAAAGTGGAGAAGTGCTAGAAACAGGAACACATGAAGAATTACTAAAAAAACAAGGACGATATTATCGTTTTTATAAAGAACAAACAGCAACATCGGAGATGGTATAAAACAAAAAACTTTGAAAGTAAATTTAGTAAACTAGAGGTTAGAGCAAAATAGGAAAGGAAAGGGTTCTAAAATGAAAACCAAAAAACAGGATACAATGAAACATGTACTAGAAATGGCAAAACCACATAAAAAAACAATTGCCATTGTTACGTTTCTTTCGTTACTCATCAATATAGGAGAATTAGTAAAACCATATTTAATAAAAATTGTAATGGATGATTACTTAAAATTTGGTATCTACCAAAAGGGAGTTGTTACCATTGGCATAATTGGTGCTATTTACATAGGAATTGTGCTATTAGGAAATATCATTGATTTTATTGCAAGTACTGCAACCAATATGATGGGGGAAGACATTATTTATACCATGCGAAATCGTTTGTTTAAATACACACAATATGCCAATATTTCGTTTCACGACCGTACTTCAGCAGGAAAGTTATTTGTGCGAATTACCAATGATATAGAAGATGTTTCTACTTTATTTAAAGATGTAATTACTACTTTTTTTAAAGACATGATTTTGATGGTAGCCATTATTGTAATGATGTTATATTTTAGTGTAAAACTAAGCTTACTTGCATTTTTGGTCATTCCTTTGGTTATTCTATTTTCTGTTGTATTAACCAAACTATTAAATAAAATATATGATAAATCCAAAGTTATTAAAACGAAGCTAAATACATTTTTAGCAGAATCGATTTATGGAGCAAAACTAATTAAAATATTCAATATTCAAAAAGAAAAACAAGAAGAATGTAAAGTTCTAACCAATGGGTATCGTAATTCCAGAATACCAGGTGGTATCATTGAAGGTTTACTTCCAGGGCTTATGACAATTTTAGAAAATCTAGCGATTTGTATTATAATATGGGTATGCCTTGGTGGTATATTAGAGCAAGCCTTAGATGTTGGAATTATTTATGTATTTATTAGTTATATTAGGCAACTATTTGAGCCAATTACGAGAACCATCGATAATATTGAAACCGTACAAGAAGCATTTGTTTCCATTAATAAAATTTACAATATATTAGACCATAAAGAACATTTAGAAGACCTAGATTCCGGGATAAATTTAACCAAAGTAAAAGGAAAAATTGAATTTAAAAATGTATGGTTTTCATATGATAATGAAAGATGGGTATTAAAGAATGTAAGTTTTACAATTGAACCTCGGTCAAAGTATTGCATTAGTGGGAAAAACAGGTTGTGGAAAAACTACCATTACCAACTTAATCAATCGTTTTTATGAAATACAACAAGGAGAAATTCTATTAGATGGGGTAAATATTAAAAATATCAATAAACGAAGTTTAAGAGCACACATTGGAATTATTTTACAAGACCCCTTTATTTTTGCAAGAAGCATTGCAAATAATATTAAACTAAACAACAGTAATATAACAGAAGAAGACATTGTAGAAGCAGTGAGATTATCCTCAGCAGATGGTTTCGTTTCCTCTCTTCCAAATGGAATTTGCGAAATTGCAAAAGAAAGAGGCTCGTCTTTTTCAGCAGGAGAAAAACAATTATTAGCATTTGCTAGGATTTTTGCCCATAACCCTTCTATCTTCATTTTAGATGAAGCAACAGCCAATATAGATACTCACACAGAAAGGTTAATTCAAAAATCCATTGATACCATTTCAAAAGAAAAAACCTCTATCTTTATTGCTCACCGCTTAGCAACCATAGTAAATGTAGATAAAATCATTGTGCTAGATGCAGGAGAGATTGTAGAAATGGGAAATCATATCGAATTACTAAAAACGGGTGGGTATTATAGTAAATTGTATAATTCATATTATGAAAGTTTGAATTGAAAAGGTACATAAAATATGGTATACTAGAACTATAAAGGGCACTGACCCTAAATAAAGGAGGACAAATTATGTTACAGGAAAAAACGGAACCACAGTTTTTTTGATATCGCTATGGAGATGGAAGAGATTTTAAGAAATCAGGCGATGCGATCCGCCATTTGCAAAATGAAGTACAGAAGGCGGGAAGGAACCTAATGGCACATAAAATTATTATTAACGATGTGTGCCAATCCGTGAGCTTAGCGCTCTAAATGTAACAGACCATTTTCCCTGTAAAAAGGGAAAGTGGTTCTTCTTTTTTTCTTGTATTTTATGAAAATGTGTAGTATAATACCGTTAGATAAAAAAATGGAGGGTGCGTTTATGGGATTCAAACGTGAATGCAATTTTGAAGATGATATTGAGTTATTAAACTTAAAATATCAAATGAATGGAGCAGGATTAGGAGAGTATTTTACAAATGAATTAGGAGCAAATGAAATGATGCAAAATGGAATCAATAACCAAATAAAACAAGAAAAAAACCAATGATTCGATTGGTTTTTTTCTTGTAAAGAAATTGTCAATAAATCTTAATAATTTTTTTTCAAAAATTACTTGGATAATGAGAAAACACATGATATAATAAAAATGAAAACAAGAGATAAGGGAGTCAAAAATGGTAGTAAATCAGATTTTAGTAACACAGAAAATATATGTAACTCCTGAACTGAGAAGAAAAAAGAAGATTTATAAACTAAACTTTTTCTTATCGGTCTTTTTAGTGTGCTCGTTATTTTCCTATTACATCTATGCAGAATATGACCGAAATAAAAATGAAGAAGTATCCAAAGAAATTTTAGCAAGTATCGATTTAGAATATTTTGAAGAAGAGCCAGTAAGCTCTGGTGTACGTATGGAAGACAATGTATTAATTGTAACCTTAAATGACGATGACCAGAACCGTTCTGAAATTGATATTACCAAGCTTGCACAATCAATACAAATGCAAATTGAAAATAAGAAAAAAGAAAAAGAAATCTTTACTTCAGAAAGTGGAGATACCTATTCAACAGATGCTATCTTAAACATTCCACACTTAGGAATTAGTTATCCAGTATTAGATAAGACCACAAATGAATTATTAAAAATATCACTTAGCAAATTCTATGGACCAGACCCAAATGAAATAGGAAATTATGTGATTGTAGGACATAATTATCGAAACAAGAAGATGTTTGGAAGATTATCAGAAATTCAAAATGGAGAAACCGTAGAATTAACGGATTTGACAGGAAGAACCATTACATATGAAGTATATGATAAATATGTAGTAAATCCAGATGATACAGCATGTACCAGCCAATTAACGGGAAGAAATAGAGAAGTAACACTAATTACTTGTACCAACTATGGAACCCAAAGATTAGTCGTAAAAGCAAGAGAAGTAAGATAAAAACAATGTACGAAATGTGCATTGTTTTTTTGTGGTCTGTAGGGGACGGACATGTATCGACGAATGCATTGGCTCCTACCCCTCAAATGCACGGCTAATAAGCAAAAATACAAAATATCCACCAAGAAAAATAGTAATTTGTAATACAATAGAGGAGGTTTCAAAAGGGGACTTAGGAACCAATAATGTTGTAACCAAAAAAGAAAAAACAATTCCGTAGCATTGGTTTTAAAAGCCAGTTGATTGGATTAATCCCAAAAGATGTTGCTTTTTTTAATTGATAGAAGCTAATACTAAAATTTAGTAATTCACTAATATAAATCACGACCAAATAGCCGTTTAATCCCCAAAGGGGAAGAAAAGTACCAATAAAAATAATACTAGTAAATAAGTCCAAAATATTGCATTTCATAACACTCATTTGCTTACCAAGTCCTTTTAGAATGTGATCGATAATGCCATCTAAATACATAAAAATAACAAGAGGAGACAGAATTTTTAGGTAATGTGCAATATCAAAGTTTTGATAAACAGCAAAACTAATTTCTTTTGCATAAAAGAAAAATATACCAAATACAGCAAAAGAAAATAAAAAGGAAATACGAAAAATTCGTCCAGTTAAGTAAGCAATACGAGGATATGACTTTTTGGTATCAAAATAAGCATATTCTGGAACGACTAGAGCACTAAAAGAGGAAATAAAAACATCGGGAAATAGCAATATAGGCATTACCATACCAGAAATCATACCATAATGCGAAATAGCACTTTTAAAAGAAAGACCAGACTTTCCTAAATAGGTAGGAATTAGTATTTGTTTTAAAGAAGAAAGCCCTGAGCGAAGATAGGAGGTAATGGCAACAGGTAAAGAAATAGAGGCAATTTTTTTATAATAATTTTGATGGGTATTTTGCTTTATGGTATGTTTTCGTGTTTCTAAGTGGTATAACACAAAAGAAAAAAAGCAAGAGCCGATTTCAGAAATCATTTCACCAAGAACCAAAGATAAACAACCATAAACAAGACTAGAAGGCAAAAATAAAGATAAACAGTATGTAGTAGCAAACATTTTTAATAGTTGTTCAAAGATACGGCAAGTTGCATTTTTTCCATTTTTCCTAAGTGCAGTAAAATATCCATTGAAACAAGAGGATAAGCTAATAAAAGGGAGGCTTATTCCAATAAAGTAAAATAAATAAAAAGGTACTTGGTTATGAACAAAATATTGAGTAATTGGTTTTGCAAAAAAGATTAATATAAGACCAGCCAATACACCAAAAAACAAACTATAAGCAAAGCATTTTCGAAGAGCTATTTTAGTATTTGCATTCTGACAAAACGCAGTTTCCTCTACTACAATACGAGTAACCGACAAATTAATTCCAGAAGTAGCAAAAGTAATAAAAAACAAATACACAGACATTATTAATCCAAAAACGCCAAGAGCTTCTGCACCTATCTTTTTTGAAATATAAATCGAAAACGAAAATCCCACTAATTTCATCAAAAAGGCAGTAGCGGTTAATAACAATCCATTTAGTAAAAAAACATAAAAGCGTTTCAACAAAACATCACCTTGTACACTATATGAAAAAATAGGAATAAATATATGTGATTTTTTAATAAATTCTATGACTAGGCGGACACAAGGCTCGCCTCTACAGGTTGATTAATTAGGATCTTAATAAAACCTTAATAATCCATATACTTGTTTCTTAATAAATTTATGGTATATATAATAAGGGAAGAAACTTTAAAAAAAATAAAATTGATGTTATAATGAAAAAAAACAAAAGGGGAAAAAGAAATGTATAATATTTTAGTATGTGATGATGATAAAGAAATTGTGGAGGCAATTGAAATTTATTTAAGTAAAGAAGGGTATAAAATCTTAAAAGCCTACAATGGAGAAGAAGCATTAAAAATTGTGAAAAATAATGAAATTCATTTAATGATTTTAGATGTGATGATGCCAAAATTGAATGGCATTAAAGTAGCCCAAGAGATACGAAAAGATAAAGGAATTCCTATCATTATGCTTTCAGCGAAATCGGAGGATTATGATAAAATTAATGGGTTAAATACAGGAGCCGATGATTACATGACCAAACCTTTTAATCCATTAGAACTCATTGCCAGAGTTAATTCACAAATTAGAAGATATACGACTCTTGGTTCAATTAAAAAAGAAGAAGAAGGAAAACAGTATGCAACAGGAGGACTTGTGATACATGATGACACAAAAGAAGTCTACATAGATGAAAAACTCATTAAATTAACCCCAACCGAATATAACATATTAAAGTTTCTAACCAAAAACAAAGGAATGGTCTTTTCCATTGAACAAATTTATGAAAATGTATGGGAAGACGAAGCCTATGGAGCAGAAAATATTATTGCTGTTCATATTAGGCATATAAGAGAAAAAATCGAAATTAATCCAAAAGAGCCTAAATACTTAAAAGTAATTTGGGGCATAGGTTATAAAATAGAAAATATTAAATAAGGAGAAAAAGGTGAAAGAGATAAAAAATTCAAAAATAATCAAAAGCATATGCTACTGTTTGGTGCCTATATTAACCTTAATCATCATTTTGAATAGTTGTTCTGTTATCTATTATGCAAATTATGAAGATGATTTTGAAAACAAAACTTCCTATATTGAAACAACACAATTTGCAAACGACTATTTTTCCGCAATTGTAAGAGCACTTCGAATTAGTGAAAATGAAAGAAAATATATACAAAAAAATACCGATATATTAATTAGTGATTCATCAAGTAATGGGGAAGAACATAAAACAGAAGAGAAGATAGAAATGTCAATCGAAGAATATGAGCCAATTCAATATAATTTTTATACCATTCGAAGGTATGAAGTATTGGTTATTTCACCATATGGAGATGTGATTACCAATGTAGGAAGAACGACACAGACCGATAGCATAGAAAAAATAAAACAATATTTATCAGGTAAACAATATTATTGGAATTATGACGGAAAAAACATAGAAACGAATATTGACAAACTAGCCTATGAGGAAATTGCTTACCAAGGATTTGCTGAAATTAAGCAATCTGGATATGAAATTTATACAGCCCTAAAAGAACAAGGAAATGCTGAGTTTTATGTTTTTAACTTAGTTTATGATTTTGTCATATCAACTTACCAAACAGCACCAAGTGTTATTTTAGTTTCTACTTTATTGCTATGTGCATGCATTATTTACATTATCATAAGCATTGGGCATAAAGAAGGCAAAGAAGGAATTTATACAAATGGATTTGACCATATTCCATATGAAGCAGTAATAATAGTAGCTAGTATTTTATTAACCATAGAAGGGGTTTTTATCTGGATGTGTATTGATGTTATGGCTCATATGGTTAGTAAAATAGCGATTGATAGTGCTATTATGGCAATGATTACCTTAGGGTTTGTGATGTATATTACCATCGTGGCTACAATTGTAACAACACTTCGAAGAATAAAAGCACATATTTTTTGGAAAAATACGCTAGTATATTCTCTTAGCAAATTTGTATTAGGAGGGTTATTTACAAACCTTAGCCAAACCATGAAACTAGCAGTACAATATGGCGGTTTTATTGTAGCATCAAGCATACTAGTAGCACTTACCTTTAACCAAATGCCAGTGATTAGTCTTGTATTACTTGGATTTTGGTATTATGTATTTAAGAAAATGCTAGATTATCAGAATCAAATGTATCAAGTTCGAGAAAAAATTAACAAAATGTATCATGGTGATATAGAAGTTCCATTAGAGGAAGATGCCTTGTATGGAGAATTAAAACAAGTGGCAAAAGAATTAAACGATATATCGGGTGGACTTTCTAATGCCATTGAAGAGGCGACCAAAAGCGAACGTTTAAAAACGGAGTTAATTACCAATGTATCGCATGATATTAAAACACCGCTTACTTCTATTATTAACTATGTCGATTTAATGAAACAAGAAAAAATAGATAACCCAAAAGTACAAGAATATTTAGAGGTATTAGATAGTAAATCACAAAGACTAAAAAAACTAACTGAAGATTTAATTGAAGCATCAAAAGCTTCTTCTGGAAATATCAAATTAACCATGGAAACCTTAAATGTAAAGGAACTTGTAAAACAAATCAGTGGAGAATTTGAAGACCGCTTTTCAAAGAAAAATCTACAAATCATTGAGAGTTTTCCAAGTGAAGAGGTAAACATTAGAGCAGATAGTAGATACCTATACCGTGTTATGGAAAACATGTATGTCAATATTGCTAAATATGCCTTAGAGGGCTCAAGAGTTTATGTAGATGTGGTAAAACAAAATGGAAACGTACAAATACATCTAAAAAATATTTCAGAAGATAAACTAAACATATCAGTAGATGAACTGATGGAGCGTTTTGTAAGAGGAGATGAAGCAAGAACCAAAGAAGGTTCTGGTTTAGGAATTTCCATTGCAAAATCCCTAACCGAATTGCAAAAAGGAAAATTCGATATACACTTAGATGGCGACTTATTTAAAGTAGTAATCGAATTTGAAGAAATAGAAACATAAAAATTCCTTAAAAAATGTGCAGAATTTCATTTCTGCACATTTTTATTATATGTTAATGAAACATAGCTCCAAGGGCACCGAAAACACCAGCAGAGGCAAGCCCCATAATAATACCAGCTAAAATAACACCTGCCATAATTGCAATGACACTCTTTTTAAAATCCATATCTAAAAAACTAGCAGCCAAAGTTCCTGTCCAAGCACCAGTTCCAGGAAGTGGAATACCAACAAAAATAAATAATGCTACATATAAACCACGACCTGCAGTTTCTTGTAATTTCTTACCACCTTTTTCCCCTTTTTCTAAGCACCAAGTAAAAAACTTTCCAATGAATTTTTTATCAGCTCCCCATTCTAATACTTTTCTTGCAAAAAAGAAAATAACAGGAACTGGTAGCATATTAGCAATAATGCAAGTAATATAAAGTGGTACAAGTGGCAAAGGGTCTCCAAAAGCAGTGCTAAAACCAACAGGAACTGCTCCTCTTAATTCAATAAGAGGAACCATAGATATTAGAAAAACAATAACATATTTTTTAAACATAATGAAATCTCCTTTATCAATAATGATTAAAAAGTATTTTACTATAATAAATAGAAAATGTCTATTAGTCTAAAATAAAATATCTTTTTCTTTTAAAATAATATTTTTCAATTCATCTTTTAATTCTGGTAAGCTTTCTTTTATTGTTCCCCATAATACAGATAAATCAACATTTTCATAATCGTGAACAATTCGATTTCTCATTCCTCTAATACTCTTCCAAGGAATATTTTTATATTCTTCCATCGCTTCTTCTGAGATTTCATTTACAAGTTCTCCTATTTGTGAAACAGTAAAAGCACATGCTGTGATCGTTTTTTTATCGTCTAAAAACATTTTGGATTCTAATCCTTTTACAAATTCTTCAATATCATCGATATAACTAATTATTTTTTGAATGATAATTCTATCTTTACCTTTCATAGATAACAACTCCTTCATTTTCAATGTTTTTATATATTTCACTACCTTTTTGGATTTCAGATATTTCAAATAAATCTATATTTTTTTTAAGTTCTTGTACTAAATCTTCTAATAAACCATAAAAATTAATGTTTAACAGTTTTCCTTCGCTATCGATTACTAAATCAATGTCACTTTTGGGAGTTGCTAGATTTTTGGCATACGAGCCAAATAAGGTTGCTTTTTTTACAGCAAAATGACTTAATATTTCTTGTAATCGTTCTTTTAACTCTTCAATTGTATAAATTTTTTCAGACATCTGTATATCCTCCTTTACAATGCTATTTCAGTATAGCATAAACAAATTTAAATTACTATAATTTTTCCTAAATCTTTCATTAGAGGGGTTATAGTTCTATAAAAGAAGTTTTAATATGATGAAAAATGTCTTGAACATTTTCTTTATTTTCACTTGCTACTTCAAGGTTTAACACATAGAAATTATCTCTGGTTTCAAGCCATAATACATTACAATAAAATTCTTTGCCATAAGACGGATCGGTATAAAAAAAGTGATATTCATAGGCAGGATAATTTTCAAGAGTAAATGGCACAATTCCAGAGTCATCATGAAGATTTTCTTTGTCTTTTAAATGATTTTCTTTATCTTTATGAATGACCGAAGAAAAATCGATTTCACGAATTTTTGCAATTTTGGTGACATAGAAAAAGAGTTCTTCTTCTTGGGCATATAAATCCATCACAAAGGAACTGTTTTCTGGGGTGTTTGTTTCATACGAGATATGAGTTGGAAAGTCAATTTGGAAACTTCCATCGGTTGCGATTAATGTTTGATAAGTGATTTTTCTTTTTTTAGTAAGAAAAAACATGGCTAGAACAAGCATTACGATAATAATAACACTAATACTAATCCATATTGTCTTCTTTTTGAGATATTCCATACTAAATTCCTTCCTTTCTCACATTGTTTTTGCGGTATACATAGTAAAGATTAGTTTTTAAGGGAGACTACTTTTGCTAAACAATCTTTTGTTATTTTACCTTCTCTTATCACAATAACTTTTTCATTCTCTACTTCAACAATCGTAGAGGTAGTATCACTACTTACATTCCCACTATCTAATATATAATCGACTTTTCCATCAAACTCACTTATGATGTTTTTTATGTTTGTTCCAGTAGGACTACCAGAAAGATTAGCACTAGGGGCAACAATGGGAACACCAGCTTCTTTTATAAGACGATGGGCAAGTCCACTTTTGACGAAGCGAACTCTAATATATTCATCACCAGCAGATACAATATCTGGTAACACATTTTCTTTTTTCTTAAATTTTATGGTTAAAGCTCCTGGCCAAAAAGCATCCATTAATTTTTGTTCCGTAGGGGTAATGCAAGTTACCAGTTCTTTTAGCATAGAGATATCCGAAATTAGCACACTTAAGGGTTTATATATAGGTCTTCCTTTTATCTCATAGATTTTTTGGCAAGCCTTTTCAAGATAAGCATTTGTTCCAATGCCATATACAGTATCTGTTTTAAAAACAACAATTTTTCCATTTCTTAGTTCTTGTCCAAGTTTGGTAAAGATACCATCATTATATGGAGCTTCTAAATCAATATATTTTGTCATCATCTACGGTTCCTTCTTTTAACTTTTTTTCTATTATATACCATCTTTGAAATATTTACAACAAAAGAATAATGTGATATAGTAAGAAAATAGAAATATTAAAGTAAATTTATCAAAAGATAGTAGAAAAACAAGAAAGGAATGTGTTCTATATGAAAGAAAATAGATTTGTAGCAATCGATGTAGAAACAACAGGTTTTTCCCCATTTGCCAATGAATTAATTGAAGTAAGTGCAATAAAATATGAAGGAAGTAAAAAAATAGATACCTTTTCTACCTTAATCAAACCCAAAACACAAATACCATATCATATTACAAGAATTACGGGAATTACAAACGATATGGTACAAAATGCTCCTGAGGTTGAAGAAGTAATGCCAAAATTAATTGAATTTGTAGGAGACTCAGATATTGTGGCTCATAATGCTGATTTTGATTACAAATTTATACAAAACTATTCAAACTATGGGTTTTCAAAAAATAATGTGATAGATACTGTACCAATCGGAAGAAAATTATACCCAGAACTTCCAAACCATAAATTAGGAACCATTGCTAGACGCATTGGTATTACCGAAGATGGATTTCACCGAGCAGAATTCGACTGTGAATGTTGTGCGAAAATTTATATGGAATATTTAAAGGTAGTATAAAAAAGATTTCTTTGGAAAATTGCATATAAAAGAGAGGAGAGAAAAATAATGGAATATACTTATCAAACAAGTGGAACCTGTTCACAAGAAATGATAATTCAAGTAGAAGGAGACATCATAAAGAAAGTAACCATCATAGGAGGATGTAAAGGAAATACAGCAGGAATTAGTAAATTAGTAGAAGGCATGAAAATAGACGAAGTAATCAAAAAATTAAAAGGAACTCCTTGTGGGACAAGAGGAACTTCTTGTCCAGACCAATTAGCAAAAGCATTAGAGGAAATAAAAGATAAACAAAAATAAGGAGGTCATATGAAGGCATTAGTAACAGGAGCCTCTTCTGGAATTGGAAGGGATATGGCGAGATATTTAAGTAGTCTTGGATATGATATTATTGCAGTAGCAAGAGGAGGAGAAGCACTTAGCAAGTTAAAAGAAGAATTGCCAACAAAAGTAGAAGTCATTAGTGTGGACTTAGCAGATGAGAAAGCTTGCAAAGGACTATATGAAACGGTAAAACATAAAAAAATAGATATATTGGTAAACAATGCTGGATTTGGCGATTTTGGTGAGTTTACGAATACCGATTTAGACAAAGAACTAAAGATGATGGATGTAAACATCAAAGCAGTTCATATTTTAACAAAATTATTTTTACGAGATATGGTAAAACGAGATAAAGGATATATTTTAAATGTAGCCTCAATTGCGGGATTTATGCCAGGCCCACTAATGGCAACCTATTATTCTACCAAAGCCTATATTGTAAGACTAACACAAAGTTTATATACAGAATTAAAAAAGAAAAAATCAAAAGTAAACATTAGTGTACTATGCCCAGGACCAGTCAATACAAACTTTAATAAAGTGGCTAATGTAAAGTTTAATTTAAAAGGACAATCAAGTGAGTTTGTAGCAAAATACGGAATTGATGAAATGTTAAAAGGAAAAACAATTATTTTACCAGGAGGAAAAATAAAAACAGCAAGATTTTTGGCAAAAATCTCGCCAGAAAAATTAGTATCGAGAATTTGTATGAAAATGCAGACAAAAAAATGTAAAAAAAGCTAAAAAAACTAAAAAAATTTTTTTAAGGGATTGTATGTTGTACAATCCTTTAAATATGGCACAATACATGTGCGAACACATGTGTTGCAAGTTGTCGAAATTTGAAAAAAATTAAAAAAATTTGCATTTTTTTGTAACGAAATGGGTAAAAAATGACTCTTATATAGTGAAGGGAAAAAAATATAGGAGGAATTTTTATGAATCGTTTAATTATTTTACAAGAGAATTTGGAATTTACAAGAAAAGTATGGAACTATTTAATGGCAAAAGAAGCAAAATTACATTTATCAAGTTTGGCAGTGAATAGTCAGGAGGCAATGGCAAGAGTATCTGATTTAGATCAAGAGGATATTTTAGTGTTGGATTTTGAAATAGAAAGTGAAGATGCTTTTGAGGTATTTCGAAATATGAAAAGACGTAAGAAGCCATTGCCTTACATTATTGCTATTAGTGGACAAGGTAAGCTGGTCAATCGATTAAAAAGGTATAGTACATATTTTTATGAAACTTTGTACAAGCCATTTCCGTTTAATTCAATTATTCATACAATTGAGAAAATCATATATGAAACAATGCCAAGAACCAAAGAAGATATGATTAAGGGGGAACTGCGAAAATTTGATATTGATGTAACCACCAAAGGATATAAGTACATTGCAGAAGCAATTCTGCTTTCTTTAGAAAATGAAATTTTACTAAAGGACATGACACATGGTTTGTATCAAGTTATGGCAGAAAAAAGAGAGGGAATTAATGGGGATAATGTGAAATGGACAATTGAAAAAATGGTTCGTTCGATTAAAAGATTTACAAGTACAAAACTAATCAAATCGTATTTCTATGTAGTAGAAGTAGAAGAGGTAACGCCAAAACGTTTTATTGCTACAATTGCAGAAAGAATAAGGGATAAGATAGAATACGAAAAGGAACAAAAGATGCTTTAGTGAAAAAGTGAGCCTCGAATATATATTTCAAGGCTCATTTTTAATAGAAAAAATGCCACTTTTCCTTGACAAATAAAGAAAGACGTAATATAATGTTAACCGAAACTAACTTTTTGAAAAAGGAAGAAAGAAAATGATATCAAAAGCATTAGAGGAATATTTAAAAACAATGTATGTATTAAAAATGCGGAAATGGAAAAATACGAGTAACTGACATTGCAGAAAAAATGAATTGTACGAAACCAAGTGTGAATAAAGCTATTAATCATTTAAAAAAGGAAAAGTTATTAAATTATGAAGCCTATGGTACCATTGAATTAACTCCAGAAGGAGAAAGTCTAGCGAAAAAAGTATTAGAGGCTTATGATATTGTATATGTATTTTTAAAAGATGTACTAAATTTAGAGAAGGAAGAGGCGAAAAAAGAAGCAGAAAAAATAAAATCAGTCATAACGGATGATACAGCAAATAGCTTAGCTAAATATGTTCACAAAGTATTAGGTCTCAATGAGTTAGATTGTGGTTATGATATTGGAAAAGAAAAATGTAGAAATTGTGTAAGAAGAAAGCCAACATAAAGGTAAAAGAAAAGTAATATAAACATAAGAGAAATTTAAGAATAGAAACAATATAGAGGAATAAATGTAGTTTGGCTAAAAAATGAAAAACTTAAAAAGTAGAAAGAGGATTTGTGAGAAAATGAGTAAGAAGTTATTAGAAATAAAAGATTTGCAAGTAAGTGCAGACCAAAAGGAGATTTTAAAAGGAATTAATTTAAGTGTAAATGCAGGAGAAATTCATGTCATTATGGGACCAAACGGTTCACGGAAAAACCACAACAGCAAACGCGATTCTAAACAATCCCATATACACCAAAAATAAGGGAAATATTTTCTTTGAAGGAGAAGACATTACCAACCAAAAGACCGATGAAATTGCAAGAAAAGGAATTTTTATGTCCTTTCAATCACCAGAAGAAATACCAGGAGTGAGTGTTACCAATTTCTTAAAATATGCCAAAAATAAAGTGACAGGAAAACCAGTCAAAATATTTGAATTTAAAAAAGAACTAGAAAACTCCATGAAAGAATTAAACATGAATCCAAAAAATATGGAAAGAAGCCTAAATGTCGGTTTTTCCGGAGGAGAAAAAAAGAAAAACGAAATCCTACAAATGCTAACCTTAAACCCAAAACTTGCCATACTAGATGAAACCGACTCTGGGTTAGATGTCGATGCCATCAAAACCGTATCCAAAGGAATTGAAATGTTTAAAAACAGCAAAAACGCAGTACTAATCATTACCCACAACACCAAAATTTTGCACAGTCTAAAAGTAGACTATGTACACATATTAATAAATGGACAAATTGTAAAAACAGGCAGTGCAGAGCTTGCAAAAGAAATTGAAGAAAATGGGTATGGAAGATATAAATAAAAAGCCAGCTAAATGAATAGCTAGCTTTGGGTAATACATTTGCTAATTTCTTCAAGGGCAGTAGCAGTTTTTGACATTGATTTTGCATGTTTTTCTATTGCAGTTGCTTTTTCCTCAATCGCATAAGCGATTAAAAAAGCGTAAATGGTGTGCCTATTAAAAAAACAACAACAGCAAATACAACAATGTTTGCGACAAACACACTTCCAAAGAATTCAGCCATATTGGTACCTCCTGTAGAATTATGTTAATGCATTAATCATTATAACACAAATTATGTGACATTACAATATAGTGAAAGGAAACGAGAATGAGTAAAACAAAATTAGATGAAATTAATCGTAATATCTATGACATCAAAAATCAAGACGATTATGATTTTAAAATAAAAAAAGGGTTAACGCCTGAAATTATAGAAGAAATTTCCAAACAAAAAGATGACCCAAAATGGATGAAAGAGTTTCGTATGAAGGCGTTAGAAGTATATAACAGCTTAGAACTTCCTACATGGGGGCCAGATTTATCAGAACTAGACATGAATGAAATTGCAACCTATGTAAAGCCAAAAACAAACTTAAATACATCTTGGGAAGATGTGCCAGAAGACATTAAAAACACCTTTGATAAACTAGGGATTCCAGAAGCGGAAAAAGAGTCGCTAGCAGGAGTAGGAGCACAGTATGATTCCGAAGTAGTCTACCATAGTATGAAACAGGAATTAATTAAGCAAGGTGTTATTTATACGGATATGGAAAGTGCCTTAAAAAAATACCCAGATTTAGTAAAAGAACATTTTATGAAATGCGTACCAGTACATGACCATAAATTTGTAGCCCTACATGGAGCCGTGTGGTCAGGTGGGTCTTTTGTATATGTACCAAAAGGCGTAAAAGTAGACATTCCCCTACAATCGTATTTTCGTTTAAATTCTCCAGAATCTGGGCAATTTGAACACACTCTTATTATTGTAGACGAAGGAGCAAGTCTTCACTTTATCGAAGGATGTAGTGCTCCAAAATACAACAAAGTAAATCTACATGCAGGTTGTGTGGAATTATATGTAAAAGACAATGCCTATTTACGATATTCTACCATTGAAAATTGGTCCAAAAACATGCTAAATCTAAACACCAAAAAAGCCATTGTTGGAAAAAATGCAAAAATGGACTGGGTATCACGGTTCCTTTGGTTCGAAAATCTCGATGCTATACCCAATGAGTATTTTAAATGGAGAAGGAGCAAAATCCGAATATACTGGAATTTCCTTTGCAGGAGGAGGACAAAACCTAGATAATGGCTTTAAAGTCATTCACAATGCCAAAAATACTTCAAGTGTCGTAAATGCCAAATCCATTTCCAAAAATGGAGGAAAATGCACCTATCGTTCCTTGGTTCGCATAAACGAAAATGCAGAAGGCTCAAAATCGAGCGTATCTTGTGAATCCCTTATGCTAGACGATAAGTCCATTTCCGATACCATACCAGTAAATGACATAAGGACTGATGAAGTCGAATTCTCACACGAAGCCAAAATCGGAAAAATTAGTGATAAAACGATTTTTTATCTAATGAGTAGAGGATTATCCGAAGAAGACGCAAAAGCAATGATAGTAAGAGGATTTGCCTATCCGATTTCAAAAGAATTACCAGTTGAATATGCAGTAGAAATGAATAATCTTATTAATTTGGAACTAGAGGGAGCCATTGGGTGAAAGAACCCCTAAGGGGGCCTTTAGTATGAAATTTAGAAAGGAAAGCTATGTCAAACTTAAAATTAAACGAAACACCAGTAAGAACGTCGAGAAATTTTAATATTAATAATATAAAATTAGATGATGTGCAAATACCGAAAGAAATTGGGGAATTTCGTAATGTAGAAATGACTTACGAAAAAGATAAAATTGATGTTAATCAAAGTATGGAAATGAAATCTTGTGAATTGGTTTATGGTTTGGGAGAAGAACTTAAAGCCCAAGTTGCAAAATCGGCAAACCAGAGATTAAAAATAACCACCAATCATATGACAGGTTCCGAAATGCAAATGAAGTTTTTGCTTGATGAAAATAACAGGCAGTTAGTAGACCAAATTGAAATTCAAGCAAATGAGGGTACAAAAGCAACCCTTGTACTTCAATATGAAACAAAACAAGACATACAAGCATTTCATAATGGAGTGCTTCAGGTACAGGCAAAGAAAAATGCAAACCTACATATTATTCTTGTAAACTTTATGAATGCAACATCCAATCACTTCATGAGCATCGAAAATACCCTAGAAGAAAATGCAAAAGTAAATTATACCATTATCGATTTTGGTGGTAAAAATAGCATTACCAATTACTATTCAAATCTATTAGGAAAGTCCTCAAATAATATCCTAAATACCATCTATCTAGGAAAAGAAAACCAACTTTTCGACCTAAACTATATTGGAGAACTACGAGGTGAAAAATCAAATATCGATATACAAGTAGAAGGAGCGCTAAAGGACAAAGCAAAAAAGCATTTCAAAGGCACCATCGATTTCAAAAAAGGTTGCAAAAAAGCCACTGGAAATGAAAACGAAAATTGTATGCTATTATCCGATACCGCAAAATCGCTAGCCTTACCAATGCTACTATGTTCCGAAGAAGAAGTAGAAGGAAATCATTCTTCCTCTGCCCGGAAAAATAGGAGACAAGGAGTTATTTTACATCATGAGCCGAGGTTTCGAAAAAAAAGAAGCCATGAAGCTAATGGTAAGAGCAAGATTTAACAAAATCATCGAAAGTATTGAAAATAAGGAATTAAAAGAGCAAATTTTACAAAAAATAGATGAGAGATTAGATTAAGGAGAAATTATGAAGATAGAGGAAATAAGAAGTGATTTTCCGCTTTTGGGAAATAAGAATATAACGTATTTAGATAGTGGAGCAACCACACAAAAGCCACGCTTTGTAATAGAAAAAATAGAAGAATTTTATAAAAAACAGAATGCCAATCCTCATAGGGGGGCTTATTCGTTAAGTATGGAAGCAACCGAAGAGTACGAAAATACAAGAGCTAAGATTGCGAACTTTATTCATGCAAAACATCCAGAAGAAATTATTTTTTCCAAAAATGCAACTGAAAGTTTAAATGTAATAGCGTATTCGTATGGGCTAGAAAACCTAAAAAAAGATGATGAAGTAGTTATTTCGATTATGGAGCACCATTCTAATTTAGTACCATGGCAAAAGGTAACCAAACAAACGGAAAGTAAGCTGAATTACATGTACATTGGGAAAGATTTTGAACTATCCGAAGAGGAAATAAAAACAAAGATAACCAAACAGACGAAAATTGTAGGAATTACACATGTATCGAATGTAACGCGGTACCATTAATAACATAAAAAAAATCATAGATTATGCCCATAAGCAAGGTGCCATTGTTATTGTGGATGCTTCACAAAGCATCCCACACATGCCAATTAATGTACAAGAATTAGACTGTGATTTTCTAGTATTTTCAGGGCACAAAATGCTAGCACCTCTTGGAATTGGCGTATTATACGGAAAAAAAGGAATATTAAATAACATGTCCCCTTTCCTAATGGGAGGAGACATGATTGAATACGTATATGAACAAGAAACCACCTTTGCACCACTACCAAACAAATTTGAAGCAGGAACACAAAATGTAGAAGGCGTTATCGGTTTAGGAGCAGCTATCGATTATATACAAAAAATAGGATATGATAACATAGAAAGATTAGAACAAGATGTAATCACATATGCCAAAGAAGAACTATCCAAACTAGATTTTCTAACGCTCTATATCACTCCAAACAAAGAAAACCATTCGAGTGTGATATCCTTTAACATAAACGGAGTACACCCACATGATGTAGCAAGCATATTAGATGCTAATGGTATATGCATTCGTTCACGGAAATCACTGTGCACAACCACTTATGCGATACTTAGGAGTAGATTCCACATGCCGAGCAAGTTTTTATTTTTACAACACAAAAGAAGAAGTAGACAAACTAGTACAAGCCCTAAAAAAAGCGTATGAGATGTTTCAAAAATATGTGTAAGAACCCCAGTCGCCTAGCGGCGACAGCCCCCTTACGTAAAGGGGCCTTTATGCTACTATTTTAATATAGTACAAAGACAAAGGTAAATCCTATAAAACGAATTGGAGGAAATGATGGAAGATTTAACACAAATTTATAATGAATTAATCATGGAGCACAGCATGAATTCGTACCACAAAAGAAATTTAGAAGCACCAGATGAGTGTAAATTAGGACACAATCCAAACTGTGGAGACGAAATTACTCTAGAGATAAAATTAGATGGAGATACCATAGAAGACATGGCTTTTACAGGGCATGGTTGTGCCATATCGCAAGCCTCTACCTCTATTATGATAGACACTCTAAAGGGAAAAACCATAGAACAAGCAAAAGACATCATTAAAACTTTTATTAAAATGATAAAACGAGAAACTACAAACGAAGAAGAACTAGAAAAAATAGAAGATGCCATTGCTTTTAGAAATGTATCTAACATGCCAGCAAGAGTAAAATGTGCTCTCCTTGCATGGTACACCCTAGAAGACATGTTAAATCAAAAGCCATAATTCTTGCTCTTACTAGCGTGAAAAGGATAATGTTTTTATTTTTAGTAGGTGAGAACGCGGAGTCCCAAGTGGCAGTTACGAGTGTCGAACCGAATAAAAATAAAAACATTATCCTCTGGGAGCGAAAATTTATAGAAAAAAGGAAATAAGAAAATGGAAAACAAAAAAGTATTATTAGGAATGAGCGGAGGGGTGGACAGTAGCGTATCAGCTCTTCTTCTAAAAGAGCAAGGCTACGAAGTTATTGGAACCACACTAGAGCTATACGCAGGCAGTAGTTGCTGTAACCAAAATACCTACTTAGATGCCAAAAATGTATGTAACCAAATCGGTATCCCACATATCACATACAATTGTAAAGACATTTTCAAAACTCATGTAATAGACAACTTCATAAACACCTATGCAAACTGCCAAACCCCAAACCCTTGCATTGAATGTAACAAATACCTAAAATTCGGTTTCATGTACGAAAAAGCACAAGAATTAGGCTGTAACTACATTGCCACAGGACACTATGCAAAAACCGAATATCACACACAATACCAAAAATGGGTACTAAAACAATCAAACGCCGGAAAAAAAGACCAAAGCTATGTGTTATGGAACCTACCAAAACACATAATCGAACATGTCCTATTTCCACTTTCCGACTTTCCTAACAAAGAAGAAATAAGACAAATTGCAAGAAACCATAACCTAAAGGTGGCAAACAAACCAGATAGCGAAGACATCTGCTTTATTCCAGACGGAAACTACAAAAAATTCCTAGAAACCAATTCTGGACTAACCCCAAAAAAAGGAAACATCGTAAACAAACAAGGCACCATTTTGGGCACCCATACAGGATTATATAACTACACCATCGGACAACGAAAAGGACTAGGAATATCCAACCCAGTACCCCTTTTCGTACTAGGTTTTAACCCAAATAAAAACGAAGTGATTGTCGGAGAAGAAAGCGAACTTTACCAAAAAGAAATTACTGTTTCCGACATCAATTTACTACTAGTAGATAGTATACCAAACTGGACAGAAGTAACTGTAAAAACACGATACTCCTCAAAACAAGCAAAAGCAAACATAAAGCAAGAACAAGACAAAATAAAAGTCATTTTTGAAGAACCACAAAGAGCAATCACCCCAGGACAATCCGCCGTATTTTACATACAAGACATTGTTTTAGGTGGAGGAAAGATTATGAAATAAGTGTTAAACTAATTTTATTGCAAAAGCCTCACGAAGCCTTGCAAGAAAGCCCCTTTAACAAGGGGGTTGGCACGCGGGAGCGTGACTGGGGGTTCTTAATAGGAGGAAACAAAACCATGCTAAATCAATTTTCAAGAACAGAATTATTAATTGGAGAAGACGGGATGAAAAAACTACAAAAGGCAAAAGTCGCTATTTTCGGAATGGGAGGAGTCGGCTCCTATGTTGTAGAAGCATTAGCAAGAGTAGGAGTTGGTCAATTTATCCTAGTTGACCATGATACCATAGAAGAAACCAATATCAATAGACAAATCTTAGCAACGACAAAAACCATTGGCAAACCAAAAGTAGAAGTTGCTAAAACAAGAATTTTAGAGATTAATCCGTTTGCAAAAGTAGAAACCAAACAAGAATTTTTTACAAAACAAAGTAAAGGCATACTAGATAATTCCATTTCCTATGTTATTGATGCAATAGATACCGTAAGTGCAAAAATTGAATTAGTAGTACAAGCAAATGAGTTACAAATTCCAATCATATCGTGTATGGGAACAGGTAACAAACTAGACCCAACCAAATTCGAAGTAGAAGATATCTATCACACGAGTGTTTGCCCACTTGCGAAAGTAATGAGAAAAGAACTAAAAAAGAGAAATATCCCTGCCTTAAAAGTAGTCTACTCAAAAGAAGAGCCAATTGTCAATAAAAACAAAGAAAACGAAACAGCAAAAAAACAAACACCAGCTAGCATTTCATTCGTCCCTTCTGTTGCAGGACTAATTTTAGTAGGGGAAGTTGTAAAAGAGCTACTTAGACAATGAAAAAAATTGCTAAATGTTACATTTTTGTAACATAAGTAACCAAAACGTAATACAAAAATCGTTGACTTGGCGAAATTTTCCATGCTATAATGATTATGTTTATGAATAATCAAAAAGAAAGGAAAGTGATTTGGAAAATGAAGTAAACAAAATGGAAGTAATTGCAAGTTTAACGAACATAACACTTGGAAATACTATCGTTAAAAATAAAATACCATAATTTGATAGATTGGTAAACAACAAATAAAAATAAATGAAGATATTGAAAAACAATCTTTCATTTTTAGATAGGAGAGAGAAAAGATATGAAAAAAATAGTAAAAATTAGTTTAGTATTCATGATCATATTTGGTATGATCAGCAATGTATATGCAGCAAGTTGTACGATTACAGCAAAACCTTCAAAAGCAGAAGTTACTTCAAACGAAGAAGTTGTAGTCGATTTTGTATTATCCAATATTCAAGATGAAAAAGGAATGATTACGTTTACAGCTAAACTAGAACATGATAGTGGTTTAACCTTTAAAAAGATAGAAGGACAAAACGGCTGGAAACCATCTTTTAGTCAAAATACAAAATTGATAGCTGCAGAAAGAGATGGAGGATATACAAAAAGTGATGAAGTTGTATTTCGTGTTACTTTCCAAGCAAATGGAGCAGTCAATACCAATCCAAAAGTTACATTAACCGATATTGTTTTCTCAAATGGAAATGAAGATATTGATGTAAAAACTGCTTCAACGACCATAAAAATTGTAGAACCATCAAATCCAGGAGGAAATCCAGGGGGAAGTCAGGGTGGTAGCCAAGGTGGCAATCAAGGAGGTAGCCAAGGAGGAAACCAAGGTACTACGCAAACCCCTAACACACCACCAGTTATTATTGGAAATAATGATACTACCACTAAAACAAACACAGTAGGAGACCCATCTGTCAAAAATGAAAAATTACCTCAAACAGGAGAAATGGATATTCTTTTAGTAGGAGTAGGAGCAGCTCTTGCATTAGTAGTAGTAGGTCTCTTTATTAAAGTAAAATTAATGGACAACCAAATGAAACATTAAATTGAAAAAGAGACCAAAATAGAAGAGCGAATACCAATTCGCTCTTCTATTAAAGAGAAGATAGAATTATTAGAGATATATTTACATAACACTGAAAATATGTTATAATAGGAAGAGATTGTAAAAAAAGGAGGATTTTTTAATGGAAAAGAATATTAAAAATAAAGAAAGCAAAATAAAGTTTTCAGTGAAAAAAAGTATTTGCTTTATTTTATTGCTAATAGGATTTTTATTAATGATAAATGGTACAAACGTGGTTTTTGCACAAGAAGAAGATTTATGTCGATACTTATCAGAAGATTTATTAGTGCGAGGGAAATCTTCGGTAGGATGGGACCAGATCCGATTTGATGAAACATATTATGGAACTATTTCTTTAAGAGTAGAAGGGGCAAATTATACATTTGAAAAAGGAGTTTGGGCACATGCTACTTCAAATGTGGTGTTCGATTTAGGTGAGAATCATGAATACGAATATTTTACTGCATATGTTGGAATGAATACATCAACAAGTGGAGGAGACGGTGCATTATTCAATATTTTTACCTCACAAGATGGAAAAAACTGGGTGACAGGTTTAGAAGCACCAATTGATAAACAACGTGGACAAGACTCTACGTTTGTAAGAGTAAATGTTAAGAATGCTAGATATTTAAAGTTACAGGCAGATGACAAAAATGGAAACGCAAGTGACCATTGTGTTTATGCAGATGCAAAATTGATTAAAAAAGGTTATAAAGAGCCAGGAGTAGATCTAGTTGCTCCTATAGAAGAATTAGATGAAAAAATTAAAGGATTTGTAGCATCTAATGCAGATGTATCAACAAATAAAGAATATAAGTTAACACTTTTAAAAAGAGAACTTACAAGTAGAGTAGGGACATATGCATTAAGAAGATTTTGGCTTGGAAGTGATATAAATAAAGAAACTTATGAATGGCTTACAGGTGATGTAAAAGTTTTAGAATACTTTATATTAGGTGGACAACCAGAAGGTGGATATTATAATACATTAACACAGCTTGCAAGGTTATATGAAACATATAAAGAAGATTTTAAAATGACAGAAACAACAAAATATGGTACAGTAATAGGCGATTTATATACAAGAATGGCAATAGCAATGTCATTAACGCACTCTCAAAACCTTGGATTATGGTTACAATCAGGTGGAGAAAATAGATCAGATGCAGTAAGACGTTATCAAATATATAAAGATATGCACAAAAATGGAAACTTTGTAGTTTTAAGAAATGAAGATGGAACCCCTAAATTAAATGAAGATGGAACCCCTAAATTAGATATTACACAATGGTTTGAAAACTATAGTATAGAAGAAATGCGTTATATTTTTAATAACCTTTCAGATGATGAAGAAACTTTATGGTTAAATGAATATACACAATCATTTGTAGATCAATATCCAAATCAATATGGAAGATATTTATCACCTCATCCTTATATGGATTACAGATGGGAAAATTTTAATCAACCTGAATTTTATGATCCAGATAAAAAAGATGAATGGGATGCCCATTTTAAAGGATTATTTTCTAAATATAATGTAACTTATAGATCAGGACTAAAGAAAATATGGATGTTGTTAAGAAATCCAATTGTTCAAACAGGAGCAGTATGTGGTGGTATCTCAAAAGTAGGCTCAAGTGTTCGTACATCACATGGAATACCTTGTGTAGTTATTGGACAACCAGGACATGCTGCTATGATTTATTATTGGCAAGATGCAAATGGTAAAGGATATTGGAATCTAGACAATGATGTATCTGGATGGACACTATCTGAAAAAGGGGAAAGATTATTACTTGGTTGGGGAAATGCTAATTCAAATTATGCTAGAGGTTCATATCAAGTAGTATATATGGTATTAGCACAAGAAGCGCTAAATGATTATGAAAATTTAGTAAAAGCTGAAGAACTAGTTATGCTTGCAAATGTCTATAAAGGAGATTTAACAAAACAAGAAGAAATATATAGAAAAGCATTAGAAATACAAAATATAAATGTTGATGCGTGGCTTGGATTAATTAATGTATATAATCAAAGCGAAACAAAAACACAAAATGAGTATTTTGCTTTAGCAGAAGAACTAGCAGAAGCTTTAAAATATTTCCCACTACCAATGCAACAATTAACAAATCTAATTAAACCGAAATTAACAACTATGGGAAATGAAGAACAAAATGTACAAAATTCATATAAATTTACACTTTTGCAAACAAGAATATTAACAGAAGGAACTAAAACACCCAATAATACTCAAGACCATTACTATGTATATCAGCCATCACTTACAAGACTAGAAGCAAACTATTTATTAGGAAAATTAGATAAAACAATTGCAACATTCTCATTTGATGGAGAAGATGCAGGGCGTATAGTATTAGCAAGTCGTTTTAATAATGTAGGAGTTCGTTGGGATTATAGCCTAGATGGAAAACAAACCTGGCATGAGGTTTCATTTAGTGCAGAGGAAGAACACAAACTACAATTAACACAAGGACAAATAAATAGTATTACATCAGAAAATGATATTTATGTTCATATTGTTGGTGTAAACTATGAAGAAAAAAATTTATATAAGATAGATATAACAGAGCAAGCTCGTTTAGAAACATTATATCCTAATGATTTAGAAAATAGAATAATTGGAGTTAATTTAAGCACAGAATGGAGATATAAAGAAACTGATCCATGGACTTCTTATAAAGTAGCCTCTCCTGATTTAACAGGAGACAAGACGGTTCAAGTAAGACAAAGTGCAACAGGAACAAAATTAACCAGTCCAGCCTCAGAATATACATTTACACAAGATAATCAACCAAACACAAGAAAATATATACCAGTATCTCATTTAAGCTTACATGCTGTTTCAACACAAGCAACAAGCCAAGGTGGAGCAGCGGTCAATGCAATTGATGCAAACTACAATACAAGATATCATTCCGCTTGGAATGGAAGCGATAGACAACGTTTCCTAATAGTAAAACTAGATAAGCCAGTTTATTTATCAGCAGTTGAATTTGTTCCAGCTAGTGGAGGAAATGGAAGAATTGTAAGAGGAGAAATTTTTGGTAGTGAAACTGGAGAAGAAGGTACATGGGTAAGCCTAGCAAATAACAATGATACCCCTTGGTCATGGCCAACTCAGGCAAATACACCAGAAGACGCAGAAAGATTAACAAAGAGTTTTGAAATTCCAGAAGAAAATAGACAAAATAAAGTACAATATATTAAAATTGTTGCAACACAAACAAATGGAAATTGGTTTGCAGCAAGAGCCTTTAACTTTTATCAAGATTTAACAAAAGAATCTCATCCAACTGCGGGTATTGCCTATAGTACAACCGAGCCAACCAATGGCGTAGTAGTAGCAAGATTAATCAACCCAAGCACGGAAATCGAAATTACCAACAATGATGGAAAAGATAGCTATGTATTTACCCAAAATGGCGAATTTACTTTTGAATTTGTGGATAAAAACAATAAAGCAAACAAAGGAACTGCAAAAGCAAAGGTAACTTGGATTGATAAAGATGGTCCAACAGCAGATATCGAGTATGACTTAGATGATGATAGAAAACTACGTGTTATCTTTGATAATATTAGTGAAGATGTTTATTTGTTAGATGAAAATAATAATAAAATAAACTACATTGAGGTAAACGAAAATAAGAAAGTAACCCATATTACATATTTAGATAATCAAGGGAATGCTTATAAAGTGCTAGATAAAGATGAACAAGGAAATACCACAAAAATCACCTATAAAAATACAACAGGAAATGTAACAAATGTAGCAACCTATATAACAACAATGGAAAATGGAATTGTCACAAACGAGGAATATTTTGATGAAGAAGGAAATCCTGTAACAATAGAGCAAGAAGAACAAAAAGAAGCCCTAAGAGAATTACAACAAACGACAAGGTCAAATCCATTGGAATATGCATTAGATACAAGCGGAGAATATGAATTTAAACTTTTGGATAAAGCAGAAAACCTATTATATAAAAGCATAAAAGTAGATTACATTGATAATAATACTAAAATTTTAGCAAGTGATATTACATATAATAAGACAAAACTAACCAATACCGATGTTACCGCTACACTTAACCCATATATTATTGATACAAATGGAAATAAAGATGGAAATGTTATTATAACAAGTGAAGGAGGAAACACACATACCTTTACCCAAGAAGGTGAACAACGATTTACCTTCCAATATAAAGAAGAAACAGACGAAGATAATTTTGAAGTAAAATCACATGAAGCAATTGTTAACTGGATTGATAAAACGGCTCCAAGTGCTGAAATCACATATAGTACGACAGAAGCTACTAGTGGAGCAGTTACCGCAACACTAACCAATACAAGTGAAGAAATTAGTATTACGAACAATGGCGGAAAAAATACCTATACTTTTACGGAAAATGACGAATTTACTTTCCAATTTATTGACAAAGCAGGAAATACAGGAACTGCAACTGCTCGTGTTACATGGATTGATGAAACATTACCACAAGCAACCATTACCTATAGCACAACAGATTTAACAAACCAAGATGTAGTAGCAACTGTAAACTTTGATAAAGAAAATGTTACGGTGACAAGTGAAGGAGGAAACACACATACTTTTAGTACAAATGGAAAACACATCTTTGAATATACAACTGAACAAGGAAATAGAGGAACCGCTACCGCTTCTGTCAATTGGATTGATAAAGAAACACCAGTAGCTACTATTACCTATAGTAAAACTGAACCAACCAACCAAGATGTTATAGCAATGTTATCCTTTAACGAAAACAATGTAGCAATCAAAGGGGGAAATGGACATCGTTTCACAGAAAACGGAAAATACACCTTTGAATTTGAAGACTTAGCAGGAAATAAAGGAACCATTGAGGCAAATGTAACGTGGATTGACAAAATAGCACCAACTGCCCAAATCACTTACAGCACACAAGCACCTACGAATAATGTGGTGGTAGCAACTTTAGTAAATCCAAGTGAAGAAATTACCATTACGAATAATGGAGGAAAAAATACCTATACCTTTACTGAAAATGGAGAATTTACCTTTGAATTTGTAGATAAAGTAGGAAACAAAGCAAGTGTAAAAGCAAATGTCACCTGCATTGACAAAATAAAACCAACCGCAAAGGTTACTTATAGTACTACCAATAAAACATCAAAGCCAGTAACCGCTACCTTAACCGGAGAAAGCGAAAAAATCACCATTACCAATAATGGAGGAAGTAAGAATTATACCTTTAGCCAAAATGGAGAATTTACTTTTGAATTTGTAGACGAAGCAGGAAACAAAGGAAGTGCAGTAGCAAAGGTAAATTGGATTGAAAAAGAACCAACCAAACCAGACCCAGAAGAACCAACAAAACCAGAAGAAGTGTTAATTGGAGACATCGATGGGAATGGAAAAATAGGTCCAACTGACCTTGCCAAATTAAAACTATACTTAATCGGAGAAGAAAAATTAAACGAAAAACAACAAAAAGCAGCAGACATTGACAAAAACGGAAGAATAACAGCTACCGATTTAGCAAAACTAAAACTAATTTTAATTGGAGAATTAGAAGTAAAATAAAAGCATAAAAATCACCCTTTTCTATATAATGAATAATAGAAAAGGGTGATTTAATTTATGATGACAAACCAAAATAGAAGTAGGAAAAAAAGAATTATGTACCTACTATTTGCTGTCTTTTTGATTTTTATATTATTACTTGTTCGACTTGCATTTCTTCAATTTGTGCAAGGCAGTTGGTTATCGGAAATGGCGTATAACCAACAATCCTTAGATAGGCAAATTAATCCCAAAAGAGGTACGATTTACGATGCTACTCGGAAAAAACGTATTAGCTGTAAGTGCAACGGTAGAGACGGTTACCATTAATCCTATTAACATTCCAGAAGAACAAAAAGAAAAAGTTGCAAAAGCGTTTTCGGATATTTTTGAATTAGATTATGAAAAAACCTTAAAAAAAGTAAAGAAGAAGAGTTCCATTGAAACCATTGTAAGAAAAATGGATAAAGAAAAAACAGACAAACTTCGCATTTGGATGAAAGAAAACGAAATTACTTCTGGTATTAATATTGATGAAGACACCAAAAGATATTATCCAAGAGGAGAACTTGCCTCACATTTTATTGGGTTTTGTGGAAGTGATAACCAAGGTTTAGATGGAATTGAAGCAAAATACGAAGACATTCTAAAAGGAAGCAAAGGAAGAATTATCAGAATGACGGATGCAAGAGGTGGAGAAATTGGAAAAGAAGGAGAAGATTACGTTCCAGCAGTTGATGGAAAAGATATTGTAGTATCCATCGATATGACCATACAAGCCATCTGTGAAAAATATTTAAAAGAAGCCTGTATTGATAATATTTGTACTGACGGTGGAAATGTGGTTGCCATGAACCCAAAAACAGGAGACATTCTAGCAATGGTGACCTATCCAAATTATAACCTAAATTCGCCATATGAAATCACCAATGAAGAAACAAAAGCCAATTGGGAGAGCTTAACGGCAACCGAACGAAACAAAGAACTACAAGCCATGTGGAGAAATAAAGCCATTGCTGATACCTATGAACCAGGTTCTACCTTTAAAACCATTACTTCTTCTGCTGCTTTACAAGAAGGAATTACCACTACCGACAAAGAAGGAGAATTTTGTTGTACAGGAGGAATTGAAATTGCAGGCACTAGAATTAAGTGTTGGCGATACTATCGTCCACATGGGTCAGAATCGCTAAGGCAAGCACTCATGAATTCTTGTAACCCAGTATTCATTGGACTTGGACAAAAAATAGGAGTACCAAAATACTATGAATACTTAAGAAAATTCGGATTTTTAGACAAAACAAAAATCAACCTTCCCGGAGAAGCAAAAGGAATTTTCCTAAACGAGAAAAAAGTAGGACCAGTCGAACTTGCCACAATTAGCTTTGGGCAAAGGTTTGAAGTAACACCACTACAAATGGTAACAGCAGTTTCTGCCATTGCCAATAAAGGGGTAAGAATGAAACCACGAGTGGTAAAGAAAACCATTGACCCTAAAACAGGAGAAGTAGAAGAATTACCACCAGTCGAAGTAGAAAGAGTAATCGACGAAAAAACAGCAAATGATGTATTAAGCATGATGGAAAGCGTTGTTGCAGAAGGTACAGGAAAGAATGCACGGAGTAAAAGGTTTTCGAGTAGGAGGAAAAACAGGAACTTCAGAAGATGGCGTAAACACAAATAAATATGTAACTTCTTTCATAGGAGTAGCACCCATTTCCGACCCGCAAATTGTATTACTAGTAACCCTATACAATCCAACAGGAGAGGGAGGACACCAAGGAGGTGCGTGGGTAATTTTAACAACACACAATGAAGCTATTGAAAAATTGTAAGTTGTCGATGAGAAAGATTTTTGAAATTGAAATGATATTTTGTTATTGTAACTTGAAAAACTACATACTCAATGCTTTTCACAGTTTATATTTTCTGATAACATTTAAAAAATTAATATGTTATAATGATAAAAAAGAAAAATTAAAAATATTAGGAGGTAACAAGTGAATAATAAAACAAACTATTTAGTAGGTTTTAATGCAATGCGATTTGAATTGAAAGAGATACATTTTATAAAAAGTTCTAAATCTGAAATCGAGAATAAATGCAATAACGCAATACAACAATATGACTTTTCAGATTATAATAATGGAGGATATATTAAAGGGTGGATAGAACGAGAATGCTTGAACAATATACTTTATATAGCAAGTCCTAATGTAATAAATTTACCAACAGATAGCACAAATTTATTTCGCAATTCAGAGAGCCAAATATTTAACTTAAAATATTTAGAAAAGATTGAATTTGATAACATTAATACTTCAAATGTTACTGATATGAGTTTTATGTTTTTTGACTTAGAAAATATAACAAAGCTTGATTTAAGTATGTTTGATACAAGCAATGTAACCGATATGGAAGATATGTTTGGCTGTTGTTACAAATTGAAAGAAATAAAGCTAGAGTCATTTAATACACAAAAACTTACAAATATGTGTGAAATGTTTTTTGAATGTAAAAGTATAGAAAAATTATCATTAAAACACTTTGATACTACTAATGTAGAAGATTTTGAGTTGACTTTTGGATATATGGAAAATATAAAAGAATTAGATTTATCTAGTTTTAGAACAACTGGTGATATATGTACAACATATAGAATGTTTAAAGACTGTAATAATTTAGAAAAAATAGATATTAGGCAATTTATTTTTGATAATGTATTAGAAGACGATTATTATAGTATAAAGAATAATACTCTTCCAAAATATTATGAGATGTTTAGAGGGATACCTAGTGATGCTAGAATATATGTAAAAAGCAATAAAGACAAAGAGCAAGTAAAAATAATAGGAATGGGATTGATAGAAGATAAAAATATAATTGTAAAGAAATAATAAGGCTAATGTCAGCGACAACTTACAAGTTATAGATTAGTTTGAAACATAACTAATCTAAATTTTATTCCACTATTTAGAAAAAAATCGAAATACTTATTGACTTTTTAATTATAAAATATTATAATCTATTTAGATATATATCGAAATACTA
>JAAWJM010000022.1 GCA_022796855.1 Clostridia bacterium | reverse complement strand
TCCTGTGCACGGTTTAGAATTCCATTTTGTCCTACTGTTAAATTAATCGTAATTCCTGCTAGGATGAGTAATACGATGATGGTGATGACGAGTGCTATTAATGTTATTCCTCTACCGGGCAGACACAAGGCCTGTCCCTACATTTCTTTTTCTTCCTTTCATTAATTCCTTCTCTTGTTTCATTTTTTCTTTTGCCCCCGTTTCTTTTTTACTTTATGGTTGCATTTTATATTAATAAATGTTTTCTGTCAAGGTTTTAATATGACTTTTGTTTATCAAATGTTAAATAAGCACTTAACATTATTTTGTTAAAGTGCTTATTTTTTATTTTTATTCCCCTAAACCAAAACTAACGCCTAAAGCATTATTGATTTGATCCATAATTTGATTATCTTCTATATGCCCAATTTTTTCTTTTAGGCGACTTTTATCAATGGTTCTTATTTGTTCTGCTAGTACGACCGAATTTGCTTTTAGTCCACTCATTCCCGAATCTAGTTCAATATGTGTTGGTAATTTGTTTTTTCCAGTTTGCGAAGTGATTGCTGCCGCAATAACAGTTGGACTGTATTTGTTTCCCATATCATTTTGAATAATGACAACAGGGCGTATTCCTCCTTGTTCAGAACCTATTACAGGGCTTAAATCTGCATAAAACATATCTCCTCTTTTGACTACCATTTTCTTCACTCCTGTTATTACTGTTTTTTCTTCTTTTTTTGATATATTTTAAACTTAAATGAAGAGCAAAATAGTAGTAGCCTATAAAGATTATATATTATCTTGTAATAATTTTAATTTGAATGCTAATGTGTCTTCTTTACCGACTACTTTTTATTTTTATCTCATTATATAATATGTAAATTAGCATTTTTTGGTTCTTGTCTTCTATGGTGAGTTTGGTCGGTTTTGCTGTTTTTTTATCAATATATAAGGTTTTGACAAAGCATTGTTTTTTATCCGTATTTTCTACTGTGGTTTCTAAAATGACTTCATTTTCTTTTTCTTTCAGAGTGGCGTTTTGATTGTTTTTATATTCTTTAATAAATCCAGATAACCATAAGTTATTTTCTGTGGCATAAGGATAATCCTCATAAATTTTACTTAAGTGTAATTTCGTATTTTCAATGCTTAAGTTTTTTCCATCATATTTAGTGGTTAATCCTTTTATATTATCTGGCTGTAATATTTCTTGGTATGATACATTAGGAGCTTTATAGGTTTGTTTCATTTTATATTGATTTTGATTTTTGTTACTGTGAACCTCTACCTCTATCTCGGCTTCATAAGACTCTAAGTTTAAAATATATTCCTTTATGCTTTCCATTGATGTACTATTAGTATTTCCAAATTTATTAAGTTTATAATTATTTTTTAGAAAAAAACCGAATATTCCTATTATCATTAAAAGAAAAACACCAATTATGAACCATTGTTTTCGTTTCATCATTTTTTTCCTCCTTACAACTTTTAAACGAACTGTACAAGCTTTTTTAAGAACCCCCAGTCACGCTCCCGTGTGCTAGCCCCCTTGCTAAAGGGGCTTTCTTGTATGCCTTCGTAGATTTTTTTAATATCGGCTAACAAAAAAAGAATAGCATGCTTGCTATTCTTTTATATATATTCTATGAATTTAAAAACATTCTTTTAACGCCTGTACCAATTCCTTTTTTGTATTTATTTGATTTATTGTTTGTCTTATTTTACTTGCATTTGGTAAGCTTTTTACATAACAAGCTAAGTGTTTTCGTAATTCTGGAATTCCTACTCTTTCTCCTTTTATTTGTACTTCTAACTCAATATGCTTGATTATGGTTTCTAATTTTTCTTTGTTTGTGATTTCTTCTAAGATTTCTCCTGTTTGTAAATAGTGCAAAATTTTCTTAAAAATCCATGGATTTCCAATAGAAGCTCTCCCAATCATAATGCCATCTACTCCCGTTTGTTCGAACATTCTTTTTGCACTTTCTTCGTTTACAATATTGCCATTTCCAATTACTGGAATAGATACTGCCTCTTTTACTTTTCGGATTGCCTCTAAATCCACTTCGCCACTAAAGAATTCATCTCTGGTTCTTCCATGAATGGTAATCAGCTTTGCTCCTGATTGTTCAATTATCTTGGCTACTTGAACAGATACATCGTTTGTTTTACTCCAACCTTTTCGTATTTTTACACTAACTGGCACAGTTGATGCTTTTACCACTTCTTCTACAATTTGCCCTACCAAATCTAAATTTTGTAATAATTTGCTACCATCTCCGTTTTTTACTACCTTTGGTGCTGGGCATCCCATATTGATATCTACTATATCAAAATCTTTACTTACTTTTCTTGTTGCATAGGATAATGACTCTATTTCACTTCCGAAAATTTGAACTCCGTATGGAACCTAATTCACCTTCTGTTATTAATAATTTTTTTGTTTTTTCATCTCCATAAAAAATTGCTTTTGCACTTGCCATTTCTGTAAAGCTAAGTCCTGCACCATTTTCCTTACAAATGATACGAAATGGCAGGTCTGTTATACCTGCCATTGGTGCTAATAAAATATTATTTTTTATTGTAACATTTCCAATTTCGAATGGTTTCACATACATTTTTCTTTTTCCTTTATAATCTTTCATCCATAAATATTGTTTTTTGTCTTCGTCCACTAATGTTTAATAAAAGTCCTATACAAATAAAGTTTGTAACAAGAGAACTCCCTCCATAACTTACAAAAGGAAGTGGTACTCCAGTAATAGGAAGTAATCCCATTGTCATACCAATGTTTTCAATCATGTGGAATAGAAAAATTCCAACAATTCCCATTGTGATATAGGAACCTAAATCATCTTTTGCTGTTTTTGCCACGTAAATTGCTTTTGTAATTAAGATAACATATAGTACAATTACCGCTCCTGCTACTAGAAATCCCATTTCTTCCCCAATCACAGAGAAAATAAAGTCTGTGGTTTTGGGATATAGAAATCCTAATTGGGTTTGGTTTCCTTTTAATAATCCCATTCCAATAAGCCCACCAGAACCAATGGCAAGTTTGGATTGAATTACATTGTAGCCAGCTCCTCTTGCATCTAAATTAGGATTTAAGAATACATCAATTCTTGTTTTGGCATGGTCTGGTAGTATAAAAAAGTATACCAGTGGTAGTGCAACCACGATGATTAAAATGGCTCCTATAATGTACCTTTTGTCTATTCCTGCTACAAATAACATAAGAAGTGTCGCAATCATATAGGCAATTGCGGTTCCATAATCTGGTTGTTTAATAATTAGTAATACGGGAACGATAACAACAGATAGTACTGCTAATAGTTTTAATGGTTTATTAATTGCGTTTTTGTCTTTTTTTTGAAACATGACCATTAGATAGGCAAAGGTCATAATTACAAATATTTTTGCAAATTCACTTGGTTGTATTTGAACACCTTCTCGAATGATAAACCAGCTTGATGCTCCATTGATTGGTTTTGTAAATAGTACAACGATTAATAGAATGATGAAAATTCCGTAAAATATTGGTGCGATTTTTGCTATGGTGTTATAATCAATACATATAACAGCAATCATAATGGGCATACTTACTATTAGCCATAGAATTTGTCTTTTTAATTCTACATAGTTTGCTTCTTGTGTTGCAGAATATAGAGAAATACAACCTATGATAAATAGTACGATACAACAAATTAGTATCCCCCACTCCATGTTTTTTAAAATTCGCGCTTTCATTCTTCACCCTCTTAATTTGCTTTTGTTTGATTTATCTCCTTTGATTTCGGTTGCGTCTTTTTTTCTTATTAAACTTATTTTTTTTCTTATTCATGTTTCTATCATTTTCATGATTATTTTCTACTAAATTTCCTTGCCCAAATGCAGTGTTTGCTCCTTCTAGTAACAAGTCTCTTTCTTCACTTTCTTGAACATCCTCTTCCTCTTCAGACTCTTCCTCATTTTCAATATCTTCAAAATCAGTTCCAACATTTATTTTTTTTTCTACATTTTCATAATTTTGAAAATTACCTTCGTTTATGTCTGTTTCTGTATTCTCATTATTTTGAAAGTTACTTTCGTTTATGTCTCTTTCTACATTTTCATGATTTTGAAAGTTGCTTTCGTTTATATCTGTTTCTACATTTTCATGATTTTGAAAATTGCTTTCGTTTATGTCTCTTTCTACATTTTCATTATTTTGAAAATTGCTTTCGTTTATGTCTCTTTCTACATTTTCATTATTTTGAAAGTTGCTTTCGTTTATGCCTTTTTCTGCATTTTCACTGTTTTGAAAATTGCTTTCGTTTTTTTCCGTTGTTGCAACATCTTCCCAAATATTTTCTTCATTTTGTATTTCTTGGTTTCTTTTTTCTACTTCCTCATTCCATTTTTCAACTGTCTCAATATCATTTCTCTTTTCTTTTTGAACTTCTTCTTTTGGCTCTATTTCATTTTCTACTTTAGCAATTTGCTCCCTTACGTTTTCTTCTTGTCTTGCCATTCCACTTTTCACATCTTCTTTAATACTAACAATCGGAATATTCGCATATAACGCTGGGGCTCCATTCGTTCCATCTCCGTTGTCCTTATTGGTAAGCCTAACATCAATTTCATTTTCATCCACATCAATATATTTTTTGATTACTTCAATAATTTCTTGTTTCATCAAATCTAGGAAATCAGCTGACACATTCGCACGGTCTTGCATAAGAACTAAATGTAATCTCTCTTTTGCTGTATCTTTGGATTTTGCTTGCTCTTTTTCTTGTTTCTTCATTTTCTTAAAAAAGTTGATGACTGTTTCAAACATTCTTATTCCCCCATTTCCTACTATTTTTTTCTAAATAATCTTTTCAATTTTGCAAAAAATCCTTTCTCTCTTCCTGGTATACTTACTTCTATCGTTTCTCCTAATACTCTTCTTGCAATCTCCAAATATGCTTTACCAGAAGGAGCTTTACGATTGGATACAACGGGTTCCCCTTTGTTTGTTTGTGTAACAACATATTCATCATCTGGTACAACACCAACCAATTCAATGGATAATAAATCAACAATATCATCTACATCCATCATTTCGCCTCTTTTTACCATGTTTGGTTTTAAGCGGTTTACAATTAATTCTGGATTTTTAATTTCTGAGGATTCTAATAATCCTATAATTCGGTCCGCATCACGAATTGCTGAAATTTCCGCTGTTGTTACAACAATGGCACGGTTTGCTCCTGCAATTGCATTTTTAAATCCTTGTTCAATTCCTGCTGGACAATCAATTAAAATATAGTCAAATTCTTCTTTTAATTTATCGGTTAGTTGTTTCATTTGTTCTTCATTAACTGCTGTTTTATCTCTAGTTTGTGCTGCTGGAAGTAAAAAAAGCTCTGTATAACGCTTGTCTTTAATTAAGGCTTGTCTTAATTTACATTTTTCTTCTACAACATCAACAATATCATATACAATCCTATTTTCTAATCCCATAACAACATCTAAGTTTCTAAGTCCTATATCGGTATCCACTAACGCTACTTTTTTGCCTTGCATCGCAAGAGCAGCTCCTAAATTTGCTGTTGTGGTTGTTTTACCTACTCCACCTTTTCCGGATGTGATAACGATAACTTCTCCCATAAATACCTCCTAAAAACTACGTTTGGTTTCGTAATTTATTCTCTATAATTTTAATAGTTATATCTTATCTTTTTTTTTGAAAAAAGTCAATGAATTAGGGATAAAAATTGATAATTTCACTATCTTATATTTTTTCTACAATACTTGCAAATTGCTCTATCGTTAGTGCTTCTCCTCTAATTTTACTATCAATCCCTAATTCTTCTAATACTTTTTCCATTTTTTCTTTTGAAATATCTAGGTTTGAATTGGAAATTGCATTTAATAGTGTTTTTCTTCTTTGCATAAAAGCAATTTTAATAAAATGAAAAAACTTCTTTTCATCTTTTAGTTTTATTGCTGGCTCTTTTCTTAAATCTAATTTAATTACTTCGGATGCTACCTCTGGTTCCGGAAGAAAAGAATGGTTTGGTACGGTTTGTATTTCTTTTGCAATGGCATAATAATATACCGTATACGTAATTGCACCCGATTTTTTTCCACCTGGAATTTCGGTTAATCGATCGGCTACTTCTTTTTGTATCATAACTGTCATACTTTCAATTTCTAGCTTTTCCTCTAGTAATTTCATAATAATTGGTGTGGTAATATAGTAGGGAAGATTGGCTACAATTTTTACCTTCTTTAATCCTGTTTCTACTTTCTTTTTTACAATTAACTCTTTTAAATCCACTTTTAATACATCGTCATTCAGAATTTCAAAATGCTTTTCTAAAAAAAATCTTTCTTTTAAAATATGTATCATTCTATCATCTAACTCAATAGCAACCACTTTTCCAGCCATTTTTAATAACTTTTGTGTTAAGGTGCCAAGCCCTGGACCAATCTCAATGACAATATCTTCTTTCGTAATCTCAGAAGCTTCTACAATCGTATCAATTACCTTGTCATCAATTAGAAAATTCTGTCCTAATTTTTTATTTGCCGTAATACCATATTTTTTCATAATAAATTTTGTATCTTCATATACTCCACTCATACATCCTCCTAAAAATTAAAGTCAAAATAAATATATTTTTTCGTATCCCATTTCAAAAAATTTTCAATTCGAGTTTTGGCTAGGGTTGATAATTTGTCAATTCTTATGGCTTCTTGTTCCGATTTTACAAGTGGTATAATATAACGCTTTTTCGCCTCAATACTAACACAATATGTTCCTTCTTGTTTTTCATCGCTTTCATATACTTGAGTTGCCTGTTGAAACTTTTGAAATGCCTCTTCTATTGTGCTATCTCCACAGTGTTGTATTTTTTCAATGATTTCTTGTTCTGAATACGTATATAAATCTTGTTTTGTTACAATTTGTTTTTGTCCTAATCTTTTTAACACATCTGCCAAAAATTGCATCGTTAATTTATCCTCTTTACTAATCCACAACGGCCACAACTGACTTGCTTTTTCTACAAATTCTTCTGCTATTTCTTTGGTTTTAAAACCTAATTCTTGAATTCCCTCTTCATTTGTTAAAATTTCAATGTTATCATAAATTTGTTTAATTTTGGTTAAATCCCATATCTCTTTAAAAGTAATTCCATTTATAAAAGTATACTCCAATCGGTCTGCTGAAAGTTTTGGTGTATCATTGTCTGCAATTGGATACATATGGTAATCCTTTACTTCCTCCACTGTTATATTGTCTCGTTTTAAAAGTGCCATAATTGGTTTTGAATTTCGGATTATCTCTTCGGTTTGCTCTTCTGTTGATTCTTGGTTTTTACTATCTCCATTCATAAAATCGATACAGTGTTTGAAAGTAGGTGTTGCAATATCATGAAACAATCCTGCTAAGGTTTGTTTTTTGTTTTTTGTAAAATGCCATACAATTAAAGCAACTCCTACACTATGTTCTAAGTTTGTGTGAAAAAACTTGTTATGAAATAGGTTTGTCCAATCTGTTCCACAACCTATACTTGTCCCTTTTAATCTCTTCATTTCTGGTGTTTCGATATATTCATATAAAAATTCTGGAAATTCATCGCTTAAGATTTCAAAATATTGTCTTATGATTGGTCTTACTTCTTCTAAGTATGTATGCTTCATCTAAAATCACTCCTCTAGGTTCTCGATTAAAAAATCAAATATTGCTTTGTTTTTTGTTTTCTTTCCTTCCTCAACTTCTTCTTTGGTTAATTCTGATTGATATTTTCCTGTTTTTAAATGAATACATATGGAATCTAACGGATACCCCTCATGTCTTACTTTACTTATGGTATTTGTTATCATCATATCACTTCTTTTTTCAAATGTGTTAATTTCTCCATTTTTGCATATAGCAATTCCATGTAACCAATAAGCATTTGCCTTTCCTCCTAAGGCATTTACAACTTTAGTATAATGTTCTATCATTTCATCATCCGATAAATATTTGCCCTCTACTCTCCTTACCTGATTTCTAGGTTGTTGTTCTTCGCTTAACCCCTCAATAAATAAATTATCATCAATCCCAATGGTAGTAATTCCTGTTTTGTCATAACATGTTTTTGCTTTAATAATCGCATTTTCAATGCAATCTTTACCATTTTCTATTATCTCAATTTTTTCTAAAATATCATTTAGAGTTAACACATCATATCCTCTTTGGACTAACTCTGTAGCATAAAAATCTATTTTAGCTGGATTTTTTGTTGCAAATAACACCTTCATTCTTTCCCCTCTTCCTTCTTCTTTACAAATTTGTCTTTACTATATCATAAAAACACAATAAAAACTAGCCTATCTACTATTCTATTGTGAATAATTTATATTTTTCTGCATATTTTATAAATATCATTATATGCCTATTGACTTTTTCTAATAAATACAGTAATATAATGGTAAGATAGTCTTCTTTTGTAAGAAGATGCATAGAGGTTTTGACCACTGAACCAGTTAATCAGTGGTCATTTATTTTGCCATTTCGGTGCTTGCTTAATCTTTTTTGCTCTTTCTATTGAAAATATGGATTTATCTCTTTTTTGATGATTCGCACTTTCAAAAAATGCATGTTCATATTGACTTTTATAAAATTTTACTAAGATTCCAGAAAAAGTATATATTGGTTTATTACAATACTCCTCTATGTAATATTCTTTATATTCCTGTTGTGTTTTTAAGTGTAATATTGTCAATTCTCACTCCTCTTTTCTTTATATAATCTGTTTAATATGATTTACTCTGTACTTATTGTGATATAAATAAATTTCAATTACATCGATTCGGACAAATTCATTTTCTAATTTTCTGGAATATAGATAGTATTCTACTGTTTTTATGAGATGTTTTTGTTTGTGGAAATTTACTGCTTCTGCTGGTTTTCCGTAATGTATGTTGGTTCTGGTTTTTACTTCAATAAAAACCAGCTCTTTTTTATTGGTAGCAATAATATCAATTTCCCCTTGTCTTGCCTCAAAATTCCTTTCTAAAATTTTATAGCCCTTTTGTTCTAAATACTGACAAGCTAAATCTTCTCCTAATTTTCCGAATTTCATGTCTTATGTACATAGCTACTCCTTTCTTTGATACTGGTTTGAATCTAATCTTTCTATATATCCTTCGATTTCCATTATGGTAAGCTTTCCATTTAATTCTGAAATGGATAATTCCTGTTTTTTTGCAATCTCGTTTATCTGCATTGGTCCATTTTCTAAAAGTGTATAAATTCTTTGGTATTCTTCTGGGATTTCTATATAAAAATTTAATTTATCTTGGTTAATGATTTGTTTTGAACGAATTGGGTTTGTCTGTGTTTGAAATAATTCTTTTTGAATTTGGGAAGCTTTTGTCACTAGGCTTGCTCCACTACGAATTAAGTGATTGGTACCAATACCTGTACTTACATCAATATTACTAGGAATGGCATATACTTTTTTGTCTTGTGCTTTTGCATAATTTGCGGTAATGGAACTACCACTTCGGTATTCTGCTTCTACCACAAGAACCGCATCTGCCATTCCACTTATAATACGATTTCGCTTGGGAAAATTTTTGGTATCTGGTGGTATATGTGGGGCATATTCACTAATAATACAACCTTTATTTCGTAAAATTTCATGAAATAACCATTCATTTTCTTTTGGATATATGTGGTTTAATCCACAGCCTAGCACAGCAATGGTTCTTCCGTTTTTCTGCCATGGAACCTATGTGTGAAGCAGTATCAATTCCTATGGCTAATCCACTAATAATGGTAATATTTTGTTTAGCTAAGTCTTTAGCAAACGAGTTTGCTACTTTTCTACCATATTCGGAACAATTTCTAGAGCCTACCATGGCTAACATGTAGGTGTGGTTTAACAAAGTACTATCACCTATTACATATAAGCTTTTTGGATAATCCTTTATTTTTAACATTTTCTTTGGGTATCTTCCATCATCTGCTTTGATTTCTATCATTTTCATGTTAAGCTTTTCTCCTCATCTTTTTATTTATCTTACTTTCTTATTTTAAAAGTGCTTTTCTCTTCTATCTTTTCATCAGTTCCTAGTTTTTCCAGTACTTTCTATCTAGGCTTCGGTAGCCAATGGCTTCTGCTAAATGTTTTGTTTCAATATTTTCTTTATCATCTAAATCAGCAATTGTTCTTGCTACCTTTAGAATTCTAGCATGTGCTCTTGCACTAAGTCCTAATTTTTCAAAAGCATTTTGTAATAGTAATTTGCATTTATGGTCCAATTTACAGTATCGTTCAATTAAGCTTGGTGTTAATTCGGAATTAGAAAAAATACCATGTTCTTTGTATCGTATTTGTTGTATTTTTCTTGCCTTATCTACTCTTTGTTTGATTTTTTCTGAAGTTTCACTAACTGCTTCTCCTTCTAATTTTTGGTATTTAACAGGTGTTACTTCAATTTGAATATCAATTCGGTCTAACAGTGGTCCACTGATTTTTCCCATATACCTAGAAATTGCCTGTGGTGTACACGTACATTCTTTTTCTTTTGAGCCATAAAATCCACAAGGACAAGGATTCATTGAAGCAACAAACATAAAGTTGCATGGGTATGTTAAGCTTGCATTTACTCGACTAATGGTTACCATTCTATCTTCTAATGGGCCTCTTAGTACTTCTAATGTACTTTTATTAAATTCTGGAAGTTCGTCTAAAAACAATACTCCAAAATGAGCCAGACTAATTTCTCCGAGGCTTTGGAATTCTCCCTCCTCCTACTAAAGAATTCGCAGAAACTGTATGATGTGGTGCGCGGTATGGTCTTTTCGTTAAAAGAGGAGTACCTTTTGTTAACGTTCCTGCAATACTATGAATTTTGGTTACTTCTAATGCTTCCTCAAACGTTAAATCTGGTAAAATTGATGGAATTCTTCTTACCATCATGGTTTTACCAGAACCCGGAGTCCCCGTAAGAAGTAAATTATGCGAACCGAGCAGCAGCTACTTCTATTGCTCTTTTAATATCTTCTTGCCCTTTTACTTCTGAAAAATCAAAGGGATATTGTTTGTTTTTATGAAAAAATTCTTCTAAATTAGCGGTTTGGGGTGGAATCTCTTCTTTTTGATTTAAATAGTTTATTACTTGTTTTAAGTGTTTTACTCCAATTACTTCAATTCCTTCTACAATTGAGGCTTCTTTCGCATTTTCTTCTGGTAAAATAATACGTTTCATTTTAAGATTTCTTGCCTCAATGCACATAGGAAGCACCCCTTTAATGTGATTTAATTTTCCATCTAAAGAAAGTTCTCCAATAAATACAGTATCTTCTAAATTCTGTTTTTTGATATCTTCAAAATTTAATAAAATTCCAATGGCAATTGGTAAATCAAAAAATGACCCTTCTTTTTTGGTATCTGCTGGAGCAAGATTAACCACAATTTTTCTACTTTGAAATTCATAACCTGAATTTTTAATGGCAGTTCTTACTCTTTCTGCGGATTCTTTTACACTGGCATCTGGTAAACCTACCACATTCCAACTTGGCATACCTGCCGAAACATCAACTTGCACATCAATTAAATATCCCTCTAATCCGTGCAAAGACATACTTTTCACAATGGATAACATATGCTCTCCCTCTTTTACTTTTATAAATTTTGATTGGAAATACTCGATTTTTAGGAAAAAAACCGACATTTAGAATATTTTTGAAATCAATATCTTTATCTTAACAATCTTATTTTCATTTGTCAATCCCTTTTCAAAAATTTGTTTTGCCATTTTTATAGGATATACAAGGATTTTGTCTGTTTTTGTCGAAATGTTTTTCTTTACATTTGTCGTTTTTTGTGTTTTAATCGATGTTATTATGGAAAAAGCATTATTGTTATTAAAAAATTTTTTTGGTTATGACTCGTTTCGAACAGGTCAGGCTGAATTGATTAAGGCTATTTTACAGGGGTCGGATTGTCTTGGGATTATGCCCACTGGTAGTGGTAAATCCATTTGTTACCAAATTCCTGCCCTTGTATTAGGAGGAACTACTCTTGTTATTTCTCCTTTAATTTCGCTAATGAAAGACCAAGTTGATAATTTGAATGAAATGGGAATTTCGGCTACGTTTATTAATAGTAGCCTTTCTAGCCATGATTATATGCAAACAATTGAAAATGCTAGCCTAGGAATGTATAACATCATTTATGTAGCTCCAGAACGTTTCAATTCTGATTTATTTTTACGTTTGTTATCCTCTATCCATATTCCTCTTATTGCCATAGATGAAGCTCATTGTGTATCACAATGGGGACATGACTTTCGCCCAAGTTATACAGAAATTGCAAGCATGATTGCTAAATTAGAGGTTCGACCAATTGTTGCTGCCTTTACCGCAACAGCTACAAAGCCTGTGGCAAAGGATATTATTTCTTGTTTACATCTGGTAAAACCTTTTACCCTTACCACTGGTTTTGACCGTAAAAATTTATCGTTTCAAGTTGTTCATTCCAAAAACAAAATGTATGATTTAACTACCTATTTAAAAAAGTTTTCTGGTCATTCTGGAATTATTTATTGTTCTACTAGAAAAAATGTAGATTTACTTTACCAAGAGCTTTCCAAACTTGGCTTTTCGGTATCCAAATATCATGCTGGTATGGAGGACTCTGAAAAGAGAACCTCTCAAAACAATTTCGTATATGATAAAACAACTCTTATGATTGCCACAAATGCCTTTGGTATGGGAATTGATAAATCCAATGTTCGTTTTGTCATTCATTTTAATATGCCAAAAGATTTAGAAAGTTATTACCAAGAAGCAGGTCGTGCAGGAAGAGATGGATTATCTTCAGAATGTATTTTACTCTTTTCTAGGTCAGATATTGTTACCAATCAATTTATTATTTCACAAGGAACTCCTGAAATAGACCGTAGTATTGACTATAAAAAACTAAATGACATGATTGATTATTGTAATACAGACCAATGCTTACGAAGATATATTTTAGAATATTTTGGAGAAATTCCCAAATTTCAAATTTGCCATAATTGTAGTAATTGTAACTCAGATATCGAAGAAACCGATATCACTGTAGATGCTAAAAAGATTATGTCTTGCATTAAGCGAATGGGAAGCCGTTATGGTACCAATTTAGTAACCGATGTGTTAAAAGGTTCGAAATCATCGAAAATTCAAAGTCTTGGCTTTGATACCCTTTCTACTTATGGTATTTTGAAAGAATATTCAAAAGATAGTATCAAAGAATTAATTTCTTTTTTAATGGCACAGGGGTATATTATCTGTATTGGAAAACAATACCCTGTTTTAGTGTTAGATGCCAAAGCAAATAATGTCCTATTTGGCACAAAAACAATTACCATGAAACGAAAAATTGAAAAAGAAGCCTCTACAAAAGAAACCTCTTTTTCCAATTTACCTTTTGATTCTACCTTGTTTGAACATTTACGTACTTTACGAAAAAAGCTAGCTTTCATAAACCATGTACCACCTTTTGTTGTTTTTAGCGATGCCACCCTAACCCAGATGGCTACCTTATACCCTACTACAAAAGATGATTTATTGGCTATCTCTGGTGTAGGTAGTGTTAAATTTGAACGATATGGAAAGGAATTTATGGATTGCATTTCTACCTATTTGCAAGAAAAAGAAATTTAATCTTTCATTCTTTTAAAAATTATAAAAAGTATTCAATCATCGCTTAATGCACCTTTAAAAATTAATCCTTATTTATACTCTTTTACAAATTTGTACAACGATATTTCAAAGAAATTATGTAATGAAAAAAATAATGGTCTTATTTTTTTAGATGATATACTAACAATTCCTTCACAATTACATAATATTTATCCTTCACTTTCAAAAAATAATCAGACTATGATTGAAGAAGCCATATTTGTAAAATCGAATTATTCTAACTTCATTCAAATCGCCGATGTATTTGCTTTCTATATTGAAAAGTACTTTTCTTTGAAAAAAGGGTACAAACAATATAGTGAAATTAAAAATACCCATTGTTTTGAAATGTACACAAAATTAAGTAAAAAATTTTTGACGTCTAATAAATTTCTAACCACATATTCTCCAAATTAAAAAAATGGGCAAAGGGCGATTGAAATAGGTGTTTCAAACCTATCTAGGAGCTCCACAATGGGGAACCCACTGCCCTCTGCATATGTTAAATCTAGTTTAACACAAAATATTTAACTTGTCAAATTTGACATTCTTATTTTATTTCAAATTGTCGATAATTATGCAAATAGTTTCATTCTTTCAATTCTCTTCTTGCTTCCTTATAATTTGGCATATACGTTTCTACCAATTCCCAGAATTTTTTGCTATGGTTCATATATTTTAGATGGCATAATTCATGCAAAACAACATAGCGAATTGCTTGTTTGCTATGGCATATCAGTTTTTGATTAATTGTTATGTTTTTGCCACTTGAGCATGTGCCCCATGCGTATTTTATTTCTCTTATTCTTACTTTGTTTGGTCTTAAGTCTGTAATTTTTATTAATTCTTTTACATTTTGGGTTACGATTTGTACAAATTCGTCTTGCTCATATTGTGGTTTGTTTTCTTGCTTTTGAAGACTTTTTTGTAGATTTTTTTCAATCCATTTTTGCTTTTTGGCTACCATTTTCTCAATTTCTTCTTTTGAAAATCGTTTTGGTGCTTTTATTATGATATTTCCTTCTTTAATTTGGATGTACAGGTTTTTAATATTGCTTCGTATGATTGTATATGGAATTTGTGGTTGGTTCATGTGTGTCTCCTTTATATTTATTGTATCATTTCGTTTCATACAAAAGGGTTGCATGATATGCAACCCCTACGACTATATTATGCCGATATCGACTGGTGTTAGGTCTTCTTCTTTGGTGCCTTTTTCTAATGCTTCGTATAATGCTTCTACCGTATCTAGTGCTGTGAAGCATGGAATTTTGGATTCTACAGCTAGTCTTCTTATTTTAAAACCATCTCTTGATTCGTGTTTTCCTTTGGTTGGTGTATTGATGATAAAGGACAGTTTTCCCGAGCCAATTAAGTCTGGAATGCTATTTTCTCCTTCCCAAATTTTTTGTACTACTTCGGCTTCTACTCCGTTTTCGTTTAAGAAATTTGCTGTTCCAGAAGTTGCAAAAATATGGAAACCTAGGTTATCTAACTTACTAGCAAGTGGTAGCATTTCAATTTTATCTTTATCGCGAACCGTAATTAATACATTTCCTTTGTAAGGAATGTTTACTCCACTGGCAATAAAGGCTTTTAAGATTGCTTCTGAAAATACTTTTGAAATTCCCAATACTTCTCCTGTGGATTTCATTTCTGGGCCAAGGCTAGTATCTGCATTTTTAATTTTTTCAAATGAGAAAATTGGCATTTTTACCGCAATATAATCACTTTGCTTGTAAACCCCAGTTCCATATGGCATATCTTTTAATTTTTCTCCTAAAATAACATGAGTTGCAATGTCGATTACTGGTAAGTTTGTTACTTTACTAATGTATGGAACAGTTCTACTTGAACGTGGATTTACTTCAATAATATATACATTCCCACGGTTAATGATAAACTGAATGTTTAGTACTCCAAGAATATTTAATTCTTTTGCAATTTTTTTGGTATATTCAATAATCGTTTTTTGGTTTTCAATATTAATGTGTTGGGTTGGATATACTGATATACTATCTCCTGAATGAATACCAGCTCTTTCTAAGTGCTCCATAATTCCTGGAATTAACACATCTTCTCCATCAAAAATAGCATCTACTTCTAGTTCTTTTCCAAGCATATATTTATCAACTAAAATAGGGTGTTCTTGTTCTGTTTTGTTAATTTCGTTAATGAAATCTTTTACCTCATTATCATTATAAGCAATTGCCATTCCTTGCCCACCTAATACATAAGATGGTCTTACCAATACGGGGTATTTTAATTCATTTGCTACTTTAATTCCTTCTTCTACGGTAAATACCGTCTCTCCTTTTGGACGTGGAATACCACATTTTTCTAAGGCATCATCAAATAATTCTCTATCTTCTGCACGATCCATGTCTACTTCTTTGGTACCTAGAATTTTTACTCCCATTTCAGTTAATGCTTTGGTTAGTTTGATTGCAGTTTGGCCTCCAAATTGTACAATGGCTCCATATGGTTTCTCACATCTTACAATATTTTCTACATCTTCACTTGTTAATGGCTCAAAGTATAGTTTGTCTGCAATGTCAAAATCGGTACTAACGGTTTCTGGGTTATTATTGACAATAATAGTTTCATATCCTTTTTCTTTTAGTGCCCAGACACAATGAACACTACAATAATCAAATTCAATTCCTTGACCAATACGAATTGGTCCTGACCCTAATACCAAAATTTTCTTTTTGTCTGTTTTATCCAAAGCTTCGTTTTCTTCATCATAACTAGAATAGTAATATGGGGTACTTGCATCAAATTCGGCAGCACAAGTATCTACCATTTTGAAGTTCGCTATAATTCCATTTTCTTGTCTTATTTGTTTGATTTCACTTTCCGTTTTTCCACAAAGAGTAGCAATTACCTTATCTGGATATCCCATTTTTTTGGCAAATGTTAATAACTCTTTTGTTAATTCCTCTTGTTTTAATCGTTTTTCTACTTTTACCAATCTTTGAATTTTGTTAATAAAGAATTTATCAATTGTGGTAATTTCGTGAATGGCATCAACATTAATTCCTCTTCTTAAGGCTTCAGCAATGACAAAAATTCTTTCATTATCTACTTGTTTTAATGCTTCTCTTATTTCTTCATTGGTAAGTCCTTTTAATTTGTCTAGTTCTAAGCTATTTACGTTTTCTTCTAAAGAACGAATGGCTTTCATAAGAGCCTGTTCAATCGATGGTGCAATTGCCATTACTTCTCCTGTTGCTTTCATTTGTGTACCAAGCTTTCTTGATGCCGTTAGGAATTTGTTAAATGGCCATTTTGGAATTTTTACAATAACATAGTCTAGTACTGGTTCAAAACAAGCATAGGTTTTGCCAGTTACTTCGTTTTTAATTTCATCTAAGGTATACCCAATTGCAATTTTTGAGGAAACTTTCGCAATTGGGTAGCCAGTTGCTTTTGAAGCAAGTGCGGAAGAACGGCTTACTCTTGGGTTTACTTCAATAACCGCATATTCAAAACTGTTTGGGTTTAGAGCAAATTGTACATTACAGCCTCCCTCAATTTCTAGGGCAGATATAATTTTAATGGCTGAAGTTCTTAGCATTTGGTATTCTTTATCTGCTAATGTTTGGGAAGGTGCTACTACAATACTATCTCCTGTATGTACTCCTACTGGGTCAATGTTTTCCATATTACAAATGGTAATACAACTTCCGTTTTTATCTCTCATTACTTCATATTCAATTTCTTTCCAACCAGAAATACATTTTTCAATTAATATCTGATGTACTCTTGATAAATGAAGTCCACTTTTTGCGGTTTCTTCTAGTTCTTCCATGGTGTAGCAAATTCCTCCACCAGTTCCTCCTAATGTATAGGCTGGTCTTACAATGACTGGTAAACCAATCTCCTTTGCAAAACTTTCGGCATCTTCGTAGGTATTTACTACTTTACTTGCTACACAAGGTTCTCCAATTTGTTCCATGGTGTCTTTAAATGCTTGTCTATCTTCTGCTTTTTTAATTCCTTCTGGTGAAGTACCAAGTAGTCTAATTCCATGTGATGCTAAAAATCCGTCTTCATATAATTCCATGGCAATGTTTAAACCAGTTTGTCCCCCTAGATTTGGTAAAATACTATCTGGTTTTTCAATTGTTAATATTTTTTCCACCGTTTTTTTGGTAAGTGGTTCAATATAAATTTTGTCTGCCATGTTTTTATCTGTCATAATGGTAGCAGGGTTAGAATTGACTAATACTACCTCAATTCCTTCTTTTTTTAATTCGTGGCACGCTTGTGTTCCTGCATAATCAAATTCTGCTGCTTGCCCGGATAACAATTGGACCTGACCCAATGACTAATACTTTTTTTATTTCTTTATTTCTTGGCATGGTTTCCTCCTTAAATTTAAAATTTGTTCTATGTTCAAATATATAAGAACCCTCCGTCAAGGCTTCGCCTTGCCACCTCCCTTAAATAAAGGAGGCTTTGCTAGGGTTGCACTTCGAAGAAATAGCATATATAAGGCCCCTTTACCTAAGGGGGCTGTCGTTCGAAGAACGACTGGGGGTTCTTATCCTCTTACTCTTTCTAAAAATTCGTCAAACAAATAACTAGAATCTTCTGGTCCTGGGCATGCTTCTGGGTGGTATTGTACGGTTACAATATCATGCCCAATATAGCGTAACCCTTCTACTGTTCCATCATTTATATTGACATGTGAAATTTCGGCAATTTTTGGATTGATGCTTGCATCCTCAATTGCATAACCATGGTTTTGGGAGGTAATACATACTCTCTTACTTACCAAATCTTTTACTGGATGGTTTGGTCCACGGTGTCCATATTTTAGCTTATAGGTTTTTGCACCAGTTGCTAGTCCCATTAATTGATGTCCTAAACAAATTCCTAAAATAGGCACCTGTGCTTGTTCATATAATTTTCTAATATTTTCAATTGCTGTTTTGCAATCTTCTGGATTTCCTGGTCCATTAGAAAGAACAATCCCTTCATATTCACCAGTTAAGAATTCTTGATACGAACTATCTTGTGGAAATACCGTTACTTCACAATCTCTTCTTAATAGAGATTCCATAATATTTTGTTTTGCACCAAAATCAAATAACGCTATTTTTGTTTTACCCTTTCCACAGGTGTATTTTTCCTTAGAACTAACTTTTTCTACTAGATGAGAAATAGAATATTCTTTTATCTCCTTTATGATTTCTTCTATATGCGAAATGCTACTTACCAATTTTCCTTTCATAGTACCCGCATTTCGTAATTCTTTTGTTAATTTTCTGGTATTGACTCCTGTTAACCCCGGAATTTCATATTCTACTAAAAAATCTAATATGTGCATTTTGCTTCTAAAATTGCTTTCCATTTCTGCAATTTCATGCACAAATACTGCTTCTACCCAAGGTTTTTTGGATTCTTGATCTTCTTTGGTTAATCCATAATTTCCGATTAATGGATAGGTCATCACAACGCCTTGTCCTGCATAAGATGGATCGGTAAAAATTTCTAAATAGCCTGTCATCGAAGTATTAAAAACAACTTCACAAATGACGTCCCTCTCCACTCCAATTCTTTCACCTTCATAAATACTGCCATTTTCCAAAACAAGATAGCCTTTCATTTAGAATCTCCTTTCATTTTTCCTTTTGCTTATCTTACCATAATTACCAAAAAAAGCAAACATTTTTTGCTAAAATATTTGCTTTTTTTGTTCTATTAAGACAGTTTATAAAATAATCTATTCTTCCTTTAGATTGCACTGTAGTAAAACGGCATCTTCGAAACCTTGTTTATAGAATTTTTTATCATAATATGCCATTTTTATTTCATAATCGTTTGCCAAATCTTCTATGTATTCATAAATTTGCTTTTTTACTTGGTCATATTCTTGTGGCAATTGACTCATACTTTCATGAAGCTTCTTGTCATTTAATTGCTTTAAGCTACTTTTTAGTGCCTCTCTATCTTCTTTCATCTCCTCTAATAAATCGCCTTGTCTTAAATTAAAAAATCGATCTAACATATTATCTTGTTTTTTCATACTCATCACCTAAATTTAGTATGAAACCATTTTTATTGATTTATTCAATATCATTTATTTCTTTTCACAATTTTTTTCTATTTTAACAAGCAAAAAAAGAAATTCTATTGTGTTTCAATAAAATTTCTTTTCTATTTATATAAATAAATATTGGGCTGGGTTTACATATTCTCCATTTTTTCTAATTTCAAAATGTAAATGTGGTCCTGTGGAACGTCCTGTACTTCCTACTGCTGCTATAACATCTCCTGCTACTACTTCGTCACCTACTTCTTTATATAACTTACTACAATGTCCATAGTAAGTAGTAATTCCATTTCCATGGTCAATAATAATTAGATTTCCATATCCATTTTTGGTTCCTGAGAAACTAACGGTTCCAGTTGCTGCTGCTTTAATATCGGTTCCTTGTTTGGTAGCAATATCTAATCCTTTATGAGCATGATCTCTTATGGATTCTCTTGAACCAAAACGAGAACTTACATTTCCTTTTACTGGCATAACAGCAATGTGCACACCATTAATCGTGGATTTTTCTTTTCTTTCTTCTTCTTTTATTTCATTATCAATTTGAGCGGCTATGGTATCTGATATGGTAGCAATTTCAACACTTGACGTTTCTTTTAATTGTTTGGTATAGATACGTTCTACACTTACCCCTGCCTTATCTGCTAGTTTTTCACTTAAGGAAGATGCTAATTCATTTGCTTGTTCTTCAGAGCAAAAATATTCTTTTTCTACTCCACCTGCAATTACAGCATATTGGTAATACGTAATATCTGCTTTTTCATTGATTGCTGCAAGTACTGTTTCTTCGTTTACCCTAGTCGTTCGATTAATTAGTTTAAATTCATAATCCATTTCTACGTCAAAATCAGCAAATGCGATATTTAATTCTTCATTATCATTATATGTGACTTCTAATATTTCTTCAAATTGATTTCTATTTTTTACATATCCTATCATTTCTCCATCTAGTGAGATTTGATAAACTGGTTTCATTTTTAGTAATGTAATTCCGGCTATCATAAAGACACCTACTGCTAATATTGTTGTAAATCTCATGGTTTCTTTTGTATAGTATTTTATTTTCTTACTAAAAATAGGAATTCATCTCCTTTTCTTTTTCTATTTTTATATTGTCATACACACGTATAGTTCCATTATACACCATATTGTATCCATTTTCAAATTATGTATACCTTATTTTTCCGATTTAATTAATTTATGTTAATTTTTTTCATTTTTATTCCAAATTTTCATATTTTTTCCTCTCATTTGCTCCCGTTTTCTTCCTTTTTCTTTTATTTCTATTTTATAGTATATGACATATAGGTTGTCTTTTATGCGAATTCTTTGCCTGCCTTCATTGGTTCTTTCAAAAATACGCACTAACTTCTTCTAAGCCCTGAAATTTAGACTGTCTTAACACTTCATATATAACAATAGCAGCCGAATTAGATAAGTTTAAAGAACGTAACTGTGGTTTCATAGGAATTCGGATTGTTTTGTTTAAGTATTTTTTTAAAACATCTTCTGGTAAGCCTTTGGTTTCTTTTCCAAATACAACAAATACCTCTTCTAAATTCTCATATAAACCATCCGAATACACCTGTTTTCCCTTTGTCGTAACAAAAAACATATGATGTTCCTCTGGCACATATTTTTCTAAAAACTTCTCAAATGAATCATGCTCTTCTATTTCTAACTTATCCCAATAATCTAACCCAGCACGTTTCACATACTTATCTTCTAAACTAAATCCAAGTGGTCTCACTAAATGAAGTTTTGCCCCTGTTGCCGCACACGTTCTTGCAATATTTCCCGTATTCCCGTGGTATTTCTGGTTCGACTAATACAACATGTAATTTCATACGTTTCTCCTATTCAAATTTTTCATAAAATATCGTTTTGGATGCTTCATATCGCTCATAATGTTTCTGGTTTTGTATCAAAATTTCTAACAGAATATCGTTGTTTCATTAATTCTAATAATTCCATACAAATTCCTCCAATATTTATGTTTTATCTATATTATCATAAAAGCACATATTTCACAAGCTTTATCGTTTGGTTGGTTTTATTAAAGCTCTAAGTCTCATCTAGTCAATGTATAATAATTTCTTTTAAAATTCCTATTATTGCTTTAATTATGCGATTAAGAGATTATTCTTACGATCTTCGGGTTATGAGCGAGGTTTGAACGGTTTTTGTAAGTTTGTGAAAATTAGAGTTTTTGTTGGTATTTAGGTATTTACAAGAGTTTTGGTTTATAGAACATTTGTGTCTTTTTAGGGTATTTTTGGAGAGGATTTTACCCAATTTTTACCCAAATCGTATAGTACGTTTGTTCTTGAAGAATTGGCTCTTGTAGGTGGGTTTTTGAAAATGAAAAATTTTAATTTTTGGAGGTAGATTTTTATGAGTAATTTAAGAGAGGTTAATGATGATATTTTGAAAGATTGGTTGGATTTTAGAGAGGATACTATTGCTAGTCTTTCTAGCATAGAAGATAAAAATCATTTTATTTGTTTTGAGGAGATTTCGGAGAAAATTTTGAAGAATGTTCCTGAACAGAATAAGAAGTATGTCGAGAAAGAATTGAAACAGCTTGATGATAACTTTTTTGATTATATTTGCTATTGGAATGAGAAGTATTATAGGAATGGTTTTGTTGATGGAGTTCAATTAATTGGTGGGTGCATAGAAGATTAATTGTATTTCAATATACATTTTTTAAAGTGCAAAATTTGCACTTTAAAATCTTAAAATTGCACTTTAACAATAATCTGTAATAAAACAGTGTGAAATCTGACCTTTTTGCATAAACGTCATTTTTCACACTTTTTATTTAAGCTATTTATTCTTTATTACTTTCTTCTAAAAACTTATAGATAATATTTGAAGGTAACGGTATTCTATAATTTCTTGCTGTAATAAATAATATTGGGAGTGAACCATATTTATAAAAATTATATTCATCTATTTTATTATTATCATGTATTTTTTTTATTGCAGTATTTACGTCCATTATTTTCTCCCCATAATCCAATACATATGATATTATTGAATCATATATATTTCCTTCAAGATAGTAATTTTCAGATTTTAAATCTATTTGAAGTGTATTAAGAGTTAAATTAGGGAATTTTTTCTTCAGATATTCTACAACATCATCTATACCTTTTTGATTTTTAAAAACATACATCCATTCTAATAAATTTGTAATCAATACACTTGCATTAAATTCATCTACTTCTTCATTAAATTCAATTTGTAATGCTTTGTCATAATTTTCATATTCAACAGGATAATATTTTGACATATTCATTCTATATATCATTTTATTTGTCAGAACATTTACTAAAACTTCTGCCTGTTTATTTCCAATCTCTTTTAATAAAAAAATTAATGTGTTTATCTCTATAGAATTTAAATCAAATACAGGATAGAAAAAACCAGCATTATTATTAATAATTGTTATTAATATATTAACATTTTCTATAACTTGATTTATATTGCCATAATAATAATATAAATAATATGTATATGATGAAATAAATCCTATCACTTCATAAATTGTAATTCTATATTCTAATGGACTATAAATTGGAAAACTTGGGCTATAATTATATACCTTTTTTATTTCTTCTAAATAGTTTTCACAACAATCTTCATATTGTTTATATAGCATAATTAATGTATCAATTTCTTCAATTTTTTCATATAAATTATTTTTTATTATAAAATTCCAGAAAACAATTAATGCTTTTTCAGACATTTTTTCTGCTAACTTAACGTTTTTCTCTGATGCATATGCAATGCACATTTTATTAATTAGCAAATACACTATTAAATATTTTTTATATATCTTTTTTCTTCTATCCGATATGTTAATCTTTAATATTAATTTTTCTAATAATTTTTTGTAATATACAAAATTAACATCTTCTTCGTAAAAATACAAACTTCTTCGTAAATCGCTTTTTATGTCATCTTCAAATAAATATTCATTTAGCAAAACTTGTTCTGTCATAGATGTAAGTTCATCTATTCCCCAGAATAAATACTTTGTATTGTCCGTAGAATTTCTATTTATATAACCATTCCAATCTGCTTGAACATTTTGTTTTATAATCCCATTTGTACAAACTACAATATTTATTTTACTATTAGAATCTTTTATTCTATCTTGTATATAAACATCTTGTATTTCATCTAATGTTGGCCTAACAGCATTATTTCCTGCATTCCAGTTATTTTTATCTATATCTTTTTGTTTTAATACAAATAAATATATTGCTCCATTTTTCTTTGCACTAAAATCAACTCCGTGTTGTGTTACTCCTTTTTGTGGTCGTACAATATCCTTAAAATCATTCATTATTAATATATTTTCTAACAAAGTTTCTAATTCTATCTCCTCTTTTAATGTTTCGATATAATCTTTCAGTATTAATCTCATTCTATTTACCTCTTCCTAGATTTTTTAATGAATTTATTTTTTCTATATATTCTACAGGATCTACTAAGTATTCTATTGGATACGGATATTCATATTTAAATTCATGCAAACTTCCTACAGATATTTCTTTGCTGTCTTTTGTTGCAACAGCTAATCCATATTTTCTTCCATATAAAATTGTATTTGACTTAAATAAACTTCCTATTATAGATTTTTTACTAGCTAGCTTATTAATTTCTTTGTTTTGTTTAAATTGAAATTTTCTATACTCAATCATTCTTTTAGTATCTGGTTTAAAAATTTCCATATCATACTTTATTTTTTCTTCTTTATCATGTTGTTCTACTTTAACTTTTAAATCTTTTATAAATATCGTTTTTGAATCATAATCTTTATTTTCTTCAATAAATGTCTTACAAACACTTGGATAATTTGCAAAAAAAACATTTAAAAACAAGCTGATTTCACCTAAATTTAATTTATATTCATTGCTTATACAATAAAAAAATTTTAAAACATTTTTTACATTTGTTGTCATTATGTAATTTATTTTCTTACATACTTCAATTAGATTCTTTTTATCTATTTTCAAATTTTTAATATATTTTTCATCATACTTGTCTAATAATCTCGTTATAATTTTAATATCATAATGTATGCTTTCTGGCTGCTCTTTAGAAAAATCTTCAAATACGCTTACTATTGCCTTTTCCGAATCATCTAATAATTTGTCTTTAATTTCATCATTCCATGTTCCATCAATATTTTTTATTGTATTTATATTTATTATTTCTTTATAATAATCATAATCATATTGTATAAACGTAATTATCTCCATACATGCTCTATCTATTATATCTTCATTCTTGGAATTATTTATAATTTCTTTGCATATAATTTTTGCATCATTTTCTGGAAATCTACTAATTCTTGATAATATTTTATAATAATTATCCTCGTCTCCCGAATCAATAAATTCTTTAATCTTTTCATAAGTAATATCTTCTTCTAATAAAATTTTATCTAAATCCATACTTGCTTCCTTCTTTTATTATTTTAAATAGTACTCAATTATTTTAATATACTGATCTTGTGCATTTAAACACGTATCAATCAAATATCCCTTTTCACTTTTGTATTCTTTCAAACCTCTATAATAAAATAATTTATCTGCATTTTGTATAATAAATGGAACAATATTGTTTTTTAAACATTCCTTAAACATTATAATTCTTCCTATTCTACCATTACCATCTTGAAATGGATGTATACTCTCGAATCTATAATGAAATTCAATTATTTCTTTTATAGTAACTTTTTTAAGTGAATTATACCAATCCATTAATTTTGACATTTCTTTTTCAACATTGTTTGGTGATGTTGTCTTAATACCACTTCCTATTGTATTAGCTCTTTGTTTATATTCTCCAACATTAAACCATTCTACCCTACTATTTGAAGTACCATCTTTTAAAATCTTATGAAATTCTTTTATCATCTTTTCTGTTAGTTTTCTATCTGCTACATCTAACATATAATCAACTAATTTAAAGTGATTAGCTGTTTCTAATATGTCATCTACTTTTGCAATTGTATCAACCTCAAATAAAATAGTATTTGTTTCAAATATATATCTTGTTTGATCTTCTGTTAAAGTACTTCCTTCAATGTGATTTGTATTATATGCAAACGAAACCTGAGTTCGATGATATAAATTTCCTTTTAATTTCATTTCTTTTTGTTCTCTTAATATATCTAATACATTTATTTTTGAAATATCAAATTTTTCTTCATCTTTTAATAATTCATCAATCGATATTCCAAACAATTCCGCTAATTTTTTTATTGATTCAATACTAGGCTCTAAAGCACCTGATTCATATTTTGAAATCGTACCAGCACTAACCTCTAAAATATCAGCAAGATCATTTTGAGTCATCTTTTTGTTTTCTCTATATAATTTAATTTTATCTCCTAACATAATAAAAACTCTCCTTTCTGGTTCTAATATTATTATATCATATTATTTCCAAAAAAGAAAGATATTATTAGTAATTATTCTAATAATATCTTTTTTGGAATATTGATAATTTATTTCCATACATTATTGTTTTTAGTCCCAATCATAATATGAACCATATTTATCTAATTTATTATTTTTATTATTCATAGATTCTGTATGATCTCTTTTTCCAAGAAGTTCATCTTCTTCATCAATAGTAGGATCTAACCAGTTTGCTTTTTTATTAGCCCACTTAATCCATTCTTTTATTTCATCTGTTAAGTTTTCTTTTTTAGAAACAGCATCGATATAATTTCTTATTTCACATGCTATTTTATAATCCTCTGCACAATTCATCAGTTTTTTAATTTTTTGTGCTTCATTCTTTTTAGCATTTCTGATTTTTTCTTTTCTTTCTTCCTCTTCTCTTTCTCTTCTTTCAATTTCTTCTCTTTCTAATCTTTCATTTTTCGTTTCTTCAGATTGTTCATATAATTTTATGATTATATCTCCTAGCTTATCCTCTAATTTAACTTTATCACTTTCTCTTATGTATTTTCTGTTACCAAAAGCTATTTTAAATTTACCATTATAAACATAATCATATTTTCTTATATTAGGCTTATATCCAAATGTATGTCTCTTTTGCGATTCCTCATATTCTAATAGTTTTTTCGCCTCTTCTTTAGTTAATTCGTGCATTACTTTATCTTGTAATTCTTCTATTTCAATGGTAACATGTTCTTCACGAACCTGTAGTGAAAAATCATTATTTACTTTTCCTCCTAATTCTTCTATTGCAAAATAAATTGTACTTAATATCTTCATGCATCTATCTTTTTGCATTTTTGAGACATTAGAAAAATATCCCTTTTCTACATAATTATGAATGTTATAATAAGGATTAAAATAGTTAGCTTTTCTTTCTTCTCTTCGTTCTTCTTTTTTCTTATTTTTATATTCAATAATTACTTTATGATTTCTCTTATATTTATCCACACTTAGGTCATAAATAACTTTAGCTACCTTCTTTTTTTCATCTTCTTCTAGAAAATTTAGAAAATTAAATTCTTGAATAAATTTGTCTTTATCTCTAACTTTTTCATCAATCAATACTCCAGTATTTTTTAATGGAATTTCAATTTCTTTTTCTTCTGCTTCTGGCAATTCAACAATTTCAGTTGAAAAATCTAAGCCCATATTCTTCTTAGTCCAATATGCTGAAGATGGATATGGAATATTATTTTCTTTACAAGCTTGTACCAATTTTGTATAATTTAGTCCATATTTTTTAGAAACACCTGTTAATGAAATATCCCAAATTTCATCATAAAGTTTTTTTCGTTCAAATTTTATAGATAAACTATCCATAAACATCTTCCTTTCCTTCAAATTTCTTTTCTTTATTTTCATACTTTCCTAGCGAAAACGCATACTCATATAGTTCTAATTCTCTTGTTCTACGTTTTCGCTTAATATAAAAAGTAATTCATTTTTCATTGATTCAAATTCTTTTATGATAGTTTCCAAATTGTTTTCAATATTTTGAACTCTAACTTCAGATATTTTTCCATATTTATATGCAATCAGCCTCTCAGCAACTATGTAATATGACCAACTCTCTGAGAATCCTCTATCATTTTCTTCATTATGAATTGCAAAACCTATCGGCAACAAATTATTTCTCATACCAATAGAAACTGCATTAGCTGATATTCCTAAATAATCTCCTGCAATCTGGCATGTTATTTTAGTTTTATTTCTTATATCATCATCTGTATATTTGCTCATTAAGATCCCCTTTATTATGTTATATTTTCTATTTCCATCTTTGGAAAATCATCTATTTGTTTTTCTTCTTGAACCATAAATTTATAATTGCTATAATAATTTAGTCCGTCATTAACATTAGATAACTTGTACTCTAATATGACATCTTGTTCATATATATTGAATACTAAATCTTGATAATATAAAGTAATTTTAAAATTATATATTTCTTCTATTTTCAACCTTAAAACAAATGGTATTATTACCTCTTGTCCTTTTTCCACAACATTTTCTTTAGCAATTTCAAAAATATATTCACGTTTCAATATATTACTTTTTATTTTTATGTAATATTTTCTTATAGAATTTAATCCAATATTTTTCAAACTTAATGTAATTTGTTGTATAACTCCTTTATCTTCTTCAATATTGGTCTCCAATTGAGTTAATTCAACTGATGTATTTCTTCCTTGTACACAATCATATTTTAAAAGTGGCATATTTTGTATTCTGAAATTTTCTTTATCTCTTTTATCATTTTCTTCATTATTCTTTTTTATTTGATAAATTGTAACAAATACTGAAACTAAAGCTGCTATTCCTGCGCTAATAATACCCGTAGTATAAGTTGCAATGAAATTAAGCCAGTTTTGTGTATTAACATTTATATTCCATCCTAATTCCGTTGGTACATTAAATCTATCTAAATAGTATATAATTAGTATTGTACTATCCACTATTGCCAGTATTATATAAGAGATTTTTTCTGCCAAGCTATTAGATTTTTTGGATGCGCTATAAATAAAATATAATGATAATCCCATAATAGTTATTGTGATTAAAAACAATATAATGTTTCCCATAAGTTTCTCCTTATAAATAAAAAGCAAAATAATCGTGTAACAATTAATTACTCTCATACTTTGCTTTTCTTCTGTAATATTATATTTAATTTATTTTTTAGTTTATCAAACTACTCATTAAACTAGTAATAAAATTTGTCTTTACTGTGTGTTCATCTATCTTATTGCAACACAATATTTTATTCTTCTATTTAATCTTAGAATCTATATATTTCCATTCCTCATCTGTTATATTCCATTTTTTGCAAAGATATTCATCTGTATATATCATATCATATTTTCCTAAATCAGGTACAAAACAAAATTTATTTCTTAATACATCTTGTGAAACAACAGCTTGTAAAAGTAAAAATCTTACTGTTTTAGTAAATAAATATGACTTAAAGTTTTTAACTTCTTCTTCTGTATCAAAAGCTCCTGCTATAATGAATGACTCTGTACAACATTCACCAGGTTTTGCAATATTGGTATTACCATCATAATAAAATCCAACTGGCTTAGTAAAATCGGTTTGTCCAGCAATTGGAGATCTAGGAACTATTAACTTCCATTTATCTAATAATTTATTTTCATCATGTATGTCTTTTACATCTGCATACTTTTTTCCAATCCTTTGTATAAACCAACAAGGCACTCCTTTATCTTTAGGTTTATAATTTGTTGGTAGTCCAAATGGTTTTTGTGGTGACACCACATTCTCTAGTGTTTTACCATTTTTTTGCACATTAAAAACTTTTCTAATAATCGGTATAGCTTGATTGAATCTTACAAATATATTAAATTCATTTAAATTTCTTGATGAAGAATATTTAACTTCATTTATAACATTAGTAACTTCACATTCTGTTTTATTATCTTTATCCCATAAGAAATAATTGACACCACCTGCAATATCGGCTGAATCAAAAACATCTTTAGTATTAGGATAATCAATGATCTTTGTTAAACATTTATCATTTAACATATCTTTTCTAAATTCATTCAATCCCATTCCTCCAGAAAACCATCTTGATGGAGTAATCATACTTATATATTTAGAATCTATTGATTTTGACATATTTACAAATAAATTATATATTGGTTTAGCCTGTGTTCCATATCCTCCTGTCATTTCTTGATATGGAGGATTTCCAACTACTGCATCAAATTTCATTTTAACTCCTTCCTTGTTCCAATTTTCAGAATTTATTACATAATTAACGACTTCTGTCATATTTTCATCCAATCTAGTAGCAATATCTTCTATTAGTAGGGCATTTACTTTATATTTCTTATAACCTGTTAAAGTTCTTTTAACAATTTGCATTGCCATCTTAGTTTTACAAATTATAAAAATATTTTTTTCTACGGTTTCTCTCCAAAAATCCTCATTCTTTTCTTCAGTATAATCTTGTTTGTTATAATTCAACATTCTATTCATGTATATACTATAAGAACAATATAATGCATATAAGCCTGTTTTTGAATTTATTTCCAATATTTTGACTTCATTATTCGCAAATAAATCTTTTGTAACATTTCCTTTGTTTATAAATCTTGGCTCATTATCTGGATAATTAAAATTATATCCACCAATGCAGTCTCCTAAATGCATATTAACTGTTTTCCAAGGTGTAAGTACTGTTTCTTTATCAGGATTTCTGAACATTGAAAATATTTCTGCTAACTTTTGTATTCTTTCTTTTATTGGTAACGAATCTGCATATAGTGTTGAATTTCTAATTTGTCTTCCTGCCTCTATAAATATTTCATTATCATAATATTTAGAAAATCTCCTAAATACATCCTTTGTTACGCCATTTGGCATAAATTCACTCCATGATTTATCATCTACTAATTCAATAAAGTTTTGGCTATCAATATCTTTACCTATTTCAATATCTGCTCCATATATTAATAATGGTATCCTAATTGATATTCCTCTCAATATTGACATTGCAGTTGAAGCTTGTTTTTTCTTTTCTTTTTCTTCTTCGATTAATCTTTTTTCTTCTTCTGTAAGTTCATTTTTAGGTTTCTTTTTTGCTTCTTCCAATTTTTCATATTGTTCATTATTAAATCCCTGATTATTAATATCTATATTATCTATTCTTTTTGTTTGTTTACTTACCCCTACAATTTTCTTTAAATCGTCGAATTCTTTCAAGTCTATTTCATCTAATTTGAGTAGATTATCATTATAAATATTTTTGTCATCGAATCCATTACTTACTACTCTTTGTGCAACTGCTTTCTTCAATTCTCTTAGCATTTGAGTAACATCATATTTAATCATTTTAGAACCATCAATTCCAATAATTGGGCAAAAGTTTAGGAAATGACTCATAATTTCTTGTGATTGTACTGAACCTGGTCTTACAGATAATTGACCCGCTTGTGCAGCCATTTTCAATGTTCTATCTGGAGCAAAGTCAAATACATAACATTTTTCTTTAATTTTACCACCAATTTTAGCTGGTGTTTGAACTCTAAATATTGTTTGTAAATAATTTGATGCTGATGTAGAATATGAGCCAGAAAGCATAAAAACAGCTGTCCATTCTGGTACACTAACCCCAGTAGTTAATCTTCCACATGAAATTGTGATAGTATTAGTTTCTTCTGGATTATCCGTTATTGCCGTTCTTACCTTTTTTAGAGCCTCTTCATATTTTTCTTCTTCATCACCATTTCCAGCTACATTAACAATCTGAAATATTCCAGAACCAAATATTATATGTTCTTTTAACAATTTACTTAAAGCTTTAGCCTCTTTAACTCCTGGTACCATCCATAGTGAATGTCTAAAATATTCAATATATTCTTTAGTCGAATATGGATAATTAGAATTTTCATCTTGTTTAGATAATAAATCTAAAAACTTATTTACATCATCTTTATGTACAAAATCTCCTTTTTCATATCCTTTTGGAATAGGTTTTCTGTCGACTTCTAGTTCTCCTGTCCAAGTTCTAAAAAATTCTCTAAAGTTAAAAGCATTATCTGATACATCTATATACTTTGGCATCAATTTGTCTAAATAATATGTATAAATGTTAAGTTGTGGCAGGTCACTATATGGATTGGAATCTCCAAAATGTTCTGCACATACATCCCATTCTAATTTAGCTGATTGTTCCATAATGTAATCCCATGTATAAATTTCTTCTTCTTTAAAATCACTTAACAAATTAAATGGTGTCCCAGATAACATTAGCACTTTAGTTTTATAATCATCATGTATCTTTACAACCCCTTCAATTGTTTTCTCCCCTAGACTTGTTCTTGTTCCTTCATGTGCTTCATCAATTACGACTAGGTCCCAATTATTATTGAAAATCAGTTCATCTTTATCAAAGTTACCACCTACTTCTGATGATCCTCTTAAATCTTGAATAGAAGCAAAATATACAAACGGTTTATCTCCATTAATTAAATTTTCTATATTTTCTCCAAAAGTCTTAGAGCCATATTTGTAATCACTATCTTCTGAAAAAATCTTATTAAAATCTTCAAACCATCCATTATTTACAACTGGTCTATGGGTAATTATTATCGTTCTTTTATATTTTTGCCTTCTTATAATTTCTAATGCTGTTAATGTTTTACCAAAACGCATTTTTGCATTCCAAAGCATAATGTCACTTTTTTTAAAATTTTCTATTGTTTTCTTTATAGCTTCTTCCTGTTCTGGTCTGAACACAATTGGATCTTTATCACAAGAAATTTGATTTGTAGTTAAAGCTTGTCTATCTTCTTTAACAGCTTTAATAGCTTGTTTTGCAGTTTCTAAATCTACAACAAACCATTCATTTTGTTTATTTTCAGTATCAAAATAGTACCTTTCTAATCCAGATCTTAATAAAACATTATGAACTTTTTTATCTTTAAATACTTCTCCTTTATTGTTAATTGCTAGTTCGGTATGCAACAATTCATATTTTATTCCAGCTGTTGATGTATAACTATTAATTCTGTCTTTTGCTGCTTTATTTAATTCTTCTGAATTAGGTTGCAGTTCTACCAATTTTCTATTAGTATGAACTGTAGCCTCTCCAATTTTTAATTTTCCACTATGAATTTTATCATTAATTCTAAAAATATAAATTAATTTATAACTAAATGTAGAAGTAAATTTAGTTGTTTCCATTTTTTCTGCTCCTATTCAATAATGTAGTATATTTTATTGTTCTATTAGTTTCCCAATTCATTATTTTGCAATATACTCCATTATGTTTTCTATAATTATTTTTTTCACAACCTATACAATTCATTTTTTGTGATACGTCTCCAAATAACGACATATTAATCACTTCATCTTTTTTACAACTATAAGGAACTACAAATTTAACACCATCCATTTGCCATACATTCCAAGAAATAATTCTTGCAATTTCTATAACATCATTAATAATTGGTTCTTCTTTAAATTTGTATAAATAATTATCTATAAATGTATATAATAAATTTTCTCTTGCAATTAACAAATTATCTCCCTGAAATTCAAAACCATAAGTATTCTTATATGCCTCTTGTACCCAAAATAGCCATTCTGATTTATCATCTACATTTTCATTTATAACTCTTATTTTTCTATCTAATAATCCTATCCTATCATTTATTTCTATAATATTTCCTGAAACATTATCGTATCTACTTACTAAATATGGTGCTTCGCCACAGGACACTTCTAATCTAGTATCTTTCACATAATCACGCCAAGACTTATTTGTCCTAGTGGGAAAATTTATCTTTTCTTTCTTTGAAATCCAACTTTTGTCATTCTCTATATTAAAAAAATTTTCTTCTCCTGACCATGCACTATCAATTAGATTGTTTTGCAAATTGCAAATCCAAGACGGTGTAAAAACTTCTGCATTGTCTCTTATTCTCTTCTCTTGCTCTCTTTTACTTTTTTTTACTCTTGGTTTAATTATATTGCCATTATATCCTGTTACACTTTCAATTCTTATATTATCTTTAATATCAAAACCTATACCTCTATCCTTATAATTATCAGTAGCCCAAATAATATTTTTATTCGTTGTATGATCTTTAAGGAGAATATTCATTAATTCATAGTTTTTCTTTAATAATATATTTTCTTTTATATCTGCATCTTTTTCCACATTCTCCTCCTTACGATTTTATATAATTATTCTATATTATCTTATATCATAAAATTTCTTTTTTCTCAACAGAATTTGCTATATTTATCCCTATTATTTCAAATTAATTCATCCCAAAGAAATTATCATAAGGATAGCCTGCCTCAATATATAAGTCTGTTAACTCCATCTTATATCGTTCCAACAATTCCAAATACTTTTGCTTAAATATATTTTTGCAAATCCACTCAACACCTTTACTAGAAATTACAACTTTATTATCAATTAGAACTTTATATTCTTCTAACCTACTATCACACATTTTCTTTATTGCTTTTCTAACTGTAATATCTTTTCTATTAAAATACTCACATAGTTGTTTTATATCCATATTTTCATTCCACCAATTTTCATTATATTCTACTTTTAGCAATTCTTCATATTGTTTAATTCTAAGTTTAAAGAAATCTATATCAGCATCTATTAAAGATTTTTCTTTTTGAAAATATACTTGAGTTAGCCAATAATATCCTTCAACTAAAACAAAATATTTTCTACTTTTAACTTTCTCACTTCTCCATCTACAAGTTGGATGTTTTTTTATCATAACATCTATTGCTTTTCTTAGATCTATATGTGATATTTCTTTACCATGTTTAGTAGTTAATCCTAAATTGTATAATTTCTTCAAAATTTTATTGTATGATAGAAAAATTCTATCTAAAATCTGCTGTGAATCTGTATACATATTTCATCATTTCCTTTCTGTGCAAATATCTTAATGCTAGTTTACGAAGCATTAAGATTTAGCAAAATTTATTTTGCTTGAATATGGGTAATATTTTTTATTACCTAATATTCACCAGCTTGGTGTCTTGACACCGTTTTCGCTGTTTAGGGCAAAATGCCCTAATACCCTTTTTGCTCTCCGAGGGACTTTTTTAGGTAAAGATTTTATTAATTTTTATCAAAATATTTTGAAAAAAGTTCAAATTTCTAAACTAAAAATTTGAACTTTTTTACTTTACTTTTATAGCAAAATATACTATAATAAATTTAGATTTTGGATTAAGTTAGCATTTAGTTTGGTTGCTTGTGCTAGCTTTTTCTTTTTGATTTTCATCATATCTTTTTAGTTCAATTCCATAACACATTTGATATAATTTTTGAATAATTGCGTCCGATAATTCTTTGTCATTACTTTGCTTAAATCTATGTAGTAAGCCTTCTTTATCAAATTTAGTTGTTATGATAATTGGTAACTTATTTTCATTTCTATTTTCTATAATTGTATATAGCTTGTCTAATGCCCATTGACTTATTTTTTCTGTTCCTAGATCATCTATTACAACCATATCTATATTAGAAAATAATTCTATTAACTCATTTTCTGACTTT
>JAAWJM010000048.1 GCA_022796855.1 Clostridia bacterium | reverse complement strand
AATAATACAGATATATTGAATAAATTCATATCATCTAAAGAAATTGAAGGTTGCTCAACTAGAACTTTAAATTACTATAAAGATAATATAACCAAAATGCTAGATACAATAAATCTTCCAATAGATGAAATTACTACTGAAATATTAAGAAACTACTTAGCTGATTATAAAAGTAATTCAAGTGCAGGTATGGTAACAATAGATAATATAAGAAGAACATTATCAAGTTTCTTTGCTTGGTTAGAAAATGAAGATTATATTGTTAAAAGTCCAGTTAGAAGAATCCATAAAGTAAAAGCAACTAAAAAAGTTAAAGAAACATTTACAGATGAGAATTTAGAAAAGCTAAGAGATACTTGTTCAAATGTAAGAGATTTAGCAATATTAGAACTATTAATATCAACTGGTATGAGAGTTGGAGAACTTACAAGATTAAATATAGCAGACATGAATTTTGGGGAAAGAAGTTGTATTGTTCTAGGAAAAGGAAATAGTGAAAGAGAAGTTTATTTTAGTGCAAAAAGTAAAATGTACATTAAGAAATATTTGGAGACAAGAACTGATAATAATGAAGCACTATTTGTATCACTTATAAAACCTTATAACAGATTAGGAATATCAGGAATTGAAATTGCTATTAGAAATTTAGGAAGAGAAGCAAATATAAATAAAGTACATCCACATAAATTTAGAAGAACAATGGCAACGATGACTATTGATAAAGGTATGCCAGTTGAACAAGTACAAAAGTTATTAGGACATATAAAAATAGATACAACAATGGAATATGCTATGGTTAGCCAAAACAATGTAAAAAATTCGCATAGAAAATATATTACATAGACTTTAAAATAATTTGAATATTATATTTAGCAAACAAAGAAAATGTGTTTCGATTTTATTGATAAGTATTAGTTTTTATGCTATTATAATAATCATAGAAAATAATTGTTGAGGTGCAATATGTATAATAAAAAAGAAGTATTACAAAAAGTAGATATGTTATATAGTATGTGGAAGAAAGGTAGTCTTGGTGGCGAAGTTATGCCTGAAGATGCAAATCCACATTTAGGTAAATCTTCAGTAGAAAACTATCTTTATTTTACATTACCTATGGCATTGAACTATCAAAGAAACTCATATAAATTATGGGAAAGTGCATTAAATACATATAATGACAAAGAAACTAATTTTGTATTTAATCCTAAAATATGTATAAATAAAACTTTTGAAGAAGTGCAATATGCACTTGTAAAATATAAAATAGCATTACAAAAACAAAAGCAAACTGAAATATGGTTGTCTCTATGTAAAACATTTGTAGAATTATATGATGGAGATATTAGAAAATTATTTGACTCATTAGATAATGATGTTGATAAGATAAAAAACTTTATACAAAGAGAAAATAAAAAGAAATTCCCATATTTATCTGGAACAAAAATATGTAACTATTGGCTATATGTGATATATCAATATACAGACAGAAAATATAAAAATATTAATCAATTAACAGTTGCACCAGATACACATGTAATTCAAGCAACACATAGATTAGGATTAATAACTGATGAAGAATTAAATAAAAGTGATGTACAGCTGACAGTAGTTGATAGATGGAATGAATTATTTAAAGAAACTAAATATAAACCTATTGATATACATACTCCTTTATGGTTATGGAGTAGAAATGGTTTTAAGGAGGTCAAGTAAAATGAAGGTGTTATTTGCAACAACAAATCCAGCGAAAATAAAGAAATATGCAGAAAAACTAAAAGAGAAAAATATAGAAGTATTAACTATCAAAGATTTAGGAATAAATCTAAAACCAGAAGAAACAGGAAAAAATGCTATAGAAAATGCTTATATAAAAGCAAAAGCATATTACGATAAAACCAAAATTATAACTATAGGTATGGATAATAATCTATATATAGAAGAGTTGCCAGAAGAAAAATAACCAGGAACTCATGTAATAAGAGTAAATGGAAAAGAACTAGATGATGATGAAATGATTGAATACTATTGCAACTTGGTTAAAGAATATGGTGGAAAACTAACAGCTAAATGGGTATATGGAATGGTAATATATGATGGAAAAGAGCCAAAAGAATATAGTTGGAGTAAGAGCCACTTCTATTTCGTAGATAAGCCTTGTGAAAAAAGAAATATAGGTTATCCATTAGACTCAATGTCAATTATGCCAGAATGTAATAAATACTTTGTTGATTTAACGGAAGAAGATAAGAATAGAAATAAAGAGAACTATAAAGAAGATGATGTCATTGATTTTATAGTAAATAATTGTAGTAAGTAGGAGTAATAAAAAATGCAATTAGAAGATTTAAAAGTAGAATATGACAAATTACAAATAAAATATGGAGCAAAAGAATTAACATCTATATATAATGGTGGATGTACTAATAATCCAGATATTTGCTTTGTTTTTATGAATCCAACAGGTAGAAATATTGCTTCAGATCCTAATTGGAAAGGTAGAAGATCTCCATGGATAGGAACTAAAAATATATGGAAACTATTTTATAGAATAGGACTACTTGATGAAGAAATATATGAGAATATTGTGGCAAAGAAACCTCAAGAATGGGATGAAAGATTCGCAGATTTAGTATATGAAAATGTAGAAAAGCATAAATATTTCATAACTAATTTAGGAAAGTGTACACAAGTAGATGCAAGAGTATTACCTAATTCTGTTTATACCCAATATTTAGATTTATTGTGTAAAGAAATAGAAATAATTAATCCAAAAATAATTATAACATTAGGAAATCAAGTTAGTTCTATTGTATTAAATCAAAATATATCTGTTTCACAATGCAGAAAGCAAAATTTTTTCAAGAACATTGCAGGAAAAGAATATAAAGTATATCCAGTTTATTATCCTATTGGAAATGGTATGATGAACATAGAAAAAGCAATAGAAGATATTAAATTTATAATAGAAACTAATTAAAGAGAGGTGATTAGTATTGAATAATATAGAAAATTTAAAAGATTTAATCATATACCAAAGTCAAAATAACGAAAATATATCTGTTGAAGTTTTGTATAATGAAGAAGACTTTTGGCTAACTCAAAAGTCAATGTCAAAATTATTCAATGTAGCAGAAAATAATATAACATATCATTTACAAAATATCTTTAAAACAAAAGAATTAGAGCAAGATTCAGTTACTCAAAAAATTAGAGTAACTGCTTCAGATGGAAAAAAATATAATACAAATTTTTACAGTTTAGATGCCATTATAGCAGTTGGTTATAGAGTAAATTCAAAAGAAGCAACAGATTTTAGAATTTGGGCAACAAAAACTTTAAAAGAATATATAAAAAAAGGATTTGTTGTTAATAGTGAAATGTTAAAAAATGGACCAAAATTTGGAAAAGATTACTTTGATGAATTATTAGTTAAGATAAAAGAAATTAGAGCAAGTGAAAGAAGATTTTATCAAAAAATAACTGATATATACAAAGAATGTAGTTTTGACTATGATAAAAATAGTGAAACAACACAAGAGTTTTACAAAAATGTTCAAAATAAGTTACATTTTGCTATTACTGGTATGACAGCACCTGAAATAATTTACAATAGAGTAGATAGCAAAAAAGAGAATATGGGTCTAACAACTTGGAAAAATGCACCAAATGGAAAAATACTTGAAACAGATGTAACAATAGCTAAAAATTATCTTTCCCAAGAAGAAATTACAGAGCTAAATAATTTAGTATCTATGTATCTTGACTATGCAGAAAGACAAGTAAAACTAGGTAAGATTATTTCAATGCAAGAGTGGAAAGAAAAGTTAGAAGTATTCTTAAAAATTAACGAATATAACATTTTAAAAGATAATGGAAAAATAAAAAGAGAAATAGCAGATAAGTTAGCTTTAGATGAATATAAAAAGTATAGAGTTATACAAGACAAAAATTATATTTCAGACTTTGATGAGTTAGTAACAGAAACAAAAAAATTAAATAACATCTAAGCGACAACTTACAAGTATACTGTTAGATGTAAATAAATGAGTTTACATCTAATTTTTTTGGTTGTAAAATTATTTACAAAGAATTTAAGTTAGGACATCAAATTACAGAGGTCTTAGAATCTAAAAACTTGACAGTTCGGCTTTTATTCCTATTATTAATTTAGTTTTAGATAGTGAGGGCAATAGACTCTATATAACAAGCATGATGAAATAATAGTAGAGGTAAAAGACTTAAGTTC
>JAAWJM010000021.1 GCA_022796855.1 Clostridia bacterium | reverse complement strand
ATTAAACTATCAAAACATACAAAAAATCGTGAACTAGAAAAATATTTTCCAATTCACGATTTTTGAGAGCTAATTTGAAACTACTTTTTCAGCAGCCTCTCCATAATGGAGCCCTCTTCTTTGTGTGTGATTTCTGGTCCAATCAACCGTACACATCGTTCTTTTTCTTTTAAAGCAAGCTGATACATAGCTTCAGACCAGATGTCTTCACCTGATTCGTAACTACGGATTATTTCGTTTAAATCTAACAACTGATACCGATTTTCTGCCCCTGGTTCTTTTATATACATATAAAGGGGAACGTAGGTTGCTTTTTCTATGCGGACATCACCTGTTTGTCCATCCTTTTTTACCTCAATATTGAAAATGGCGGTATTTCTAGTGTTTACGTCTCTCTGGTTTGAGAAGAAATTACCTTGTGAAAAGATAACAAGACCTTCTTTCATTTCGCCTTCTTCGGTTTCTACTTCCAACATTTTCATGGGTTGTAGAACATGGGGGTGAGAACCAAGAATAATATCGACATCATTTTCGATTAAGAACTTGGCTAATCTGTCTTGCTCTGCATTTTCGGTAGTTTGATATTCAACTCCCCAATGCATAGAAGCAACGATTAACTCGGCTCCTTCATTTTTGGCACGCGCAATTTGCCTTTCAATGAGTGCTTCATCAATAAGATTGACGCAAAATTCTTTTCCTTCTGGAATGGAAATTCCATTTGTGCCATAGGTATATTATCTAACGTATGATTGTTTGCTGTTGTCATGATATCCACACCCAATTCCTGTAAATCAATTGCTAGGTGTTCAGGAGCATTAAAACAAGGATATCCACTGTAACCACGGTCTGAACCTGCCATGGGTGATTCACAATTACCGATATTTATTGTAGAATTTTTAAAATATTTTTCTACATATTCAAACATATAGGAAAAATCGTAAATACCAGTTCCGTTATCATAAGCAGCATTATACAAAGGCTTATGACAAAGAGTATCACCAAAAGACACAATAGTTGCATAGCAGTCTTCTGGTACAGGGGTAGGCATTGATAGCGGGATTATGTTTTTAGCAAGATTAGAAGCAGAGGTTGTGAATTTCTTTGCAATAGATTCTTCTTTGGCAGTTTCTGCTAACCGGTTTGTAGAACACCCAGGTAAGCTAATAACTACAATGATTGCCAATAACATAAGCTACATTTGTTTCAATTGTTTTTTCATTGGTTTGTTTCCTCCTTAAGGATGATTGGATTTTTTACTACTTACAAGTTTATACTTGATAATCCATAGTTCAACATAAAGTCTGGCAAAAAGCAAGAAAAAATTATGTAAATGTATTAAAAATGATACAACTTATGTCACCACAAGCTAACGAAAAACAGCAAAAGCACTTCCATTTCTATAAAATAGATGCTACAATAATTTTGATACAACTTAGATACATTTTCATTTTATAATACTAAAAGGAGAGAAAATATGAGTAAAGTGTTAATTGTAGAAGATGAAATGGCAATTCGTGACTTGATTAAAATAGAATTACGGTTCAAGAGGATATTTGTGCCAAACGGCGGAAGATGGCGAAGTTGCGGCTAATTTGTTAGAGAAAAATGTGTATGATTTGGTACTATTAGATATCATGATACCCAAAATAGATGGATATGAGTTACTAGAATATATGAAACAAATTAACCCTACACCAACTATTTTTATTACTGCTAAGAGTCAAGTTTATGATAAAATAAAAGGACTAAAACAGGGGGCAGATGATTATATTACCAAACCATTTGCAATAGAAGAATTGGTGGCAAGAATAGAGGCAGTGTTACGACGATACCACAAGGGAAACGACATTCAAACCATGGGAGATGTAGAGATTAATATAGTGGCAAGAACAGTGAAAAAAGATGGTCATGTTGTGTGTTTAACGCCAAAAGAATTTGATTTACTAATTTTGCTCATACAAAACAAAAATTTTGCCTTATACCGTGAAACGATTTTTGAAAAAGTATGGGGAGAAGAATTGGAATTTGAAACAAGAACACTAGATTTACATATTCAAAGATTACGAAAAAAGTTAGGGTGGAAGGATAAAATTAAGACAGTTTACAAAATTGGTTATATGCTAGAGGTGTAACTTTTTTACAATGATGTGCACCGTTAGAGCACACGAAGAGAGGAATGGAGTTTAAAATGAAATTTTGGAAAAAACTCGTTTTGTTTATTATTACCATGATTGCCATTGTGCTATCCTGTAGTCGTCATTATATTGTAAAAAGTAACTTTCTACATTCCATTGAAAATAGCAAAAATCAAAACATGAAACAACATATGTTAGAAAAGTACATGCTAGAAAGTAATATGATAAAAAATATTCAATTAGGAGAAGGAATAAGCGATGAAAATATAGTGGAATATTTAGAATCGCTTTATCAGTATATGGAAAATAATTCCGAATTTGTTGCAATTTACAATGAGGCATATGAGAAAATATATTCAAACATTAATGAAATTGACCAAGTAGAAATAAAAGAAATTTTAAATAGCCAAAAGGAAGTATATGCAATTAGACAAATCGGTAACAAACATTATATGTTATTTTCCTCGAATTGGTCGATTGATAATAAAAGCATATACATTGTAAATGCCTATGATGTAAGCGAATTATATGAAGAACAACAAAGACAGATGAAGGATATTTTAATAGCAAATATTCTTATTTTAGTAGTTTCTGCCATTATTATTTCGGTATTTTCCACTGTGTTAATTCGACCAATTCAGAAATTAAATAAAATGAGCAAAAAGATTGCCTCTGGGGAATTTAGTGGAAGAGTAGATATTAGCAGTAATGATGAAATAGGAGAACTTGCTGAGAGTTTTAATAAAATGGCAGTGGAGATTGAAAATAAAATCAATGAACTACATTTGCAAGTAAAACAAAAAGATGATTTTATTAATGGATTTACTCATGAATTAAAAACACCAATGACAGCGATTGTAGGCTATACCGATTTATTACGATTAAAAAAGTGTGATGAAGAATTGTTTGGCAAAGCTTTATACTATATTCATTCTGAAACAAAGCGATTAGAAATGTTATCTTTTAAATTAATGAGGCTGATGGCATTAAACGATGGAAAAATTGAAGTAAAGGGATTTTGGATCACCGAATTAGAAAAGAAAATTCAAAAAGCGGAAGAAATGATGATAACGGACAATACCATAGAATTTAGACTAGAGCCTGCTAAAATTATGGGAGATAGCGAATTAATTGAAGTAGTTCTTAGAAATCTAATTGAAAATGCAAATAAAGCAAAACCGAAAGACCATAAAATTCTTGTAAAAGGCGAAAGACTAGAGAATGAAAACTATAAAATATCAGTAATAGATAAAGGAATTGGAATACCAAAAGAGCATATAGAAAGAGTGACAGAAGATTTTTATATGATTGATAAAGCACGAAGCAGGCAAGAAGGAGGAAGTGGAATTGGTTTATCTTTGGTAACCAAAATTTTAAACTTCCACCATTCAAAACTTCATATTGAAAGTGAAGAAAATGTAGGAACCATTGTTTCTTTTGAATTAAAGGAGGCAGGAAGAAAATGCGAAGAATAGAAAATATGTTAGTATATTTTGCAGTTGCTATCATGATTGGCGTATCTTTCAAAATGCCAGAAATACTAATAGGGATAGAGAATAAGCAAATTGAAAAAGAAGTATATGAAAAAGAAAAAAATGAAAATAGCCTAGATGTAGAAGCAGAAGAAATTTATTTAGTAAAAGCGATTCATAGTATGGAAAGTGGAAATTATATGATTACCCTTAATTCTGAAAATATGAAAAATGGAAAATCTGTTTTAATAGAGGTATCGAAGAATACAAAAAATGATGTGGAGGAAGAATTGTTAAAACTAAAACAATACAATATTTTAGGAAATTTTGAATATAACGATACAGAAGAAATGCAAATAGGTATTATTAATAAAGTATACCGAAGTGAAGAGGATCAATATCAAATTGATAGTTTTTTTCTAAAAATAGGAAATAACGAATATTATATTGATAGAGAATATAAAACAGGAAAAATATTATGTGTAGGTTTAAAAAAGGAGGATACGAGCAGTTGTAGCAGTAAAGAGGAACTTATGAAAAATTATATCCAATACTTAAATTTATATATTATTGATGACTGGAAATATGAAGATGATATGTGTATATCCCAAAAAGCAAATCTAGTGATTAATTTAGTAGAAGATCAGGATATGTTTATACTATCCATTCATACAATTAATAGAATGATGAATGAGGTAGAAGTAGTGAAATCTATTAAAAATTGATACAAAATAGATACAAATTATATGCAAGTTTGATACAAATTTCATACAAAACAGATACAACCCTATGTTATAAAAGGCATAGGGTTGTAAATTACAACTAGTTTAGGAGGTATGTATGGAATTTAAAGCCAATGATAAAAAGAAGCTCGAAATAACAGTAGGGGAGGAAATTTATTTAAGACACGCCATTAAAACCAAATTTATTACCACCAATGATGAATATTTAAAAATTATTGAACAATATGTTTCGAATATTTACGAAAAAGGAGATATTCTTTCCATAAGTGAAAAAATTATTAGTATTTGCCAAAACCGAATAGTAAAAAGAGAAGACCTAAAAATCGGATTTTGGGCAAAACTATTATCGAAATTTGCGTCACATCCAACGACAGGAGTAGGAGTAGGAGAAACCATTAAAATGCAATATGCCATTGATAAAGTAGGACTAATAAAGGTACTATATGCGTCACTTGCAAGTGCCATTACCAAACTATTCGGCAAAAAAGGAGTTTTTTACCAAATTGTAGGACAAGAAGTATCTGGATTAGATGGATTTTATGACCATGTATGGAGCGAATACCGAGATATTGGAATAGAATTACCACAAAATCCAAATGGAGTATGTAATGAAATAAAACAAAAACTTGGTATTAGTTGTATGATAGTAGATGCCAACGACTTAGGACAAGAAATATTAGGCGTATCAAGCGACCTAAAAGGAAGAGAAGAATATTTGAAAGAATTAATAAAAGACAATCCAGCAGGACAAGGCAGACAAACCACGCCACTAATTTTAATTCGTAAGAAATAAGAAACTGTATCATTGTATGAAAAACAAATTGCAATATTATGTAAAATATGCTATAATTGGAATGGAAATTTACATATTTACGATAAATGCTATGTTATTTGGCATTTTACACATCAAAGGAGGATTTAAAATGGAGCAAAAGGAAATGAAAAAAGTAGTAAAGCGGGTCGTAAAAAAGGTGTTAAAGGAAACGTATTATAAAGAATTCTTTGACACACTATTGACACTTATTCGAAAAGCAAATGCCGAGAGTTGCAAAGAGTTTGAGGATATCGACATTTCCGCAATTACAAAAAAATCCTGTTCAGAGACGGAAGTGTGTCAAATTGTGGCAGATATTTGCGAGAAACTGAAAAAAGAGTTAAGAAAGAAGCATACTTACTTTGTCACAACAAAAATAATGCAGGCGTTATGGGCATTTGATGAAGAGGTAAAGGATAGCGAAATGTACAATGACCGTGTGCGGTTTTGCTATGAGTATATCAAACTCTATGAGGGCTATTTGTGCGAAGAGTATGACAAAGCTTTAAAACATGTCAGCCTTTTGGATTAAATCCAGTAAAGGAACCACTTTTTTGTTACAAAGTGGTTCCTTTACTTCTTAAATTTCAATTAATTCCACAAAAAAGGCTAGGAAAAATGGAAAATTTGTGATAAAATATTGTCTACAATAATTGACAAAGGAAAGAGAGAAATTATGGGATTTTTTGATAAATTAAAACAAGGTTTAGGGAAGACAAAAAGTTCTTTTGATGAGAAATTGAATCAGGCATTTAGCGTGTTTCGTAAGGTAGATGAAGAATTATTAGAAGAATTAGAAGAAATTTTGATTATGTCCGATATTGGAATGGAGACATCGGTTTCGATTATTTCCAATTTAAGAGAGCGAATTAAGAAGGAAAATATAAAAGAAGCAGAAGAAGTAAAACAGGCGTTACGTGAGGAAATGGCAAGTATTTTAGACATTGATAGTAGTTTGCATTTAGATACAAAACCATCCATTATTTTAGTTGTTGGTGTAAATGGGGTTGGAAAAACCACTTCCATTGGAAAAATTGCCAATCGTTTAAAAAAGGATGGCAAAAAAATTGTAATTGCAGCAGCCGATACCTTTCGTGCAGCAGCAGTGGAACAATTAGAAATTTGGGCAAAACGTTCGGGTTGTGATATGGTAAAAAAAGAAGAAGGAGCAGACCCAGCCTCTGTCGTATATGAGGCAATTAACATAACAAAAGAAACCAATGCAGACATTCTTATTTGTGATACAGCAGGACGATTACATAATAAAAAGTATCTAATGGATGAACTTGCTAAAATTCAAAAAGTAATCGATAAAGAATTACCAGACTGTTCAAAAGAAGTACTAATTGTACTAGACGCAACCACAGGTCAAAATGCTATTTCACAAGTAAAAGCCTTTGGAGAAACCACTCCACTTACTGGAATCGTATTAACGAAACTAGACGGAACCGCCAAAGGTGGCGTTGTATTAGGAATTGTAGATGAAAATAAATTACCAATAAAATTCATTGGTGTAGGGGAACAAATTGATGATATGGAATTATTTGATCCAAAGGATTTCGTAAAAGCGATTTTATAGGAGGGAGAAAATGGAGGAAAAACAAACAAAACAAGAAATGACAAACCAAACAACAAAGAAAAATAAACAAATACGAACAAGAGCTATATTAGTACTCATTGTTATTTTTATATTAGCCATATTTACCTATATTTCTTACCGAGGAACTTACTTAGAAACCATTGAAATAGGAGAAAATTTTAAGCAAGTATTCAAACAAAACATATTTTATCAATACGCTACGATGGGAATTAATTTTATTCTCCTATTTACTGCTTTTTATATGAGCAATCGTAGTATTAAAAAAGGACTAAAAGCCTTTTTTGATGAGGAAAAAAAGGATATGCCAAAACTACCAAACAAATCCATTGCATTTATTTTATCGGCACTAATTAGTGTTGCGATTTCCACCTTTTTAAGTGAACAAGTAGCAAGATTTTTTAACCGTGCATGGTTTGGGATATATGACCCTGTTTTTGGAGCAGACATAGGATTTTACCTATTTGAAAAGCCTTTTGTTGAACTAATCTTATTCTACTTTATGGCAGTTATGATAGGGATTACGATATATGCCACTTTTTATTATATTGTTATTTTCAATAAATATTTTGATGGTGTAAATGCAGAAACATTAAAGAAAAGCAATTTCTTTAAACAAATGATTCGTAACGTAAAACTACTATCCTTTGGTTTTGCAGGGATTATTCTAATAAAAGCACAAGGAATATTAACGGATAAATTTTTAATTTTACATAATGATGCTTCTACTGCTATTTATGGAGCAGGTATTACCGATGTTACCATCAAATTATGGGGATATCGCTTTTTAGCAATTGTACTAGTTGTTTCGGTATGGATGGCAATTCGTTATTTTAAAGAAAAGAAAACCAAACGTGTTATTATTTCTGTGTTAGCAGTACCAGCTTACTTAGTGGGGCTATTTGTTGTAATGGTTGGATTTAATTTAATTTATATAAACTCAAACGAATTGGATAAAGAAAAAGATTATATTAGAGCCAATATTGACAATACCAAAACAGCCTATAACATAAAAATCGATGAATTCGATATTCCAAATGACGATACTCATAACTTAGAACAAATTGAAGAACATACCGAAGTAACCGATCATATTAGTATTGTCACAGAAGAAATCATCTTAAAAACGTTAGCCGTTACTCAAACCAATACAGGTTACTATGCTTACCGAAATGCAAATATTAGTCGATATCAAATAAAAGGGGAAAATCAATTAGTTTATGTTTCACCAAGAGAAATAGTAAGCAGTGGAGATAGAAGTTATAATAACAAAACGTATGAATATACCCATGGTTTTGGAGCAGTTATTACTTCAGCTACTTCAACGGATGAACTAGGCAATGTAAAATACCTTCAAAAAGATTTTTCTACAGAAAATCAAGCCATTTATATGGAAGAACCACGAATTTATTTTGGATTAGAAACCAATAATACCATTGTAACCAACAGTAAAAATAAATCTGAGTTTGATTACCCAACTACAACCTCACAAAGTGCAGAATACAATTATAAAGGGCAAGCAGGTCTTAGTTTAAATTTTATTGACCGAATGATTCTTGCCATTAGACAAAAAGATGTGAATTTAGCATTATCAAGCAATGTAACCGAAGATAGTAAAATCTTAATTAACCGAAATATCCTACAAAGAGCAAAAACAATTTTACCAAATGTTATTTATGATGAAAAGCCATATATGGTAGTGTCTAAGGAAGGAAGATTAATTTGGGTATTAGATGCTTATACAGTGAGCAATAAATATCCATATTCACAACCAATTACCATAGAACATGGTGGAACAAGGCAAGAAATTAACTATATTCGAAATTCCCTAAAAGTATTAATTGATGCTTATGACGGAACCACAAAGTTTTATATTACCGATACCACAGACCCAATTATAATGTCATATAAAAACCGATATCCAGACCTATTTGAAGAACAAGCCATACCAGAGGATATTGCAAAACATTTTGTGTATCCAGAATTTTTATATAATATACAAGCAGAAATTTTACAAATGTACCATAATGTAAGTACAGATGTATTATATCGAAGTGATGATATATGGGAAATTGCAAAATATGCAAGAACGACAACACAGGTCTCATCAAAAGGAGTAAAACAGGAGCCATATTATACCATGTTAAAGACCATCGATTCGGAACAAGCAGAGTTAGGATTAGTTACTTCCTATACGGTACTAGATAAGCAAAACTTAAAAGCCTATTTGGTAGGAACCTATGATGAGCAAGGAAGAGCAAAACTACGATTATACAAATTCCCACAAGACACCAATCTATTAGGACCAATGCAATTAGAAACCCTACTTGGGCAAGATGAAACCATAGCTAGTGAACTAGAAACCATTAATACACCTGGTATGAGAACCATAAAAAGTATGATAGCAGTTCCAATTAATAATACGATTTTATATGTACAACCAATTTATCAAATTTCACTAAACGAGTCAAAAAGCATACCAACCTTGAAAAAAGTAGTAGTAGCTTGTGGAAACAAAGTAGCCATTGACGATACCTTAAAAGGAGCTATTAAAAATCTTCTTTCACAATCAGCAGTCAAAATAGAAGTAGAAAATACCGATACCATAGAAGATTTAATAGAGGCTATTATCAAAGCCAATAACAACCTACAAACCTCATCAAACAACAACGATTGGGAAATGATAGGAAAAGACATGAAAAAACTACAAGAATTGATTGTAAAACTAGAAGAGCTAAAAGAGGAAGAAGACAAGAAAAAACAAGAAACCAATAATAACCAAAATACAATCACAATTGAAACACAAAATAATGTATAGTTTTCAAAAAATGAACCACCCTAATTAAATGACCTAAGTTAGTGGCTTTGCCACTTGCAAAGAATGGCTATGCGTTAGCAAAAAAAGTAGGGTGGTTTATATGTTTATCAAAAAAACACATTTCAAGAGACTAGAAAAAAGTATCGATGACTTAAATTATGCACTCATCAAAAACCATTTCATCGATTTATCCGAAATACTAGGAAACCGAAAAGAACTCCTAATCCGAAATCTCCTTGCTGGAATTTCAAAAGGAATTGGTATTGGTATCGGTTTCACAATCCTTACTGCAATACTAGTAATAATCCTACAAAAAATCGTAACACTAAATATACCAGTCATTGGGGATTATATTAGCGATATTGTGGATATTGTTGAAAATAATAGAAGGTAAATTTTACAAATTAACATAAACGTGATATAATGAAAAAGTAATCCACGCAATGTAACATACAAATAGTAGTAACATTTCTAATGTATTAGAAAGGAGAAAATGGATGAAGCTTAATACAGAAAGGCTTGAAGAAGCAATCGAGCTACAATCCAAAATGGTTCGGACATATACGGATAGGGTTTTTGGATTAAATATTGCACACACGCTTTTGTATAATTCCAATAGTAGTGTGAGGGAGCTCTTAGCTTGTCAAAACCAAATTGATATTATCAGAGGAAAACTATTAGTTTTAATCCAAAGGATTGATAATTTCGAAATTTCATTGGATTTTGATGGCGAGATAGTCTATGAAAAAATGGACATTGAAGGAAAGAATGAGTTTGCACGATGTAAAAGAGATTTTATTAGTGAAATTTTTAAAAGCGTAGATACCATAGAAAATAGAGAATGGTTGACGATAGGAACAGAAGATCTCATGACACTGGCAAATGAATTCTTAAACAAATTAGAAGAAGCAATTGAAGAAGAGTAAGCGTGGGCTCTTTGCAAGAAGGAGTGATGGGAAACCATTGCTCTTTTTTGTATAATTTTTTATTTTGCACTTTCTTTTTTTTGGGTTTTTGTATATAATAAAACTATCAAAAAAGAAGGAGAGAAAAACGATGAATTTACCAAATAAATTAACTATTTTTCGTATTGTATTAGTACCAGTGATGGTAGCAATCCCATTTTTTCATATACCAGGAGAATTTTTTGGAATTCCAATTTCTATGTGGCTTATGAATTTTATTTTTATAATTGCCTCAATTACGGATAAACTTGATGGAACCATTGCACGTGCTAGAAATCAAATAACTACCTTTGGTAAGTTTTTAGACCCAATTGCAGATAAGATATTAGTATTGGCTGCTATGATGTTACTTGTGGAAATGAACAAATTACCTGCTTGGATACCAATTATTATTTTATTTCGAGAATTTGTGGTATCACGGATATCGCTTAATTGCAGTAGAAAAAGGGGGAGAAGTTGTTGCAGCTTCTATTTGGGGAAAATTAAAAACCGTTACGCAAATGATTGCCGTTATTTTAGCTTTTATGGATAATAGTTACTATGGAGCTATTTTTCATGGAGAACTTGTAGGATACCAGTACTGGATTAACTTTGCTGTAACCATTATGATGACTATTTGTGTAATAGCAACCATCTTTTCAGGGTATGACTATATTAAAAATGGAAAAGACTTATTCAAAGAGGAAGAACAACATATTGTAAAAAATAAAAGGAGATATAGGCAAAGATGAAAAAAGAAGAAGCGAAAAAACGCATTAGTGAATTACGAAATTTAGTAGAATACCATGCAAAACGATATTATGACGAGGACTCTCCAGAAATATCGGATTTTGAATATGATATGTTAATGTTAGAATTACGAAATTTAGAAAAAGAATTCCCCGAATTTCAATCCAAAGAATCGCTAACCCAAAAAGTAGGAGGACATGTCAAAAAAGGTTTTCAAGAGGTAGAACATGAGGTACCTCTTCAAAGCTTACAAGATATTTTTAATTTTGAAGAATTAATCGAATTTGATACACGAATTCAAAAAATGGCAAAAGAAAAAGACAAACCAACAAAATATGTAGTAGAAACCAAAATCGATGGCTTATCCGCTGCATTAAAATATGAAAATGGGGTATTGGTACAAGGAGCAACCCGTGGAAATGGGTTAATTGGAGAAGATGTTACCACCAATCTAAAAACCATAAAAACCATACCACACACACTAAAAGAACCCTTAACCATAACCGTACGTGGCGAAGTATTCATTAGTAAAGCAAACTTTGAAGCCATGAACGAAGAAAGAAGTTTAAATGAACAACCATTATTTGCCAATGCACGAAATGCAGCAGCTGGCTCCCTAAGACAACTAGATAGCAAAATAACTGCTGAAAGACCACTGGATATCTACATTTTCAATGTACAAAAAATAGAAGGAAAAGAGTTTCACTCCCATTACGAAGAACTACTATTTTTAGAAAAGCTTGGATTTTCGGTAAACCCTGTAAAAATCCCATGTAATACCATAGAAGAAGCAATAAAAGCGATTAAACAAATTGGAAACGATAGAGAAAGTTTATCGTTTGGCATTGATGGGGCAGTTATCAAAGTAGACAATTTAAGCTTAAGAGAGGACTTAGGAAGTACTGCCAAAACCCCAAGATGGGCCATTGCTTATAAATATCCACCAGAGAAAAAAGAAACCATATTAAAAGATATTGTATGTCAAGTAGGAAGAACCGGAGTAATTACACCAATGGCAATTTTAGAACCAGTTAGTGTAGCAGGTTCTACCATCTCCAAAACAACCTTGCATAACGAAGACTTTATAAAAGAAAAAGACTTACGAATTGGAGATACGGTTGTCATCCAAAAAGCAGGAGACGTTATTCCAGAAATTGTAGAAGTAAAAAAAGAAAAACGAACAGGAAAAGAAGTCGTATTTAACATGCCAAAAACTTGCCCTGTATGTGGAGCAGAAGCTATAAGAGAAGAAGGAGAAGCAGCCATTCGTTGTATGGGAATTGAATGTCCAGCAAAACTACTTAGAAATATCATTCACTTTGTTTCCAAAGAAGGAATGGATATTGAAGGTCTTGGCGAAAACTTAGTGGAACAATTTATTGAAAAAGGCTTCATACAAAATATAGCGGATATCTATACTTTAACTTTTGAAGACATTGCCTCTTTAAAGAAAAACGGCACCAAATTTGCCACCAATTTAATAAATGCCATAACCGAAAGCAAAACACGTCCATTTTATAAATTAATTACCGCCTTAGGAATAAGGCACATCGGTTCCAAAACCGCAAAAACCATCACAAAACACTTTAATACCATAGACAAACTAATGAACGCTAGTATAGAAGAACTCGCAAACCTAGAAGATGTAGGACAAATTATGGCCCAAAGCATATACGAATTTTTCAAACAAGACCAAACCATTGACCTAATTCAAAAATTACGAAATGCCAATATCAATATGGAAGAAGACCAAACCGATACAAATGACCAAAGATTTACAGGTTCCACTTTTGTTCTAACCGGCTCTTTAGAAAACTACACAAGAGAACAAGCAGGAGAGATAATCGAAAATTTTGGAGGAAAAGTATCCTCTTCCGTATCTAAAAAAACGACCTATGTACTGGCAGGAGAAGAAGCAGGAAGCAAGCTAACAAAAGCCCAAAGTTTAGGCATCACCATACTAACTGAAACCCAATTTGAAGAAATGATAAAATAAGGAAAGAGGAAAAAACAATGGAAAATACGTATACATTTGAGAGATTTAACAAAGAACTTGACAATGGATTTCAAGTTTATTTTACCTATGTCAATAACAGATACCTAGTATTTAAAACTACCGAAAATTGCTACACACAAAAACTAATTTCCATACACGACAAAAATCCACAACCACGAATGGCAATGATTACATTGAAACGATTAAAAGAAATGTTTCCGTTTATGGAAGACGTGGAGTATAAGGTAGGAACAGTAATAGAAGAATAATAAGTAGTATATGTAGAAACAAATAAAGATTAGGAGATAAAAGATGAAGTTGTTTTCAAAAGAAGTAAAAGATATGAAGGAATTAAATCAAATTTTGAAAGATAAAGATGAAATACCCCAAAAATATGATGTTGCCGTAATTGTATTTGCTTTTGATGAGGAAAATAGAATTGTTTTTCAACGAAGAGGTTTAGGTTGTAGAGATGAACAACTAAAATTAGAAACAATTGGTGGAAGGGTAAAACAAAGTGATATTGATTTTAGAACAGCTTTACAAAGAGAAATTATAGAAGAAGCTGGGAATGATGCTTGTATTGAATTGCAAGAATTTATTGTGTCCACTTATGCAAAAACATTTGATGTAAGGAATAAAAAAGAACAGAATTGGATTTATCTTTTATATAAAGGTTTTTTAAAAAGTGGAGAATTGGAAATTGTAGAACCAGATAAATGTTTAGGATATGAAAGATATAAAATTGGCGAAGTAAATGAAAGTGAATTAAGCAATGGTGCAAGGGAATTATATAATATTGTAAGTGAGAAGTATAGTTATTTAAAATAAGGGGTAAAAAATGAAAATAGGAATTGATTTAGATGGTGTAGTAATAGATAGTGAAACAACATTTAGAACATATGAAGAAATATTTGATGTTGATAATTTAAAAGGAAATCATTTAGTAAATAGGGAAGAACCAAAATTTCAAGCGAGATATAATTGGACAAAAGAACAAGAAAAAGAATTTATCGAAAAATATTTTTTAATAGTATCAAAAGAAAGTAATCTAATGTCGGGCTTTCTAAGAGTATATCATTTACTAAAAGAGCAAGGACATGAATTTGTAGTTATTACTGCTAGAGGTGGATTTATCAAAGAAATGAAAGATGATGCAATAAGGTTATTAGAAGAAAATAATATTTATTTTGATAAGTATTATTGGACGATTGATGACAAAGTAGAAATTTGTAAAAAAGAAAATGTAGATATTATGATTGATGATGACTGGAAAATTATAAAAAAGTTATCGGATAATCATATAAAGACATTATATTTTAGAGATACTAATTTAGTAAAATTACAGGAAAATGAGTATATCAAGGAAGTAAATAATTGGGGAGATATATATAGAATTATAAAAAGTTCCGAATTATGGAATAAATAGAATCTTAACGAAGGTTTAAAGATTGGTTAATAGAAAATTAAGAATTGTATGTTATAGTAAAAAATGTAGTAATAAAAGAAGAAATAAGAGGTGGAGAATATGAACAAGGAGAAGTTACAAAAAATCAAAGATGAATTGATTAAAATATTTTGGGTGTTTTTAATAGGAAGTATTGTTGGTTGTATTGTAGAAACTTTAGTAGGAATTATTTTTGACCATTCTTTTAAAATACGACAAGGACTTATTTATGGACCATTTATTCCAGTATATGGAATTGGGGCAGTTATGTATTACTTTATTGTTAGTAAAGTAAAAGATGTGAAAAAAGTATTTGTTTGTAGTATGGTTCTTGGCGGAGCAATTGAATACTTTTGTTCTTATTTTCAAGAGTTATGCTTTGGAACCGTATCGTGGGATTATAGTAATATGTTTTTAAACATAGGAGGAAGAACAAGTTTACTATTTTGATTTTGTTGGGGAATATTAGGAGTACTGTTTGTAAAATTTGTATTACCACTATTACAAAAAATTGACATCTACATTGGAAACACACAATTTAAAACCATTACTGCCATATTAGTAGGTTTTATGCTATTTAATATTGGAATTTCCTGCCTTGCAGGAGCAAGACAAAATGAGAGAGTACAAAAAATAGAAGCCAATAGCAAAATAGATGCTTTTTTAGATAAGCATTATCCAGATAGGGTAATGGATAAGGTATATTCAAATAAAATGAACCGACCAAAACAAAGAAGCTTAAACCATATATAATAAATGTTTTTTATAAATTAAATAAAAAATATGTGCAGTAGCAAAACAATAAAAAGAGCGAAAGGCTCTTTTTATTGTTGAAAGGTATTTACAATTTCTTGTTTTTGTTCTTCCGAAATGTATTCGTATTTTACCATTTGCGTTAATACAATAGAATGTCTTTTTTGTGCTAATTTTGGATTTTTAGTAGGAGAGTAAGCACTAGGTGCATTTGGAAGGCCTGCTAATAAAGACGCCTCTGCTAAGGTTAGTTCATTAGGTGATTTATTAAAATACCCAAGACTTGCTTCTTTTAGCCCATAATATCCATCACCATAATAAATCATGTTACAATATAATTCTAAAATATCTTCTTTTGAATAATTTTTTTCTAAGTCAAAGGCAACAAATAGTTCTGCAATTTTTCGAGTAAAACGTTGCTCTTGGGTAAAATAGAGAAGTCTTCCGTACTTGTTGGGTAATGGTACTTCCACCTGCCACAATTTCTTTTTCTTTTATATTTTCCATCATCGATCGTGTTGTTGTAATAATATCAATTCCATTGTGTTTATAAAAACGATGGTCTTCTACTGCTACAATAGCATTTCTAAAATGTTCTGGAATTTCCGAAAAACGTATATAATTTTCATCTTTCTTAAGTTCTTCAATACGACTAGCAATACTTGTCCTAGAAATAGCATCTTGATACATTTGGTATCCCATATATACAATAGAACTAATAATAATTAGTATGATAAGCAAAACAATCAAAATTACTCTTTTTACAATTTTCATAGCATCACATCCTATATCTACATTATACCGCATTTTTCGAAAATATCAATTAATTTTTTCTTAACATTAAAAAAATGAAAAGACACCATGAAAGTGTCTTCCTCATAAGAAGGTAATTAGCTGTCTCAAAGCTCATGATTATAAGGTTGTACATTAACAGTTTGAAAATTAGTATAAATAACCATACCAGGTTTTGCACCAGAAGCTTTTTTTACATAACGAGCAAATGTATAATCGACCGCTACATTAGAAGAATTTTTGGCTTTACTATGGAAGGCACAAAGAGAAGCACATTTGTTTATGGTTTCTTGTGGAATTTCTTCTCCGTTTGTTTTTAAGATGACATGGCTTCCATGAATGTCCTTTGTGTGAAACCATAGGTCATTAGAATGAGCATATTTTAAACTTAAGTAATCATTTTGTTTGTTATTTTTTCCAACCAAAACAGTATAGCCATCAATGGTATAGGTAAGGGGAGAAAATTCCTCTTCTTTTTTCTTTTTTGTTGTTTTCTTTTTATTTGGTTTTTTTGAAGTAAGAAAACTTTTTCCTAAAAAATTTTCAGAAAATTCAGTGTAAACCACATCGATATCCGAAACGGTTTTTGCATTTTCTAATTCGTAAATAATACTTTCAATATAGTCGATTTCATGAATGGTATCTTCTTTTTGTTTATTCACAATCTCACAAGCATTTTTTAATTTATTGTATTTTTTAAAAAACTTTTTTGCATTCAAACTAGGAGATAAACTTTTGTCCATAGGAATGGTAATTAGTTGATTGTCCTCATAATAGTTAGGAAGAGTAAGGCTACTTACATTGGTATTTTGGTCAATTTGGTATAGGTTTGCCGTAATAAGTTCTCCATAAATGCGATATTGTTCTTTTGAATGACATTCTTCTAACTTTTGATTCATATTAGCTAAACGCTTCGTATATTTTTTTAATTCATTTAAAATTAGTTTCAATACACTATTTCGATAACTAATAAACTCATTTATCGTTTCTTTGTTTGTGTAAAAATCATCTAAAAAATGATTAATTGCTAAAGGGGATTTTGTATCTGTTTTAGCAAGGACAAAATCCTCTTTTTGATGGTTGGAAAAAGGAATGCAATGTACCAAAGAAGAGGTAATTAGCTGTCGTAAAGACTGATAAAGGGTGCGATAATCTTCTTTTAAAGTGGAAGATGGATCAATATGATGTTGTGTGAGCAAAGACTCAATAAGCAATCGGCTAATTCCATTAAAATGAGAAGGGATAATCGTATCGATACGATCTTCTTTAAGATAGGGAATAAGCATATGATAAAACTCTTCAAAATCTTGTAATTCTAAGAAATTTGTTTTGGCTGTAGTAGGAAAAACGTAAAGTCTTGCAGGCAAAATGTCTCTTACTGAGCCAGAATACTGATCAAGGTGTCTTGCACTATCAATAATCGTACCAGATTGATTTAATAAAATAACATTACTATGTTTTCCCATAAGTTCAATTACAATTTCTTTTGTTACAAAATCATTTAACTCATCATAACCATCTAATACAATATGAATGATTCTTTCAAGACCATAAGTTTTAAAAGACTGAATTCGCATACCAATAATATGCTTACGAAGAAGCATGCAAAAGTTAGGAGGAGTTAGGGGATTTTGTTTTTGTAGATTCGTTAAATGAACACGGCAAGAACTAGCATCAATATTAGCAAGTAATACATAATGCTTTTGGTTTGCGTAAATCTCAAATAAAACTTCATTCTTATTTGGTTGATAGACTTTATTAATTTTTCCACCAATCAAACAGTTACTTAATTCTTCTACCACATGTTTGGTTACAATTCCATCAAAAGCCATAAACATAGCATCCTTTCTTTATTACATTATTCATCAAATTTTACAATACAATGAATCGATTTCTCATCTTCTGTTTTCATTACTACATAATGAGAAGTATCTATTTTAGTATAAAAACATTTAATGGTTTCTCCAAGTTTGGTTTCCTTTTTATACATAATTTCAAAATTGCCAAAATTAAAATTTTCATACACATCATCTGGAAGAATTTCATAGGCAAAATCTAAATAATAGGTATTATGCACATGACCATTAATATCAATATCCTTTCTTTGAATGGTATAAGGCATAACAATAGAATATTCATTTGGAGCTTCTAACTTATTAATTTCAGTTTCACCTTCAAATACCATTTTACTTTCAGGACAATATTTTGAGATTAATTCTTCCGAAATTTTCATTAAACTCATTGTTTTGGCATCCATAAGAACCCATTTTGTAGTAGCAATTGCCACTAATTCATTTTTAGCATTATAAACTTCAAAATCACGAAAAGTATAAAACTTCATCGAATTTCGTGCCCAAGTTTTAATATGAATTTTTTCTCCATAAAGAGGGCGTTTCAAAATGCGAATTTTCCAATTTAGCAGTACCCAAGTTAAGCCAGTTTCTTCAATATGATTTAGTCCATAACCAACCTCATTTGAATGCATACCAGCAATATCCTCTAAAAAACCAATAAGACCTTTATTGGTAAGTTCATTACTTTTTCCAACATCACGAAACCCAATTTCAAAGTCGTGTTCAAAACTTGCCATCATCTTCACTCCATATCTTTTTTATAAATTTCGTCAAAAATATTGACAAATGCAATTGTAACACATATAATACAATTTGTAAAATAAATATGCTACTATAGCTCAGTCGGTAGAGTGCTACCTTGGTAAGGTAGAGGTCACGGGTTCGATTCCCGTTAGTAGCTCCACCTAAGTAAAATCGTCGCACTAGACGAAAACATTGATAATCAACTGTAAAGGTTGATTTTTTTGTTGCCTTTTAAGTTTGGAGATTAAAAGAGTGTTGATTTTTTATAATATAATATGCTAAAATAAACATAACATATAAATAGTTTTTTATAAAAATTCATTTTAAGGAGGACCATGGAATGAACAAAGTAATTCGGGAGGCAGTAAAAACCTTAATAGAATGTTCTACTGAAGCCAAACAGGCTGACGACATTATTGTACAATATTATGGTTTTAAAACAGTGCAAGAAAAGATTGCTTTTTTAAAAGGCATGTTTGATGTGGAGGTCGTAGGACACGAACATGAAACAACACAAACAGACTACGAGTGCATGCTCAATGCTGTGGTGAATAGAAAATGGATGTAAGGTGTTAACAAACACCAAAGCTTCAAGAGCTGAGACTTTTATTAAGTTTCAGCTTTTAGAATTTTGCTAAAATAAAAATCTAGGAGGAAGAGTATGAGAAGTATTTTTAAAGAGGAAGCAGCTATGCCAAGTAATCCAAAGTGGGAAAATATGATTAAAAGAGAAGAACCTCTATATCCACGAAATAACGATATTCGCTCGGAATTTGAAAGAGACTATACACGAATTATTCATAGTACTGCTTACCGAAGGCTAAAGCATAAAACACAAGTGTTTTTCTCACCAGAGAATGACCATATTTGTACAAGAATAGAGCATGTTATGCATGTAGAATCGATTAGTTATACGATTGCAAAATATTTAGGACTTAACACAGAATTAACAAAAGCGATTGCAATGGCACATGACTTAGGGCATAGTCCATTTGGACATCAGGGAGAAAAGATTTTATCGGAGATTGCCAAAAGAGATATAAAAGAAACGTTTTGGCATGAGAAAAATGGATTAGAAATGGTAGATAAGATTGAATTATTAGAAGATCCTAATAAAAATTTACAAAATTTAGATTTAACTTATGCTGTTCGAGATGGCATTATATCGCACTGTGGAGAAATTGACGAAAATCACTTAAAGCCACGAGAAAATTTTGTAGATTTAAACGAGTACCAATATTCAAACCAATATGCACCATATACATGGGAAGCATGCGTAGTCAAAATCGCAGACAAAATATCCTATTTAGGAAGAGATATTGCCGATGCGATTACCCTTGGCATTCTTACAGACGAAAACATAGAGGAGTTATATCAATTATTGAATTATAATAAATCAGAAGTGATAAATAATACTGTTATTATAAATGATCTAATTTATGATTTATGCAATCATTCTAACCCAAAGGACGGATTATGCTTTTCCAAAGAAATGTTTATACTAATTAATCAAATAAAGCGTTTTAATTATCAAAACATCTACTTATCAGAAAAACTAACTAGTTCAACAAATTACTTTTATTTAATCTTAAATAGTTTGTATGATACACTAAAAGAAGGCTATCAAAACAGGGAAAGAATTGAAAAGATGTGTCCAGAATTATTATATGATTTTGAGAAATGGCTTAGCAATTATAAAGTAAAGGGAAGAAAAGCAATTAATCAAAATAAGGCAATATTTGATATTGAAAAGGAAGAAGACTATTTAAAAGCGATTCTGTATTATATTTCAGGAATGACAGATAATTATGCAATTAAGATGTACCATAAAATAATTCAATTTTAAAATTTATTTCAAACTATTGGAAAATAAAATAAACAATGATATAATACTTTCGTTAGAATAAGAAAAAGGAGCGAAGAAAAGTGAAAATAGGAATTGTAGGGCTTCCAAATGTCGGAAAAAGTACTATGTTTAATGCGATTACAAAAGCAGGGGCAGAATGTGCCAATTACCCATTTTGTACCATTGAACCCAATATAGGAGTAGTACCTGTTCCAGATGAAAGGTTAGACCGTTTAACCGAACTATATCATCCAGAAAAAACAACCCATGCAGTAATCGAATTTGTAGATATTGCAGGACTTGTCAAAGGTGCTAGCAAAGGAGAAGGGCTTGGAAATAAATTTTTATCTCATATTCGTGAAGTAGATAGTATTGTAGAAGTGGTACGTTGCTTTGATGACCCAAATGTTGTTCATGTAGATGGTAGTATCGACCCATTACGAGACATTGAAACCATCAATTTAGAGCTTATTTTTGCAGATATCGAAACCATAGAAAAACGACTAGACAGAGCAAAAAAACAAGTAAAAGCAGATAAAAAAGTACAAATTGAAATTGATTTGCTAGAACATATAAAACAAACCTTAGAAGCAGGAAAATCGGCAAGAACTATGGAATTTAGTGAAGAAGAAAAAGAATTGCTAAAAGATACATATTTATTAACATTAAAGCCAATACTATATATTGCCAATGTTTCAGAAGAACAATTAGAAAATGCTGAGAATGACACCAATGTGCAAAAAGTAAAACAATACGCAACAGCTGAAAATGCAAGTGTTATTCCATTATGTGTAAAAATTGAAGAAGAATTAGCTGGGCTAGAAGAAGATGATAAACAAGAAATGCTAGAAGCACTTGGTTTAGAAGAATCAGGTTTAGATAAAGTAATAAAAGCAAGTTATGATTTACTAGGACTTATGAGTTTCTTAACCGCAGGAGAACCAGAAGTACGTGCTTGGACAATTAAAAAAGGAACCAAAGCACCAGTTGCCGCCGGAAAAATTCATACCGATATCGAAAGAGGATTTATTCGTGCAGAAATCGTATCTTACGAAGACCTTATAAGGGAAGGTTCGATGAATGCGGTAAAAGAAAAGGGATTGTTACGTTCCGAAGGAAAAGAATACATTATGCAAGATGGCGACATTGTGTTATTTCGTTTTAATGTATAGAATTTTAATGGAAATTCATTTAAAGTATAGTTTTGTAAAGGGTTATTAAATTTTAGAAGATAGAATAAAAATGATAGTAAATGGAAATATCGAACAGTAAATATTCATTTACAGACATAGGAGGAAAGAAGAATGGAAAAATCAGAATTATTTAACAAAAAGGAAACTGGTTGGAAAAATATCTCAGAGGAAAGAAAAGAAAGTATCTTTCAATTTTCAGAGGAATATATTTACTTTTTAAACAAAGTAAAAACCGAAAGAGAAGCAGTGCATTTTGTAGAAAAAATGTTAAAAGAAAATGGTTTTTGTAATGTATGCGAAAAAGAAAATTTAGTAGCTGGAGATAAAGTGTATTATATAAACCATGATAAAAGCATGTATATTGCTGTTATAGGAAGCGAACCACTAGAAAATGGATTACAAATACTTGGTGCCCATATCGATTCGCCAAGACTAGACCTAAAACCAAACCCATTATATGAGGACAATGGATTTGCCTATTTAAAAACCCATTACTATGGGGGAATCAAAAAATATCAATGGACAACAATTCCACTTGCCATTCATGGAGTAATTGTAAAAGCCAATGGAGAAAAAACAGAAATTTGTATTGGAGAAGAAGAATGTGACCCAATCTTTACCATTACAGATTTATTACCACATTTAGCACAAGAACAAATGGAAAAGAAGTTAAAAGAAGGAATTAATGGGGAAGACTTAAATGTATTAATTGGTAGTATTCCAGAAGAAGACAAAGATATTAGTGAAAAAATAAAATTGAATATCCTAATGCTATTAAACGAAAAATATGGTATGAAAGAAATCGATTTTGTTAGTTCCGAATTAGAAATTGTACCAGCCTTTCGTGCAAGAAGTTTAGGGTTTGATAGAAGTATGGTAGCAGCCTATGGGCAAGATGACCGAGTTTGTGCCTATACATCAGTACGTGCCATGCTAGAAGTACAAAATCCTTCAAAAACCGCAGTATGTATTTTATCCGATAAAGAAGAAATCGGAAGTTATGGAAATACTGGAATGGAATCTCATATATTTGATTATTTTATTTCCGAGTTATTAAATAAAAAGAATGAAAACAAACCAAATGCATTAGAAAAAGTATTCTGCCATTCAAAAATGTTATCAGCAGACGTAGACGCAGGACTAGACCCAATTTATGCCTCTGTTTCCGAAAAAAACAATGCCGCTTTTATTGGTCAAGGAATTGGACTAAACAAATACACAGGAGCAAGAGGAAAATCAGGTGCGTCAGACGCAAATGCCGAATTTGTAGCCGAAGTAAGAAATATATTTGAAAAAGAAAATATTCCTTACCAAGTAAGCGAATTAGGAAAAGTAGATGTAGGCGGTGGAGGAACCATTGCACTTATTCTAGCAGCAAAGGGAATTGATGTGATTGATTGTGGTGTGCCAGTATTATCTATGCATGCACCATATGAGATAACCAGTAAATTTGATGTATATTGTGCGTATAAGGCATATAGTGCTTTTGTAAAATAGATTATGAATAAAATAGTGTCAGTAGGGGCCAGCATATCATGCAGGTCCTTTTTGTGATATTTGTAGAAAACCACAAAAATAATAAAAAAGTTTAACAAATTTATGTAAAAATGTTGTAAATTGACATAAAAAGTGATACAATATTACTGTTGTAGAAATATCACAACGCATATTGCCCCAAATCATAATTAATAATATTAAAGAGAGGTAAAAACATGAAATCAATTAGTATTAATAGCAGAATTATCGAGTATGTACCAGCCCCCAACTTTGTTAATTTTATTAATATGAGTTGGAACCCTCAAATCGTGAGACCCAGCAACCGGCTGTTGCAAGATGAAGCGGTTGACATGTATCTTCAGGTCAAATCCGATGAAATCGAGGATACGATAATCTCGTATTATCCCGATTTAACATCGGATAGAACGGAAAGGGTAAGCTTAATTGATACCAATGAAGTATTTCGTGCCTATATTGAACTCTTTGTGAGATTTGTCGGCAGGATGCCTGATTACAAGAGCGACAGAATGGCGAAGCATTTGGGATTGACTGTTCCGGGAAGAGAAATTCTAATTAGTTACGGATTATTACCGGAAAGCGAAGCAGAACTGGATTTTATCAGTACCAAAAAGGCTGTAAGTATGTTTTTGGCAGCAGGTAAGAAAATCCGGACATTTGATGTAGCAAACAATCGCTACACAGTAAAGCACTAAACACAATATTGGGGCACAAAGAATTGGCAGGTGGAATTCCTGCTTTCTTTGTGCCTGTTACATAAAAAAACAACACCTTTTTCGGTGTTATTTTTATTAGTTATTTTCTTCATTTTTTCCAGCCATAACTTTTTTTCCATCATAGTATCCACAATTTGAGCAAGCAGTATGTTGCATTACTGGTTCGTGGCAATGTGGGCATTCAGCATAGTTTGGCTTATCTAATTTCCATGTTGATCTTTTTAATCCTGTTCTTGCTTTAGACCATCTTCTTTTTGGTTGTGCCATGTTTATTCCCTCCTTATTTCGCCTGATATGTATATATCTTTTAATTTTTAGCGTTTTTTAAATCACTATAAGAGTATACTAATTTTTAACAAATTTGTCAAGCGATTGAATGCTTTTTATGAAAATTTGTTGAAAAAATAATTTGGTATTGATATAATAAGCAAAAAAGAGAAGGTGAAATTAGTGGGAGAAAATAAACGTGTTGATAAAATCAATTATTATTTAGATATTGCAGAAGCCGTATCAGAAAGAGGAACGTGTCTTCGTAAAAATTTTGGCTGTATTATTGTGAAACATGATGAAATTATTTCCACAGGCTATACAGGTGCACCTCGTGGAAGAGTAAATTGTATTGATTTAGGGTATTGCACTAAAAAAGAAAAATTTCCAGAAGTTCATCATGGTGGGTATGATGCATGCCGTTCTGTTCATGCAGAACAAAATGCTATGCTAAGTGCCTCAAGAAAAGATATGATAGGAGCTACTATGTATCTAGTAGGAAAACGAGTAGATACAGGAGCCTATGAAACAGGTGCTAATTCCTGCCAAATGTGCCGAAAAATGATTATTAATGCAGGAATTAAGGAGGTCATCATTAGGGGAGAAAACAAGGAAGAATATTTAGTAGTTGATGTAGAAGATTGGGTAAAGAATGATGACTTATTAGAGGGAAGAAATACATATTAAGTAAAAATAGGAGTTATGAATGAAAGAAATGATAAAAAGCCTACAACAAAATAAAAAGGTATTAAGTTATTTGATAATTTTCTTTGTATCCATTTTCTTGTGTATACCACTATTTTCAAAATACATGGATATTGCAAGAGATGATGGAATTCAACATATATGCCGTTTAATTGGAAATGCTACAACCTTAAAAGAAGGGCATTTATTTCCAGTGATTCATTCCGATTTTTGCAATGGATTTGGTTATTCATGGAATTTATTTTATAGCCCATTTACCGCCTATATACCACTTATTTTTAAGTTATTTACTGCTTCGTATGTAGTAGCTTTAAAGCTATTTATGTTGGCAACTATTTTTTTATCTGGAGTATTTATATTCCAGTTTGTATATCAATTATCCAAAAGCCATAAAGCAGGAATAATGACTGCTATTTTATATATGAGTGCACCATATCATTTAACAGACTTATACAATCGTATTGCCATTGCAGAACTGGCCTCATTTATTTTTTTACCGATTGTATTTCATGGCATGTACGACCTCTTCTATGAAAAAAATAAAATATCCTATAAAATGATCATAGGAGCTATTCGGATTAATCATAACGCATAATGTGATTGCTGTTTATACTGCTATTTTCTGTTTCGCATATGTACTAATTTATCATAAAAAATTACAAAATAAAGATACCATAAAGAAAATTTTGCTTTGTGTGATACTAATTCTATTATGTAGCAGTTTTTATTGGATTCCTTTACTAGAGCACAAGTTTGCTACCGAATATGAAGTATTCTTACCAGAAAGAATGTATAAAGAAAGTACCTTAACATACTATAAACTAAGTGTAAGCGATTTATTTTTTACCGAAAATTTTGACTTGAATTTTCATATAGGACTGGCAATTTTGTTAGGAATGGTACTTACTTTGTGTTATCGAAAAAAGCTTTCTAAAAAACAAAAAGAAACGTTTGGTGTTTTTCTTATTTTTGGAATGATTAGTATTATGATGACTTTAAAAATGTTTCCTTTTGAATACATGCCAAGTATCCTAAAAATGATACAATTTCCATGGCGAATGCTAGAATTTGCAACTTTCTTTTTTAGTGTAATTTCAGGGTTTGGATTTGCGTATTTTATGAACCATGCAAGTAAAAAAGAAATCGGAATTGTTATTTTTACGATGCTATACCTATGTATATCCATTATAGGGGCAAAACAAAGTGTACAAACACCATTTAATGAAGAAAAATATTTACAACCAATACCGGTTACTCCTTCTACAGGAAGAGTACATGCAGGCTGTGCAACCTTTGAATACTTACCAAAAAAAGCGTTCCAAAATAGAGAATACATTGAGCAAAGGTCACCAAATGTAAATGTATTAGAAGGAAATGCCATCATTAGTCATATGCAAAAAGAAAACACCAATCTAAGCGTTACCATAGAACAAGTAGAAGAAAACACAAAACTAGAATTACCATATATCTTTTATTTAGGCTATAGGGCCAAACTACAAAAAGAAGATGGCACTAAACAAAACGTAAAAATAGAAGAGTCCGAAAATGGTTTTTGTATGGTAAATGTATCAAACATAGAAAAAGGAACTATATATGTTTCTTATAAAGGAACAGTATGGATGAAACTATCCTATATTCTAACATTAATGGGAATTGGTGGTATGGTTTGGATAAAATTTCGAAAATTAACATAATGTTGCACGGTAAACAAATAAATCCAATTATATTACAATTTATAATTGACTATCTTTTGCAAATAGTATAGAATAACTAATGAAAGAAAATGAGGTGAAATGAATGAGCAAGCCAACGGTTGCGATTGTTGGAAGACCGAATGTTGGAAAATCAACTTTTTTTAATTATATTATTGGGCAACGTTTATCGATTGTGGAGGACAAGCCGGGTGTAACGAGAGATCGAGTGTATGCCGAAACTTCTTGGCGTGGGCGAGAGTTTACCGTGATTGATACTGGTGGAATTGAGGTTGGTTCTGAAGATTTTATAACAGCAGAAATTAGAAACCAAGCTAATATTGCCATTCATTTAGCAGATGTTATTTTGTTTTTGACCGATATAAAACAAGGTGTAACACATGTTGATAATGAAATTGCAATTATGTTAAAAAAAGCAAATAAGCCAGTTGTTTTGGTTTGTAATAAGGCAGACAATTATGGAAAAACGATCGATGATATTTATGAATTTTACAATTTAGGTTTAGGAGAGCCCTATCCACTTTCGGCAACCAATGCCATTGGAATTGGTGATATTTTAGATGCGGTTTATGAGAAGTTTCCACCACAAGAAGAAAATAACGAAGATGAGGAAACCATAAAAGTTGCTATTATTGGAAAGCCAAATGTAGGGAAATCTTCCTTGGTAAACAAAATACTAGGCGAAGAAAGAGTGATTGTTAGTAATATTGCAGGTACTACAAGAGATGCGATTGATTCTTCTTTTGAAAATGAATTTGGAAAATATGTGTTTATTGATACGGCTGGAATTCGTAGAAAAAGCAAAGTAGAAGAAGCCATTGAGAAATTTAGTGTAATGAGAACACTTCTTGCTATCGAAAGAGCCGATGTATGCCTTATGATGATTGATGCTACCGAAGGAGTGACTGACCAAGACGCTAAAATTGCAGGAGAAGCACATGAGGCAGGAAAAGGAATTATATTAGTAATTAATAAATGGGATGCTGTCGAAAAAGATACCTATACCATTGAACAATTTAAAAAAGACGTTTATAATAAATTATCCTATTTAACCTATGCACCTATTTTATTTATTTCGGCCAAAACAGGACAAAGAGTTAACAAATTATATGAAACCATTAACCAAGTTGCTAGTCAAAATGCACTAAGAGTATCAACAGGTATGTTAAACCAAGTACTTAACGAAGCCATTGCAATTGTGCAACCACCAACAGATAAAGGAAAGCGTTTAAAAATTTATTACATGACACAAGCCACCACAAAACCACCAACATTTGTTGTATTTGTGAATAATAAAGAGCTATTCCACTTTTCATATGAACGTTATTTGATTAATCAATTAAGAAAAGAATTCGGGTTAATGGGAACACCAATTCGAATGATTGTACGCCAGAAAGGAGAAAAAGAAGAATGAACGAATTAAAAATAAAAGGAATTTACAAACACTTTAAAGGGGATTACTATCTTGTAGAAGATGTATGCACACATTCCGAAACCAAAGAAAAATATGTATTATATCGAGGATTATATGGAAATAATGAATTATATATAAGACCATATGATATGTTTTTATCTGAAGTAGACCATGAAAAATATCCAGAAGTACAACAAAAATACAGATTTGAATTACAAAACATTGATAGTAAAAATGTGTAGAACCCCCAGTCAGCTTCGCTGACAGCCCCCTTAAGTAAAGGGGTCTTTGTATACTGTTATTTCTTCGAAGACTAACTTTATAAAAGCCTCCTTTATTTAAGGGAGGTTAAGATAGCTGTTAACGAACGTTAGTGAGTATTACAGATATCTTATATGAAATGTCAGTCCGAAGGACTGACAGAGGGTTCTTACAAGAATATATAGGAGGTATAAAAAATGGCATGTTATATTATGATAGCAATTATTGCATATGCAATTGGAAGTATTAGTTCTTCTGTCATTATTAGCAAAAAAATGGCGGGATTTGATGTAAGAGAAAAAGGAAGTGGAAATGCAGGTTCCACCAATGTTCTAAGAAGTGTTGGAAAAGGAGCAGCAGCACTTACTTTAATTTGTGACATTTTAAAAGGAATTGTTGCAATTTTAATTGCAATGCTACTTGGTTGGATTGTTAAAGAAGTAGATAAAGCTTTATTAGTACAAATAGCAGCAATAGCTGTTGTGATTGGTCATACTTTTCCAATCTTCTTTGGGTTTAAAGGAGGAAAGGGAGTTGCGACATCACTTGGAGTATTATTACTAATTAACTGGCAAATTGGACTTATTTGTTTGGTATTTGCTTTAGTAATTATGGCACTAACAAGAATGGTATCCGCAGGTTCTGTTCTAGCAGCAATTCTTTTTCCTGTACTAACCTTATTTATAGGACAAGACCACTTTATTGTTGCTGGAAATTATTTTGTTTTTAGTGTGATAATGGCATTAATTGTAGCTTTTAATCATAGAACTAATATTAGCCGAATTTTAAATGGTACTGAAAACAAATTATCTTTTAAGAAAAAATAACGAAGGAGGAAATAAATTGAAAACAATCGCAGTTATCGGAAGTGGAAGTTGGGGAGTAGCACTTTCCCTTCATTTAGCCAATATGGGGCATACCGTAAAAATATGGTCTTTTGCCGAGGAAGAAGCAAATTTGATTAATCAAGAAAGGAAATGTAAGTTCTTACCAGAAATTACCTTACCAGAGAATATTACGTGTTATACCAATTTTGAGCAAGTTATACAAGATAGTGATATTATTTTACATGTGACACCTTCTAAATTTGTTCGTAATATTTTGAAACAATACAAGCATCTTGTAAACAATCAACCAATTGTTATGTGTGCCAAAGGTTTTGAAAAAGAAACCTTATATTCTTTAGATCAAATTATTGAAGAAGAATTACCAAATAAGCCATATGCTGTTTTATCTGGTCCAAGCCATGCTGAAGAAGTTTCAAAACAAATCCCAACAGCAATGGTTGTTGCAGCCAAAGAAGAAAGCTTACAAGAAGAAATCCGCTCTATTTTCATGAATGAAAAAATGAGAATTTATACTTCTTTTGATATAAAAGGTGTTGAATTGGGTGGTGCGTTAAAAAATATTATTGCTTTTTGTGCTGGAATTGCTGCTGAACTTGGGCTAGGAGATAATTCCTTTGCTGCTCTTATTACAAGAGGATTAACTGAAATTAGTAGGTTAGGAGTAACCTTAGGTGGAAAAAGCGAAACTTTTTATGGCTTAACAGGACTAGGAGATTTAATTGTTACATGTTTAAGCGAACATAGTAGAAACCGAAGAGCTGGAAAACTAATTGGAGTAGGAAAAACCATTGAAGAAACAAGACAAATAGTAGGAATGACCATAGAAAGTATCGATAATATTGAAGTAGCCTATGAACTTTCTAAAATCCATGAGGTAGATATGCCAATTGTGCATGCGGTTTATGATGTGTTATACAATGGATTAGATCCAAAAGAAGCGGTAAACATGCTTATGACACGTGATAAAAAATGTGAATAAAAATCGAAAAAATGCTTATAATACGGATAAAAACGAAATTGTAAAAAGAGTGTGCGATTGTTTGTATCATCGACACGAATGAAAGTAGGGAGGTATTACAATGGATTTTTTTGATAAACTAGGAAAACAGGCAAGTAAAACCTATCAATATACAGCAAAGAAAACGTCACAATTAGCAAAAGAAGCAAAACTAAAAATGCAAATGAATGAACATAAGGGCGAAATTGAAGAAATATATGTACAAATTGGTAAAAAATTATATGAACATCATATAAACGATAAAGCCATAGACATCGATATAGATGCCGTTTTAGAAGAATACTGTATTCAGATTGATGAACTATGTGACCGAATTGAAGAAGAAAGAAAAGAAATCTTAAGCCTAAAAGATAAAAAACAATGTCCAAATTGCTACCACGAAATCGAACGAGATTACCAATATTGTCCTCATTGCGGAGATAAACAAATAGAAGAAATAGAAGAAAATGAAATTCAAAACGAAACAAAATCCGATGTAAAAGAGGATATTCACATCGAACAAGAATAACATAAAGAATGAAATAAGAACCAAAGTAGTAATAAAAGGCCCCTTTATTTAAGGGGGCTGTCGCCGAAGGCTCCTAAAGGGTTCTTAAGAGAGGAAACCAAAATGAAAATCGTATTACAAAGAACAACTGGTGCTAGTGTCACCGTAGACAATAGGACCGTCGGAAAAATTGACCACGGTCTTGTTATTTTACTCGGAATTTCAGACGAAGATACCAAAGAAACCGTAACACAAATGGTTCGTAAAATTAGCAATTTACGAATTTTTCATGATGAAAACGACAAAATGAACCTTTCTATCAAAGACGTAAAAGGGCAAATCCTAGTAATTTCGCAATTTACCCTTTATGCGGATTGCAAAAAAGGAAATCGTCCAAGCTTTACTGGTGCAGGAAAACCAGAACATGCCAATGAATTATATGAATATTTCATACAAGAAGTACAACACCAAGACATTCCTGTACAACATGGCATATTTGGAGCACATATGCAGGTAAACCTAACCAATGATGGACCTGTTACCATCTTATTAGAAGCATAACTTTGCAAGAAATCCTCAAAGTTTTTAAAGCAAACCATAAATCTTAATACGGAAAACGCTCATACAAATAGCGAATAATTTGGTCAGCATTATCTTCGGTAATATTTAAAAAAGCTCCCTCATCAAGACTTACCCACATATTAATACGATATTTCTCACGATTATCTATGAAAATTCCAATAATATCGGCAAGTTCAGTACCATTTTGAAATTCTTTTTCCCATTTCAAATCATTTTCAAGTTTTATCTCTTTTTCGTAAAAACGTGACAAAAATCGACTTATTTCGCCAGATTGATTACTATATAAATTCATAATTGTATACATAACAAAATCTCCTAAAACAAATTCTTGTTTATAATAGTATTTCTTTTTTTATTTTATCTATACGAAAGAATAAAAGGTAAAAATATGGAAATACTACACATGGGTGATAATATGAGAAAAAAACGAAAATCCTATTTGTGTTTGTTTTTCCTTTTTCTTAGTTTATTTCTATTATCTGGTTGCGGTAATGAAAAAGAAGAAGAGTTGTTAAAAAACAAACTATCAAGTGAAATCGAATATTTGGATTCGATGCTTTCTTCTATGTTAAACAAAGCAAATGGCTTAACACTTACGAATTATCAAGTGAGCGCAAAAAAAATAGAAGATAAGGAACAAGGGAATAGTAATAATGAAAATAGTTCCTCTTCTAATGAGAAAAGTGGTTCTACTGGTGAAGGAGGAAATCAAGAAGGTAGTGGGCAACAAGGTTCTTCCGGAGATAGTAGTAATTCTAGCAAAGAAGATGAAAGTGAAAAGAACAATTATGAATATAAAATGGTACAAAACAGCATTTTAACAGCCGATAAAACACCAGATTGGGAAGAGTTGACCTCAAAAGTAGAACTAATCTATTCTGATTGGGCAGTAATTACCTTAGATTTATATAAACAAAATGTTGATAATCAAAAAATTTTAAGTTTTAATACAGATTTAGATGCTTTAGTAAAAGCTATTAAAGAAAAGAATAAAGGACAAACTCTTACCTTGCTTGCACGATTGTATTCGTATCTTCCTGTATATTATGCAGGTTTTTCAAACGATACCAAGCAAACCAATTTATACAAGGTAAAATCGAGTGTACTAAATGCCTATGCCATTATCGAGCAAAATAATGTAGAAGAAGTAAAAAAACAGTTGCAAACAGCAGAAGATGCTATGATTGCCATGATAAATAATGTAAGCGATAAAAGTCAAAATGAATATAACCTAAATAAAGCATATATTTTGCTAAAAGATTTACAAAATACGGTAGATAAGAATGATGCGGATGTTTTTTATTTGAAATATAAAAATTTAATAGAAGAATTGGATGCGTTATAAAGACGAGAAGTTATTGTACGAATGGTAAAATGATTTTTAAAAAATTATGTAAACAATTGCAAAATCTCCTTGAAAATAGTATAATAAACATGATGCAAATAAATGCTAGCAAAGAAAGGAGACAATTCATGAATCATGAATTATCAGCAGAAGAACCTATAAAAAAAGCACTAAATGCACACTACAAACTTTCCATTGAACAACATGACCCATATTACCAGCTTTTTGTAAAATTAGGAGCCAATCCTAATACTGGTAATGGAATCGGAATTAGCCAGAAAGTTTTGGAGCGGGATTTGGAAGCAGTAAAGTTTTTGCATTCTTATGGTGCTGATTTAAAACCCGGTTTAGAGGTTGCCATTAAAGAAGGAGCGGTAGACTTTGCCGAATATTTCTTGGAAAATGGTGCAAAACCAGAAACATGGTGGGTAGAACCAGCGGTAAAGAACCAAGATATTCCAATGCTTCAGCTGTTACGGAAATATGATGTCAGTATAGCAGACAGATTGAAGCCGGCAGTGAAAGAACTGGGAGTTGATTGGGACGAGGAAATAGCATGACGAAAGTCATGTTATTTCCTTTCATAAAGATTTGTGATAATTAAATTAGATTTAATTATAAAATAGTACACCTAAATTTGCTATTTTATGTAAAATGTAGTATAATATAAGAAGATAAGTGCTATAAAGCAACTATCAAGTATTAGATACCTCGGTTACATTTGAGGTTAGCAACTTAAGGAAGATTATGGAGGTAAAAAGCAATGAGAAAAGAAAACGAAACAACAAAGGTGACAGCATTATTGGATGTATCAGAGCAGGCAGCGTCAGTATTGAGAGACATGTATACTCTTAAGCTATTGACCCCTGAAGATGTCGAAATGGAGTTTACTGTTGATGAGCAGGACAAGAAAATCCTTGCGGTGAGGATTGTAGGAACTGCGGAAAACATTAATGTTTGTTCAAAAATGGTGGCAGGACTTCTTAAGAGGGGTGTAACTGTTTTTCAATATGGAAGACAGACGGAAGACGGCAAACAATGTAAATTATGCCACTTCTACTATGAATAATTTTCTCATTTGGGGCTCTACGGGAATTTCCTGTAGGGCTCCTTTATTAAAATACGGAAAAAATCCTTGAAAATATTTGAAAAACGTAGTACAATAATAAAAGAGTAAATTGAATGGTCGCGTATAGCAAGGCCGTGAGGTAGCGTACGAGGAAAGTCCGGGCTCCATAAGAGCAAGTGATGCTGGATAACGTCCAGTGGAGGAAACTCTAAGGAAAGTGCAACAGAAAATAACCGCCTATGAAAATGGGTAAGGGTGAAAAGGTGAGGTAAGAGCTTACCGCAGATATGGTGACATATCTGGTCCATGTAAACCCCATCTGGAGCAACATCTTGTAATTCCAAAAAGGTTAAGAGGCTCTTTCGTCTTTTTGGTTTAGGTGGCTTAAGACACATAGTAATATGTGTAATAGATAAATGACCATTCACGACAGAACCCGGCTTATAGATTTACTTTTATATATCAAAAAAGATAGGAAAACCTATCTTTTTTGTTTATATCTTTGTTTTACGATTTTGTTAGTGAAGAAATAAGTTGTTTGATATCTTCTGGTATAGGACTACAAAAGTCCATTTGTTTTTTGGTAATAGGGTGAAAAAACGAAACTTTATAAGCATGTAAGGCTTGTCTTTGGATGATTGGAGTGGTATGGGTATCTATGCCATATAAAGTATCACCTACAATAGGATGACCAATATAAGAGAAATGAACACGAATTTGATGGGTTCTTCCTGTTTCTAAGTGAATTTTTACAACAGAGGAATGACAAATTTCTTTTATTACTTCATAATGTGTAATCGCATTTTCACCACATCCATCGATACAAACTTCTCGTTCAATGATACTTCCTAGTTTTCTTGCAATTGGCAAATCAATTGTTCCAACTTTCTTTTCTAACATTCCCTCCACAACCGCAATATATTCTTTTTTGAAACAGGAATGTTTCATTTGTTTAACCAAACATTCTTGTACATATTCATTTTTAGCAAACAAAACAATCCCAGAAGTGTCTCGGTCCAATCGATTAATTGGACGAATTTTCTTTTTTAATGCAATCTCATCAAAATAATACCTCACACCATTAGATAAACTATCTTCATAATGTCTTATGGAAGGATGAATGGGAAGATAGGGAGGTTTATCAAGAATAAGCAAACCATCATCTTCATACAAAATGGATAACTCCATTTTCCTAGGAACAATATTTGAATTATCCTCTTCCATATCAAGAAAAATATCAATGGTATCATGCAAAGAAACCTTTTCATTTACACAAACTACTTGCGAATTTCGATAAATCTTTTGATTGGCTTTTAACTTCAAAAGCAAACGATCGGAAATCCCAAATTCTTCTTTTAATACTTGTTTTACGTTTTCATATTTCAAATTAGTAACAATATAACTTAATTTCATAAATGCCTCCATATGAATTATAGCAAATAAATAGATGTATCGCAAATGACATTGACAAATAAGATTATATGACATATAATTATTTAACATAAAATAAAATGGTAGGAGGAAAGGAAATATGGAAAGACGGATAGAAGTTAGAAAGGCAGGCTCAAACTATGAATGTATTCAGTTTTATTCTAACAAAGCACCAGATTGGTATTGTAAGGGCAAAATCATTGATGAAGAAAAAGTAGAAATTAAATGGGAAAATGGAAAAGATTCTTTACGTAGCGCAAATATGAAACAGAAAATTATAGCAAAACTAGGAAATTTTTATGTTAGCAGAATTTTAAACACATGTTTAAAACTTTGTATTATTATACTATTTATAACAATTGACTTTGCAATATTTTTAATAGCAAACCAAATAGAATATTTAGCTAGACATATATGTGAAGTTATTGCTACAATTTTAGGTTCCTCCTTTTTAATTACTGAAATCTTTAATTATGCGTTAGATTTTTTAGTAGCTAGAAAATATAGAACAAGTAAATATTGTGCTATGACTAAAATAATAAATGTGTTAGAAAAATTGCAACGGTTGCCCAATGATTTAGAAGAAATTAAAAAAATGACAGCATTTTCTGAAAGCTATGGAAGCTATGAAGATGAGCAAGAATGGAGTGCAAGTGCGAAATCAATATTAAATGGAATTTCGCTTATTGTAGCAGCTGGTATAGTATTTCTATTAGAAATGAGTTTTCAAACTACGTTTATTGTATTAGTGCTAATTTTCCTTGTGCTTAAAATGATTTTACAGTATTTCTTGTTAGAATATTTGACTTCAAAGATGAGAGCATTTTCCCAAAGAAAATTTATAGAAAATGAGCCAGAAGAAGATGACCTACTGTTAGCGTGGATTGTTGCTAAAGAATGGATGAAAGAAGAGTATCCAGAGTATTTCCAAGAAGATTAGAATTTAATGTTTTACGAAAAAAGGCAATTTCAGTTC
>JAAWJM010000047.1 GCA_022796855.1 Clostridia bacterium | reverse complement strand
AGGAAATGTACATAGTAGTGATTTTACAAATAATAACATATGTGTTGTTTATATTAGCACTAACATTAACTCACAATAGTGAGAGAAAACAATATGACTTAAATAAAGTATGTGAAAAAGTAATAGCTAAATTTAAACAAGAAAATAATAGTTTACGTCATGAAAATGAAGAACTTAAAATTACAGAAAGACATATCAAAAAACTGATTTCTAGTTATGAGACTAATAATACAAATCCGTACACGTTAGCTAGAGATATAAAAAAAGAACTAGTTAGCGATTGGAAGTCATTAAACTAGTTCACAAATTAAAATATATAAATCCATATTTGACTTAAGTTTATCACAAAATGTGGATAAGTGTCAAGTATGGGGAAAGGAAGAAGAATGAATAGTAAAAATATAGCTAAATCATTAAAAGCAAAACTAGATGATTGGTGTAAAAATATAGACAATGAAGGGATTGTAAAAATAATAAAAGAGAATGCAATTATTACTGGAGGAGCATTGGTAAGTCTGTTAAATGGAGAAAAACCAAACGATTATGATGTTTACTTCAAAGATAAAGAATCAGTACTGAAAATAGCCAAATATTATGCAGAAAAATGGAATAAAGCTCATGAAGATAAAAATATAGTACAAATTACAGACAAAGAAGGTAGAGTGCAATGTTTTATTCAAAGTGCAGGAGCTGTCATGGAAGATGATGAAGATGGAATAAGTGATAGTTCGGAACCAGAAACAGAACCATTTACAGAGGAAACAGAAGAAGAGCAAAAACAAGAAATACCTAAATATAGACCAAGATATTTTTCTACTAATGCAATTTCTTTGTCAAATGACATCCAAATTGTAATTAGGTTTTATGGAGATGTAGACAGAATACATGAAAATTATGATTTTGTACACTGTACATGTAGTTATGATTATAAAAACGATAAAGTAAACCTTCCTGCAAAAGCTTTAGAAGCGATAATTAATAAAGAGTTAATTTACTGTGGTAGTAAATATCCTCTTTGCAGCATTATAAGAACAAGAAAATTTTTAAATAGAGGATACACAATAAATGCAGGACAATACTTAAAAATGGCACTACAGCTAAATGAGTTGGATTTGAAAGACTTAAATGTCTTTAAGGACCAATTGACTGGTGTAGATAGTGCATATTTTAGTCAAGCTATAGAAATGATAGCAAAAAAGCAAAAGGAAGATAGCAATTTCAAAATTGATAACACTTATCTTTTTGAAATAATAAATAGAATTTTTTAAGGAGGATACATAAATGAGTAATCAAGAGTTAATAGTGGTTAAACAACTACCAATCATACAAGAACAATTAAAGCAACTAAGTGAAGAAATAGATGAGAAAGTAAATAGTGCAAAAGGATTAGTTTGCACAGAAGAAACGGTAAAAGAAGTAAAACAAGTAAGGGCAGACTTAAATAAAGAATTTAAAGATTTGGAAGGTCAAAGAAAATTAGTTAAAGAGCAGGTTTTAGCACCATACATGCAATTTGAAGAAGTATATAAGGAATATGTATCAGACAAATATAAAAGCGCTGACATAGAACTAAAAAGCAAAATAGAGAGCATAGAAAGTGAATTAAAAGCCAAAAAAGAACAAGAAATAAAAGATTATTTCGAAGAGTATAAAACAGTAAATAATATTGATTTTATTGTGTATGAACAAGCTAAAATAAATGTTACATTAACAGCAAGTATAAAGAGTTTAAAAGAGCAAGCGAAGGTTTTTATAGACAAAATAGTAGATGATTTGAAGTTAATTGAAACTCAAGAACACAAAGCAGAAATTTTAGTTGAATATAAGCAAACATTAAATGTATCACAAGCAATTACAACAGTAACAAATAGATTTAAAGCTATTGAAGAAGAGAAAAGAAAGCAAGAAGAAAAAATAAATCCGAGAGACGAAGAATTAACAAACGACTTTATAGACAGAGCTAAAAAGAGAGATGAGGTATTGCAAGCACCAAAAGCAGAACAAACGACAGAAGATATATTAATACTTAAATTTACAGTAAAAGGAACAAGAAGCAAATTAAAAGCACTAAAAGAATTTTTAGAAAATGGAGGATATGATTATGAGTAATGAAAATCAAGAAATAATGGTTAAGTTTGACATAGACGGAAACGAAATCAAACTAACACCAAGTATCGTACAAGAGTACATAGTAGGAACAGATGCAAAAATAACAAATCAAGAGTTTAAACTATTTACAGAGCTTTGCAAAGTTAGAAAATTAAACCCATTTTTAAGGGAAGCATATCTAATCAAATATAAAGCAGGAACGCCTGCACAACTAGTAGTTGGAAAAGATGCGATTTTAAAAAGAGCAGTATTAAATGCTAATTATGATGGAATCGAAAGTGGAATTATAGTTCAAAAAGAAGATGGTAGCATAGAGGAAAGGCAAGGAACATTTAGATTAGGAACAGAACAACTGGTAGGTGGTTGGGCAAGAGTTTATAGAAAAGATTGGACACACCCAACATATACAAGCGTAAGTTTTAATGAGGTAGCACAAAAAACTGGACAAGGGCAATTGAACTCTAATTGGAACAGCAAAGGAGCAACAATGGTTGAAAAGGTCGCAAAAGTAAGAGCATTAAGAGAAACCTTCGTTGAAGATTTAGGCGGAATGTATGAGGCAGAAGAAATGCAACAAGAGATTCCACAACCAGAGCCAATAGAAGTGCAAGCAGATATTGAAGAACAAACAGATACTACAAAAGAGGTATCTATGAATGAATTATAAAATCATATCAAGTTGTAGCACAGGTAACGCAACAATAATAAAAGATATCGTTTTGGTTGATTGTGGTGTGACTTTCAAAAGATTAGAAAAGTATTACAAAAATTTAAAGTTAGTGCTATTAACACATATTCATTCAGACCATTTCAAAAAAGAAACTATAAAGAGATTAACGAAAGAAAGACCAGCATTAAGATTTGCTTGTTGCGAATGGTTACTGAAACCTTTGTTAGGGTGTGGAGTAAGTCGAAAAAACATAGATATATTAGAAATTGGCACGAGATACGATTACAAACTATTTAAGGTTGTACCAATCAAACTATATCATGATGTACCACAATGTGGCTATAGAGTGCTATTTGATGATTACAAGGTTATTTACATGACAGACACAAACACAGTAGAAGGTATTAGCGCTAAAAACTATGATTTGTATCTAGTTGAAGCAAATTACGATGAAGATGAAATGCAAGAACGAATCAATAAAAAACAGCAAGAATGCCAATATGTTTATGAGTTTAGGGCAAAGGATAATCATTTAAGCAAACAACAAGCAAGTGAATTTTTATTAGAAAATATGGGAGAAAATTCAGAATATGTGTTTATGCACGAACATATAGAGAGGTAGAGTTATGCAAAGTACAGCAATTATAAGTGATATAGGAATAGATTACAAAACAGGACAAGCCAAAATAACGTTTTTGTTTGATAACAAAGACATATTAGAGCAAGCAGAAGAATTGCAAGGGTGCAAGTTAATTATAGACATCAAAAAATGGTTCAAGAAACGTTCTAATAATGCAAACGCATACTTATGGGTACTTATCGAAAAACTTTCTCAAAAACTCAATATAAGCCGAAAGGAAACATATAAAAAACATATCTATGAGGCAGGTACATATCAAGAATTAGGAATGGAAGAAGAAGTAATGGATAGATTTTCAAAAGTATGGGAGGACAAAGGCTTAGGTTGGTTTGCAGAAAAAACAGTAAATCAATACGGAGAAATAGTTTTACGAGTGTATTTTGGCAGTTCAACATACAACACAAAGGAAATGACAAGGTTATTAGATAGTGTGATTCAGGACTGTAAAAGTCAAAACATAGAAACCATGACACCAAATGAATTGAAGGCACTTTTAGAAAGTTGGGATAAGAAATGATAGTAACAGATTTAAGCAATAGTTTTCATCCTGTACCAAAACAAACTTCGCAGAAAAGTTCGCAGAAAAGTTCGCAGATAAAAAAGAAAAGTAAGAAACTAGCAAAACTAGAGAACAACAGATTTAGCATAATAACTAATAATTTAGATAAATGCTATATATGTAAAAAGGCTAAAAAAGAAGACTTGCACGAGGTATTCGGAGGTAGGAACAGACAAACAAGTATGAAGTATGGACTAGTTATACCAGTTTGTCGAAAATGCCACAATTCAATACCAAAATCAAAAACTTTAACTCAAAAATTACATGAAGTTGGACAAAAAGCATTCGAAAAAGAGTACAAATCAAAAAACTTTATACAAATTTTTGGAAAGAGTTATTTATAAGGGAGGAAAAAAGATGAATAGAAATACAGCATTAATCTTATGGACAATAGCATGGCTTATA
>JAAWJM010000020.1 GCA_022796855.1 Clostridia bacterium | reverse complement strand
ACGAGTAATACAAATAAAGAAACAGAATGGACAGGATATAGTAATGGAAAAGCAGTAGTACAAAAAGATAAACAAGTATGGAATTATATAACAAGAGATAAAGCAAAAAAAGTAGCAGAGGGAATGTATGCAAATAATAATGCGGTAATCAGTAGATTATGTAGTAGTTATGCATGGGATACGGCATTGAAATTTATAGAAACAAAAAATGCTGGATATGCAACAAATAGTGAAGGAGATAATTATTCAGGAAGTTTGAACCATACAGGAGTAGGAAGTACAGCAAGAAATAATATCTATGATATGGGAGGAAATGTTTGTGAATGGACAACAGAGGTTTATAGTTACCAAGACTTTCCTTGCATCGGGCGTGGGGGCTTTTACGGCCTTACTGCTAGCGACAATCCTGCGGGCTTTCGTTACCTCAGTAGCCAGACCGTTGCGAACGACTACTTCGGTTTCAGATCCACTTTGTTTGTAGGACTGTAAGCTGAAGAATTGATAGTGACACAAAAAGAAGCAGTATATAAAAATGATATAGAGTAGAATGATGAGAAAGTCATTTTACAAATAAAAAATAAACTCAAAAAAACAGTCAAAAATTAGGAAAAAATGTTGTTCATTTTTTATTTATATGATAATATATAAATCGTATTATGCATAAAGATATAATACGATTTATTTTATGTTAGGGAGTTTAAAATTGAAAAAGGAATTAGAAGAGAAGAACCAAGCAAATGAGAAGGAAGAAATAGTTGAAAATAAGCAAGAAGAAAAGGAAAGAGTAGAACAGTTACCACCCAAGGAAGAAAAAGTAGTAGAGAAACAGACAAAAGAAATAAAAAAGAACACAACAAAATCAAAAAAGAAAACATCAAAGAAGGAAAATACTATAATTGAAATGCGACCAGAGGAACCAGTGGAAGAAACGGTAGTACCAAAACAAGCAGAAGTAACAATATTAGGACAAGAAACATCAAAAAAGCAAGAAAATACGGGAATTGACATACAAAATGAGGAATTAACAAAACAAGAACAAGCTGAGGTAGAAAAACATATAACGGAAAAGAAAGAAGAGACTAGCAAAGGAATCCATCAAGAAGATAGTACATCAAGTGATGATGAAACAATAGAAGATACAAAAAAAGAAAAGAAATCGACATCTCACCATAGAAAAATAATCGCTATTATAATTGCCATTCTTGTTTTGATTGGTCTTGCATTTTCTACCATATTTGCACTCATCAATAAAGGTAGTGATAAAATTATTGAAGGAGTACAAATAAAGGAAATTGATGTAAGTGGCTTAACTAGAGAGGAAGCAGAAAATAAATTAAAAGAAGTTTTTAGTGAGCAATTCAAAAAAGAAATTTTGTTGAAACATGGTGAATATGAAACCAAATTAACACCAGAACAAATTGAGTTAAATTTTAAAGTGTCAGAAGTTGTTGAATTGGCTTATAGTAAGGGTAGAACTGGAAATATTTTAAAAGATAACTATGATATTTTAATGACCAAATGGAATGGTTTAGAAATTATCCCAGGCTATACCTATAATGACGAATTATTAACTACTTTTATTGCTGGAACACAGGAAAATTTACCAGACATTGTCAAACAAAGTAGTTATTCCATAGAAGGTTCAAAATTAAACATATATAAAGGGGAACAAGGTGTTGCCATAGAAATAGAACCATTAAAAAAACAGATTGTTGAAATTGGGGTAGATTTTAACAAAGAACGTATCATTGAAATGCCAGTTAGCGAAGTACAACCAGAACCAATCGACTTAAATAAAATACGAAATGAAATTTATAAAGAACCAAAAAATGCATATTATACTCAAAATCCATTTACCATTTATCCACATATTAATGGTGTCGATTTAAGCATTAGTATAGAAGAAGCACAAAACCAAGTAAATGCTTCTACAGAACCGAATGTTACCATTCCTTTAAAAATTACAACACCAGCGGTAACCACGAACCATATTGGAACAGAAGCATTTCCAGATTTACTAGCAACTTTTTCAACAACCTTTTCGACCGGAAATGTTAATCGTACAACCAATATTCGTTTAGCTTCTAATAAAATTAATGGAGTTGTACTATTGCCAGGAGAAGAATTTTATTATAATAAAGTAGTGGGACAAAGAACAGCAGCAGCAGGATTTAAATCTGCTGGTGTGTATGTAAATGGACGAGTAGAAAATGGAATTGGAGGAGGAATATGCCAAGTTTCTTCTACACTTTATAATACAGTATTACGAGCAAACTTACAAATTGTAAAACGTTCAAACCATTATTTTGCAACAGGATATGTGCCACTTAGTACAGATGCCACTGTTTCTTGGGGAGGACCAGAATTTGCCTTTAAAAACTCAAGAAAATATCCAATAAAAGTAGTATCCACTGTTAATGGAGGAAAAATCACGGTTAGCATTTATGGTTGTAAAGAAGAAGTAGAATATGAGGTCATTATTCAATCACAAACTTTACAGACCATTCCAATGAAAACAGAACGCCGTGTAAATCCTGCTCTTCCAAAAGGCACCACAAAAACGGTTCAAAAAGGACATGGAGGCTATAAATCCAGAGCCTACCGAATATTAAAATTAAATGGTACAGAGGTATCAAGACAATTATTATCCACCGATACCTACGCACAATTATCTACCATCATTGAAACAAACCCATAAAAATACTACAAAGACATACCTAAAAAGAGGCCCCTTTACTCAAGGGGGCTGTCGCCGAAGGCGACTGGGGGTTCTTAGAAGGACAAGATCCCCTTGGCGACAAATCTATCAATAGGAGGAGGAAAATTATGAATTGGGAAGAAAATGTAAAACAAAAATCATTATGGAATGGCGAAATTAGCAATCTAACAGAAAAAGAAAGAATTGCAGAAAAATTGGCAAAACGAGTAAAAGACGGAGATGTCATTGGAGTGGGTTCTGGTTCTACTTCTTTTGTAGCAACCAAAGCAATTGCCAAAAGAATGAAAGAAGAAAACCTACATATTACAGCAATACCAACTTCATACGAAGTAAAACTATTATGCGAAAACCTTGGGATACCAACCACCACCCTTATGGTGCAAAAGCCAGATTGGGCATATGATGGAGCAGATGAAGTAACTCCTAGAAATTGGCTGATAAAAGGAAGAGGTGGAGCGATGTACCACGAAAAGCTAAACATGGCAGCAACTCCAGTTACCTATATTTTAGTAGATGATTCCAAAATGGTAGAACATATTTGTGATAAATTTCCAATTCCAGTGGAAGTACATCCAGAAGCCATTAATCTAGTAAGACAAGCTCTATTACAAATGGGAGCAAAAGAAATCACTTTACGTTTAGCAAAAGGAAAAGATGGACCAGTTGTTACCGAAAGAGGAAATATCATATTAGATGCTGTATTTCATGATGTAGACGACACATATGAGGCAAAATTAAAAAGCATTGTAGGTGTTGTAGAAACAGGATTATTCATTGGATACAATGTCATCATTGAAAAATAGGAATGTAGGGGTCGATGCCCACATCGACCCGTCTTCGAAGAAATCGCAATAAAAGAAAACAAAAGGAGGGACAACATGGACGAAAACAGTATTATTAGTCCAGAATTAGAAGATGTAGAGGAGGAAAGACTAGAAAATTCGCTACGTCCCAAAACGTTAAAGGAATACATTGGACAAGATAAGGTAAAAGAAAATTTAAAAGTATACATAGAGGCTGCTAAAAAAAGAGGGGAGCCTCTTGACCATGTTTTACTATATGGACCTCCGGGGTTAGGAAAAACAACCCTTTCCAATATTATTTCCAACGAAATGAATTCCAATATTAAAATTACTTCAGGACCAGCCATTGAAAAACCAGGTGATTTAGCAGCACTCCTTACCAATCTTTCAGAATTTGATGTATTATTTATTGATGAAATTCACCGTCTTAATAAAAGTGTAGAAGAAATTTTATACCCAGCCTTAGAAGATTTTACCTTAGATATTATTATTGGAAAAGGGCCAAGTGCTAGGTCAATCCGTTTAGATTTACCCAAATTTACATTAATTGGGGCAACCACAAAAGCAGGTTCTCTAACCACTCCACTTCGTGACCGTTTTGGTATTGTAAGTAGACTAGAATTATACACACCAGACCAATTAAATGAAATTGTAAAAAGGTCAGCCACTATTTTAGGAGTTACCATTGACGAAACAGCATCTTTTGAAATTGCGAAACGTTCTCGTGGAACCCCAAGAATTGCAAACCGTATTTTAAAAAGAGTACGTGATTATGCCTCTGTATTAGGAGACGGAGCCATTACCTTAGAAATTGCAAAAATTGCATTAAACAAGTTAGAAATTGATGCTTTAGGATTAGATGAAACCGACCGTAAAATGTTAGAAACCATTATTACCAAATACAAAGGAGGACCAGTGGGGTTAGAAACACTTGCAGCAACTATTGGAGAAGAAGTAGAAACCATTGAAGACGTATATGAACCATATTTAATGCAAATTGGCTTTTTATCTCGTACACCAAGAGGAAGAATTGCAATGCCAGATGCTTTTAAGCATTTAGGAATTGCCTACGAAGCGTAACCCTAATACGAAAGAAAAAGAAATATGGTAATAGGTTTATAGGTAAAACCTTTAGGAAAAACCTAAATTGTGTTATACAAGGAATCATATAAAAATGGAAAAAAATAAAGTATTAGTTGTGATACCTGCTTATAATGAAGAGGAAAACATACAAACTGTAGTAAACGAGGTAGATAAAACTAATTCTATGGTAGATGTTGTGGTCGTTAATGACGGCTCAAAAGACGAAACATTAGAAAAAGCAAAGTTGACAAAAGCAAAAATAATTGATTTGCCAAATAACTTAGGCATTGGTGGAGCTGTGCAAACGGGTATGTTATATGCTAATAAGAATGACTACGACATTGCCATTCAATTAGACGCAGATGGACAACACGACCCCCAATATATAGAGCAAATGGTACAGAAAATAGAAGAAGGATATGATATGGTAATAGGTTCTCGTTTCGTACAAAAAACAGGCTACAAACAGACCTTTTTTCGTATGTTAGGAATTAATATCACATCTTTACTAATTAAGCAAATTACAGGAGTAAAAATACATGATACTACCTCTGGTTTTCGAGCAGTAAATAAAGAAGTCATAAAAGAATTTGCCAAACGTTACCCATACGATTACCCAGAACCAGAAACCAATATGAAAATGATTTTAAAAAAGAAAAAAATTTTAGAAATGCCAGTCGAAATGCGAAAAAGGATAGCAGGAAAATCATTCATTACACCAGTAAAATCGGTAAAATATATGGTAAAAGTAACACTATCACTATTAATGGCAAAACTAAAACTAAAAGAATATTAACTTGCTTATTGCATAAAAACTACGAAGCATTACAAGAAAGCCCCTTTAACAAGGGGGCTGTCGCGGAGCGACTGGGGGTTCTTAAAAGCAAATACGAAACAAAGAAAGAAGGAAAAAACATGATTTATTATTTGGCAATGGCATTTTCGGTTGTATTCTTACTATTTATTTTAAATTTAGTAAAGAAAAATAAATTAGATGAAAAATACTCCATTGTATGGATTATCTTTTCACTAGGAATTTTAGTCATATCTATTTTTCATGATTGGGTAATGGGAATTGCACTAAAACTTGGAGTATATTATCCACCTATTTTACTATTGCTATTTGCTATTATGATAGAGGGAATTTATATTGTTCATATTACTATTACAATAACAAAGCAAAACAAAATGATAATAAAACTCACACAAGAATTAGCCATTTTAAAAGAAAAAGTAGAAGAAACGGATGAAGAAGATGATAAAAGATAAGAAACTTGCCCAAAATTTCATATGGAATACGATAGGGAGCACCTTAGCCTCTTTTAGTTCGGTATTCTTGTTAATTATGATTACAAGAATGAATGGAATAGAAGAAGCAGGAGTTTTTACCATTACCTTTGCAACTGCCAGTATCTTCTATATTATTGCTGTTTATTCAGGGAGAAATTGTCAAATAACTGATATAAAAGGAGAAATTACAAACAAAGAATATATTGTAAGTAGGATAATTACTTGTTTGATTATGGCAATACTTGTTTTTTTCTATGTGATTATAAAAGATTATGATACACATAAAAAGGCAGTATTAATCTTTTTGTGTATATGGAAAGGACTTGAAGCCTTTAATGATGTGTTATATGGAACCATGCAAAAAAATGGAGAGTTATATAAAGTAGGGATTTCCTTAATATTAAGAACAATGCTAGGAATGGTTTCATTTTTTATTGTAAATAAGCTAACACACAATCTAGTTTATGCTACCATAGCATTATGCATATCTTCCATTATTACCATAATAGGCTATGATTTTTTGCAAATTAGAAAAATTTTACTACCACAAGAAAGAATAGAAAAAAAGCATATTATGCATATTTACCAAAAAGAGTTTTTCTTATTTATAAATGCATTTTTTACCATGTATATATTAAATGCATCGAAATATGCCATAGAAAATTATTTAACAGAAGACATACAAGCTGTTTTTGGTATTATTTTAATGCCAGCAAGTATTTTGCCACTATTTGCACAATTTATTGTGGCACCACTGATTAATCAATTAACGGATTTATATAAAGATGGAAATATTAAACAAATGAAACACATAAAAAGAAAATCGATATCTTTTATTATTGGTTTTGGTATGGTTGCAATTATTTTAGGATATACCATTGGAATACCAGTATTGAATTTTATTTATAATGTGGATTTAACACCATATCGCCTAGATTTAGCAATATTACTATTTGCCTATATTTTCTATGCAATGGGATATGTAGAAACCATTCTATTAACCATTTACCGAAAAATGAAAGAGCAGTTTTTTGTATATGTAGTTAGTTCCCTTATGATTTTTGCATTATCCTATGGTCTTATAAATAAAATAGGAGTAAGAGGAGCAAGCCTTGCTTGTGCCATAACCATGATAACCTATTGTGCATTGCTTACCATTATTAGTCATTACCAAACAAAAAAACAAACCAAAAGATAAGGAGAAGGAAAAATGTCAATATTGTATAGCATTTCTGTAATTTTATTGTTTATCACAATGATATTAGTAAAAAAATCAGAAAAGAAATTAGACATAGTTGTAACACTTGTACTAGGCATAGCACTATTACTTTGTTACAATACATTTGTGTGCTATGTATTTACCATGTGCCATATTCCAATTCATCTGGGTAGTTTAAGTATCATCAATAGCATTATAATAATAGGTTTCGTTCGGAAAAATGCTACATGAAAAACAAATACAGGCATATCAGATAAAACTAAAAGATATCGTTGTAATTGCTTGTATGCTTATCCTTATATGGCTTATTGTGTGCTTACAATATGGTATTCCATTAAACATAAAATACATTATGACTGATGCAGCAGCACATTTTGATGCAGCAGAAGAATTTTACCATAAAGAAGCTTTATTATTAAAAGACGGGAAATACATGATGCCAGGCGCTTATAGTAATAGTGGCATTTTGTTTAAGGTATTGGCACCGTGGATTGGAGAAATGAACTTGTACAATGTGTTTATTTGCTTCGATATTGGTATTCTTCTTTTAAATGGAATGCTAATGTATTGCATTTTAAAAACAAAAGCGAAAACAAAACAAAACGCTATTTTAGCAGGTATTGTATCTATGATATATTTACTTGGCTATCCATTAAATAGTATGCTATTTGGATATAGTTATTTAAGCGTAGGAATTGCTATCATTACAGCCATTGTTCTTGTTATGCAATCATGGGAAGAGGAAACCATACCAGAATGGATAAAAATAACAGTATTATCACTATTATGCACACAAGTATTTTTTTCCTATTACTTATTTGTTCCAGCAGTATATGGAGCATTAGGACTTTATTACATTTTGTATTTTTGGAAAAAACACAAAATGTTATGGAATAAAGATATGTTAAAGTATGGTATAATGACATTAGTAATACCAATGTTTATAGGACTTAGCTATCATATTTTCCCACAAATGGTTTCTTTTGTACCAACACAGCTTGTGAATGGAATGAAGGATGAAGGTTACATTTATCGTAATATGATTACCAATATGCTATTGTTATTACCATTTGCTATCTATTATTTATACAGACATGAAAAAGAAAAGAAAACCAGTTTTATTACCATATTTGCTATTATTTTTATAAATTATATAGTAATAGTGTATTTTGCCATGACAAAAGGCGTCATTTCTACTTACTTTTTTTACAAACTACATTTTATCCTATGGCTTATTTTGTGGGTATTGTTTTATAAAGGTGCTGTGGCATTAGAAGAAAATAGAAAAAGCGGAAACAAAATCGTTATCTTATACATGTCAATATATGTCATTTTATTAATGATTTCCCTTTTTACAAGCAATGTAAAAATAAACAAAAGTAGTGATACAAACGAAAAAATAACCGATGTTATGGACATTTATGGAATTAACAAAACTTTAATATTCCGAACCGGAATTGATTTTTACACCGATGAAATTGAAGTATTAAAACAAGTAAAAGAACATGGCATTTCCTTAAAAGATAACAATACACTAATTCTTGCCAACCAAAGGCAAGAATTCTGGATGTGGGCGATTTTAAAATATAAGTTTAAAGAAAATTTATATTATGCTACCACCAAGCAAGATGTGGAAAAGTGGAACAACAAAACTTACGAATACGTAATCTATTTTAAAGATAGTTATCCATACAAACAACTAAAACAAATACTAGACCTAGACCAAAAAGAAATCATCTTCGAAAACGAAAAAGGAGCAATCATTAAAAATAAATAATCTATACCCCAAATAAATCTACAAAGGCAAGCAAAAAAAGGCCCCTTAAGGGTTCTTAATCTAAAAGTGAATTTTTCATAATAAGGACAAGAGTTTAAAATCTTAAAACAGGAGAAGAAAATGAAACCAAAAGTAAATGTATTAATCTCTACTTACAATGGAGAAAAATACCTAAAAGAACAATTAGATAGTATTCTAATACAAACTTATCAAAACATTGACATTTATGTAAGAGATGATGGGTCAAAAGATGGAACCATTTCAATATTAAAAGAATATGAAAAAGCAGGAAAAATACATTTTCTACAAGGGAAAAATGTAGGGTTTATAGATAGCTTTTTTACACTATTAAAAGACTGTGATGAGGCAGAGTATTATGCATTTTGCGACCAAGATGATGTGTGGTTAGAAGATAAAATAAAAAGAGCAGTCACCATGTTAGAGGAAAACAAAGAGGAAAGTATTCCTATTTTGTATTACTCAAATTATGATTTTTATGATACCAATATGACCTTCCAATCTCATGCAATAAACAAAAAAAAGCCATCTTTTCTAAATTGCTTAGTGGAATGCATTAATCTTGGGATGACTACTGTAATTAACGAAAACGCGAGAAACATAGCAATAAAGAATCTTCCGTCTTTCTGTGAAGGACATGATTGGTGGTTATATATGATTTGTGAAGGGATGGGAAAAGTGCTATATGATGAGACAGTAACAGCAAAACATCGTTTACATGAAAGTAATACGAGTGAATGTGGAAAAAATTTTATTTCCTTACAAATTCATCGAATAAAGAGCTTATTTCAGGAAAATTATTTTAAAACCATTCACAAACAAATACAAGAATATGCAACCTATTTTTTAGAGGATTTATCTAAAGAAAATCAGGAGATATTAAAACTCTTTAATATAGAGAAATTCCGTTACCGAAATCAACTAAAAAAGCTGTGTTATCCAAAACGATATAGGCAGGTCTGGACGGATGAAATAATGATAAGATTTATGTTTTTAATAGGAGCGATATAAATGAAAACAATTGCCATTTTTCAAGGATACTTTTTTCCTCATGTAGGAGGGATTGAACGTTATACCTATAATTTAGCAAAAGAATTTAAGAAAAAAGGATATCATACAATATTGATTACAACGAAATATAAGCCAGATTTATTAGAACATGAAACCTTAGATTATATTGAGATTTTCCGATTGCCAATTTATGCAATCTTTTCTTCTAGATATCCTATTATAAAGAAAAATAAGGAATATCGAGAAATTCTTTGTAAATTAGAGAAGAAAAATATTAATTCGATTATGTTAAATACGAGGTTTCAACTAACTTCACTAGTAGGAGCAAAGTTTGCAAAAAAGCATAACATTCCATGTTGTATCCTAGAACATGGGACAAGCCATTTTACGGTATATAACCCCATATTAGACTTTTTTGGTCATATTTATGAACATCTTTTGACCAATAAAATGAAAACATTAGTAAGTGATTTTTATGGCGTTTCGAAAGCTTGTTGTGAATGGTTAACCCATTACCATATTCAAGCCAAAGGTGTTTTTTATAATGCTATTGATATAAAAGAAGAGGAATTTTATGTAACGAATTTTAAAGAAGATGTAGATAATGGCATTTTGGATAAAAAGGAATATAATTCTAAAATTACCATTTTATTTGCCGGAAGATTACTCCAAGACAAAGGGATATTGCTGTTACTAGAAGCATATGCCATTCTAAAAAAGAAATATGCTAACATTGAATTAAAAATAGCTGGAGAGGGACCACTAGAAGAAGAAATACGTAAACAAAAAGAGGTCATTTTATTAGGAAAATTGGAACATGAAGACATGATGAAATGTTACAAAAAAGCAGATATTTTCATTAACCCTTCTTATAGTGAAGGAATGCCAACCGCCATATTAGAAGCAGGGCTTATGAAATGTGCAGTAGTTGCAACACCAGTAGGCGGAACCAAAGAAATTATTAGTGATAACAAGAATGGATTGTTTTGCGATACTAACGTAAAATCTATTGTAGAAACACTAGAAAAAGTAATAATTAATAAAGAATTAAGAGAAAAATTAGCAAATAATCTCAATAAAAGAGTAAAAGAAACATTTTCATGGAAAAAAACAGCAAACGAGGTTTTAGAAACAATTCAGTATAAAACATAAAAAGAAAACGTGGTGGCGATTTTAATCGCCCGTAATCTACAAAGGCGTTCTAAAAAATATTTATTTAGGCAATTTGTATACTACAAACGAGAAAGGAAAAAGACATGTCAATCATCTATATTATATCTGTTCTAGTATTGTTTATAACGGCAATACTAGTAAAAAAAAGCGAAAAACAAATTGATACCATAAAAACGATTTTTGTTAGTATTATGCTATACTTATGCTATAATACACTTATCTGCTATGTATTTACTTACATTAACATTCCCATTTGTTTAGAAAGCTTAAGTTTTGTCAATGTATTTGTTAGCGCATGCTTGGTTTGGAAAACTAAGAAAAATGGCATTCAAAAATATCAATGGGATAAAAGGGATATTGTAGTAATAATAGGAATTTGTGCCTTGGTATTAGTACTATCTGCAATCGATTTTGGTATTCCCTTTAATATAAAATACTTAACCACTGATGCCTCTGTTCATTATGGAGTAACGTATCGTTTTTATGAGGAAGATACTCTACTATTAAAGGCAGAAAAAGACAAAACAGAAATGATGCCAGGGGCTTATAGTAATGTAGGGATATGGTTTAAAGTGCTAGAGCCATTTGTAGGAGAAATGAATTTATACAAAATATTTATTGCATTTGATATATTCATGTTGGCAATGTCTGGAATATTGTTGTATGTGGCAATAAAGCAATATGCGAAAAATCATTTTACCTATGTTCTTGCCATTATTGTAGCAATTTTGTATTTGCTAGGGTATCCTTTTAATAATATGCTATTTGGCTATTTCTATTTACCATTAGGGGTACTAATCATTAGTACGGTACTGATTGTGATGGAAAGCTTTGAGCAAGAAACACTTAAAAATATTCCACAAATGATGATACTATTTTTACTTTGCCTAGAATTATTCTTAACCTATTATTTATTTGTACCAGCAATTTATGGAGCCATTTTTTTATTTTACATACTGTATTTTTATAAAAAACATGGTAAAATAGTGAATAAAGAAATGATTCTATATACAATAATCACATTAGTAATTCCGTGCATTTGTGGGTTTTTGTATACAATTTTACCAAGTTTCCAAAATGCAAATTCCATAAAAGCAACCAATCAAATTACATTAGAAGGATACATTTATCGTAATCTATTCTCAAATTTACTATTATTTATTCCATTTTTTGTATATTACTTAAAACGACAAACAAAGATAAATTTTCACACAATACTAACTTGGGTTTTGGTTATTTATATGTGTATATTATACTTAGGAACTCGTAAAGGGCTTGTTTCTACATATTATTTTTATAAAACCTATTTTGTTATGTGGCTAGTTATATTGTATGGGTTTTATCGAGGAATGGTATACACGATAGAACATACAAAATATGGAAAATGGATAACAGGCTTGTATGTCACACTATATTTTCTTATTATGATATTCATGTTAAGCCATACTACTGTTAATATTAATAAAAGTACCGATACTCATGAGAAAATAACTGACGTTATGGATATTTTTGGGCTTAATAAAACAATATTGTTAAATATAGGAGTTGATTATACACCACAAGAATTAGAAATTTTAAACTATGTAAAACAAAATAAATTACCATTACAAGATAATAATACATTAATCATTGGTAACCAAAGACAAGAATATTGGTTTTATGCTATGTTAAAATATCGTTTCAAAGAAAATTTAGATTATGCGACTACAATGACTCATATCAATAAGTGGAATAATAGCACATATGAATACCTAATCTATTTTAACCGTAGCAATTATTATCACCAATATAATGATATACTAAACTTAGAAAATACAGAAGTAATATTTGAAAATGAAACAGGAGCTATTGTCAAAAAGAATTTCTAAACAAACGGATAAAGAAAAGGGTGATATCTAATAGGAGAAAATATAGAGAATTTAAATAAAATAGTAATACTCATACCAGCCTTAAACCCAAATAGAAAATTAATTAATTTAGTACAAGAGTTAAGAAACGAAAAATTAAATAATATGATTGTAATTGATGATGGTTCTAAGGAAGAAAGCCAACCCATTTTTGTTGAACTTAAAAAAGATAACATAAAAGTATATAAACATGAAAAAAACAAAGGAAAAGGACAAGCAATCAAAACAGGAATTGAGAAGATAATAGAGGAGGACATCATAGGAATTATAACAGTGGATGCAGATGGGCAACATATAGCAAGTGATGTAAAGAAAGTAGCCCAAAAGTTAGAAAACGGTAAAATTATTTTAGGAGAGAGAACTTTCAAAGGAAATTCCCAAGTACCATTAGCAAGTAAAATAGGAAATATATTTTCTTCAATCTATTTCAAACTAATAACAGGCATTTCTTTAAAAGATACACAAACAGGACTAAGAGGAATACCAAAGAAATATTTCCCATTTGCTTTAGAAGTAAATGGGTCAAGGTATGAATATGAAATGAATTTTTTAAAACAGATGTATCATAAAAAGATAGAATTTGATACAGTTGATATAGAAACTATATATGAGGGCAGAATTAAAAATTTTAAACCAATTAAAGACTCCTATCGAATTTATAAAGAGTTTTTAAAAAATATGGTATCTTCTGTCATTTGTGCAGTAGTAGATGTAGGGATATTTTATTTATTTGTTTCTAAAAACATAAACGTATTTCATGCCAATATCCTAGCAAGAATGATATCAGGTGTGTTAGACTTTGTATTGAATAAGAAATGGGTATTTCAAAGAGAAATGACAAGTAATACTTTTTTTGAAGGCTGTAAATATACAATACTATTTATCATACAAATGTTAATTAGTAGCCTATTAATTTCTATTTTGAACCAATATTATGCAAAATGGATTATGGTTGTTAAAATTATTATTAATGTTATAATGTATATAGCTAATTTTTATATAAAAAAGAAATATGTATTTGTAGAAAAAAAGAATCAATAATAAGTAGGAGATGAGCTTAATATGAAACTATTAATGCATACCTGTTGTGCTCCATGTAGTGTGTATTGTATCGATACCTTGCGAAAAGAACAAATGGAACCAACCGTATATTGGTATAACCCAAACATACACCCATACACTGAATACAAGCAAAGAAGAGACTGCCTAAAAGAATATGCAACCCAAATTCAAATACAGGCTATTTTTGAAGAAAACTATGGGTTACAAGAATTTTGTAAAAATGTAATAGGAAACCTAAAAAATCGTTGCCAAAGCTATTGTTATCAAGTTCGTTTAGAACAAACTGCAAAATACGCAAAAGAACATGGTTACGATACTTTTACTACCACCCTTTTGGTAAGCCCATACCAAAACCACGAAGTAATTAAACAAATCGGCGAAACTTTAGCAAAGACATATGGACTAAATTTCCTATACTGCGATTTTCGAGTAGGTTTCAAAGAAGGGCAAACTAAAGCACGAGAAATAGGGTTATACATGCAAAAATACTGTGGGTGTATCTTTTCAGAGGAGGAAAGGTATTTACGACACAAAAACAAATAACCCTACAACCACAAGGGTTTCAAAAAAAGAATATTTATGAGGAATACATTATTTATTGACACACACCTAAAAATGCTTAAAAACGTTGATATATAAGGAATATAAGAAAAATTATTTAAAGAAAGCTAATTGTGGCTTTCTTTTTTTGACTAAAAAGGAGGGAGAAAAATGCAAAAAGATGAGGCAATAGATTATTTAGAAAATTTAAAAATAGGAAATTTTTTAACAGTTAATATTCCTATTTCTAGTAATTGTAATATACCTGTTACTGCAATGTATGTTGGCAAAGATAAAGAGGGTAGATATGAATTTTTAGATACAGGAGAGTTTATTCTTTCAAAGGATTTTTTAGAAAAGGGGAAAGTATCAATAGATAAAGAATATGACGATAACAATGCAATAAAAATTAATTCAAGAATAAGAAAAGAATATGAAAAAAAACACAATAAAAATAGAGATGTACGATAATATTACTTTATACATTTGTATTAATTGATAATAAATTATAAAGTATATTTTGATAAATGAAAAACAAAAGAAGATATAAGATAACGACATATAGAAGCGAGTTGATATTTTAAATTAATTCGCTTTTTCCATTTCATTTGAAATGTTACATAGTCTTTTATAAACAAAGACTAAATTTAAAAGGAAGGAGGAAAAACAGATGAGAAAATGTAAGACAATAGCAATAGCTAACCAAAAAGGTGGAGTAGGTAAAACAACAACGGCTTTTAGCTTAGGCATAGCACTATCAAGTAATAACAAAAAGGTATTAGTAGTAGATGCAGACCCTCAAGCAAATTTAACAACATATATGGGGTTTTATGATGAAGATAATATTTCAGCAAATCTTTCTACTTTAATTGAAGATTTTATTGATAACAAAGAAGTAGAAACAGAACAGGCAATATTACATCATAAAGAGGGAATAGATTTAATACCATCAAATCTTAATTTAGCAATGACAGAAACTAATTTATCGAGTGCAAGAGATAGAGAATATGCAATAAAGAACATTTTGGAAAAAGTAGAAAGCAGATATGATTATATTATAATTGATTGTATGCCATCACTAAGTATGCTAGTAACAAATGCATTAGCAACAGCAGATGAAGTAATCATTCCAGTTCAAAGTCAATACTTATCAGCAATAGGAATGGGAAATTTAATTAATATAGTTTCAAAAGTAAAGAAACATCAGAACCAAAATTTAAAAGTTGGTGGAATACTTCTAACATTAGTAGATAACAGAACGAAATTACCGAGTACAATAAAGAAAGAAATACAAGAGCAGTATGGAAATATTATAAAGTTATATGATACACAAATACCTTATGCTATAAAAACTGCAGAATCCACCTCAAAAGGGAAAAGCATATTTGCTTATGACAAAAACAGTAAAGTTGCTTTAGCTTATACAAATTTTGCAAAGGAGGTATTAGCAGATAATGAAAGAAGAAAAAATGAAATTACCAAAGATTACGCTAGATGATTTCTTTACAACGCAAGAAGAAAGAGATAATAAAAACAGAGAATATGTAAAGATGATTCCAGTAAATGAAATTACAAACTTTCCAAATCACCCATATAAAGTAAGAGATGATGACGAAATGTTTTCAATGGCAGAAACAGTAAAACAATTTGGAGTAATACACCCAGTTATAGTAAGACCAAAAGAAAATGGTGGTTACGAAATGATTTCTGGACACAGAAGAAAAAGAGCGTGTGAAATTGCAGGAGTAACACAAATAAAAGCTATTGTAAGAGAAATGACAGATGAAGAGGCAACAATAGCAATGGTAAATAGTAACAACCAAAGAGAAAAGATACTACCAAGTGAAAGAGCATTTGCTTTTAAAATGAAAATGGAGGCTATGAAAAGACAAGCAGGTCGACCTAAAAAAGAAGAAAATGAAAATTCTGCCCCACTGGAACAGAATTTTATAGGTAAAACAACAAGAGAATTAATTGCTGAGGAAACAGGAGAAAGTTCTAGTAATATACAAAGATTTATTCGACTTACTGAACTAATACCAGAACTATTAAAATTAGTTGACGAAGAAAAAATGAAATTAAGACCAGCAGTGGAACTTTCATATTTAACAAAAGAAGAACAACAACAGGTATTTGATGCAATAGAATATACAGACGCATTTCCATCACACCCACAAGCTATCAAGATGAAAAAATTAAGTGAAAATGGTAGTTTAACTATGGAAGAGATTGACGATATATTAGAGCAAGAAAAACCAAACCAAATACCAAAGTTTAAAATTCCAGAAGATAAAGTAGAACAATATATACCAAAGGAATATAAATCAATGGAAGAAAAAGAAGATTACATTGTGCATTGTGTAAAAGAAACATCAGAGAGGGAAAGAAAGCAGAAACAAAAACAAAATGAATATATGAGGTAATGTAGCAACAGATAAATAAATTTGTAGCTACATTTTTTTATTTCCCCCTCCTTACAATCCACCCCCTAATACTAGCTATATACTAACTGAAAAGGAATATATATAAATAATGAAATCGCATATTTGAAAAAACTTTTAAATTATTGTACAATACAGACAAATGAAATAGGGGGAATGATGTAAATGAAGAAAAATCTAGTTATAGTGATTTTAATTATCATAATTTTAATAATTTCAGGTTTTGGAGTTTATGAAATAGTAAAGAGCAAACAACAGAATATAGAAAATATACCAGTAGCAAATCAAGAACACAATGAAATTAACACAAATGATTTAAACAAACAGGAGAACATTGATGAAAATAAACAAGTAGAAGAGAATGTAATAGAAAATACAGAAGAGAATACAATAGAAAAGCAAGAAGAAACAAAAGAAACAACTGCAGAAAATAAACCAGTCAAAACAACACAAGAAAAACCAGTAAAAACAACAACAGAAAAAAAGCAACAAACAAATAGTAGTAATAAAAAAGCAAGTAGCAATAATACTGAACAAAAGCAAACAGAAAATAAAAGTGTAACAGTAACTGTTGCCCCAGACTCTTATAAAGAATTAGACGGAGGGTATGCAGTAGGAGGACAAAAAGTAGAAATTCCATCAAGTTGGAATTATTAAAAATATATTTTTTAAAAGGAGTTCAAAAGTAACTTCTTTTTTTTATGCAATTAAAAGTATGAAAAACATATGCGAAAGGAGAATATTAATGAAAAAAGGAACTAAAAAGAATAGTTTACGAATGATAAATATATTAATTATATTAATAACAATATTTAATGTTATTTCGCCAGTAATGGCAGTAAATACAACAGATATGCCTCAACATTTTGAGGTAAAATATAATGGTAAAATTACTTATGGAGCATCAAGTGTAGGCGATTTTACAGTAGCAGGAAAGCAAGCATTTTGCTTAGAACATTCAAAAACTACACCCTCTACTGGTGTTGGTTTAACAACGAATATATATGAAAATGATAATGTAAAAAAAGCATTATATTATGGTTGGGGAGGTCCAGAACAATGGTCTGGATTTACAAGTAGAGCATATGGAATAGTAGCAACATCATTAGCATTATCACATTATTATAGTGGAGATGCAGTTCGTACAGTAGCAAAAGATTTTGTAAATTTTTTAAGTACAAAATCTGTTCCAAGCTTTAAGGTAAGATTTTCTACCTCAAATGTTAGTGCATATAGAGAGGGAGATATACAAAGAACAGAAACAATAGAATTAAGTAGTGGAATGACAAGTGGTAGTGTAAATATTGATTTACAAGACGCAGTAACTTATGTTGATGAAACACATAATACAAGACAAACAGGTGGAAACGTAACAATTTATGGACAAACGAGATTTCATTTTGAAGCACCAATAAATGTCAATTTAGGAACGTGGACTACTGGAGAAAAATCACAAGGATTTGAATATCAACCAATAGTAGGTGTAACAAATAGTTCATCAATGCAAAATATAGGTTATTTAGATATGGTATATGACCCATCTCAAACAACATCATTAACAGTAGAATGGGCTAAAGCAGGAAATTTTAAATTAAAGAAAGTAGATAATAGAGGAAAAGCAGTAGTTGGGGTAACGTTTAAATTAGCATATAACTCAGATATGAGTGAAGAAATTGGAACATATCAAACAGGTGCAGATGGTAGTTTTACTGCCCAAGATTTAAGAGCAGGAGATTTATATTATCAAGAAATTGCAACACTAGATGAATTAGTATTAGATAATAGCATTAATCGTGCAGTTATAAATGCAGGAAATACAACAGAAATAAATTTTGTAAATAATGTAAAACAAGGAAGTTTTCAAGTTACAAAAAAAGATAGAAAAACAGGTAAGATAGTAAAAAGAGCAGGAGCAGAATTTGAAATCTTAAAAGATTCAAATGTTGTTTCAACAATTACAACTAATAATCAAGGAATTGCATCATCAGATATGTTAGACTATGGAGTTTATACTGTAAGAGAAAAGAAAGCACCATATAAATATGTAATATCAAATGAAACCAAAGATGTAGATATATGTGAAGATAACGGAAAATATGGAATTGAAATATATAATGAGGCAACAGTAGGAAAAATTAATTTAAGTAAAGGAGATACAATAACAGGAAAAACACCACAAGGAGAGGCAACATTAGAGGGAGCAGTATATGGATTATATGCTAGAAATAATATTTTAGACCCTGCAGATGATAGTGTAATTTACAATGCAAATCAAAAAATAACAAATTTAATTACAGATAGTAATGGAAATGCTACAATTGGCAATTTATATTTAGGAGAATACTATATTAAAGAACTAACCCCAAGTGTAGGCTATAATTTAGATACAACAATATATAATATTGATTTAACATATGAAAATCAATATACAAGTGTGGTTACAAGAAATGAATCAGTAAAAGAAAGAGTTATATCTCAAGCGTTTCAAATTATAAAAATATCAAGTGATGAAAATGGCGAGGCAGAAATACTTTCTGGAGTAGAATTTACTATAAAAGCACAGAAAGATATTGATAAATACGGTTCGTGGGAAAAAGCACCTATTGCAAAAAATGCAAATGCACAAGAAACAGCAATATTAAAAACAGATGAAAAAGGTTATGCAGTAAGTGAAAGATTACCATATGGAACTTATATAGTAAGAGAAACAAAAGTACCAGACAATAAATATAAAGTACCAGACTTTAAAGTTGTAATAACAGAAGATAGTGCTACTCCACAAACGTGGAGAATTTTTAACGATACTTCTTTTAGGTCTGTTTTAGCAATAATAAAACAAGACGAAGAAACAGGAAAAATAGTAAAAATCAGTAATGCACAGTTTAAAATAAAGAATACAGAAACAGGAGAGTATTTTGGCTATTGGGACTGGAATCCATTACCTCACTACGTTAATTCGTGGGAAACTACAAAAGATGGAACAGTTATGACAGGAGAACAATTACCAGTTGGAAAATATCAACTAGAAGAAATAAAAAGTCCATTTGGTTATTTAGTATCTAAAAATCCAATACAATTTGAAATAACATCTCACGTAGCATACCAAACATTACCAGACGGAAATACACCAATAATAACAATAAAACAAAAAGATAAACCAGTAAAAGGAAAAGTTAATATAACAAAAATAGGCGAGGTATTAGTAGGATTTGAAAATGGAAAATTCATTTATGAGGAAAAAGGATTAGCAAATGCAAAATATGAAATATTAGCAAAAGAAGATATTTTAGACCCATCAAATGACGGAACTGTTATTTATAAAAAAGGAACAGTAGTAGACACCATTACTACAAATACAGAGGGAAAAGTAACATCAAAAGCACTTCCACTTGGAGAATATTCTGTAAGAGAAATACAAGCACCAAATGGATTTGTATTAAATAATGAGATAAAAGATATTTCATTAGTTTATGAAAATCAGGAAACAGAGATAGTTTATGATAATGCTTCATTTAAAAATGAAAGACAAAAGGTAGATTTAACTGTATATAAAAAAGATTATGATACAAATGATGGACTTTTAGGTGCTGAATTTGGAATTTATGCAAAAGACAACATTTATAATTATAATAATGAAATTGTAATTGAAAAGGGAACATTAATCGAAAAAGTAACAAGTAATGAAATAGGAAAAGTACACTTTGAAACAGACCTACCTTTAGCAGAATATGAAATTAGAGAAATACAAGCACCAATTGGTTATTCAAGTTCTAATCAAATAATAAAAGTAGATGCAACTTATAAAGGACAAAATATTGAAACAATAGAAAATGAATATGAATTTAAAAATAAAATTATTACAGTAGAAATATCTAAAAAAGATATAACAGACGATTCAGAGATTAAAGGTGCATATATAAAAGTATTTGAGAAAGATAATGAGGGAGCAATATTCGAAGAGTGGATTTCTGGACAAGACGGAGAAAATGAAGACAGAACAATAAAACCACATATAATGAAAGGTCTTGAAGTAGGAAAAACTTATATAATGAGGGAAATTTCTAGTCCATATGGATTTGCTATTGCACAAGATATAGAATTCACGATACAAGATACAAGTGAGGTTCAAAAAATAGAGATGAAAGACGAAGTAGTTTTTGGACAATTAGAATGGAATAAAACAGGCGATATTTTTATGGCAGTAGCAAAAGGAAATAGTGAATTTGGAGAAACATTTACACCTGCTTGGCACACATCTAATATACTTGATACTGAGATTACAATTTATGCAAATGAGCAAATAAAAATTGGTAATACAGTATATTATGAAAAAGATGAAGAAATTGAGACATTAGAGAGTGATTGGGAAAAAGTTACAAGTAAGAAACTTCCAGTAGGAAAATATTACTATGTAGAAAGTAAAGTGCCATTTGGTTATATTGGAAATACAGATAAACATTATTTTGAAATTAAAGATAATCAAAAAGCAGAATTACAAATCATTGAATCTACTTTAAATAATAATCGTGCAAAAGTTAATATTGATTTAACAAAAGTTCTTGAAGAACAACAAATTTTCAAAAACGATAAGGCATATAAAGATATTAGATTTGGTATTTATGCAAGAGAATATATATATGACTATATGGGAAATGTAGCTATTGAAAATGGTTCTCTAATTGCAGTAACTGAAATTAATAAAGAAGGACATTTAATTAATGTACCAGACCTACCAATAGGAACATACTATATTAAAGAATTATCAACTAATTCACAATATGTATTAGATGAAAATAGTGAATATGATTTTGAAATTGCATATCACGGAAAAGATATAGCAGAATATACAATTCAAATTAATAATGGAACTATTGAAAATAAATTAGCAAGAGGAACAATACAAGTAGTAAAAAAAGATAGTTTTGATGAAAACAAAAGATTAGAAAATGTAGAGTTTAATATCTCAGCTAATAAAAATATGAATGAAATTATTATGACTGAGAAAACAAATGAAAATGGAATTGCTACTTTTGAAAATCTCGAACTTGGAACATATTATATTCAAGAAGTAGGACAAGTAGAGGGATATGTAGTTAATGATTATATATATGAGGTAAAAGTAACAACAAATGGAGATTTATTAATAATTGATGTATATAATAAACCTACCGAAATGGAATTTTCAAAGGTTAATGAAACAGGAGTCGAAGAATTAGCAGGAGCTACTATTCAAATCATAGAAAAAGAAACAGGGAAAATTATAGAAGAATGGGTTTCCACAGAGGAAACTCATATAATTCATTATCTTGTAGAGGGTAAAGAATATATAATGAGAGAAATTATAAGTCCAAAGAGTTATGGAATTGCGGAAGAAATTAGTTTTATAGCAGGAGATGGACAAAAGGTAGTTATGCAAGATATGCCTATTCCAGAAACACCAAAAACTGGAGATGAAAGAAATACAATTTTATGGGTAATATTACTTGGAACATCTACTACTTTATTATTAAGTATAAGCATATATGAAATAATTAAGAAAAGAAAAAATAAATAAAGTGAAATAAAGGTGGCTTTAATAGGTCACCTTTAATCATAGAAAGTAGGTGTAAAAAATGGCAACATATAGCATAAATCAAATGAAAAGAGTAATAAAAAAACTAGAGAAAATAAACATTATAACTGAAAAAGAAATTTTGAATATAAAAGTATTAGAACTAAAAAAGCTGAAAGAACAAGATAAAGTAAATCTAAAAGATATTGAGGTAATATGGGAAATACAAGATATGATACAAGATAAAAGTTGGTTTAAAATTTTGTTTGATACCAAATAGCAAAGGAGGTGCAAAATGGGAAAAATTATAGAAATAAGAGAACTTTATAATGAAAAGATAAACGATATAACCAAAAGTGAGGACAAATGGTTATCATTTCTAAAAACGGCATCTTGGAACTTTAAATATAGTTTTAATGACCAAATTTTAATTTATGCACAAAGACCAAATGCAACTGCGTGTGCAGATATGGCAACTTGGAATAATAAAGTACACAGGTGGGTAAATAAAGGTGCAGACTATATATTTGTATTTTCAAAAGATGAAAATAGTAAATACCCTTTTGAATTAGTGTTTGATGTAGCAGATACACACAATTATAGAAATACACCATATAAATTATGGGATGTAAAACCAGAATATGAAAAAGAAGTTATAGAATCATTAGAGGCAAAATTTGGAGATATAGGAGAAAACAATAATTTAGTAGATACAATAATGGCTACAACAAATAATATGGTAGTTGATAATATACAAGATTATATGTCATCAATAACAAAATATAAGCAAGGAACAATGTTAGAAAAATTATCTGATGAAGAAATAACTCCATTGGTGTATCAAACTGTTTTTAGCAGTGTAGCATATATGATACTTAATAGATGTGGAATAAATCCAGAAGATTATATAGCTAAAAGTGAATTTTCATATATAAACAAATTCGATAATAGTAATCTAACAGTTTTATTAGGAACTGCAATAAGTGACATAGCAGAAATGGGATTAAGAGAAATTGCAAAAACAGTAATAAATCTGCAAAAGGAAGAAAAAAATCAAAATCGCACATTTGTTAATAATCAAAAAGAAGAGTATTCTAATAATAAAGAAAATATCAAAGGAGGAAATGAAGATGATAGAAATAGAATACACGAGAGTAGGGGATTACAATATGCCCAACCTAACAATGACACAAGAGAAACTACCAACAGGGAAATTCGCACAAATGAGGTTACATTATCTAAAGAAGAACAAGAAAGGGGAATACACAATACTACTAATGAACAACAAACTAGCAGAGCATTTGAGGGAAATACAAGAAACAGCAACGAAGATGATAAAACAAATAGTAGAGAAAATGGCGAAACAAGAGGGAATAACAGAAGAATTGAAACTGGAAGACCAAATGACTTGGATAGGAATGATGAACAATTACAGGATGATAGCAGAGGAACAGATAATGAAAGAACTAATTTACAATTAGAAATACTAACTGAAGAAGAACAAAAACAAAATATAGCAGAGGCAGAAAATGCTTCTGTTTTTTCTTTTACACAAGAAATGATAGATAGTGTGCTACAAGAGGGTGGTAATACAGTAAATGGCAAGTTTAGAATATATGAACAGTTTAATAAAAGTCTATCAAGTAGGGAAAATGCAGAGTTTTTAAAAAATGAATATGGAATTGGTGGTAGAAGTGCAGACTATAATGGAATATCAGAAGACCATAGTGCAAAAGGAATAGTATTATCAGCAGGACGTGGAGAAAATGAACAAATACTAAGATTAACGTGGTTACAAGTAGAAAAAAGAATAAGAGAACTTATAAATATTGATAGATATTTAAGTGAAATAGAAAAAGATGAATACTATGATTGGTTAGATGCAAACGATAGACCACAAATAAATAATGAAGTAGAAAAACAAATAAAAGATGAAGAATATGAACTTGCAAAGAAATTACATTCTTTTATAAAAGATTATGACTTTTATAGTTATATAGATAATATTCCTATGGGGAATACAGACGAAGAAAATATAGAACTAATTAGAGCAGATATAAATGATGAATTAAATATTAAAGATTATATTGATTTTCTAAAAGCTACTATGGAAGATATAGACTATGATGAAGAGGAGGCAGTAGTAGCAAGAGAACTCCTAGTAGAACTAGAAAAAAGATTACCTTATTATGAATTTAATATTGGAGATATTGTTTATATAGGAACACAACAATATGAAATAAGGACAATAGATGATAACAGAGTTATTTTAGTAGATACATCATTTCCATTACTTACAAAAGAAATGGAAAGAAAAGAATTTGATAGAAAAGTAAAAGAAAATCCTGCAAATGATAAATTAAGAAATGAAAAAATCATACAAAAATTAAAAACAAACGAAGAAAAATATACAAAACAAACGGAAAATAAACAGGAAGACACAACTCAAATAAATACAACAGAGCCAAAACCAGAAACAAAACAGGAAAACAAACTAAAAGCAAATATTAAAACAAAACGAAGAAATAAAATAGAATATTTTGATTTACATCCAGAAATTCCCTTAAAAGATAGAAATAATTATAAAATTACAGATAATTCATTAGGAGAGGGAACAAAAAAGGAAAAATATAAAAGGAATATAGAGGCAATAAAAGTATTACAACAATGCGAACAAGAAAATAGATATGCAACACCAGAAGAACAAGAAATACTAAGTCAATATGTAGGTTGGGGAGGAATACCAGAGGCATTTGATAAAAGCAATGATGACTGGACTAAAGAATATAATGAGTTTTCCTCTTTACTTACTGAAAAAGAATATAAAGAGGCAAAACAATCTACTTTAACATCATTTTACACACCACCTATTGTTATCAATTCAATTTATAAAGCACTTGCAAAAATGGGGTTATCACAAGGTAATATTTTAGAGCCAAGTTGTGGAACAGGTAATTTTATGGGAATGTTACCAGATAATTTGAAACAATGCAAAATGTATGGAATTGAGATAGATGGAATATCAGGAAGAATTGCAAGACAGTTATATCAGAAAAATACAATAGCAGTAAAAGGTTTTGAAGAAATAGACTTACCAGATTCATTTTTTGATGTTGCAGTTGGCAACGTACCTTTTGGAGATTATAAGTTATATGATAAAAGATATGACAAAAACAAATTTCAAGTTCACGACTATTTTTTTGCAAAAGCATTAGATAAAGTAAGACCAAATGGAGTAATAGCATTTATTACAAGCAGAGGAACAATGGACAAAGAAAATGAAGATATAAGAAAATATATATGTCAAAGAGCAGAATTGATAGGTGCAATTAGATTACCAAACAACACATTTAAAAAGAACGCAGGAACAGAGGTAACATCAGATATTATATTCTTAAAGAAAAGAGATAAAATAACAGATATTGAGGATGATTGGGTAGAACTTGCTGAAAGTGAAGATGGAATACGAATGAATAAATATTTTGTAGACCACCCAGAAATGATTTTAGGAAAAATGGAGATGACATCAGGTAGATTTGGACTAACTCCAACTTGTACACCTTATGAAATCCCTTTAGAAAATTTATTAGACCAAGCAATAATAAATATTAACTCTGAAATAGAAGATTACCAAATAGACTTAGAAGACGAAGAGGAAAAGAGTATTCCAGCAGACCCAAGTGTAAGAAACTTTTCATATACAATAGTTGATAATCAAATATATTACAGAGAAAACAGTAGAATGTATTTACAAGATATACCAGTAACTGCAACAAGTAGAATAAAAGGTATGATAGCAATTAGAGATTGTGTACGAAACTTAATAGAATTACAAACAGATAATGCCTCAGAAGATGAAATAAAGCAAGAACAAATAAAATTAAATAGCTTGTATGATAGCTTTACAAGAACTTATGGAATAATTAATAGTAGAGGAAATGAAAACGCATTTAGTGATGATAGCAGTTATTATTTATTATGCTCACTTGAAATAATAGATGAAAATAAAAAATTCATAAAAAAGGCAGATATGTTTACGAAAAGAACTATAAAGCCACATAAAGCAGTAACAGAGGTAAGTAATAGTATAGATGCATTAATTTTATCTATATCAGAGAAAGCAAGAGTTGATATAGAATATATGACTAATCTAACAGGAAAAACAGAACAAGAATTGGTAAAAGAACTAGAAGGTAGCATATATAAAGACCCAATGAAAGAAATATATGTAACTGCAGATGAATATTTATCTGGTAATGTTAGAGAAAAATTAAAAATAGCAGAAGAATTTGCAAAAAATAATCCAGAGTATGAAAAGAATGTTGATTCATTAAAAAAAGTAAAACCACAAGACCTTTCAGCTAGTGAAATAAGTGTACGATTAGGTGCAACGTGGCTACCTACAGAAATCATAGAGCAATTTATTTTTGAGTTATTAAAACCAAATTCTAGTAATAGAGATAGAATTAGTGTGCATTATTCCGACTATACTTCAGAATGGAACATAGTCGGCAAAAGTGAAGATAAGGGAAATATATTAGCATATAGTACCTATGGAACTACAAGAGCAAATGCTTATAGAATAATAGAAACTACTTTAAATTTGAAAGATGTAAGAATTACAGATACAGTAATTGATGAAAAGGGAAATGAGCAAAAAGTTTTAAATGCGAAAGAAACTGCAATAGCACAAGCAAAACAAGAAAAAATAAAAGAAGAATTTTTAGAGTGGATTTGGAAAGACCAATCACGAAGGGAAAAATTAGTAAAAATCTATAATGAAAAATTTAATAGTATAAAGCCTCGAGAGTACGATGGACAATATATTCAATTTAGTGGAATAAATCCAGAAATAACCCTAAGAAAACACCAAATTGATGCAATAGCACACATTCTATATGGTGGAAATACATTATTAGCACACGAGGTTGGTGCAGGAAAAACTTTTGAAATGGTAGCCTCTGCAATGGAGTCAAAAAGACTTGGATTATGTTCTAAGTCTTTATTTGTTGTTCCAAACCATATTATAGAGCAATTTGCAAGTGAATTTTTGCAATTATACCCATCAGCAAATGTATTAGTTGCTACAAAGAAAGATTTTGCAACTAATAATCGTAAAAAGTTTTGTTCAAAGATAGCTACTGGAGAATATGATGCAATAATAATAGGACATTCACAGTTTGAAAAAATACCAATGTCTAAAGAAAGACAAGAAAAAATATTGCAAAATCAAATATTTGATTTAAGTTGTGGAATAGACGATTTAAAAATTAATGATGGTGAATATTATTCTATAAAACAATTAGAGAAAACAAAAAAGAAAATAGAAGAAAAGCTAAAAAGATTAAATGACCAAAGTAGAAAAGATGATATAGTAACATTCGAACAATTAGGGTGTGATAGAATTTTTATTGATGAAGCACATTATTTCAAAAATCTTTTCTTATTTACCAAAATGCGAAATGTTGGAGGAATAGCACAAACAGAGGCACAAAAAAGTTCTGACTTATTTATGAAATGTCAGTATTTAGATGAATTAACTGAGGGACGAGGAATTGTATTTGCTACTGGTACGCCAATTAGTAATAGTATGGTAGAAATGTATACAATGCAGAGATACCTACAATATAACACACTGGAAAAAGCAAATTTATTGCAATTTGACAGTTGGGCATCTACTTTTGGAGAAACAGTCAGTGCAATAGAACTAAATGTAATGAAAATGTTTGACCGAAAGAATAAAGCAGAATATCAAAAAGTTGCTTAATGCACATTTGAAAAAGCCTACAAAGTAAGGTAAAATCAGTATTGAAAGGTGGTAATAACTATGGAATTAAAAAATGAATATGTTGATGAAAGAACTGGAATAACTTACACACTAAAAGGAGATTATTATTTCCCAAATCTAACAATACCAAAAGACACAAATTTCACTATTGGAAGATATGGAAAGGCACATTTGAGATATATTGAAAAGCATAATATTCCTTTATGTACTGAATTAAGACTAGATGGTAAGTTGAATACCTATTTACATTCAATAGATGAAAAATGCAATTCTCTTTTAGCAAGTATAATAACAAAATTAGCAAAGAATGAGAATGTTACAGAAGAACTAAAAGCAAGTAATCAATTAGAATGGGTTGCTAGAATGAATAATATTAAGGCGAGAGCCGAAGAAATAGTTTATAACGAGTATGTATATAACTAAAAAGAAAAAATTGAATATAAAGGAAATACATAGCCTTATATCTAATGCAAAAAGCATTGATATAGGGTTAATTTTTTTACTAACTGAAAAGCAATATACTTTTCTTCAGCTAGTAAAGGGAAAGGAGGAAAAAGCCAAATGAAAGAACTAGAAATTATTGATGCAGAAACTTTATTATATAACCCTTTAGGGCAAACAGAATTTATTATTGAGAATATTTTACCCATTGGACTACACTTATTTTGTGGAGCTTCTAAAATAGGCAAAAGTTGGTTAATGCTAAAAATATGTTTACAAGTATCAAAAGGAGAGCCTATGTGGGAACTAAAAACAAAAGAAAGTGATGTTTTATATTTATGTTTAGAAGATACATTTGCAAGAATACAAAGCAGACTATTTAAAATAACAGATACAGCAAATAACAGATTACATTTTGCAACATCTACAAGTAAAATCTCAAATGGTCTTATATTACAACTAGAAAGCCATATAAAGCAATTTCCAAATACAAGACTAATAGTTATAGATACATTGCAAAAAATTCGTAATCAAGGAAATGACAACAGTTATTCAAATGATTATGGAGATGTATCAGTTTTAAAAGAATTTGCAGACAAATATAAGATAGCAATTATATTAGTACACCATATAAGAAAACAAGGCGATAATGATGTATTCAATAAAGTTTCTGGAACAAATGGAATAATGGGAAGTAGTGATACAACATTTATACTAGATAAAAAAACACGAACTGAAAGCACAGCCACTTTATATATAACTGGTAGAGATGTAGAATATCAAGAATTTGTTTTGAGATTTAATAATTGTAATTGGGAACTAATTAGCAAAGCAACACAAAAAGAAATTGAAGAACAACAGACTCCAGAAGTAATATATAAGGTTGTAGAACTTATGAAAAATAAAACAGAATGGCAAGGCAGTGCAACAGAATTACTAAAAGAACTAGAAGAAAAAGAAATTGCACCAACAGTTATTACAAAAATATTGAATGAATATCACTTTACAAAATTAAAAGAAAATAGCATTGAATATTCTTTATTTAGAAATAGGAACGGAAGAAAAATAATACTGAAAAGAAATGTCATTGATGACAATAATGACAACAATGACAATGATATTGAGATACCAACATTGTCATCAAATAAAAATTAAGGAGGAGTTTATGAAATTTATAGATAGTAAGCATAGAGAATTTTGGAATGAAAAATATAAGGAAATGCAAATAATGGGAAAAACAGATGTGTATTATAAAGCAATAGTTTATACATTAGGAATATGCGAAACAACAAGAGATAATTTTAATAAAATATTTAATTTAAGAACAGGAGAGATAAACATTGATTCAATCAATGGAGCATATCAAACAAGTACGAGTGAAAAAGTAACAAGAATGGCATTTAGTTTATGGAACAGATGTAATTATGATAGTGAAAAAGATATTGAAAATGAAAAAGTTTCCGAGAAATATAATGTGAGTGAAATATTTTGTTGTAGTTATGCACCATATTTCTATGAGGGAATTAAAATAAGATACCCAGAATATACAAAAGAACAAAATAAAAATTATGATAGAGGGCTATAAAATTTTTTATGACAAGAGTGCTATATCAAAATCAATGTCATCATTGTCATTGTTGTCATCACTGTTATAAAAAATAGAAAATTTTAGAGTAAAAAACAATAAGAAATAAGCAAGTTAAAATCTGCATTGATAGATTTATCTATCAGTGTAGCGAGCATAGGTTTTGTGTCGCACCCAAAACCGACAACATTCGTTGAAAGGGGTTTTGCACCCCTATAACCCCAGCTAGAAAAGTTGAAAGGAAGTGAATTATTTTGAAAAATAAAAAAGTAGAAATTCATTTAAGAGTAAGTGAAAATGAAAAGAAAAAATTAGAAAGAAATGCAAAAAATAGTGGTACAAATTTATCAGCATATTTAAGAAAAGTTGGACTAAAAAAAGAAATTTACCCAATACCAGATAAAGAATTTTATAAAATTTATATTGATATTTGCAAAGTAAAAAGTAATGTTAATAGGTTAGAAAAAGAAAAAATTATACAATGTTTAGAGATAATTGAAAAGAAATTTTTAGACATTTATTATTCAAAAAATAATGGAGATGATGAGGGTGGCAACGACAAAAATATGGGCAATTAAAGATAGTTTATCACGAGTAGTTGACTATGCAAGTAACCCAGAAAAAACAATTTTTGCAGACTTAAAACAAGTATTATTATATGCAGAAAATAAAGATAAAACCTTTGATGAAAATGAAAAAACTATGTATGTAACTGGTGTAAATTGTAATAGAGAAACAGCATTTGAAGAAATGAGTTATATACAAAAAAAATATGATAAACAAGATGGAAATGTAGCATATCACGCATATCAAAGTTTTAAAACTGGCGAAGTATCTCCAGAACAAGCACATAAAATTGGAGTAGAACTAGCAAGGAAAATGTGGAGAGAACATCAAGTAATAGTAGCAACACACTTTAATACTGGCACATATCATAATCATTTTGTAGTGTGCAGCGTTAATATGTTTACTGGCAAAAAGTTTAATTGTAACAAAGGAGCATATTATCGTTTTAGAGGTCTATCAGATGAATTATGTGCTGAAAATAATCTAACAGTTATAAAAAATCCAAAAGGAAGAACACCAAGAAATATATATTTTGCAGAAAAAAGAGGAGAGCCAACAAAGTATAATCTAATGAGAAAAGCAATAGATGAAACACTAGAAATATGTGTAAGTTATGCACAATTTAAAAAGGCAATGTATAAGAAAGGTTATATTATCAATGATGATCCAAACCGAAAATATGCAACGATTCGTTCAATAAATGATAAAAAAGCAACAAGAATGTATCAGTTAGGGGAACAATATACACCTAGAAATATTGCTGAAAGAGTATTCAATAACCCTTGTTATGTGCAAGAAGAATACTACAAATTAGTAAAACCAAAAAGAAAATATAAAAGATACAAAGTTCATAAATATAAAGGGAGTTTTAAAAGCATAAGCAAAATGTCTGGAATAGAAGTGCTTTTTTTAGCTCTCTTTTATTTTATGGGACTATTACCGAAAGAAAAACCACACTATAAACCATTATCTCCAGAAATGAAACGAGCAGTTAGGCAAATGGAAAGATATTCAAATCAAACAAGGTTAATTGTAAAGGAAAAATTAAACACTATTGAAGATGTAAAAAGTTATATTTCACAAACTGAAAAAGATATTGCAGAGATAACACAAGTAAGGCAAAAATACAGAAATAAGTTAAGAAATTGCAAAGATGAAAAGCAAATAGCAGAATACAAACAAAAAAGAGATGATTGTACTACTTTACTAACAAGATATAGAAAATATCTAAAAACAGCTAATCAAATTATAGAAGATGTCCCTAAAATCAAAGAAATAGTGCAAATAGAAAAACAAACCAGAAATGAAGAACTAACACAGAACAAAGAAAAAAATAAATATAGAGATAGAGGAGGTAGATAAAATTGAGTGAAAAAATTGTAAGTATAAATGATTTATACGAGTTTAAAGATAATCCATATAAAGTAAAAGATAATGAAGAAATGCAAGACTTAATAGATAGTATAAAGAAATATGGAATTATAGAACCCTTAATTGTACGAAAAAGAGATAAAGGAGGGTATGAAATTATAAGTGGGCATAGAAGAAAATATGCTTGTGAAAAGGCAGGAATAAAGCAAGTTCCTGTCTTAATTCGTGATATGGACAAAAACCTAGCAGTTATAACTGTTGTTGATAGTAATTTGCAAAGACAAGATATATTACCAAGTGAAAAAGCATTTGCTTTTAAAATGAAACTAGACGCAGAAAGACATCAAGGTAAAACTTCTGGACAAGATGTCCAGAAGTGGACACGAGAAAATATAACTGATAATATGAGTGGCAGACAAGTTCAAAGATATGTAAGGCTAACAGAACTAACACCAGAGTTATTAAAGTTAGTTGATGAAAATAAAATGGCAATGTCCCCAGCAGTAGAAATATCATATTTAAAAAAGCAAGAACAAAAGGACTTATTAGAAACAATAGAAAGTGAAGATTGCACACCATCATACCCACAAGCAATAAGAATGAGAGAATTAAGCAAACAAAATAAATTGGATATGGACACGATATTCAATATAATGACAGAGCAAAAGCCAAATCAAAAAGAACAAATAAAATTTAAAGTGGAAAAATTAAAAGGGTATTTTCCAAAAGGTTATAGTACAAAACAAATGGAAGATACCATTGAAAAATTACTAAAACAATATATGCAAAGGTGGAAGAATAGAGATTTAGGAAGATAAAAAAATAAGACTAGCATATAAAAATGTTAGTCATCATCTATATCATTGAAAATTGGGTCATCAAAAAATTCTTTTAAAGTAATGTCAAAACCAAAGCATATACGAATAATTGTAAGTAATTTAGGATTTTGACTTGTACCATCAACTAAACTGTTAACTGTTGATTGATTCATCCCAGACAAAGTAGCAAGTTTGTTGATAGAAATGTCTTTCTTTTTGCATAGATATATTATTCGTGATTTAACAGCTTGTTGTAAGTCCATAGCAAATTCTCCTTTCAAAATTAGTATAACAAATTATACCCTTAAATATTACCGACACATTGTTGACTTGTAAAAATAAAACATATACAATACCGACAGAATGGTAATAAGGAGGGAAAATGTATGGAAATAGAATGCAACAATAAAATACTTGATGATTTATATGATATAAGAGAGGGGGAAGTAGAAAAGAGTTATATAGCAAAATATGGAGAGCCAGAAGAAGATAAGAAAGCAAATAATGTAGAAGATGATTTGATAAATTTTATGAAGAAATTTATTAAAAACGAAGAAGATATGCAAAAGTTATATGAAAAAATAAATCAATTTGAGTTATATGCAATGGGACAGATGTGTTTTTGGTATAAGCCATATTACAAAACAGGTTTTATAGACGCAATATCTTTAAATAAACAGATAAAAGAAGAAAAAATTGCAAGTAATAATTCTAATAATGAAGATAATATTTATAATAGTGTAGATGATATATGGGACTATATAGACCAACAGAAATATAATAACTTAAAAGCAAATAATGAGTATATAAAAGCAAGTAAAAGACTAGCAGAGATAAAAGAAAAATACCCAAAAGTAATGAATTTCTACGATAATAATAAAATTGCAGAATTTACACAAGAAGAAATGAAAGCAATTTTAGAAATAAAAGAATTATATGATTTAAGAAATATGTTAGAGTCAGAAGAAATGTTTAAAATTGGTGTGAAAACAGGAAAATCATTGTAGGAGGGTAGAAAATGGAAAAGAGAGAATATACAGTAAATGAGTTATTTGAAAATCAAATTTTAAATGATATATACGAAACAAGAGGAGATGGACTACAATGTTTATATATTCGTATGTATGGAAAAACAGAAGAAATGACAGAAGTTGAAAAATCAAAAAAAGAACTAGAAAACTTAATGTATGAGTTAGTAAAAGATAAGAAAAAACAAAAAGAACTCTGGTTAAAATTAGATAGGTTTGAGGGTGCTATGTCTGGAGAAAGTAGTTTTTGGAATAAACAGTATTATAAATTAGGCTTTTTAGATAGAATATATCTAAAAAAAGAAATAGCAGATAATAAAAGAAAATTCGTAGATGATAATATTGAAAATTTAGAAGATACTTTAATTTACAAGAGTATGTGCTTTATAAAAGAAATGTTAGGTGCAAATCTATGGAAGATAAAAAAATACAAAGAGATAGTAAACAAAATGAGTAAAATAAAAGAAGAATACCCAAATATAAAGGAATTTATAGAAAGAAACGAAATGGTAAACTTTACTAAAAAAGAAGTAAAAGCATTAAGTGAATATTTAAAACTAGCTGATGATATGCAAGATATTGAATTTATAGAAACTTTTAAATTAGGACTTAAAGATAATAGTTTATTATAGGAAATAGAACTTTATAAAAGAGAATAAATTGACAGAGATATTAAGAAAATTAGTATCTCTCTTTTTTTATGCCTAAAAACAAGAGAGGAGGGGTAATAATGGCTAAAAAAGAAGATAACAAAGTAGTAGAAAAAATCATTGTTGAACGAAAATATACAAACGAAATTACTCCTATTCAAGCAATATTACCAATAGTAATGGAAGAAATTGAAAGGAAAAGAAAGAAATATATTGAAGAACACCCAGAAGAATTTAAGAAATAATTGCATAATTGAGATTATAACAATTTTAAATATAATGGAATGAAAGGAGGGCAAAGAGTATGCTTGTAGATAAAGAAAATTATAGAGTAGGTATTTATACAAGATTATCAATAGATGATGGAAATAATGAGGAAAGTGTAAGTATTGATACACAAAAGAAAATACTAACAGATTTTGTTACTAAAAAAGGGTGGCAGATAACAAAAATATATGCAGATGATGGCTTTTCAGGTGGTAATTTTGAAAGACCAGATTTTAAAAGAATGATACAAGATATTGAAAATAAGGAAATAGATTGTGTTGTTACAAAAGATTTATCAAGATTAGGAAGAAACTATTTAGACTGTGGTTATTATTTAGAGATATATTTTCCAGAACATCAAGTAAGATATATTGCAGTAAATGACGGAGTAGACACAATAAGCAATTCTTCAATGGATATAACACCATTTAAGAATATTTTGAATGAAATGTATGTAAAAGATATATCAGTAAAAGTAAGTAGTGCAAGAAAAGCAAGAGCAAAAGACGGAAAATATATGGCAACAACAGCACCGTATGGATATTTAAAAGACCCACAAAATCATAATCATTTAATAATAGATGAAGAAACAGCACCAGTTATTAAAGAAATATTTGAAATGTATTCACAAGGAAAAGGAACACGTTATATTACAAAATATTTAGAAGATAAAAAGATATTAAGACCAACGGAATATTGGTTACAAAAAGGGTTAGTAAGAAAAGTACAAAAGCGAAATAAAAACTATTATTATTGGCATAATAAAACGATATTAGATATTATATCTAATCAAGTATATATAGGTGCAGTAGTTGGAAATAAAACAAAAAAATTGTCTCCCAAAATAAAGAAAATAGTAAAAGTACCAAAAGAACAATGGACTATTATTGAAAATATGCACGAGCCTATTATAAGTAAAGAATTATTTGATAAAGCACAAAGAATAAGAGAAAAAAACAAAATATTATATAAGAATACATTAGAGGGAGAACGATATAAGAATATTTTTAGTAGAATGATAAGATGTCCAGATGGTAGAAATATGTTTTGTAAAAAGATATATAGCAGAGGAGATTCAGTAAGTATTGAAAATAGAAAATATTATTGTGATACTACTTGTCCTCATAGAACAAAAGAATGTAAAAATATTTGTATAAGAGCAGAAAAACTATATAAAATCGTTTTAGATGATATAAATAAATATGCTAATGCTTTTTGCGACAATAAAGAAAATTATTCTATTTTAGAGCAAAAACTTGAAGAAATGACAAGTCAAAATACAAAAACTTATGAAAATGAAAAGAGAAGATTAGAGGATAGATTGAATGAGTTAAATATGGTAATCACATCTAGTTATGAAGATAAAGTTTTGAAAAGAATAACAGAAGATACTTTTATTATGATTTCTAATAAATATGAGAAAGAACAGCTTGAAATAAAAGAAAAACTAAAAGGAATAATAGAAGAAATAGAAAAAGTAAATAGAAGTAATAAAAATGCAATAAATTTTACTAAATTGCTAACTGAATTTAAAGAAACTGGAACTAGCGAACTAACACAAAGTACAATAACAAATTTAATTGATAGAATTATAGTATATCCTAGTGAAATTCTTATAAATGATAAGGGCAAAAAAGAAAAAATACAAAAAATTGAAATTAGTTACAGATATATAGGTTGTTTAGAGCCAACTACGATAACATTTGAAAATACTGTTTATAAAACCAGATATGAAGATAGAACCTGTCAAATATGTGGAAAGAAATATACACCTACAACATCAAGGCAAAAATTTTGTATTGAATGTAGAGATGAGGGCAGAAGAATAAGACACAGAAAACATTATAGAGAGAAAATACAAGCACAAGGTGGAAATAAAGGTTACAGAGAAAGAATTTGTATATTATGTGGCAAGACTTATAAGCCAAATAGTTCTAGTCAGAAATATTGTAATGATTGCAAAGAAAAGGGAAGGGAAATATTAAAAAGAGAATGGTATATTAAGAAAAAAGAAATATACCAAGCTAAAAAGAAACAAAAAGAAGATGAAAAACAAAGAAAAAGTGCATAAAACACTTATTTTTTTAAAACTTGAAATCGTACTTTAGGAAAGGCATTTTTATTACAGCAATAGAA
>JAAWJM010000019.1 GCA_022796855.1 Clostridia bacterium | reverse complement strand
TGTTGCAACTTGTGATTGCACTCTGTATCCTAATGCTATTATCATATCTAAATTGTAATGGTCAATGTTTCTTTTTACTTGTCTATTTCCTTCATTTTGAACTTGCAAGAATTTCTTGCAAGTTGAATCTACATTTAATTCTTTATCATTATATATATTATTAATATGTTGTTCTATATTTTGCCTAGTAGTTTTATAAATTTCTGCTATTTGATATTTATTTATCCATATATCTTCATCTACAAATTTAACACCCACTTTTGTAATTCCATCTTCATCTTGATATATTATAATATTGTTATCATTTTTTGACATATATTTCCTCCATTATCAATAGTAATTTTTTTCTAAGTATATCATAACAACTATTATTTTTCAAGATTTTTGCAAAAATTTGTTCTTTTTTTATTGTTTGAAGAAAAGCATACTTTCATATGCTCTTCTTCTCTTGCAATCGATTAGAAATTATATTCTTTTCCCACTTCTGTAACAGACACTTTTATGCTTCCTTGTAAATCATTTATAAACTTATTACATACTTCTTCTTTAGTACAATGTGCTAGTATCACTTCTTTTACATTATCTTTCATATAATTGATAACCCTGTTTGTATCTTCATTTATTTCTCTTAAATGAAATCCTCCTATTACAGCTAATACTTTATTATTGTTTGTAACCATTTTTGCTTGTTCTACAATATTACATATTCCACTATGGCTACATCCTGCTATAACAATGATTCCGTTTTCGGTATGGATAACCATTCCAGAATCATCTAGTATATCATCATTTTGTCCGTCTTCAAGTACCCATTTTGTAAGATTTACTGGATATTTTCTTGTAACTTCTCCTAAATAATATGTATATTGATTAATTCTGTATGGTTCTTTTGTAAAGTGTACCATATATTTGTTTTTTAATTCTTCCTTTGTTAATTGCATTCCTGAATAATGGGAATGGTCATCTCTCCACCATCTTTTTAGTGTACAATTAGGATGTGCTATAAATTCTACTTTGTTATTAAAATATTGAAGTCCATCACCATGATCATAATGACCATGACTTAATACAATAGTATCTACTTTATTTAAGTTTATTCCTAACTTCTCTGCATTTTTCATGAATTTTTCACTTGGTCCTACATCAAATAAAATTTTATTATTTCCAGTTTCAATATAAGCTGAAAAACCATCATCATTTGCAAACTTGTCCTTATTAGAATTTCTTGTATCATTTAAAATAACAATTTTTACCATTGTGTTTATCCCCTATCTTTTAATCACCTTTTTCTATAACTCTATTTCATCTAAATCATCTGGCACATATACATTTCCGGAAAAGTATTCTTTTGCTTCTTTTGTAAATAGTTGCTTTCTCATTTCTATATCATTATCAACACAATGCCATAGTAACAAATTTTTAACCTTCAACTTATTCATTATAATCGCAACATCTTTGACCGTAGAATGATTTTTTTCATGTGGTTTTATTGTATCCTTTTGACTTTCTAAACACATTGCTTCATGTAGTACCCAATCGGTGTTTTCAATTTTTGCATAATTATTTTTGCTACAAGGAACATCTCCTAAAAAAGCGAATGTTTTTCCAGAATTTAAAGTTGTTTTAAAACCATATTGTTTACATTCTATTGACTCTGTATCGATTGTTTCTATTTCGTAACCAATTATATTAAATTTTTGACCATCTTTACAAAAATGATAGGTTACTATTTCTTTATAAACGTTTTCGTGGTTTTTATGGAATGTTTCTTTAATAAAGATATCTACAATTCTCTTTATTTCCTCTTCCCCATATATATTTAATACCCCTTCATAATTTCCTTTTTTATATTCTTGCATGATATATCTTAAAATTGGAATAATCCCCCATAAATGGTCAATATGTTTATGTGATATAAAAATATGGTGTATTTTATTTATATCAATTTTCTTTGCCTTTAGTTGATTTAATATTTGATTACCACTTCCTGTATCAATTAATAAATAATTTCCTTCACTATTTTCAAGCAATGCACTTAGACTATAACAGTTTATCGTTATTCCAGCACCAGTTCCTAATGCGATAATCTTTTCCATTTTCTTTCTCCTCTCTCAATCTTTTAAAATATCTACTATATCCATTGGGGCAATTACATTTTTCTTTTGATTGATAACTGCTGTTCTAACATAATTGCCTCTTAACTCCTTGTGCATTTCATTTACAATGGTATCATAATCAAACCATTTAACATCTAAGATTTCCTCTTTATCAAATTTAATCTCTTCTTTTATTAATTTCGCATTAAAAATAATCATTACGAATAAATCATCTTCTAAAATCTTATTGGCAATGTAGCAAATTCCATCTAATTCAACATCACACCCAGTTTCTTCTTTTATTTCTCTAATTGCACCTTGTTCTAAACTTTCTTTAACATCTAAATGCCCTGCTGGAAAATTCCATTTCTCAAAACACTTTTCTTTAGCCTCTTGTACTAACAAATACTTCCCATTTTTCTCAATAACTCCACCTACTATTACTTTCATTTTCTTCCTCCTTTTAAGGTCTTTTGTATACTTATATCATAAATTATATAAATTTCATAGTCTTTTATGTATATTTTCATATATTCTTAACAAAATATTATCACTTCGTTTCTAATATTTTCCCATACTTTTACAACATTTTGTTCTTTTTTAGTTTCACTTGAATTTATTTGTTGTTTGTGATATAATTCGTACAAATGAATAATAGAACAGCAATACTTAAGGTGGCACCGCGGAATGATTTCGTCCTTATATTTTCATAAGGACGTTTGTTGTTTTTTACTATGTTAAAGGAGGAATGGTTCATGATTGATATAAAATTTTTAAGGGAACATCCCGATTTGGTAAAAGAAAATATCAAAAAGAAGTTTCAAGACCATAAACTTTGTCTTGTTGATGAGATAATTTTGCTTGATGAAACCAATCGTGCTACAAAATTAAAGGGAGATGAACTTCGTGCTAATCGTAATCGTTTAAGTGCTAACATTGGTGCACTTATGCGTGAAGGAAAAAAAGATGAGGCAGAAGAGATTAAAAAAGAAGTATCTCGTATTAACGAAGAATTGGTAAATAACGAGAAACAAGAAGCTGATTTTGCTAGTCAAATACAAGAGAAAATGATGAAAATTCCGAATATGATACATGAGTCTGTTCCAATTGGTGAAGATGACTCGAAAAATGTAGAGGTGCAAAAGTATGGTGAACCTGTGGTTCCAGACTATGAAATTCCTTACCATACGGATATAATGGAAAAATTATCTGGTATTGATTTAGATGCCGCAAGACGTGTTGCAGGTAACGGGTTTTATTATCTAACCCGGTGATATTGCAAGGCTTCATAGTGCTGTTATTTCTTATGCAAGAGATTTTATGATTAACAAAGGCTTTACTTATTGTATCCCTCCTTTTATGATTCGTTCTGATGTGGTAACTGGTGTTATGAGTTTTGAAGAAATGGATGCAATGATGTATAAGATTGAAGGGGAAGATTTGTACTTAATTGGAACAAGCGAACATTCTATGATTGGTAAATTTAAAGGTCAAATTTTAAACCAAACCAATTTACCTTATACCATGACTTCATATTCCCCATGTTTCAGAAAAGAAAAAGGTGCTCATGGAATTGAAGAACGTGGAATTTACCGTATTCATCAGTTTGAAAAACAAGAAATGATTGTTGTATGTGAACCAGAAGATAGTTATACTTGGTATGATAAGATGTGGTCTTACACAGTAGAATTGTTTAGGAGTTTAGATATTCCTGTTCGTACTTTGGAATGTTGTAGTGGTGATTTAGCGGATTTAAAAGCAAAAAGTGTGGACGTAGAAGCTTGGAGTCCAAGACAGAAGAAGTATTTTGAGGTTGGTAGTTGTTCTAATCTTACTGACGCACAAGCTCGTCGATTGGGTATTCGTATTAAAGGCGAAAAAGGTAATTATTATGCACATACGCTAAATAATACAGTAGTTGCCCCACCTCGTATGCTAATTGCTTTACTAGAAAATAATTATAAGGAAGATGGCAGTGTTCGTATTCCAGAAGTATTACGCCCTTACATGGGTGGTAAAGATGCTCTCCTAGCAAAGTAAGGAAGCATAAATTGATGGTTTATCTTTATTAGGGAGGTTACATACAAATGCTTATTAAAAATCCGAAATTTGAAGTGTCTGCCGTTCATCCGAAGCAGTATCCTACAAATGGGCTTCCTGAAATTGTATTGGTTGGAAAATCGAATGTTGGAAAGTCGTCGTTTATTAATTGTATGATAAATCGTAAGGCTTTGGCAAGAACAAGTAGCGAGCCTGGAAAAACGAGACAGATTAATTTTTATAATATGGATGACCAGTTTTATTTGGTGGATTTACCGGGGTATGGCTATAGTAAGATGTCGAAGGTAGAACAAGAGAAAGTTGGTAAGTTTACAGAAGAATATTTGGTAAAAAGGCAGACCATTTCTATGATTATCTTTTTAGTGGATATTCGCCATAAGCCTACCGAGAATGATTTGCATATGTACCATTATATTATGAGTTCCAATTTGCCTTTTATGGTGCTTGCTAATAAGGCAGATAAAATTGCAGTTACAAAGGTAGCAGATTATGTGGAGGATTTAAAAAAGGAATTTGGTATGTCCTTTAGCATTCTTCTTCCCTTTTCTTCAGAGCGAAAAATTTATTCTGATGCGGTTTGGGAGGAAATTGAGAAAAATCTAAACCATTTGCAATAACATGGTAGGGGCGATGGAAATCGCCTGTGCTTCGAAGACGGGCGATTGAAATCGCCCCTACACAAATTTAAAGGAGGTTTTTATATGAAATTAACACAAGATAGCGAGACATTAGCGGAAAATAAGGTTTTGATTTTGTATATTTTAGATAAATTAAATAAGCCCATTCATACCGATAGCCTTCTTAGCCTTGTCCTAGAAGTGCAAGAAATGAATTACTTCTATTTCCAACAATTCTTATCGGATTTATTGGAAAGTAGGTACATTATTGGGTATACCAAAGAGGAAAATACGATGTATAAAATAACAGAGGCTGGTAGGAAAACCTTAAGCTTAACCGATGATTTACTTCCTGGTATTATGAAATTAAAAATTGATACTGCACTAAAAAAGGATGTCGATACGGTTCAAAATGAAAAACATGCGGTTTCTGAATTTATTCCACAAAATGAGAAAGAATTTATTGTGAAATGCAAATTAGTACAAAATAATATGACGGTTTTTGAATTAAGCCTACAGGCCCCTTCCCGTGAACAAGCAAAATTCATTGCTACGAAATGGGAAAAGGAACATGAGGAAATTTATCCGATTATTTTAGAAATGTTGACGAAAAAATAGATAGAATGCTCTTTCCTATATAAGGATAGAGCATTCTATCTTCTCCATAAAAAATAACGGAGGGAGTTGCTTAAAAAAACACATCAACTCAATAAATCATCAATTGCTTCAATGATTGGTACAATAGCATCAAATATAATAGCAAGTCCTGTTATCTCCACAAAAGCTGCCAAATACGCATGTTCATAAGCTAAAAGAAAATAGCAAAGAACTGTGATGCAAATACAACCAATACATTTTAAAACTATTGTCTTCATAAAGCACCTCCATTTTGCTGTCATTAATAACATAAAAATTATACCATAATCTGTACTAATTATCAAATTTTACTCTTTGCCAATTTTTCTTCTTACATATTCATACAGAATAACACTGGTGGCGACCGAGGCGTTTAGGCTTTCGGTTTTTCCGTAGCATTGGGATTTTGGCGGTTTCGTCGGCTAGGGCTAGTACTTCTTTGGAAATGCCATTTGCTTCGTTTCCGATGATTAGTACTTTTTTGTGATAATCGATGTCGTAGATGTTGTTGCTGGTTTCTAAGGAAGTGGCTAGAATTTTGAATTTGTGTTTTTTTAGTTCTTTTAGGGTTTTTATGATGTTGCTAGATACAATCACATTTACTCGAAAAATAGCTCCCATGGTTGACCTTACTACTTTGGGATTGTAGGCATCTGCTGTTTGGGGAGATAAAATAATTTGGCTTAAACCTACACTATCAATGGTTCTTAAAATGGTTCCTAGGTTTCCGAGGGTCTTGTATGCCGTCTAATACTACAATCATATCTTCGTTATAATTAATGTCTTCTTCTTTGTTTTCTTTGTTCACTACTGCCAAAATTCCTTGTGGATTGTTCACTTCTGTAATTGCTTCAAATACTTTTTCCGCTACATAAATGCAATCATATTTTGCAATTTCATATAACAACTTTTGCTCAATGGTATGATTTTCTACACAATCTTCACATACTACAATCGTATCAATATTCGCCTTTTCTTCTACTGCTTCTTTAATTAATTTGATTCCTTCTATCACATATTTCTTTTCTTGTTCACGATATTTTTTGTCTTTTAATTTACGAATTCTTTTAATGACTTCATTATCCTTACTCGTTATAACTTGCATACTTTCTCCTCTATTTCATCTATTACTTTTTCGGACAAGCGGGCGATTAAAATCGCCCTACATTTTACATGTTAGTTAGCCTCCGAATCGTTTTTAAAAATTCTTTTACTTTCTTTACAATTATATTATCACTATTTTGTGACACTTTATACGTAATATATGGTTCTTTTCCCGGTGAAAAGCGGATTTCATTTCGGTATTTCTTGATTAATGTATCGGTTACTTCCATTTTGAAATTGCTTGCATCAAAATGGAATACCACACTTTCTCGTCTTTGTGCAATTTTTACCACATAAGCTTTTTTGCATAGTTCTTTAATTCTTGCAATTTCTAGTAAGTTGTTTACCTCTTCTGGTAATGGTCCGGAAGCGGTCTATCATTTCATCGGTTACATTGCTTAAATCCTCTTCGGTTCTAGCAAGAGCAATGTCTTGGTAAATCTCAATTTTTTGACTACTGCTTTCAATGTATTCATCGGGAATATAGCTTGAAATATCTAAATCAATTTGTACATCCATTTCTTCTTTTACTTCTACTCCTTGTATTTCTTTAATTACCTCATCTAATAACTTACAATACGTATCATACCCTACTTGGTCCATGTGTCCATGTTGAATTTCACCGAAGTAAACTTCCAGCTCCACGGATTTCTAAATCTCGCATAGCAATTTTAAAACCCGAACCAAACTCGGTAAATTCCTTAATCGCTTTTAGGCGTTTATCTGCTACTTCGCTAAGTAGTTTGTCTGGTTTGTAGGTAATATAGGCATAACTTTGAATATTACTTCTTCCTACTCTTCCACGAATTTGATATAACTGTGCCAATCCTAAGCGGTCGGCATTTTCTACAATAATCGTATTGGCATTTGGAATATCAATTCCCGATTCTAATATGGTGGTACATACTAATACATCTACCTTTTTTTCAATGAAATCCATCATAATGTCCTCTAACTCTCGTCCTGTCATTTTTCCGTGTGCAAAAGCAACATGAGCTTCTGGCACTAGGCTCGCAATTTGTCTTGCTTTTTGTTCAATATGTTCCACATGATTGAATAAGTAAAATACTTGTCCACTTCGTTCTAACTCCTTGGTAATGGCTTCTTTTACTACTTCCTCATCATATTCTAATACATAGGTTTGTACTGGTCTTCTATCTTGTGGTGGTTCATAAATAACCGACATATCCCTTACTCCTACAATGGACATATGTAAGGTTCTTGGAATTGGTGTTGCTGTCATCGTTAATACATCTACATTGGTTTTTAGTTCTTTTATTTTTTCTTTATCTTTTACCCCAAAGCGATGCTCTTCATCAATAATTAATAACCCTAAATCTTTAAACTCAACATCTTTACTTAAAATTCGGTGGGTTCCAATCACAACATCCACTTCACCTAATTTTAATTTCTTTATAACTTGGTCTTGTTCTTTTTTGGTACGGAAACGGTTTAGTAATTCTACTTTAATCGCAAAGGCCTCCATACGTTCTTTAAAAGTTTCATATTGTTGGTTAGCAAGAACGGTAGTTGGTACTAAATAAGCAACTTGTTTTTGGTCCATACATGCCTTAAAAGCAGCACGGATTGCCACTTCTGTTTTTCCATATCCTACATCTCCACAAAGTAATCTATCCATTGGTTTGTCTTGTTCCATATCTTTTTTTACTTCTGCAATACAACGTAGTTGGTCATCGGTTTCTACATAAGGAAAGCTGTCTTCAAATTGCGTTTGCCAAGGTGTGTCTTTTCCATAAGCAAATCCTTTTGCCTTCTGACGTTTGGCATATAATTCAATTAGATTTCTTGCTACCTCACGTAAGTTATTTTTTACTTTCGATTTCGTATTGTTCCATTCTTTGCTACCTAAACGATTTAGTTTTAATTCTTTTTCTCCTGCCCCAATGTATTTTCGAATATTATCTAATTGATTTGTTGGAATATATAAAACATCATCATCTCGGTATTTAATTTTGATATAGTCTTTAATAATATTGTCTGCTTTTATGGTATTTACTCCAATAAATTGCCCAATTCCATGTGTTTTATGAACCACATAGTCCCCTTGTTTTAAGTCTGCAAATACAACCTTTTGCCCTTCGGAAAAAGCAGTATGTGGTTTTCTTCTTTTGGTATCACTGTTTAATAGTTCCTTACTACTAATCACCATTAGGTGCATATCGTAATCTTCAAACCCAGCTTCTAGGAAGCCTGATGTAACTACCACCATTTTCTCTGGTAGAGCATGGTTTAAGTTCTCTAAATATTTATGAGGAATTTCTTTTTCTAGTAATAACAAAGATACCTTTCGACTGGTTTCTTCACTTCCGACCTAGCACAATTACTGTTTTTCCTTCGTTTATTGCTGTTACCATATCCTCTAAAAATGCTTCTATATTACTTTTGTAGTAATTGATTTCTCTTGTCAAAAAATGAATTTCATTTTGACTTATTTTTCCTACTTCTTGGCTTGTTCCCATATCTTGCTTTTCTAAATATACCGTTTTTTGATTTTCTAATTGTTCCAATACCTCTGTTTCATCACGTAGTGTTAAAATAGCTTCGGGAATGATTTTTTCCTTTTCGATTAGCATATTTTGAATATTGCAATTATCTTCTATTATATTTTTCGCCCTTGCTCTTATTTTGCTCATTTCATCAAAAAATACAATATTGTCTTTCCCAATATATTCTACTAAATTGCCTCTTTTTTCATAAAAACAATTAAAATATTTATCAATTTTACTAATATAATCTCCATTTTCAATTTGTTCGATATCTTGTTTTACTACTTCTTCAAACTTACCTTCATATTGTTTGATAATTGTTTGTACTACTTCCTTCGTTGGTTTTTCTAGTACAAATTCATGGGCAGGATATATCGTAATTTCCTTACACATTTCGGTAGAACGTTGACTTGCAAGATTGAAATAACGAATCGAGTCCACTTCATCTCCCCAAAACTCGATACGAATTCCCTTTCTTTCGTTTAAGGCAATATCTAAAATGCCACCACGCATACTAAATTGTCCTCTTCCTTCTATTAAGTCATAACGAACATAGCCTAAATGTACTAAATCATTCTTGATTTGTTCTAAGGAATAGGATTTTCCTACTTGAAATTGAATTCGATGTTTATATAAGACCTCTTTTGGTATCATTCCTTGCATAAGGGCTTCTATGGTAGTTACCACGATATCTACCTTGTTTTGTTGTAACTTATTTAGTGCCTCAATTCTTTCGTAGGGTAATTCTTTACTATCCACAATATAGTCATAAGTAACAATTTCTTTTTTGGGAATAAATACTACTTTATTCGTAAAAAACTCTATATGTTTCACCATATTTCTTGCTTGTATTTCATTATAAGTTATCATACAAATTGGTGTTTCTATGTACTCGTTAGTAGCATGAGCGAAATACCCTTTCATAACATCCGTAAGCCCAGTTAAGCTAACTGGACTTTTTTTATTTTTTATTTCTCCTAAAAAACTATTGAATTTTGCAGAATTCGATAGCATTTTGGTAAGTTGATTCATGTGTGCTCTTTCTCCTTCGATTTTAATATAGTTTATTATACACTATTTTTTTGGATTTTAGAAGAGAAAACAAACATGTAATTTCAAAATTATAATAAATTTTTAAAATTTGACTTTTTTTGTATTTTCGCATATGATATAGGAAACAAAAAAAGGAGATTATTCATATGTGGAAAGAGTTTAAGGAATTTGCTACAAAAGGAAATGTTATGGATTTGGCAATTGGTGTGATTATTGGTGGTGGTTTTCAATCCATTGTTAAATCACTTGTAAATGATGTAATTATGCCTTTGGTTTCCATTTTTACTGGAAAAATTGATTTTAATGATATGATGATTACCATTGGTGGTGCTTCTATAAAATATGGCTCTTTTATTACCAATACCATTAATTTCTTTTTAATGGCCTTTTGTGTATTTTTGATTGTACGATATGTCAACAAAATTAATAAAACAATAGAGGAGAAGTCAAAAGAATTAAACCAGAAATTAGAAAGGAAGCATACCTTTTTTAGGAAGAAAAAAAATAAGAAACAAGAAGAAGTACCTGCTCCTACCACAAAGTTCTGTCCTTTTTGCTTATCTGAAATTCACATAAAGGCATCAAGATGCCCTCATTGTACTTCTGTTTTAGAAGAATCCCATGAGGATTCTTATGAACAATTAGAAATAAAAGAATAATTTTTATATTTAACCAAATATTTTATCACTATCTCTTGCACATTTCTACATTCTATGATAGAATATTATGCGTTATAGTTTATTTTATCATTTGAGGGAGGTGCAAACACATGCCAAACATTAAATCAGCAATTAAAAGAGTAAGTGTAATTGAAAAGAAAACGTTAAGAAATAATATGATTAAATCTGGTTATAGAACTGCTGTTAGAAAGTTTGAAGAAGCTGTAGAAGCAAAGGATGTAGAAAATGCAAAAACATTATTTGTAGAAGCTAGCAAAAAAATCGATATGGCTTGTTCAAAAGGTGTTATCGTAAAAAATACAGCAGCTAGAAAAAAATCGAGATTAGCAAAGAAATTAAATGCTGTTAATGCATAAAAAATTCTTCCGAAAGGAAGATTTTTTTATTGCCTTTCTTTCCATGAATTACCTTTGATTTCTTCTATCTTTCATGTTACTATTATATTATAGTGTATGAATTTTAGGAGGATTTGTTATGTTAAAAACATTAGTTGATAAATTACAGTCCATGGAGGACAAGGTAAAAAAAGTATTACATAGTGGGTTTATTTTTTCTTTTATTGTCTGTTTAATTAGTACAGGATTACTTATTTCCTATGAACTAAGTGCTAACCTAGAACTTTATTATATTGGTCTATCCGTCTTTCGCTTAAGCCTATTTTTTGCAGTAGAATTTTTCATCTGTGCCATTGCTATTGACACAATAAAGAAACAAATTTGCTAAAAAAGATACCATCGGCATTATACCGATGGCGTCTTTCTTTTTATTGTTTTCCAATTTCCTCTATCAACATTTTGTTTAACATTTGTGGGTTTGCTTTTCCTTTTGTTTGTTTCATGGCTTGACCTACTAGAAATCCAATTGCTCTTTCCTTTCCTGCTTTATAGTCTGCTACCGATTGTGGATTTGCTTGTAGGATTTGTAGTACAACTTCACGGATGGCTCCTTCATCTGATATTTGTATCCAGCCTTTTTCTTCTATGATTTTGCTTGGGCTTTCTGGATTTTCAAATAATTCTTCTACTACTTTTTTTGCAATTGCACTACTAATGGTACCCTTTTCGATTAGGTTTATTAGTTCGGCTAGGTGTTCTTGTGTAAATGGAATTTGGTTTGGTTCTAGTTCTTTTTCGTTTAGAATTCTCGAGATGTCCGATAATATCCAGTTTGCTGTCATTTTTGCATTTTTACAGATGGCTGTTGTTTTTTCAAATAAATTGGATAGGTATTTAGAGGCAGTTAATAAGCTAGCATCCCTTTCTGACAACGCAAATTCTTGTCGATATCGTGCTTTTCTGGATTCTGGTAATTCTGGTAGTGTTTTTTTGATGTCTTCTATGTATTCATCAGATAAACGAATGGCTACTAAATCTGGGTCTGGAAAATAGCGATAATCTTGAGCATCTTCTTTATCTCTCATCGAAAAGGTTTTTCCCGATACATCGTCCCAGCGTAGTGTTTCTTGTTCGATGATTCCTCCCTCTTCTAATACATCAATTTGACGGTCAATTTCGTATTCGATGGCTCTTGTAATGGAACGGAAGGAGTTCATGTTTTTCATCTCGGTACGGGTTCCTAGTTTAGTTTCTCCTTTTTTGCGAACCGAAACATTAACATCTGCACGGAAGGAACCTTCTTGCATTTTACAATCGGATACTTCGATGTATTCTAATATCGATTTTAGTTTTTTTAGGTAATGGTCTACTTCCTCACTTGAACGAAGGTCTGGTTCAGATACAATTTCGATTAGTGGTACTCCTGCACGGTTTAAATCGACTAAGGTTCCCCCTCCAAATTCATCATGGTTTAATTTTCCTGCATCTTCTTCGATATGGATTCTGGTAAGACCTATGGTTTTTGGTTCTCCTTTTTGGTCTTCTATCTCAATATAGCCTTTTTTGCAAAGAGGTTTATCAAATTGGGATATTTGGTAAGATTTTGGTAAGTCTGGGTAGAAATAGTTTTTACGATCGTTTTTGCTGTTTTGCTCGATTTCGCAACCGGTTGCAAGCCCTGCACGTACGGCATATTCTACTACTTTTTCGTTTAGGACTGGTAGGGTGCCTGGTAAGGCCATACAGATTGGGCAGCAGTGTGTGTTTGGGGCTCCGGCCGAACTCGGTTGGGCAGGAGCAGAATATTTTGGTTTTGGTGGAAAGTTCGGCATGAACTTCTAGACCAATTACAACTTCATAATTTTCTCTTGACATTTATTTTCCTCCTTGTTTTTTTGTTTTTCGTCTGGGTTTCCGTTTCCAGTCAGACATATATTTGTTTTCTTTATTTATTATTTTATATTTCTTTTTTATTTTTTAATTCTTGAATTGTGGTTTGTTCGTTTTAAAATCTGTGTTTTGTTCATAGGTGTAGGCTGCGTTTAGGATTATGGCTTCATCGAATGGTTTTCCGATTAATTGGAAACCGATTGGCATGCCCTCACTGTTTAATCCACATGGGACACTAATTCCTGGAAGTCCTGCTATGTTTACTGGTACAGTGCAAAGGTCTGCTAAATACATTTCTAGTGGATCATTAATTTTAGAACCGAGGTCGAAGGCTACATTGGAGGATGTTGGGGTTAGGATGACATCGTATTTAGCAAAGTTTTTGGCAAATTCTTTTTTTACTAGGGTACGAACTTGTTGTGCTTTTTTGTAGTAGGCATCGTAGTAGCCTGAAGAAAGTACATAGGTACCTAAGATAATTCTTCTTTTTACTTCTGCACCAAAGCCTTCGCTTCTAGAATTGCGATAGATGTCTTTTAGGTTTTGGTAATTTTGGGTACGGTAACCATAACGAATGCCATCAAATCTACCTAGGTTGGAACTTGCTTCTGCACAGGCAATAATGTAATAGGTTGCTAAGGCATATTCGGCAACATTTAAGGAACAGTTTTCTACAGTTGCTCCTAGTTCTCTATATTTTTCGATTACTTGGTTAATTGAGTCTTTTACTTCGTTATTAATTCCTTCTCCAAAGTATTCAATTGGTACTCCTATTTTTAATCCTTTTACATTATTGGTTAATACTTGTAAATAATCTTCTTTTGGTTTGTTGACAGAGGTCGTGTCTTTTTCATCATGTCCTGCTATAACATTTAATAATAAAGCAGAATCTTTTACATCTTTGGTTAAAGTTCCAATTTGATCTAAGGATGAGGCGAATGCTACAAGCCCATAGCGTGATACTAGTCCATAGGTTGGTTTCAATCCTACAATACCACAAAAAGAAGCTGGTTGACGAATACTTCCTCCTGTATCTGACCCTAATGCCCATGGTACCATTCCTGCTGCTACTGCTGCTGCAGAACCTCCTGATGACCCCCCTGGTACTTTATTTAAATTCCATGGGTTTTTCGTTTTCTTAACATAGGAATGTTCTGTAGAACCTCCCATGGCGAATTCGTCCATGTTAAGTTTTCCTAAAGAAATGATTCCTGCTTCATTTAATTTTTCCGTAACAGTTGCATTATATGGTGATACAAAATTTTCTAGCATTTTTGAAGCACAGGTGGTTTTTACTCCTTTGGTACAAATATTATCTTTGATTGCAATTGGAATTCCTGCCAATTTAGATGGGTTATTTTTTTCCTTTTCAAATTGTTCTTTTGCCTCGGTATCCGTAATTGTAATAAAGGCTTGTACATCGTTTTCTTTTTCATTAATTCTATTTTGATAAGAAGATAATATCTCCTCTTTGGTAATTTCATTTTTATCTAATTTCTCTAATAATTCATGTACTGATAATTCATAAATTTCCATGATTTCCTCCTTTAAATATAGACATTCAACCCCGGTAAGACCAGAAGGTCTGCCCCTACAAGCGCATTTTTGTATTCTAATTAATTACCTTTGGAATTTTGAACATTCCTTCTTGTGTTTCTTTTGCATTTTGCAATAATTCTTCTCTATCGAAAGATTGTATCATCTCATCTTTTCTAAATACATTATAAGCAACATTTGCTCCAATGGTTTCTTCTAATCCATCAATTGGTGCTTGGTTTACCACATTTGCAAAATTTAAAATCTCTTCTAGGTGCCCCATATATGTCTCAACTTCTTCCTCTTTTAGGTTTAAATTTGCTAATTTTGCAATATGTAAAATTTCTTCTTTACTTACTTGCATACCTTTCATCTCCATTCTTTATTGTTCCTAATTATATACTGTTTAGAGCAAAAAAACAAGCTGTTTTGCTTGTTTTTTATTTACACTTTAAAATTACATTTCTAAAGACCCCTTTACTTAAAGGAGCTGTCACCGAAGCTCCCTTAAGGGTTCTTATTGTTGTAATCCTTGTAAGTAATTATTCATAAACCAGCTCTGTACATCAAAAGCATCTTGTACTTCTGGCATACCATAATCAACTCCATTCGTCTCTACTGTAATACTCGTAATTACTGGTGGTGTAACTGGTTTATCTTGTCCTTCTCCACTTTCTCTTGTAACTACTTCCACATTTTCAATAGCATGTACAACATCCATTCCTTCAATTACCTTACCAAAAGCCGAATATAGTCCATTTAATTGTGAATTATTGTCTGCCATAATAAAGAATTGAGAACCTGCGGAGTTATATCCTTCCTCTGTCATGCCATAGTTTGAATAGTCTCCTCTTGCCATAGAGATAACACCTTCTTCATGGCGTAAGGTATTTTGTTTAAATCCATTTGCTATAAATTCTCCTTTAATGGTATAAGCTTTCTCTTTGTCACCATCATCTTGTATATTGCTATATGTTGGACTACCTGTTCCATCTCCTTTTATATCTCCACCTTGAATCATAAATCCTGGAATAGTTCTATGAAAGGTTAATCCATTATAAAACCCACGATTGGCAAGTCTTATAAAGTTTGCTACTGTATTTGGTGCCATTTCTGGGTATAGTTCAATCTTAATTGTTCCATACCCTTCTATTTCCATTGTAGCAATCGGGTTTCCGTTTCTTTCCAAATATTTTCTTTCCATACCCTACACATAACATTCCAATTAATATTATCACCAAAACAATGGCAAGAATCATTATCATTTTTTTTGTTTTCATATTACTTACTTCCTTTCTTCCTAACTATAAAATTTGACTAAAATCTAGCATTATCACTGCTGTTTGTTTTATTTTTCTACTGTATATGCTGTTTCCTCACTTTGTCCATCCCCACTTATTATCTTGATATCATTTGATTTCAAAGAAATGCAAGGACGAAGCCCACATGTATAGAAAGCAACATCGGTCCAGCCATGTGATGCTACATAGCAAAGAGGGGTTCCTATCTGGTTACCATTTACCTCCACTGCACGTACATTAAAACTTGTATTAGAGGAATCCAACCATACATAGCGCGATGCCAACCAATATTTCTGTCCTGTATTTAACATTGTACTTCCTAATGCCATTTCATCTACTAAATGATGTGCATCTTCTCCATCACATCCTGTATCTCTATTGCCATTCCAAGTATCTGGTATTGTAAATGAATCTGGTATTAATATCGTACTTGGCACATTTCCTTCTCTATCTTTAAATTTATTTTTATCTACAAACATTCCTTTTTCTATGGTTGGTATACTTCCCACACATCTTCCATCATAGGCATAACGATTGTTTACATACTTCTCTGCTTCTTTATTTAACTTTTTAATTGTTTCGTTATAACTCTCTTTTCCTTCTTCCCATGTACTTCCACCTAAGGTAATATCCTCTCCTAAATTCTCGTTAGATATAATCTGTAATCCATATTCTGAATCCATTGGATATAAAACGCGAAACATAACAATGCCATTCTCTCCTACTGTTGTAATTCCTGTATCATACTTTATATAATCTCCATTTTTTAGTAACATTGCTTGTGGAACGGGTACTTGCTTTATTCCTATATTTCCAGCCTTATCGGTGTATTTTATATCATATATGCCGTGGTTTTGTTACTTCAAAATGATTTACCTCATCTAAAAAAATCCATTCTTCATCCTTGTCTAATTTGTAACTTAATGTACCCCCATAAACTTGGTTTGGATTTATGATATTTTTAATAAAAATCTGCCAAGAATTTGATAATTTTGTTACTTCCACATCAAATGTTAGTGCCTTTGTATTTTTATTGGTATAATCCACATTTTGTCCTCTATAACTTGGAAAATCTATTAAGCGATAGCACATTTTATCTTCTACTAAAATTCCATTAATACTTGCCACATCTCTTGTTTCAAAATTGATAATTACCTCTTGTGAAATATTATCTAATTCTAATTTTTTTAAATCTTCTTTTGAAAAATAATAATATCCTTCTTCCGATACTCCATTTAAAAGATTTGCTAATTTTGATGAATCAATGATTGAAATATTTTGTCCTAGTGAACTATAATAATTAATATCTTCTTTGTTTAATTTTCTCTTTTCATAAATAGTATTTACTTTTTCTTGTATCAGTTCTAATTCTGTCATAAAACCTGCTATTTTTGTACTTTTTATCGTACTTGTTCCAGCAAATATCGCAATTCCCGTTATAATAATAAGGACAATAATCGTAATAACCAGACTAACTAGCGTAATACCATGATTTTGTTTCACGTTTTTTCACCTCTCTTTTTCCTATGTACCTTTTTATAGCATAACATTGTCAAAAACAAATTGTTCTTGCATTCTTTTTAAAGATTGCCTAATTGTTCTTGCTCGTACTTCTCCAATTCCGTCTACTTCATCTAGTTTTTGTATATCTGCTGCAATAATGTATTGTAAAGATTTGAATTTCTTAATTAAATTTTCCACAATATTATTCGGCATTCTTGGAATTTTATTTAAAATTCGATAACCCTTGGTATATACACCAACCTCATCATAATTGTCAAATATTTCATATCCTAATATTTTTGCAATCATCTGTGGATTCATCAAATCTTCATAACTTAAGTTAATAATTTCATTTAACACTTTTTCTGGATTTCTCTTCTTTCCTTGTACAATATAATCTTTTATCATTAATAACTCTTCTCGCTCTAAGTCACCAACTAATTCGTCTAATTGCATTTGCACTAAGCGACCTTCTATTCCTAATTCATAAATACTTCTTTGTACTTCTTCTGCCATGGTCATTACCATTTCTGCCCTTTGAATCGCAGTAATGACATTATCTAATGTAACAATATCATTAAATTCGTATTCGTTTAATACACTTAGTTTTCCATCAAATACTTTTTTGTATTTTTCTACAGTTTGTAAAGCTTGGTTTGCTTTTGCTAAAATACTTGCTGTATCTTCTATCACATAACGAAATTCGCCTTTAAACATTGTAATAATATTTCTTCTTTGTGAAATACTAATCACCAATTCTTTTGTTTGTTTTGCCGTACGTTCTGCTGTTCTATGCCTAGTTCCTGTTTCTTTTGTTGAAATATTCGCATTTGGAATTAACTGGGCATTTGCAAATAAAATACGTTTTAAGTCTTTACTAAGCACAATTGCTCCATCCATTTTAGCAAGTTCATATAATCTTGAGGAGGTATATTCTTCGTTAATGGAAAAACCACCATCAACAATATCTAATACTTCTTTGGAATCTCCTATTACAATTAAAGCTCCTGTTTTCGCTTTTAAAATACTTTCTAACCCATCTCGAATTGGCGTTCCTGGTGCAATTAATTTTAAAATGTCAGTTACAGAAGTATCTCGGTTTTTCCTCAAATTTTCCATCTCCTATCGTAATCCCATTTTTTTTATAACATCCCCAATATCATTTACGCCTATTATATCTAATTTATAAGATTCTTTCAATAGTTTTTTATTATTTTCTGGAATGATACACGTTTTAAATCCTAATTTTTCCACTTCTTTTAACCTTTTTTCGATTAAATTAACACTTCTAATTTCTCCTGTTAAACCAACTTCGCCAATCGCAACCGTTCCCTGTGGAATGGCAATATTTTTATAACTAGAAGCTGCTGCTAATACAACTCCTAAATCCACCGCTGGTTCATTTAGTTTGATGCCTCCTACTACATTTACATACACATCCTGATTTCCTAAGTTTAGTCCTACTTTTTTTTCTAATACCGCAATTAACAAAGTCAAACGATTGTAATCCATACCGTTTGCCGTTCTTCTAGGCAAACCAAACACGCTTGTAGAAGTTAAGCTTTGAATTTCTACCATAAGGGGTCTTGTCCCTTCCATGGTTGCTACAATAATCGAACCTGGTGGTGTTTCTTCTCTTTCGGAAATTAGAATGGAAGATGGATTTACTATTTCACACATTCCTTTATCTTTCATTTCGAACATTCCAATCTCATTGGTTGAACCAAAACGGTTTTTAACTCCTCGTAAAATACGATATGAAAAATATCGTTCTCCCTCTAAGTAAAGCACAGTATCTACCATATGTTCTAATACACGTGGTCCTGCAATATTTCCATCTTTTGTAACATGTCCAATAATAATGGTTGTAATCGCATTTTCCTTACACACTCTCATTATTTTGGATGTAATTTCTCTTACTTGGCTAACGCTTCCTGGTGCAGAGGTAATTTCATCCGAATACATTGTTTGAATGGAATCGATAATAACAAGTTTTGGTTTTTCCTTTAAAATTGCCTCTTCAATTATTCCAATATCCGTTTCTCCTAAAAATAAAATATCTTCGTTATGAATACCAAGCCTGTCTGCTCGTAGTTTAATTTGCTCAGCAGACTCTTCTCCAGACACATATAATACTTTTCCTTCTCCCCTAATTTTGTCACAAATTTGTAAAATTAAAGTAGATTTTCCAATTCCTGGTTCTCCTCCAAGTAACACCAAAGACCCACTTACTAAGCCTCCTCCTAGTACCCTATCCAACTCCGAAAAACCGGTAGAATTTCTACAAACTTCTTTTCCTTCTAAATTCATAAGCACCATTGGGATGGCTTCTTTTTTCTTTTCATATTTTGTACCTGCTTGTTTGGTCAGTTTTTCTTCATAAAATGTATTCCATTCATTACAAGCTGGACACTTTCCCATCCACTTTGGTGATTCATAACCACATCCACTACACACAAATACTGTTTTTTCCTTTGCCATAATGCTCTCCTTTTTCTTATTTCTAATACGAATTATATATAAGATTATCCTGTCATGTCAACAAAGAATATAAAGTTTTTTATTTATTTTCCTAATCCTTTCGACTAAAATCGACATGTTGTGTCGAATTATTTTTATTTACTTTTAGGAAATTTTGTGTTTTAATTATGTTATACACGAATATAAAGTGTATCAATTATTTTTTATTTCATTAAAATTCCTATCAATTTTATTCAAGAAATTAGTTCTTACTATTTTCCGAAATAAGTTAATATTTAACGTTTTATAACTTTTTTATACTCTCTTTCCATTCGTGTAAATTTTTGATCAAATTTTGCTAATCTGCAAAGTTTAGAAACATTGAATTATCATACATCGTGGAAAATTATTGAAGAAAAATTTACCTTCTTTAAATTGATTTTATCATAAAAGTTGTATAAATATTAATTGCTTTAAACTACTCACAATTTCACTTCCATATAAAAAAGCAAGGATACCCTTGCTTTTTCCTACTTATTCATTAATTTTTCTAATACAATGACAAACATCGCATGACTCCAACCTAGTCCAATTACCCAATTTGCCTGCATTGTATTATTATCCACTTGTTCTGCCAAAAATCCATGTTCTGTACTGGATTTTACGACAAAATCAAAACATTCCTTTGCCTTTTTATAATTTTTTACTTCTATATAGTATAGTGCCATCCATAATGTTGCTATTGGCCATGGATTACCATTTCGGTAGTGGTCTTCTTCAAAACGCTTATATCCTCCTGTATAGGTTCGTAGTGTCATATTAAGTTTTTCTACTGTGTTTAGTACTTTTTTCTCTTTTGGTGAAAACATACCAAATGGCGTTACTGCTCCTAATACACTAATATCCATTTTTTCATCTTGATTATTTCGTTTAAAATATTTCTTTTCCTCATCATAAAAGGTTTTGGTTACATATTTTTTAATTTTTCCTAATTCTTTAATTAAGATTGCTTTTTGTTTTGACATATTCTCTTGTTGTAGTCGATTGGTTATTTCTTTTGCTGTTTCTAAAATCGCATAAGTTTTTATCATTACATTAAAGGCTGAAAAAATGCTTGCCATCGAGTATAAATGAATTCCTTCGTGCATTTCCCATAAATCATAACTTACATGCATTTCGTTTTTTTCTTCTATGACATCATTTACATATTTTTGTAAAAACTTGGTTGCTCTTTCTAGCATTTTTAGATTATCTTTTAAAAACTTAATATTTCTTGTTCTGTCATAGTGCTCATACACCCCATAAATCACACTCGCTGTTTCATCAATTTGATATCCCCAACAAGGTGCTAAACGTCCGCTCGTATAAAAACGTTGCTCCCACATACCAGATTTACCTTGCGTATTTTTACAAAAAGATTTATAAAATTTTTCGGTTTCTTTTTCCATTTCAAGTATGTCGAGTGCTTTTGTGATAAATGCTGCATCTCTTGGCCAACAGTAACTATATCTTCCACACTGTGTTCTTTTTTCATCTACCTCGATACTTGCTGAAATTCCACCCGTTTCTTCGTTTATTAGTAATGGATATAGTAAAATGGTTCTGTGGTAGATTTGTTTTATTTTTTTATCATATTCTGTTTTATTTTTTAATTCTAACATTTCATGGTCTTTTACAAATTTTTTCCAATAGTTTTTGGTAGTAGTTAATTGTTTGGCATAATCCATATCTTTAATGGCTTCATTTAAACGTTCTACTTCATCATTTTTTTGTTTTTCTTTGTTTTCATTTATCCAGATATAAATCATTATTTCCTTTTTCTCATTTGGTTTTAAAACTCCAATATCATAACAAATACTAGAATCTGCACTCATACCAATATAGTCTTTGTCTTCAATCACTCCTGCATAAATATTACGATTGGTATCATTTATTTGAAAACTCGAAAGTGGTGTCTTTTTTGAAATTGTAGAAAGGGTAAAATCGTGAGAATATTGTAACATTCCCTGTTTAGTGATTTTGCAACTAACCGGATTATTCTCATCCGTTAATAGTTTCGAATGGATTAAAAATTTCACATCCAATTCAATACTGTTTTCGTTAATAAATTCATATCGTTTTACTAACACATTTTCTTTAATTGGTACAAAATCCAATTGGTTGACTCTTATTTTAAAGTATGTATTTGTTATTTCGGTATTTAAAATATTCGTATCTTCCTCATAATATTGATGATATTGGTTATTAATATCATCATACAAATTGATAAAACCAGAATCGTTAATTTTTAACCCCGCATACCAATAATCTACGTATTGCCTATGGTCTGGGTTTGGGTAATATAACCTTAGTAATTCTCCTTTTTTGGTATAACTTGCTCTTAATTTTTTGTTTCCAATAATGGCATCATTATAATATTTGTTTTCCATTTATTTTTCTTTCCTTTCGTTTTTTGGTTCAAAACTTGCTTTTCCTATGTTTTCTTTATTACATTTCATACTATCCGTTCAATAATCTTCACAATCTGCCTCTCTAGTTCTTTTATTCTTTCATTAATTGAGGCAACTTCGGCGTCTTTTGCTTTTTCGGTAATGATTTCTTCTTTTAGAATTTGTGTCATATCTTCTACTTCGTCTTTTAGTTTTTGCATACGGTCTAGTACTTCTAAGCGTAATGGTTTGTATCTTGTGGTTAGTTCTAGTTTATGGGCTAAGGTTAGTTTTGCTTCTTTTAATTCATAGGTTTCACCAAAATCTGGTATTGTCACTGGAATATTGGTATTTTCTAATATTTTTTGTTTCAATATTTCCTGTGATTCTGGTTCTCCGTGTACTAAAAAGATTTGCTTTGGTTTTTGAATAAAGGAATAAATGAAATTTAATAACCATTCTTGGTCTGCATGTCCAGAATATCCTTCAATGTATTCAATTCTGGCATTTACCATAATCTCTTCTCCAAAAATTTTTACCTTTTTTTCTCCATTTACCAATTTACTTCCTAAGGTTCCTGGTGCTTGATAGCCAACAAACAAAATCGTACTTTTCGGATTCCACAGATTATGTTTTAAATGATGCTTAATACGTCCTACTTCACACATTCCGGCTAGCAGATATTACAATAGAAGAATCATTTCTTTCATTTAATTCTTTGGATTCTTCTACTGTTTTGGTAAATTGTAAGCCCGGAAATTCTAATGGATTATCCCCATGTTGCATCTCTTCTTTTACTTCATCATCAAATAAATCCATATTTTTCTTAAATATTTCTGTAGCTGAAATAGCAAGTGGGCTATCGATAAAAACTGGCACTTTCATCAATGCTTCATATTGTTTTAGAAATTCTTCATCATCACGTTTTTCTTTTAATTTGTTTAATTCATAAACAATCTCTTGTGTCCTTCCTACAGCAAAAGAGGGAATAACTACGGTTCCACCATTGTCAATGGTTTCCGATACAATATTTAAGAAAAGTTCTGCTTTATCATCATTTCTCATATGAAGCCTACTACCATAAGTAGATTCCATTATCAAATAATCGGTACTTTCTATCATAGTTGGTGAAGCCAGTAGTGGAATATCATTGTTTCCAATATCTCCTGTAAAAACAGCTTTTTCGGTTTTTCCATTTTCATATGCCCATACTTCAATAATGCTTGAGCCTAGCATATGTCCTGCATCATTAAAACGTACTTCGATGTTTTCCGCAACTTCAATGATTTCATCGTATTGTACTCCTTGAAATAATTCTAATGACTCGGTGGCTTCCTCAGCTGTATATAAAGGTGGTAATTCTTGTTTTCCCTCGCGTTTACGTTTGCGGTTTTTCCATTCGATTTCCATTTCTTGAATATGTCCACTATCTGGAAGCATGATTTCGCATAAATCACACGTAGCTTTGGTTGCAATGACTGGATTACGATATCCCTCTTTGTATAATTTTGGAATTCTACCCGAATGGTCAATATGTGCATGGGTTAATAGCATAAAGTCAATTTCATGTACATCGAATAAAAATGGATCGTCATTGTCTTTTTCCTCAGTCGCTTTTCCTTGGTACATACCACAATCTACTAAGAATTTTTTTCCGTGCTGCTTCCACTAAAAAATTAGAACCAGTAACCGTTTTGGCGGCTCCTAAAAAGGTAATTTTCATCTTTTTCCTCCTTATTTTATGGTTTTATGAAAGGGGGATTCATTCTAAAAACCCCCAGTCGCCTATCGGCGACAGCCCCCTTAAGTAAAGGGGCCTTTTTGTATGCCTTCGTAGTAAGGGGCAATGAGGTCATTGACTCATTTTGATTTTGTCTTTTCTTCGTGTCAATAAATGGCATCAGCCCAGTAACCTTATTTTTTTGTCAAGTTTTACGTTTAGTTCTTTTTTGGTAATTGGTAATGGCATTGTTTTTTCTAACACATCGCCATCGTATATGGTCGCTTGTATGTTTTCTTCTTCGCTTAATTCGATGGTAATGTTTTCTAGGTTAATGATTCTTGTTTCAAAAAGAAGATTGAATATTTCAAGTTGTTTTTCTGATTTTACGATTTTGCTTATGCATTTTGCTTCTTCTGCTTTTTGTAATAATCGTTTTTTAATTTTTGTTCTTTCTTCTTCTAATTCGGTCGTTTCTCCAATGTATTTTTCATTTTCAAAATACAAATAACAGTAATAACGAAAACGATAGATTGCTTTTATGATTTCTTCTCTTTTTTGTAATTTTTCTAAGTTATCCATTTGTTCTATTCTTTTTTGAAAGCAATTCATAACTACTTTTTCTAGTTCAATACTATATTCTAACATTCGTTTTCTTTCTTCTTGTTCCTCTAATTCTATGTTTGATAATAATTCTAATTGCTCTTCTAATTTTGTTTTTACTTCTACATAATAAGCAGGTTCTAGTATTTTGCTTTGTTCTTCCATTCTTGAGATAATCTTTTTTCTTTGTTTTGTTAAGATTTCTATTAAATGGGATAAATCTACTATTTTATGATATTCTGGTAGTTTGTCGTTTCTTTTTATAAATTCTTCTGCTAATCGTTCCTTATCATTTAATATGGTATCAATTTCTCGTATTTCTGCACGTGCTTGCTTGTTTTTGTTCATAACTTCTTCTAATAATTCTTTTTTATAAGTAAGTCTCAGTAATTCTTCTTGTCTATCTTTCTTTTCCTCTAATAGATATTGTCTTTCCCTTTGGTTTGTTTTGGTACAGGTAATTAGTGCTAATCGACCAATCCAATAAAATAGTTCTTCCTCATTTTTAACACCAAATTCTGTTTGAATTTTTTCTTTGGCAAGCCCAAAATAATCCGTTACTTTTTTGGTATGAATCCACTTTTCTAAAAATTCAATTCCTAACAAATCAATTAAGTTTTGATAGACTAAGTTAATGGTAATACTTTGCAATTCTTGTGGATTGGTATTCCAATTCCAACCATTAAAGTCTCTTAATACTTCTAAGCGGTTCATATTTTCGCCCTTATTTAGTAGTTCCGAAAGTGAGGTTCGAATTAAGCTATACTGTTCATCTACATAGATTTGATTATCATCTAATTCATAAATGGCATACAAAATGGTTTGCTCATTTGGGTGCCATAGGGTAATGCTCCCCTCTGTACGATCAATTTCGTATCTTCTTTTTCCTTCTTGTTCTAAACTTTTAGTTTCTTCTTTTTTGATTTCGATTTGATGGCATTTTTCTTTTATAATGGTTAAAATTTCTTCTAAATATTCTTTTTTACTAAGTACCACTTGTTTTACGATTTCATAATCTTGGTATCCTGCTTCTATTTTATAGATACAAGAAAGGAGAAGATTTTTTACGTCTTCTGAAAAGTCTTTGTTTTCTAAAATTAATTCTAATTCATTATGATAATCCTTTGGTGTAATCTTGGAAAAAATTTTTTCAGTATCCACAAATTTTCTTCCTTTCTTCTTTTGTTCTTGTTTCAATAGGAATCTTAAGAACCCTCCGTCAGGGCTACGCCCTGCCACCTCCCTTACATAAAGGAGGCTCTTTTAGGGCTATCCTTTGGAGAACTGTAACATAAAGGTCCCTTTATTTAAGGGGACTGTCGCCGATAGGCGACTGGGGGTTCTATTCTGTAACCTCTTCTACCTTCTCTTCTCCTTCTGGTACAGGTCCCATTTTTAATTCTTGCCATCTTTCTTTGCTCATTAATACTTGACGTGGTTTGCTTCCTTCATAGCCAGAAATAATCCCTCTTGCTTCCATTTGGTCGATAATTCTTCCTGCTCTTGCATATCCTACCTTAAATCTTCTTTGAATAAAGGAGGTAGAGGCTTGTCCTGTTTCTACAACGGTTTCAATGGCATCATTTAAAAATGGGTCGGTATCATCGTCTTCATCGGCTTCGTCTAGTTCTTTATCTGTACTATTTGATTTTTCAATGGAATCTAATATATCCTCATTATAGGTAATTTCTCCACCATTGGATTTTAAGAAATCCACTATTTTTTCTACTTCTTTATCTGATACAAAAGCGCCTTGTAGTCTTGTTGGCTTTGGTGCTCCTGATGGATAAAATAGCATATCTCCTTTTCCTAATAATTTTTCTGCCCCTACCATATCTAATATGGTTCTTGAGTCAACTTGTGAAGAAACGGCAAAGGCAATTCTTGATGGAATATTGGCTTTAATAATACCAGTAATAACATCTACTGATGGTCTTTGTGTTGCGATGACTAAATGCATACCTGCTGCTCTTGCCATTTGTGCTAAACGGCAAATCGCATCTTCTACATCTTTTGCGGCTACCATCATAAGGTCAGCAAGCTCATCTATAATAATAACCACTTGTGGTAATTTTTCTGTAGAGCCTTCTTTTTCAATGGCTTCATTGTAACCTTTAATATCTCTTACTCCCTTTTTAGCAAATAGCCCATAACGATTGACCATTTCTTGTACTGCCCATGCAAGTGCTCCTGCTGCTTTTTTCGGGTCGGTTACAACTGGAATTAATAGGTGTGGAATTCCATTGTATACAGAAAGTTCTACTACTTTTGGGTCTACCATTAATAGTTTTACATCACTTGGTTTGGCTTTATAGATGATGCTGGTAATTAAGGTGTTTATACATACACTCTTACCGTGAACCTGTACTTCCTGCAATTAGCACATGTGGCATTTTTCCAATATCGGTAACGACTCCATTTCCGGCAACGTCTTTTCCTAATGCAAAAGCAAGGTTGGAGGAGAAGTTTACAAAATCGCTACTTTCTAATATATCTCTTAAATGTACCATTTCTGTCTCTTTATTTGGTACTTCAATTCCGACTGCTTGTTTTCCTGGGATTGGTGCCTCAATACGAATGGATTCTGCTGCTAAATTTAGGGCAATATCGTCTGCTAAATTTGCAATCTTGTTTACTCTTACCCCTTCTGCTGGTTTTAATTCATATCTTGTAATCGAAGGTCCTACTGACACATTTTCCACTTTTGCCGATACACCAAAACTATATAATGTTTTTTGAAGTCTTGTAGCATTATCGGCAATTGCTTTTTTACCACCCTTTTGAGTTACTTTTCCTTCGCTTAGTAATTCAATTGGTGGAAATTCGTAGTTGTCATCTTCTGTTGTCATGGTATGTTCTAGTACCAATACTTCTTTGGTTTGTTCTTCTTTTACTGGTTGTTCCGTTTTGAAGATATTTTCTAATTCATTTGGAGAACTTTCTTCTTTTTCTTGTTTTGGTGGCTCTTCTTCTCCAATATCAATATCGATCGATTTTCCTTTTTTTGGTTTTGGTGATTTCATCGTAAGTGGAGTTAGGTCATCCTCTGAATGATCATATTTTTGCAATCCTTTTGGTTCATTGTTTAAGTTTATTGTAATTTGGTCATCGTCTAGTGGAATATCGATGGAACTGGTCTTCGTTTTTCGTAGTTTTTCTTTTCTTTGTGGTCGTACTACAATTTCTTCTTCCTCTTCTTCATCCTCCTCTTCCTCTTCTTCTAGTCTACGTTCTCTACGTAGTTCTCGTTTTTCTTCCATGTTCTCTACGGCATTTGTAATCATATCCGCTGGATGAATTCCAAACATGAAAATAAGAAGAAGAACGGCAACACCTACTGCTAAAATAACAGCTCCGGTTTCCCCTAATAATTTAGCAGCTGGAAGTGCTACAAGCATTCCAAGCATTCCTCCACCAATGTTTTTTTGTCCTAGATTATAGGCTTGTTCTACAATGACACCAAATTCTTTTGATGTATCAATTGTATGTTTTGACATTTGATACACACTCATCACTACTGCAATTGACATAAGAAAAACAGCATATTGAATTAATTTTGGCATTAATGTATCCTTTTTTTCACATGCCAAATGAATGGCAATCGCAAAGGTGCCAATTGGTAAAATATATTTCATCCAACCCATAAGTCCCCCAAGAAGTGGGCTTAAGGTTTGTCCCATTGTTCCTGAATTTGTATAAATTAATACTGCAAGTAAAATACTAACAACAATCATCGATACCACAGCTAAGTCAATACTAGTTCCACTTTGTTTTTTTCTACTTCTACTTGCCGTTCTAGTCCCTGTTTTACTACTCGTTTTACTTCTTTTTCCTTTTGCCATTTTCTAAAACATCCTTCCTTTGTATTTACGCAAATTTTTCCTTTCTAATTCTATCATTCTATCCTACCATTTGCAACAATTGTGACGAAAAAATTATTATTTTTTTGAAGGGAAAAGCGTGTGCATATTAAACCTACGCACACGCTTTTCCAATTTCTTAAAATAAGGATTAAATGTACCAGTAAATCTCGGCCTCAAAAACATCCCTTTTTTTATCATAGTCGCATCCGCCATATTCCAATACAATTTCACATGTAAGTGAATTAATATCCTCTATTAACTTTTGAACATACTCTGTTATTTTATATTTGTCCCGTTCCATCGATATTCTATCAAGGTCTGATGAAAGAAGTGTAAGAAATATTGGACCGAACCTTCCGTCAACTATTTCTATAGTAGCTTCCGGCTCACAAATAGGCGACGTCTCTAGTTGATAAACAATATGAATAGCATCTGTTTTTCTTTCGCCATTCCATTTTTGAGCCTTTATCAACTTTTGCAACGCTTTTGCTACAGTAGGAACTTGTCTTACTGCATTCGCAAACACTTTTACTAATAACATATTACCTCCTTTGCTAAAATGCGTATACTACCCACAAATTAGACTTTTTCAACTTATTTTTGCCTACGTTTAACATTATAATACATTTACATAAATTTTGCAATTGCTTTGAATATAAAATAATTGTTTTGCCCTATTACAAAAGGATTGCATGATATGCAACCCCTACATGTATTCTTTTTTATTGTAATTCTTTTCTATTATTTTGTATCATCTTAAGCGCATCCCCTAATACTACTTCAATGTTTCCTAACAAATTATCCGCATAATCTTTGGTTCCTTTTGAAATTTCTCTTGACATTTCATTTGCTGTTTCAATAATTTGTGCTTTTTGTTCATATGCTTTTCTGGTAATTTCGTGTTCATCGATCATCGAAATAATCCTATTTTCTGCTTCTTTTACAATGTCTTCTGCTTCTTTTCCTGCTTCTACTAAAATACGTTGTCTTTCTTCTTTGACCCATTTTGCTTGTTTTAGTTCATCTGGTAATTTAATTCTAATTTCTTTAATAATATCCAACATTTCTTCTTTTTCAATAATGGCTTTTCCTGAAAACGGTACTGTCTTACTGTTTTCTAGCATTTCTTCTAATGTTTCTAGTAATGTAAATAATTCCATTTTTTACCCCTTTCGATTTAAGAAAATTAAATGGACTCTTCCGTATTTTCTTAAATCTCTCACAATGACATCCGTGTCCTTTATTTCTTTTAAAATTCTTTCTTGTTCATCTGTTTCAATAATAATGGTTCCATCTTCTTTTAATAACCCTTGTGCTATAATTTTATCAGTAGCTACTTTGACACAATCCTTTGCATATGGTGGGTCTAAAAAGATAAAATCAAACTGATATTCACTTTGTAAAAGGTCTAATGCTTTTTGGTAATCCTCTTGTATGGTAATGGCATTTTTAGTTAGGTGTGTTTTTTCTAAATTTTTTTTGATAATCTCCATTGCATGTTTCGATTTATCACAAAAAACTGCCTTTTTAGCACCTCTACTTAAACATTCAATTCCAAGCGCTCCACTACCAGAAAATAAATCTAATACTTCTGTTTCTTGTAAGTCCATTTGTAGTATATTAAACAGTGCTTCTTTCACTCTGTCTAAAGTAGGTCTTGTTGCGTCTCCTTCTAAAGAATACAAGACCGTTCCTTTTGCTGTTCCACTAATTACTCGCATTTTTCTCCCTCTTTTTGATATTACTATTTTATTTAGTTTTCCCCCATAAGTCAATAGGAAACACGTAAATGTAACATACATTTAACATTTTTGTAATAAAGACGGCAAAAGACAGAGAACGCTTTTTCTCTGTCTTTTTCTTCTGTTTTTTGTTTAATCTTTGTTAATATCTTTTAATATTTCAAGTTGCGAAATTAGTAGTGATTCCATTTTTGCTTTGTAAATATCAAATTGCTTTTGGGCATCTTCTAATTCCTTTTTCTTTAATAAAATTTCTTGTTCTAAATTTACAATTTCTTGTCTTGCATTTGCTTGTGCATCATTTATAATTTGTTCTGCTTGTTGACGTGCCACATTTTTTACTTCTTCTGCTGTGGATTGTGCCATCATTAATGTACTTTGTAACGTATTTTCAATGGTTTTATAATGAGATACATCTTGGGTTAATTGTTCTAATTTTTCACGTGATTCTGCGTTTTCTTTATATAATTTTTCGTAATCTGCTGTTAAGATATCTAAAAATTCATCAACTTCATCTACATGGTATCCATTCATCATTTGCTTTGAAAATTTTTTATTTTCGATTTCTAGTGGTGTTAACATTCTATCTTCCTCCTTAATCGTTTTATATGGAACAATAGGGGCGATTAAATCTGTCCTTCACCATTCGGACAACTTCTTATCACCTCTATCAAGTGTTAAAAAAGCCGGACTGTTTTATCAGATTTTCTCTGATGCCCATCCCCGACTTTTATGTATTCTTAGTTATTTTTTAGCCATGAAACAGATAATCGATTCTTAATTTCTTCTCTTGCCATTTCATTTGCAATTTCATAGTTCGTTGGAGCAATTAAAAAGATTGAATTTGATATTTTTTGAATATGTCCATCTAACGCATGTACAGATCCACTAATAAAGTCAACAATTCTTCTTGCTACATCTTTATTTACATATTCTAAATTCACAATAACTGATTTTCTTTCTTTTAAATAATTACAAATTTCTTCTGATTGTTCAAATGTAGTTGGTTGTGAAATTACCATTCTTACTTGTTGTGTTTGTGGCATATTTACTATTTTTTGTTTTCTTCCAAAAATTGTTTTTGGTTCTTGTTCTTCATCCTCTTCTTCGTAATCATAATCATATACTCTATCATCTAGTTCTTCCTCTTCTGCCGCATTATCCATTCCTAAAAAATCCCAAATTTTATTCATTACAGCTCCTGCCATTTTAAACCTCCTAATTTTTCTCCTTGGTATGTATCATAAGTATCTTACTTTTTTCGTATCTTGTCAATACATTTCTCAAATTGTAATATATTTTTAATCGTTTTGTAATATTTTTGTAATATTACATTTTGGGGTGAACCATAATCTCATCATGGAGTACAACACGATTTAATTTTTTTGCTTCTTCAACTGTATAACCCCACTTTTCTTTTAATTCTGTCGTTTCATAGTTTGTAATAATGGAATAAGACGAATTTTGTTTTAAGATTTTGACTGGTATTTTATCTGTATACCCTGCTCGATTTCGAATAACAAAATAAATATCATTTCCCTCTTCCATACTACCTTCTTTGGCAAGTTCTGAAATTAACGCTGTATTTGGTACTTTTAATCCTTTGTAACTCCACCAAATAATATCAAACGTAATTTTTCGATAATTGGCAAGTAGTTCTAATCCTTCATTAATTTTAAATACTAATAATTTGGTATCTTCCTCTTCTATCATATAGGCTACCTTTGCTTGTATTTCTTCACTGTTTGATAATCGAATGGTAACACTATCTCCAATTTGTGCTTCACTTGCTTTTTTGGAATCCAAACTTGTAACAATATATCCTTCAAAATTGTTTACAATTTTCCCACTTTTTTCATTCCCAGCTATAATTTCTCCTGTTTTTAGATTCAAGTCCTCTAGTAATTTCGTATTTAAAGTTGAAAACGAGTCAGGTGTTAGAACTTCTTCTAACCCATCCACACGATAAGACACAATTCCACTAGTTGGAGCAGTAATATACTCCGACCCAGAATTTAGTGTGTTTTCATAGGAACTTCTTTCTTCAATTAATTTACGAATATAAGAACCGGGCTGGACTTAATTCTCCTGCCACTTTCGCTTTTTTGGTAATCTTTGTATTAATCTCTTTTTTATATTGAGCTATTTTTTGTATATCATTTAACGTTTCTAATTCCACCAATTTTTCTTGAATTTGATTTTCTAATAATTTGATATCATTTGAAAAGAAATTTGTCTCATTTGCCATTGCTTCTTGTATTTTAATATCAAGTTCTTGTATCTTTTTTACTAAATTTTCTTCATTATTACTATAATAACGAAAAACTGGATCATCTTTTGCTACTCGCTCGCCCTCTGCTTTAATTTGAACCATTCCATTTTTATAGTTATCTCCCCTAATAACGGTTTCTTCTCGAATCACATAACCGACTGCACTTTCTTCTTCTGACAAATTTCCATTGGCAATGGTAATCACATCGGTTGGTTGCTTTATTAACTGTATGAGTGAATATACAAAATAAATCAAAATGAGAACCCCAATACCATAAGCAACTGCTACTTTTTTCTTATTTTTTTGTCTTGGTTCATTAACAGCTACTCTATTATCTTTCCCTATTTTTTTCAATTAATACCCTCCAGTATGATTTTCATATTTTCTTCTTTTTCATTTGCATCTAGCCATTTCGTTTGTTTGTTTTTTCGAAACCAAGTAAGTTGCCTTTTGGCATATCTTCTGGTTTCTTGTTTGATGGTTTCAATGGCTTGTTCTTTGCTAGCATTTCCCTCTATGTATTCTTTTATCTCTTTATATCCTAATGCTTGCATAGCCGTTGGATATTCTTGATAGGTTTCAAGAATTTTTCTTACTTCTTCTACAAGTCCTTGTTCTATCATAATATCCACTCTTTTATTAATACGGTCATATAATTGTTCTCTTGGCATCGTAAGTGCATACACGTGATAATCATATGGCACTTCTTTTTGTCTAGACATTAATTCTTGCTGGGTTTTTGTTTTGCCTGTTTGATGATATACTTCTAATACACGCAAAATTCGTTTTTGGTCATTGGGACTGATTCTTTTCATTGCTTCTTCATCAATTTTGGTTGCTTCTTCATATAAAAGTGATAACCCTTCTTTTTCTACCCTTTTTTCTAATTGTTTTCGATAGGTTTCATCAAATTCAATTTCTGGATAATCGATATTGTAAATAAGAGCATCAATATATAGTCCTGTTCCACCTACAATGATTGGTGTTTTACCTTTTTTCAAAATTTCTTCTATAGCTTTAGTAGCTTGTTTTTTATAATCGGCTACACTATATCTTTCTTTTGGTGACACAAAATCTAATAAATAGTGCTTAATTCCTTGCATTTCTTCTGTTGTTGGTTTAGCACTTCCTATATTCATTTCTTTATAAATTTGCATCGAATCTGCTGAAATAATTTCTCCATCAATCTGTTTCGCAATTTCAATGGATAATGCTGTTTTCCCGAGAAGCCGTTGGACCACAAATAACAATTACGGTTGGCTTTTTTTCCTTCTTTTGCATTCTATCTTGTTATCCTTTCTCCCTTTTTATTTTATTACACTTGATAATAATCCTATTTCAAATGTTTTAATATAATTTACCTCTACAATGATGACTAACAATAATGCAACCGCTAATATTAACAATCTTTTTCGTACTTGTTCTTCTTTTATTCTTTCTTGTTTATACTTATTTAATACATTTCCTAAATATGGCAAAACAAAGATTGTGTTAATTGGTGCAAAAAGAAGTATGGATACCATTTTGGCTGTTTTTAAGAAATTGCCTTCACTAACCTGTATACCATTTGAGCTAAATGCCACAATCATCCATGTAAAGATTAAGATGGCAAAAACTCCTATTATGATGAAATTTCGTTTTTGCTCTTTTTGAAATTCATAAATATTTGTAGAAATCATTAAAATAGCGATAAGATAAATGGCAATTGATATGATTGCTATCATAAACATATTTTTTCTTCCTTTCTTTTGTGGATTTCAAGTCTATTTTGGTAAATGGCAATTTTGAAAATCTTGCCTTCTTTCTTGTTATTTTTTTCTTGCAAATTTTTTCTCAATATCATCTTTATCCATACGAATTGCTGTTGGTCTTCCATGTGGACATGTAAATGGATTTGGAAGTTCTAATAACTTACTCATTAAACTATCTACCTCTTCTTCGGTTAAATCCATATGAGCTTTTACTGCTGCTTTACATGCAACTGTAGCAATAAATTTTTCCTCTATTTCTTGCTTTGCTGTTCTTGCAACCGTGTTAATTTCGTCTAACGTTTCCATGAAAAGTTCTTTTGTATCTAAATCAATACAAATATTAGGCACTCCCATCAGTTTTATGGTATTTTCTCCAAATTCCTCAAATGCAAAGCCTGCATTTCCAAACATGTCAGCATTATCTCGTAAAATATCCATTTCTTTATGTGTTAATGTAATAACATCTGGTAATAGTAACATTTGTGACTCTTTTACACCGTCTGAATAATAATTTTTCTTTACTTTTTCATACATGACTCTTTCGTGAGCTGCGTGCTGGTCAATAATGTATAATTCTTTTTCAATCTCAATAATAATATAAGTACGAAAAGCAATTCCTACAAATTTGTAAGTCGGCTTTTTTAGTTCTTCTACTTCATCAAACATGGATATTTTGTTTTCTTCTTTCATTAACTCATAAGCACTTATTTTTTCTTTTTCTTTGTTTTGTTCTTCAATTGTTGAAGCTGGTAATTTGCCAAATATTTTCTCATACATGTTTTCAAATTCTGGATTATTCTCAACATTATCCATTTTTTCTAACTTTTCAATCATTTCTAATATTTCGCTACTTGAAAATGGATTTGTTTGTTCTTGATCTGTTTGGTTTTTATCTATCCTATTTTGCAAATTCGTTTCATTTTGACTTCCTTCATCATTAAAATTTATCTCATTTTCATTTTTCTCTTTGCCTAACTCTATTTCATTTTCATTTTTTTCTTCTAAATTGATTCCTATCGTATTTGCTTTATTGGCTTGCTCCTCTTCATAATTAAATGAATATGCTTTATAGTCTTCGCTATCTTCCCTTAATACTAAATTGGTCATTTCTTCTTTTTGTATCGCTAGATCAGTTATTTCATTTTTTTGCTTTAAACTAGTTTCTGGTTTTATTATCATTTTATTATCGTATTGGATATTTCCAATTACACCATTTATACTAGGTATATCTATTGTTGAATCATCATGATTGTTTCCTTCCTCTAAGTCTGGATTTTCAGACTTGTCCTTTTGTATTATTACATTTCCCTCTTCATCCTCTACGAGTCCAATTTTTTTCGTATCGGTAATTAGTTTATCAATATTCGTTTTTAAACTTGCATCATTTTGTGCTTCTTCTTTTAGTCTTTTTTGCATTGCCATTAGTTCTTTAAATACATCCATCTTCTTTTCTTCGATATTTTGCTTTTCTTGTTCTTTCATTTCTCTTTTTTGGAAAATATCTTCAATCACATTTACATCATTATGTACTTCTTCTTGCTTATCTTCTTTTTTTATTTTTCGGAATAAATCTGTAATAGAAGATTTCGTATTATGGTTTGGAGATACATTATCTTCATAACGAGTAATCTCTGGTGTTTTTTCCGTATTCGCAATTAATTCTGCTTTTAATAACGTATCTTTAATGGCATGATATACCGCTTTAAACACTTTGTTTTCTTCCTCAAAGCGGACTTCTAATTTAGCTGGATGTACATTCACATCTACTTTCGCTGGATCCATATCCAAATTTAAAATTAAGAAACCATATTTTCCAATTGGTAACAGTCCTTTAAAACTATTTTCTGTAGCACCAGATAGAGTCTTATCTTTTACAAACCTTTTGTTCACAAAAAAGGTTTGGTTACTTCGATTGGATCTTGCAATTTCTGGTTTTCCTACAACACCTGTAACATGAATATCTTCATATGAATAATCTACTGAAACAACACTACTTGCAATATCACTTCCATAAATTGCATAAATTACATCTTGTAAGTTTCCATTTCCAGAAGTTTGCAAAATGGTTTTTCCAGAATTAATTAATTTAAAAGCAATTTCTGGATTCACTAAAGCAAGTCTTGTAATCGCATCTTCAATATAGCCAGATTCGGTATAGTCTTTTTTTAAGAATTTATAACGAACAGGAGTATTAAAAAACAAATTCTGTACCGTAATTGTTGTTCCAACTGGACAGCCTGTTTCCTCTTCTGAAAGCACTTTTCCTGCTTCTACTACAATTCGATTTCCTGTTTCTTGGATTGCTGTTTTGGAAATCATTTCAACATTAGCAATCGCAGCAATACTTGCTAATGCTTCACCACGAAATCCCATCGATTTTACAAGACTTAAATCGTTAGCGCTTCGAATTTTACTAGTAGCATGTCTTTCAAAAGCAATTTCCATATCATCTTTTGCAATTCCTTTTCCATTATCAGAAATGCGAATATAGGAAATTCCTCCATTACGAATTTCTATATTAATATTACTTGCTCCTGCATCAATTGAATTTTCTACCATTTCTTTTACTACAGATGCGGGTCTTTCAATTACTTCTCCTGCTGCGATTTTGTTAATGGTTAGTTCATCTAATAATACAATATTCCCCATATAAATATCCTCTTCTTTCTAATTCTTCACTTTATATGGATTATATCATTTATTATTATTTTTTGTATAGTTTTTTGGAATAATTTATTGATTTTTCACCAATGATTTTTAAATCTGTTTTTGATTTTTAAATAAATTTACGAGTAGTAAACTTTTTGAAATAACGAAAAGTAAGTCTCTTACTTTTCTTCTATCGAACTTAAATCACTGCCTGCATTTTTTTCGTTTTTTCATCAATTACATCAACATCCATTAATACCGCATCAATTCTGTCATTTAGTTTTTCTTGCCCTTTTTGTAACAAACGAATATCTCTTTTTATGTCTTTTTGATTTCCTTTTAATGTGTTAATGCTCCTCATCATTTTCTTTTGATTTGTCTTTAACATACTGATATCTTTCATCATCGTAGTTTGATTTTCTTTTAGTTCTCTAATATCTTCAATCATAATAAGTTGTGTTTGGAACATTTCTTTTTGTTTTTCTTGTTGCTCTAGCATAACTTGTTCCATCTTATTTTGGTTTTCTTTTAATTCCGCAATATCTTCTTGCATTCTTCCTTGGTTTTCTTTTAACTCGGCAATATCTTCTTGCATTCTTCCTTGGTTTTCTTTTAACTCGGCAATATCTTCTTGC
>JAAWJM010000018.1 GCA_022796855.1 Clostridia bacterium | reverse complement strand
CTCCTTGGTTCCTTCTGTATGCTCAAATCCTTTTGGTACTGGTACTCCATCTACCATTGTATAGTTATCTCCACTTGGTGTAGTAGGTGTATTTATTCCTGCTATGATATTATCTGCTTCTCCTAAAAATTTTTCTAAATCTTCGTCTTCTTTTTTCGCAGCCTCTTGATAATTCCTTCCTGCTTCTTGGGCTCTTGTTAAAATTCCTCTTTGTCCTACGGTTAGGTTAATGGTAATTCCTGCTAGGATTAATAGTACAATAATGGTGATCACCAAAGCCACTAGTGTGATACCGTTTCCGGGCAGACACAAGTCCTGCCCCTACATTTTTGTCTCTTTTTTTCGGGTCGATGTGGGCATCGACCCCTACATTTCCTTTTTTATTCATGTTTTCTCTTGTTCCCCTTTCTCTTCATTTTTTCTTTTTTCTTATTGTTTACATTTTTTCCATAAATATGCACATTTTTCCTATTTCTATTTAAATAACAATAGCCTTGTAAATACTTTTCCTTATTTAATTGTCAATGTACACATTTATTTATGTCTCTATCTTACTATTAGACTTATTATTGTCAAGAGGGTGTTTCTACTTTTTCCATTTTTGTCTTCTAATCATAATCTTCAAAAAAGAAAGAATCCCATGATTTCTACTTTCATGGAATTCTTTCTTTTGAAATTTTTATTTTTATCCATATTTATCTTTCTAAATTCAATATTGCCTTTGCAAAATCGGTTAGGTCTGTTAAATGATTTTCAATAATATCTGCAAGTATTTCTTCATCAATCTGCTTATATTCATGAATTGCAATATTACGAAATCCTATCATCTTTTGCATATTCTTACTAATTTCTTCCGAAATTAATTTGTTTTCTTCTAGCTTTATAAATGCTTCTTTTTTGGTTTGTGGTATACCTAATTTTCGGTTTGAAACAATATACATTGCCATATCAATACTCGCTTCACATGCTCTTTGTATATTTAGTACAATTGGATCTAATTTTTTATAATCACATAAATTTTCAATGTTTCCCTCATATTCTTCTTCAATTCGTTTGATACATCTTTTGATACTGTCATACTTATTAATAATAACTGCTTCATTCTCCATTCTTTTCTTTCTCCTTACTTTTTCATTTCATTAATCATATCTCTTCTTGCCTCATTTAATTCCAAATATTCTCGGTAAGCGTCTAGTTTATACTGTTCAAATTCATTGCAATTTTTACAATAAATCGTAATTCCATTAATTAAAATTTCATACTTAAATCCATCATTTTCAATGGTATCAAGATTTACTAAGTCAATGTCTCGTTTTAATTCATCTTCTAAAGAATGACTCATTTCAAATATTTCTTTTTTCGTTATGTTACCATTTACTTTTATTGCAATATCAATATCACTTTCTTCGGTTTGTGTGCCTCTTGCAAAACTCCCAAAAATAACAATTGCTTCGCAATCCATTATAGAATTCATAAACTGAATAACTTTTTCTTTTATTTCTTCCATTCTCTTCTCACCCTTAACAATTCTATTCTATCGAAAAAAAGAACACTTTTCAAGTGTTCTTTTAAATTTTCTATTCAAACACCGCATCAAATTCTTCTGCTGTAATGGTTTCTTTTTCTAATAAAAGTCCTGCTACGGTGTCTAGCTTTTCCCTATTGGCTTTTAGAATTTCTTGTGCTTGGTGATAAGCGGTATCAATTAATGTTTTAATTTCTACTCCAATCACATCTTCCATACTTTGTCCAAATATTGCTATATTGTCGTTTTCTTCTAGTGAGATTGGACCTAAACGTTCGCTCATTCCATAGGCTGTTACCATTTCTTTTGCAATTTCGGTTGCTACTTGTATATCATTTCTTGCTCCAGTGGAAATGTCGTTTAGGGCTAATTTTTCAGCTGCTCTTCCTCCTAGTAATCCAATCAATCTTTCTTCTAATTCGGTCTTGGATTTGTAGAATTTGTCTTCATTGGATTTATACATGGTATATCCACCTGCTATTCCTCTTGGAATAATGGAAATTTCTTTTAATGGGTCTGAGGTTTCTAAGAATTTTCCGACGATGGCATGTCCTGCTTCGTGGTAGGCGGTTAGTTTCTTTTCTTTATCTGAAATTACTCTTGTCTTTTTTTGAACTCCTACGGTTACTTTTTTTACTGCTTCTTCAATATCCTCTTGATGAATGGCTTCATGGTTATTTATGGTTGCAATAATAGCTGCTTCATTTAAGATGTTTGCAAGCTCTGCTCCTGTATAACCTGCGGTATCTTCTGCAATGCTTTTTAGCGATACTTCAGGAGCAAATTTCTTTTCTCCTGAATGAATTTTCAAAATTTCTTCTCTTCCTCGTACATCTGGTGGTGCAATGGTAATTTGACGGTCAAATCTTCCCGGACGTAGTAAGGCCTTATCTAGCATTTCTGGACGGTTGGTAGCTGCTAATACAATAATGGTTTCATTTTCTTCAAATCCATCCATTTCCACTAATAATTGGTTTAAGGTTTGGTTGTTTTCGGATTCTGCTCCACTGTTTGCGGTTCTTCTTGAACCAATCGCATCAATTTCATCAATAAATACAATACATGGGGCTAGTTTTCTTGCTTTTTCAAATAATTTACGTACACGAGAAGCACCAAGACCTGCAAACATTTCGATAAATTCAGATCCACTCATAGAAATAAATGGCACCCCTGCTTCTCCTGCAATTGCTTTGGCAATTAATGTTTTTCCTGTTCCCGGTTTTCCATATAATAAAATTCCTTTTGGAATTTTGGCTCCCATTTGGTAAAAGCGTTTTGGTTCTTTTAAGAAATCAACAACTTCTTCTAATTCTTTCTTTTCTTCTTCTAAACCTGCTATATCTTTAAAACGAACTTTGCTTTTGTTTTCTCCTCCATCATAAATCTTTCCTTTGTCGCCTAAACCTTGCATTTCGATAATTAGTATCACAACTGCTAACATTAATAAGGTTGGTAAAAGGCTAAATAGAGCACCTGGTATTTGTAGAAATACATTTTTTGGTTTTTGGATTAATTCAATTTCATTTCCCTCTCGTACTTTTTCTTGAATCAATTCGATAAAAGCTTGTGTACTTGGAACAATAGCAGATTTTTCTTTTTCTTCATTTTTAAATTTTACACTTACAGAGGTACTACCTACTGTCATTTCTAATTTTTCTACGGTTTCGTTATCGATTTCTTTAATTAAATCGGTATAAGCCATATTTTTTTCTTCATCATTATTTTTATGGTTAATTCCTACTAATAATGCTACAATTGCTCCTATTACTAGGATAGCACATAAAATAATTATTGTGTACAATTGCTTTTGTTTTTTCTTTTTATCGTCTTTTTTTTCGTTCATATTTGATTTCCTTTCTTACTGTTTTATTTCTATTTTGAAAGTATATCACATTATTCGTTATTTCGCAATTCTTCGACTCCTTGTGGGGCTAATCCATCGTCTAAACCTGGATTTTCTTTCTTTTTTTGTTTTTTCTCTTCTTCTTTCTTATCTTCTTTATCTTTGTTATCTTGGTTCTCCTTTTTTTCTTCTTCTTTCTTTTGCTCTTCTTGTAAGATAATTTCTCTTCGTACTTTTTCTTGTTCTTCTATTATTTTCATAAGTTCGGCTTGTTTATCGATAAAATCTGATTTTATCATGAAAATAGCAACAATGACATAGATGTAGGAAATGGTAGTATACATCCAGCTAAAATTTTGAATGGTAAAACCAGTTAAAGTATTTACAACAATGTAAAGGATGTTTAATAAAATTGGTAGGGTTAGTGCATATATACCAATATTAAAGGTAGCTCTAAAACGTATCTTCATTCCTGCAATACGACCAATAATAAAGCCTAGCACACCTAGCATCATAATATCTACAAATGCTGTTGCAAGGTATACCGCATATACATAGATAAATACAACAAAGAACATACTTACAATCAAACTAACCATGTCAATTTGTTTGATAAAATCCACAACAGCTTGTTTATCAAATGCTCCGATTGGGTAGTTTTTCGTTATGTCTTCATAGCGATATTCTAAGCTTTGGGTTAATATTTCGTTTTTATAAAGTATTTTATCTTTTAGTACCATAATTCCTGCTTCATAACTTTCTAGTTTTTGCATATAATTTTGCATTTCCTCTTCGGTCGCATCGGTATCGATTACAATGTATGGAATAACTGAAGTATCATTTTGTATTTCTATGGTTTCTCCTTTATTTACTTCTAATTGGTTGTTTGCAAAAGATACTTCTTGTATGTTGTTTTCGAAATAGTGAACCCCATTTTGAAAGTACGTATAAAATTGGTAGGTAAACATACCTGCAACAATAACGGCAAAAATTATCATTATTTTTAATAAATATTTGATTGCCGTCCATAAACTTTCAGCTGCAAAAATCCCATAATGTTCAAAATCTTTAATGGCTAAATACATTTTCTTAAAAAAACTCGTTTTTTTCACATTTTCTTTCGTCATTGTTTTTCTCCTTTAACTTTTTTGAATTACACCCTGTAGGGGTCGATGCCCTCATCGACCCGTTTATTTTTTCCTGCCTCCCAGCCGATGTGGAAAACCGACCCATTTTAGGTTTTTGTAACAATCATTTCGTTTTTGGTATCTTTTACAGTATACCCTCTTTTTAGTAATTCATCACGCAATTCGTCTGATTTTCCAAAATCTTTCCTTTGTCTTGCTTGCTTTCTTTGTTCGATAATTTGTAAAATTTCTTCTGGTAGTTGTTCTTTTTCATTCTCAAAATCAATCCTAATTCCTAGTACTGTATCAAATTTTTTAAGAAGATTAGCTACTTCTTTATTTCTTTTTTCAAACCTTGCTAGTTCCCATACAAAACTCATGGCAAGTGGCATGTTTAAATCATCATTAATTGCCTTATGAAAATTCTCTTCAACTTGGACTAATTTCTCCCTATCTTGTTTTGTTAATTCATCGTTTCCTTGTATGTGGGCTTGGTAACTACTTCGTAATCGTTCTAAGGATTTTGCGGTAGCTTCTATTCCTTCCCACGTAAAATTCAACTTGTTTCGATAATGGCAAGAATAGCTAAATAGCTTATATACAATAGGGTCATATCCTCTGTCCTTTATATCTTTTAATAGGTATACATTTCCTAATGATTTTGACATTTTTCCACCATTAATTAATAGGTATTCTCCATGTAACCAGTAATTAGCTGGAATTCTCCCACAGGCTCCTTTGCTTTGTGCTATTTCATTTTCATGGTGAGTAGGAATTAAATCAATCCCTCCTGTATGAATATCAAATTGTTCTCCTAAATATTTTTGCCCCATTGCAGAACATTCAATATGCCATCCCGGATAACTAGGTCCCCATGGGCTATCCCATTTCATTAAATGATTTTCGGGTGCTTTTATCCATAATGCAAAATCGCATGGATTTTTCTTTTCCTTGTCAACCTCTACTCTTGCTCCTGCTTTTTGATTTTCTACCTCTAAATTACTTAAAATAGGATATTTATCTAATTTTGATACATCAAAATAAATTGCTGTTGAGGTTTCATACGCATATCCATTTTCCATTAGTTTTTGAACATATGCTAGCATTTCTTTAATATGGTCAGTAGCTTTACATACAATTTCTGGTGTTTCAATGTGTAAGTCTTTTAAATCTTCAAAAAATAATTGGGTATAATGCTCGGCAATTTGCATTGGTGTTTTTTTCTCTTCTCTTGCCGATTTTAACATTTTATCTTCACCTTCATCACCATCAGATACCAAATGTCCTACATCGGTAATGTTCATTGCATGTTTTAGTGTATAACCATTGTAACGAAGCACTCGTCTTAATACATCTTGAAAAATATTCGTTCTCATATTCCCAATGGTGGCATTTTTATACACAGTTGGTCCACAAGAATAGATTTTTACTTCTTGTTTATTGATAGGCTCGAATACTTCTTTTGTTTTCGAAAGCGTATTATAAAATTTTAACTCCATTGCCTTTCCACCTTTCTAAAATTTGGAAATTAGAGTATCCATTTTTTTATCGATACTCTAATTTTTCCTCTCAATTTATTATTTATCTTGTGGTATTGGTAATGGTATTTGTATTGCTATTTCCATTACCCCCGTTTGGTTTATTATCTTTGGCACCCACCTTTACAGTAATGGTCTTTGTAGCTTTGTTTTTAGCAGCATCTTCTACCGAATAAGTAATTGTATATACTCCTGCTTTTGAAGTATCTACTTTATCTACAACTTTACCATCTTTTTTAATTTCTATTTTTACATTTTTACTAATATCACCATCTATATTGTCTGTGGCCGTTACCTGTGGCATTGTAAATTTTGCATTTAGTGCTAATTCGATTACATCTTTAGTATCTTTTAGTGTAATCACTGGTTTTTCAGTATCTGGTTTTTGAGTATGAGTTGTACAGGTTTCCGTTGGTGCCATATATTGTGCATCGGATGCCGATTGCCAAGAGGTATTTTCGGTACTGTTTGGTCTTGTAATATAGACTTTTTCTTCTACATCGGCACAAAATTCATTTGCTATTTTTCCAGTTTCTTTACAAATTCTTAGTTTTACATGAGTAGTACAAGCATCTTTTGGTGTGGTTCCTTTTACAAAATATTCTCCATAAATTCTTGAACCCCTTGGGTCATGTTCACAATTTTCTCCTGCTAATTGCCCAGAATCTCTACAAATTCTTGCTGTTATAATACTGCTTGGTTTTTGGAATTTTGCTGCTTCTAAACCACTATGGATTTTATTCATAATACTGCCCCAACGAGAAGATACGGTACCACTTCCTGGCACATATTTGCTTCCTCCATCTTTTGGTTCGTCAAATCCGAAATACATAGATGCTGTGTAATATGGGGTAAATCCACAAAACCATGTAGCTGTTGTATCATTGGTAGTTCCTGTTTTTCCACAAGTTTGCATATTAGAAACTCTTGCTCTAGTTCCAGTAGCTCCTTCTGCACCTGTTAATCCAGTTCCTGTTGGCTCAGTTAATAAAGATTGCATTAACCAAGCATTTTCTTCGGATAATACTCTGTGTTTTTCTTGGTGCTTCTCCATTACTAAATTTCCATGTCCATCTTCTACTCTTGTATAGAAAATTGGTTCTTGGTATACACCATTGTTGGCAATGGTTGCATAAGCTCCTGCCATTTCTAATGGACTAATTCCATTACCTACTCCTCCTAGTGCAATCGAAAGTCCCTCATCTCCTTCTGATAAAGAAGTAACTCCCATGGATTTTAAATATTCTATGGATTTTGCTGGTGTCAATTTTTGCATTATTTTTACTTCTGGAATGTTTCTTGATACTCTTAACATCGAACGTACATTCATAAGTCCCATATAGCCACCACCAGAGTTTCTTGGTGCATAAGAACCATATTTTACTGGTGTATCATCAATTGCACTTCCTGCATTAATAACACCTTCTTGCATTGCTGGTGCTACAACACCAATTGGTTTAATTGAAGATCCTGGTTGATGACCAGCAATTACTGCCCTATTTTTTCCCCATGGTGTTTTTTCTCCTAATACTCCTCTGATTGCTACTACATATCCTGTTTTATGGTCCATAATTACCATACCAGATTGTAATTGTACTTCTACTTTTTCTCCATTTTCATTTGTTTTTGTTCTTTTTTTCATCCAATCTGTACTATTGGTGTATGTTTCATCTAATAAATTTTGTATATCCTTATTTTCGGTAATATAAATTTTATATCCACTACTTTGTACCTTTTGCAAAGCAATTTTATAATCAATTTTATGTTCTTCTGCATACTGTGTTGCTACTTGTTTTAGTGCTTCTTCTTCATGTTGCGTTAAGGAATTATAACTTGTAATATTTCCTTCTTGGAAAGCAAGCCCTGCATTTACTTCGGCAATCGCTGTATCGTATTGTTCTTGGCTTATTTTTCCTTGGTCTTTCATTTCGTTTAATACGGTTTTGGTACGATTATTAATTTTCTCCATATTAGGTGTTTCTTTAAATGGATTGTATAGGTTTGGAGAATGGTTAATTCCTGCCATATAAGCACATTGAGCAAGACTTAATTCTGCTGGTTGTTTATTAAAATAGTAATTAGCAGCAATTTTAACACCATATACATTTTTTGCTCCTCCTCCAAGAGGAATGGTATTTAAGTAAGATTCCAATATTTGTTGTTTTGACATTTCTCGTTCAATTTGGAATGCTTTTGCAATTTCTTTTACTTTTCTCATTGAAGTTTTATCGTCTTCTCCTGTTGCGTTTTTGATTAATTGTTGGGTAATTGTACTTCCTCCATAGCTAGAATCATGTTTTAATACATAATTGACTGTTGCACCAATTGTTCTTCTTATATCAACACCACTATGTTCTTCAAATCTTTTATCTTCAATAGCAATAAATGCTTTTGGTATATATTCTCCCATTTCGGATAATAAAATAACTTCTCTGTTTTCATCTCCATTTAAAGTAGCAAGTACATTGCCATTTAAGTCCATTAATACACTGTTTTCCATGTTAATGTTTAAGTCGCTAACACTAATTTTAAATTCATCGCCAAATAGTCCAAAGAATAATCCTGCAAAAACACCTGCACCAATAATACCTACTATTACGATTAATGCAATCATAATTTTTAAGATAATCTTCAATGCTCTATGTTTTTTCTTGTTTTTGGCTTTCTTTTCCTTTTTCTTTTCTTTTTTCATCTTTTTTGTTTCCTCACCATTCTCAAATTTTTGGGTTGGTTCCTCTACCGTTTTCATCACTTTTGTTTGCTCTAAATCCGAACTAAAACCTTGTACCGTTTTCATTACCTTTGTTTCGTCTAAAACAGATGATGTCTGTGGTGTATCTTGCAAGGTTTTTATTGGTCTTGTTTCGTCTGTTACTTTTGGTGTGTTTGGCTTTTTCTCTTTGGGTGGTTTTACCACTTTTGTTTGATCTGTCACAGATGGCTTATCCTTTTTATTATCTGGTACCGGCTTTACCACTTTTGTGTCATCTTTTTTCGATGACTTTTTGTTACCTTTTTTATTCCCCATTTAAATGATATCCTCCTTTGTAATCTATCTTTTGTGGTTCTTTTATTCCTATGTTATAAAAATACATAGGACAATTATATTACATTATTGAAAAAAGATAAAGGGTTTTAAGAAATTTTTAATGAAATGTAGTTGCAATTCAGACATAATTCACTTTTAAGAACCCCCAGTCGGCTTCGCTGACAGCCCCCTTGTTAAAGGGGCTTTCTTGCAACGCTTCGTAAGAATACGTAAATTGAAACTATTTACAGAATATTATTTTTTATGATTTTGCACTTATTAATTGCATACAAACTCCAAAGGCTTTACAGGAAAGCCCCTTTAACAAGGGGGCTGCCGCGGAGTGGCTGGGGGTTCTTAAAAATATAAATCTCCCACATTCGTAACACATTTTGCTCCTTGTTTAATTAATTCATTGGTTCCATATGAATTGGTGCTTGTAATGTTCCCGTGGCACAACAAATACCTCTTTTCCTTGGTCTAAAGCAAAATCGACCGTATTCAAGGTGCCACTTTTTTGTTTTGCTTCTACTACAATTACGCCTTTCGATAATCCGCTAATAATGCGGTTTCTTGCTGGAAAGTTTAATTTGTTTGGTTTGGTACCTATAATATATTCAGATAAGATTAAGCCACCTGTTTGTAAAATTTGCTCATATAATCTACTATTTTCTTTTGGGTAAATCTGGTCTAGTCCATTTCCTAAAACAGCAATCGTTTTTCCTTTTGCTTGTAAACATCCCATATGAGAATAAGCGTCAATTCCTTTTGCCATACCACTTACAATACATACATCATTTTTGGCAAGTTCATAGGAAAACTGAAGACTAACTTGTTTTCCATAATTACTACATTCTCTAGCTCCTACCATTGCTATTTTATATGAATGTTTTAATAATTCTCGGTTTCCTTTATAAAATAATATGATTGGTGTATCGTAAATATGTTTTAAACTTTCTGGATAATCTTTATCTAATATGGTTATTAACCCAATATGATACTGGTTCATATAGGCAGAATATTTCTTTAAATTCTGCCTATATTGTCCTTCTAATATTTGATTTGCTATTTTTTCACCAATTCCCTTTGTTTGTATTAATTCTTCTTTTGTTAAATTCCAAATTTGTTTTGGTGTTTTGTATTTTTCTAATAATTCTTTCATTTTAATTGGACCTAATCCTTCAATTCTCGATAACCAAATCCAATATTCTTGTTCTTCCATATGATACCTCCTTATACGCAAAAAAAAGCCAACGAGAGCGTAAAATCGCTCCCATCGACTTTTTTTATTTTTTATATGTAATTATTTTCTATTTTTTGCTGCTTTTACTACGTTTGTCATAAGCATGGCTACTGTCATTGGTCCTACTCCACCTGGTACTGGTGTTATGTATGATGCTTTTTTTGATACTTCTTCAAAATTAACATCTCCTACTAACTTTCCATCCTCTGTTCGGTTTATTCCAACATCAATTACGGTTGCACCTTCTTTTACCATGTTTGCGGTTACAAATTCTGGTTTTCCAATTGCTGCAATTAGAATATCCGCTTGTTTGGTTACTTCTTCTAAATTTTGGGTTTTGGAATGGCAAATGGTAACCGTTGCATTTTTATTTAATAAACATTGAATTAATGGTTTTCCTACAATATTACTTCTTCCAATAATTACCGCATGCTTTCCTTCAATTGGCACATGGTAAGTTTCTAACATTTTTATAATACCAAATGGTGTACAAGACACAAAACAATCTTGGTTTAAACTTAATTTTCCTACATTAACTGGATGAAATCCATCCACATCTTTTCCCGGGTCAATGGCACGAAATGCTTCATCTATATCTAGGTGTTTTGGGATTGGGCTTTGCAATAGAATTCCATCAATATTGGTATCTTGGTTCAATGTTTCAATTAAGCCAAGTAGCTTGTCCATCGTGGTTTCGGTTGGTAACAAGAATTCCTCATATTCAACCCCAACTTCATTACATGCCTTGGATTTATTACGAACATATACTGCCGATGCCTTATCCTCTCCTACCATAATCACTGCTAATTTGGGTTGAAATCCCTTTTTCTTTATATTTTCTACTTCTTGTTTTAACTCTGTACGTATGGTTCCTGCTAACTCTTTCCCATCTATTATTTCCATTTTCTTTACCCCTTTGGTTTTTTCTTATTATATATAAAACCCCATTTTTTTGCAATCGTTTTTTATAGAATTTTTATATTTCTTTTTTATTTTTTTCTTATGTAGCGTGTATCTTACGATACACGTTTTTGCCTTTATCTACAATAAGATTTCTTTTCTTTTTTAGCACATACTAAAGCAACAATTCTTAGTACAATTAATAATCCTAATATAACTGCAATGGCAATAACAGCAGCTAATCCTAAAAGAACTAATACTCCTGCAACTGCTCCTATAATTAACCCTAGTGTAAATGCAAATGCTACTAATAAAATTGTTAAAATTAAATCAACACAACACTTTTTATTTTTATGACAACATTTTGGCTCTTCACAATAACATTTTGGTTCCATATCCATTTTATTTCACCTCCTACAACGACTTAAAAAATCGTTATAGTATATTATATGAAGCTGTCCTTTTTTGGTGACAAGTTTTTCATTTATGGTAAACCACATCCTGTTGGTAAGTGGTAAAACCTCTAACTTAGGTTATCTACTCTTGCTTTTCTTTTCGTATATTTAGCATATCTTTTACTTTCATTTCACCTGCTCTTGTAATCATACCATACCCATATTTCTTTTTTATATCTTCCATTACCTCTTCAATTTTTTCTTGTTTTGGATTAGTTTGTTCTTCGAAAATTGATAATTGTTCTTGATCTTTTTCTACTAGTTTACTGGTTTGTATACCAATTAAACGAACAGGTCTATTTTGATGAAGATTTGCTAATAATTCCTTACTGGTTTCATAGATTTCTTTGGTCATATTGGTTGGAGAACTTAGTGTTTTTTGGTGTGAAAAATTAACAAAATCTTTGGTTTTGATTTGCACACTCAAAACACTTGCTTTTAACTTATGTTTTCGTAAACGAAAAGCAACTTGTTCCGATAAGGCTAGTAGAATTTCATTTAAACGATTTATATGATAAATATCTTGTGGTAGGGTAATGGAATTCCCAATACATTTTGGTTTCTCTAACTGATATACCACAGGACTATGGTCAATTCCATTGGCATATTCCCACATGATTTTTCCATGTTTTCCAAAACGCTTCATTAAGAGGGTTTCGTCTTGTTTGGCTAAATCTTCTATGGTTTTAATCCCCATTTGTGCAAGCTTTGGAATGCTTTTTCTTCCTACCATGAATAATTCTGAAATAGGAAGGCCCCACATCTTAGTGGGAATTTCCCCTTTCCACAAGGTATGTACTCGGTCTGGCTTTTTAAAATCGGATGCCATTTTTGCAAGTAATTTGTTGTTTGCTACTCCTATATTTACCGTAAACCCTAGTTCTTCTCTTACCCTCCTATTTATTTCATAAGCTTTGTTTAATAATGTTTCTTTTGGTGGTAAAAATAAGGTCATGTCTAAAAAACACTCATCAATAGAAAAGCGTTCAATCTGGTCGGTATATTTTAATAATAATCCATATAATTCACCTGAATGTTTTTGGTAAGAAGTATAATCTCCCTGAAACACTTGTAAATTAGGACATTTCTTACGAGCCTGATAAATAGGCTCTCCCGTTTTTATCCCAAATTCTTTTGCCTTCATACTTTTGGCTAGTACCACCCCATGACGGCTACTTTCCTCTCCACCAATAATGGCTGGAATGGTTCGAATGTCTAATGTTTCTCCTGCACGCAATCGGTCAATTGCGGTCCAAGATAAAAAGGCATTGTTCACATCGACATGTAAAATTTGTCGTTCCATAGTATCACCATGTTTATTATAGAACGTATGTTTTTACATGTCAAGCATAAATGATTGATTTTTTCTAAAAAGAAAACGGAAGAGTTAATAACTAAAACTCTTCCTTGCTTTCCCGAACCTACTCTGCCCAAGTATACTGGTCTATTTTTTCCTGCAAATCTTTCATTTTTTCATCTACTTCTTCTTGATATCTTTGCTTTCTTTGTATCCAGTTTGTCTGCTCCGCATCCATCAAACCTTTTACGTATGGACAAAATACTTCGTCTTCTCTAATGAGATGTATGATTTTTTCAAGTGCTTTAAAGTCATCCTTAAAAATCATGATTAACCACCATTGAATTTTGTCTTTTTCCTCTCTTGTAATAGTTTGACTTTCCGTCGTTTTACCTTTTGAGGACGCTCCTACAATCAATCCGTTATCAATCCGAATTTCAATTTGACCTCCTCTGGGATTTGCAACTATCTTGGTCATTTCGTTCTCCTTTCTGCTATGCCTTTTTGGCATGCTTTATTATTATACTTTAATTTTATGTATATTTCAAGTATTAGGTATGTTTTTTTCCTATTTGTGACATACTGTAAAAAAGAATTTTTCTAGAGGTGAAGTTTCTATGGCTACGAATTTAAAATTAGAAGAAATTAATTTAGAGGAAAAATATGGTGCAGAAACAATTTTACCGCCAAGTGAATTTTTGGCAAAAATGAATTTTTTACGGGTCTGGTTTAACAACAGATTTTGCAAATGGTTTGCTTGTAAAAAATGGATTAAATGAATTGAAGCAAACAAAGCCAAAACGTTGGTATCATCATCTTTTTGAAAGTTTATTTAGTCCCTTTAACATCATTTTATTACTCATTTGTCTTGTTCTTGTTTATACCGATGTTATTTTAGCCGAAATACCAAGTTATGCCAATATTGTTGTAATTGTGGTTTTGGTTGCTACTAGCACCCTTCTTGAATTTATTCAAGAATATCGTTCCAATAAAGCAGCCCAAAAGCTTCGAGGTCTTGTTGCTACCACTTGTACGGTTTTACGTGATAATAAAAAAGTACAACTTCCTATGAAAGAAATTGTCACTGGTGATGTCGTTTTTCTTTCTGCTGGTGATATGATTCCTGCCGACCTTCGTATTATTGAAGAAAAAGATTTACATGTAGGACAATCTACCTTAACTGGCGAATCGGAAGCAGTTAAAAAGTTTTCTACCTCTAGGCTTACATCCATGGAGGAAATTAAAAGTGTTACCGATTTAGACACCATTTGCTTTATGGGGACCAATGTTATTAGTGGTAGTGCCAAAGGAGTTGTAATAAAAACCGCCAATGATACGTATTTAGGAAAAATCGCAAAAACTATTGGATCTGGCAAACCAGAAACCGCTTTTCAAAAGGGAATTAAAAGCATTAGTAAATTGCTAATCCGTTTTATGCTTGTTATGATACCAATTACCTTTTTTGTTAATATTGGAAAACACGATGTTTTAATCACTTTTACTTTTTCGGTAGCAATTGCCATTGGTATTACTCCGCTTCTTCTTCCCGTTATTCTTTCTTCTTCACTTGCAAAAGGTGCCCTTCGCATGTCGAAAAAGAAAACCATTGTTAAAAAACTAGATTCTATCCAAAGTTTTGGTGCTATGAATATTCTTTGTACCGACAAAACAGGTACTTTAACCAAGGATGAAATTGTATTACAAAAATATTTAGATGTAAACGGAAACGAAAATTATGGTGTTTTAAAACATGCTTTTCTAAATGCCTATTTCCAAACAGGACTAAAAGGAAATATTGATAATGCCATTATCGATAAAGCAAATGAAATGGATTTAAAGAATATTCCAAGCCGTTATACAAAACTAGACGAAATCCCTTTCGATTTCGCAAGAAGGCGTTTATCGGTTGTTGTTTCTGATGGTGCGAAAGCACAGTTAATTACGAAAGGAGCAGTGGAAGAAATTTTATCCATTTGTACTCTTGTTTCCGACAATGGCTCTATTTCAGAAATGACACCAAAGAGAAAAGAAACCATTCGTAATTTTACAAAGAAACTTAATTCTGAAGGATTACGTGTTGTTGCTGTTTGCCAAAAAAATGATATTTTGGATGTTACTCATTTTGGAATAAAAGATGAGTCAAAAATGGTACTAATGGGATTTATCGGCTTTTTAGACCCTCCAAAAGAAAGTGCAAAACTTGCTATTGATTCCTTAAATGAAAAAGGCATTCGTGTGATTGTGTTAACTGGCGATAATGAAGAAGTTACTAGGTGTATTTGTGAAAAAGTTGGAATACAGTCTTTACGAATTGTTACTGGTTCTCAGGTAAATCGTTCTTCTGATGCTACTCTTCTTCGTTTATTATATGATACCAATATTTTTGTAAAACTTTCTCCTATTGAGAAAGCAAGAATTGTGCGATTATTAAAAGAGGCTGGAAATGTGGTTGGTTATATGGGAGATGGTATTAACGATAGTCCCTCTCTTACCAATGCCGATGTTGGTATTAGTGTCGATACCGCAGTTGATATTGCCAAAGAAACTTCTGATATTATTTTATTAGAAAAAGACTTAAATGTTTTACTAGATGGAGCCATCGAAGGAAGAAAAACCTTTGCCAATTTATTAAAATACATCAAAATGGCAGTTAGTTTTAATTTTGGAGAAGTACTCTCGGTATTGATTGCAAGCATTGTCCTACCTTTTTTACCAATTACCCCAATTCAATTACTAGTGCAAAGTCTTTTATACGACTTTGGTCAGCTTAGCCTACCCTTCGACAATGTAGATGCCGAATATGTAACCAAACCAAGAAAATGGAATTTAAAAGACTTACGAAATTTCATGTTCTTTATGGGACCCACTAGTTCCATTTTCGACCTTATGGTATTTGCCTCTCTATGGTTTGGTTTTGGCTTAAGACTTCCTCAAAGTGCCCTTTTCCAAACCATATGGTTTAGCTATGGTGTCGTTTCCAACCTAATTGGTCTACACATCATCCGAACTGCCAAAACTCCATTTTTAAAAAGCAATGCCTCTCTACCAGTCTACCTAACATCTATACTCTTAAGCATTGTAGCACTAATCGTACCATTCACCGCCTTAGGCAACTGGATTGGACTCGTTCCTTTCTCCCCAGTCTACCTAATCGTCATCATCGGGTTTCCTATCCTATACTGCTTCATTGCAAGCATTGTCAAGAGGCTGTATGTTAAGAAGTATAGAGAATGGATATAAAAAAATCCCCCGGCATAATATTACCTATGCCGGGGGCAAAACTCGTATCAACGGTCACCGAAATCGTATGCAATAGCAAACTTTATATCTTTTCCATCGTCCGAAAACTCTACATCCGTGAGGGAAATTTTCTTTTCCGTCTCTTCTTTGAGTAATTCTTCTAATTCAACTATTGCAGGAAAAACATCCATTGGTATTTCAGCTTTATACTCCTCCGTGGTATAGTGTAAATGTGCAAAAATTTCTCCGTCATTATTTCCTCTACAATCAATCCATCCTGTCATTTCTGGATTTATACCCCTTTGTTGTATTATATCTTTGCCAATAGCTTCTGAAATGAAATCTGCAATCCTCGTTCTTTCTATTTCGATTCCAACAAGTTTCATGCCCATTTCAACTACCTCTAATGCTTTTTTAGTGATATAATCACCTACATTATTCCGTTCTACCATAATTGTAATCTCCCTTTTGTTTTATTATTTAAGGTCGTTGCCTTATGTTACTATTACTATTATATCATCTTTATTAACATAAGTAAACCATTTTATGGTATTAAAAGTTATTCCCCATAATACTTTCAATCTTCGTAAGCTCTACTTTTAGGGTTTTATACGTAGTAGCTCCAATGGATGTGTCGGTTCCATTTTCATAGTTTGCAATAGTTTGCCTTATGTCTAGTATTTTGTAACGTTGTGGTTTTCCTGCTCCTTTGTCGTATACGTAAAGGGGTGTGTATTCTACTTTATCAATCGAAATTTTTCCTTCTGGGTTTTTGGTGATTTGTAAATCTAATATAATCGTATTTCTTGTGTTTTCTTGTTTTTGTGCAGATATGAAGTTTCCTAGGGAATAAATCACAAAGCCATCTTTGGTGGTTCCATCTGCTAATGTTATGGTTCGTTTTTCCATTGGTTCTAGTACATGAGGATGACTTCCTAATATAATATCTACCCCATTTTCAAATAAAAAATCAGCTAAATTTTCTTGGGTTTTATTTTGCTTTATTTTATATTCATCGCCCCAATGCATACTAACACAAATTACATCAACTTGTTCTTCCTTAGCTTGGTCAATTTGCCTTTTCATAAGAGTTTCATCGATTAAATTAATGCAATATTCTTTTCCTTTTGGTACAGGAATTCCATTCGTACCATAAGTAAATGATAAAAATGCAAATTTAATCCCATTAACATCCTTTATCAAAATTTTATTTTGCTCCTCTAAAGAACGATAGGTTCCCATATGAGAAATCCCAGCTTCATCTAGTACATCTAAGGTACGAACAATTCCACTATAGCCCTTATCCAAACTATGATTATTGGCCGTTGACAATACATCCACTCCCATATCTTTTAAAGCATACCCTAGGGCATCTGGTGTATTAAAAGTAGGGAAACCACTATACCCTTTTTCTGCTCCTGCAAAAGTAGTTTCTAAATTTCCAATCGCAATATCGGCAGACTCTACCTTTTGTCGTATATTCGTAAATACATGTGAAAAATCATAGTTTTTTGTACTTGCTTGATAGGCATCCTTAAAATTCTGACTATGGCACATTGCATCCCCAATTGCAGCCAAATGTATGGTAATACTCTTTTTTTCTTCTACTGCTGTATTGTTTTGTGTTGCTGTAGAAGATACTACCTCTGCTTCTTTTGGTGGATGATAAAATACCATAAAAACAGAAAACATAAGCATCATCAAAATGCCGAATCCTACTACATATTTTAGTTTATTTCTTCCTAAATTTCCTTGCTTTTTTTGTTTCTTCATCTTTTACTTCTCCTATTATTTTCTTCTAAAATTATACCTTAGACATACAAAAAACGCAAGCACCAATTGATATATAAAGTATAAAAATGAGCTAGCAAAATCTCGCTAGCTCATAGTTGGATTTCCATTGTTTGTAGTTTTACAATAGAATAAAATCAATATTCATTTTTTAATTCGTTTGGTTATCTACCTCTTGTTTCATTATTTCTTTTTTTAATTGAGTAACTGTTGATTCTGCTTCTTCCCAGTTATCATATTTTAGACTTAAAGAAGATTTGCCCCATCTTCCTCTATCGCCAACCCCTTCGTAGAATAAATAACTTTGAAACTTGTCGATTTCAAACTGCCCTTGGTACATATAAATATCTTTACCAAATATTATCATATCCTCCATTAAAGCACATACTTCCATTTCGTGTTGGTCTCCATAGCTAAATATTTCAACCTCAACATCATTTAAGCAAGAAAAATCAATTGGAATTTCTTTGATTTTTTCTTCTCCTGTTGTCCATATCCCATAGCAAAAACCCTCGCTACCATCTAAATTTATTCTACGCTTTACATTGTCAATTCTATAAACATGATTGTTATATACTTTAAAATTTATATCATCGACTATTGCTGAAGAAAAGTAAATCAATTGTTCCTCTTGAGTTTTCATAGCTTTCTTTAAAATTTCAAATCGTATTCCTGTTTCATCTTCTATAATTGTAGGATAGACCAATTCGTTCTTATCATTCATGTATCCTATGCTTAAAAAAGGATAAGATTCCACAGCTTCTTCTCTATCAAGAAATTCCTCAAGATCTTTAGAAGAAATTTTTACCCGTTTTCCTATTTCCTCATCGAATCTTACACATACAACTTCGCTCGTGTTTTGGTCATAGCAAATAGAAAATCCTTCAAAAAACTCCAAATACTTTCCTTCATGTACAGACACTGTCGTTAGAAGAACACAACCTTCTGGAATGATATCTAGTGTAATTTCCTCATTCTCTCCATTCGGATATGTCATGATAATCTTTCTATCGACCTGATGTCCTTTTACGATACCGTCCGCTCTTTGAAACATGGCCCAAGCATACAATTTATCTTCATATGGAGGCATATAATTAATCTCTTCTCCTTGATAGAGGATATAGAAATATCCTCCCAATAATTCATCTGCTTTCTTTTTTTGTTCATACTCACTTATTATCTTATTAGATGGCTTATATCCTTCTAAAAATGAAATATATGCATTAGCAGATTCCCAATCAGGAACATCTGGCAATTCTTGAAACATTTCGTCCGTAAATTCTATTTGCCATTCATATAAACTTTCCTGTACATCTTCTGTTTCTTCCCTTCGTGTTATAGTACTTATGGATTCAACAATTTCCTCTGATATTGCTTTTGTAATGCCTTCTACATCACAGGATTTAGCTTCAATCTCCGTAGTACTTTCTTGTGCTTCTTCTACCTTCCGTACCTCTGTACACCCAGTAAGAATTAGCATAAGCATAACCAAACATAAAATTTTCTTCATCATCGTTTTTTGTCCTCCTTTTTCTTGTTATTGGTTTAAATGATGAAATTCACTTAAATATTGTTTCTATATCCTCCTTTTCTACAAATTCTATCTTAAAAAATCTTTGAGAATAATTCCCAAACTCCGATATATTATACTAAATCTTTACCGTAAAGTCAATTATGTAAAGCGTGTTTTTCTGCTTTTATTATACGTTTCAGTTTGTCGTTTCAGTTATAAAGAAACTAAAATCATGACCCATATGTACAATTTTCGCACATGTGGTATTTTCACATCCTTATAAATCATAAATTCCTCTTACATATAAAAATGGTAAAGACTTAAATCTTTACCATTAATGTTAAAATTTCACTTGTTAGTAAAATTCAGATATTTAATAATTATTTTTATAGAGATAATCTTTGTCCTATTTAGTAAAATAAGACCTCTTTAGAAAACTTATTTTCTACTACTTTCCGCAACAATTCTTGTACTTTTTCCCACTTCCACAAGGACATATGTCGTTTCTTCCTACTTTTGGTCCTTCATTTTTTACGGTTACATGGGTTTGTTCTGCTCCTCCATTTACGTCGTTTATGTTTTCTAGGGAAGCGTTGGTAATTCTTGCGGTTTCTGCTCTTCTAATTTCGGTTTGTTTTTGGATGTTTAGTAGAATTTTTACTACATCATATTGAATGTCGTATATCATTTCATCAAACATGTTGGTTCCTTCAATACGATATTGGATGACTGGGTCTTTTTGCCCGTAAGCACGAAGTCCTATTCCATCTTTTAATTCGTCCATAGCATCAATATGATCCATCCATTTTTGGTCTACTACTTTTAGCATAACAACTCGTTCTAGTTCTCTTAAGTCTGTTTCTCCTATTTCTTGTTCTTTTTGTTCATAATTAGCTAATGCTTTGTTATTTACTTCTTCTACTACTTTCCCAGCCTCTAGTTTTTTATCTTGTAAACTTTCTAGGTTTTGGATTCCAAAAACAGTCCTAATTTCTTCTCTTAAGGAATTTTTATTAACTGGTTCTTCTACAAAATATTCATTTACAATACTTGCTGATAACTCTGTTATCATATGCATAATATTTTCTTTTAGGTTATTTCCATCTAATACTTGTTTACGTTGAGCATAAATAATTTCTCTTTGTGTATTCATAACATCATCATATTGAAGAACATGTTTACGAATACTAAAGTTTTTACCTTCTACTCGTTTTTGTGCTTTTTCTACTGCACCAGAAATAATTTTGGATTCAATCGGCATATCTTCTTCTGCCCCAAGTGTATTATACACATTAGTAATCATATCTCCACCAAAAATTTTCATTAGGTCATCATCTAAACCAATGTAAAATTTGGATTCTCCTATGTCTCCTTGACGTCCACTACGTCCACGTAACTGGTTATCAATTCTTCTTGATTCATGTCTTTCTGTACCAATAATTTTTAGTCCACCAGCATCGATTACTTTTTGTTTTTCTTCTTTGATTTCGTCTTCATATTGTTTTTCTAATGCTCTAAATTTTTCCCTAGAAGCTAAAATGGCTTGGTCGTTTGTTTCATTAAATGCCATTGCTTCTTCAATTTGTTCATCGGTATAGCGTTGTCTTTTCATGGCTTCTCTTGCTAAATATTCACTGTTTCCTCCAAGCATAATATCGGTTCCACGTCCTGCCATGTTCGTGGCAATGGTAACTGCTCCAAATTTACCAGCTTGTGCAATAATGGTTGCTTCTTGTTCATGGTATTTGGCATTTAATACCGAGTGTGGAATTCCTTCTTGTTTTAAAATTTTACTTAGTTTTTCTGATTTTTCAATGGATACCGTACCTACTAAAACAGGTTGTCCTTTTTCATAACTTTCTTTTACACTTTTTACAATTGCTCTGTATTTGGCTGGTTCATTTTTATAAATAATATCGTTTTGATCATTACGTATCATTGGTTTGTTGGTTGGAATGGCAATAACATCCAAATTATAGATTTCTCTAAATTCGGCTTCTTCTGTCATAGCCGTACCTGTCATACCTGCTAATTTTGCATACATTCTAAAGTAATTTTGGAAGGTAATGGTAGCAAGTGTTTTTGATTCATCTGCAATTTTTACTCCTTCTTTTGCTTCAATCGCTTGGTGAAGCCCATTGTTGTATCTTCTTCCATACATAATTCTTCCTGTAAATTCATCTACAATTAATACTTCTCCATCTTTTACCATATAATCAATATCACGTTTCATAACACCATGTGCGCGTAAAGCTTGGTTTACATGGTGTACAATTTCGGAATTGTCTAAATCGTTAAAATTATCGATATGGAAGAATTCTTCTGCTTTTTTTATTCCTTTTATGGTTAAAGAAGCGGATTTTGCTTTTAAATCCACTATGTAGTCATAGTTTTCGTTATCTTCTGCTTGTTCTTCATCTTTAATATCTTCTTCTACAATGACTTTTGCTTGTAGACGTTTTACAAAATCGTTGGCTTTTTTGTAAAGGTCTGACGATTGGTTCGCACGTCCTGAAATGATTAATGGCGTACGTGCTTCATCAATTAAAATACTATCAATTTCATCCACAATGGCAAATTGTAAATCTCTTTGAACGGCTTGGTTTTTATAAATTACCATGTTATCTCTTAAATAATCAAATCCAAATTCGTTATTGGTTCCATAGGTAACATCACAAGCATAGGCTTTTCTTTTTTCATCTGGTTCCATACCAGAAATAGCAAGTCCTACCGTTAAGCCTAAAAATTTGTATAGTTTTCCCATCCATTCACTATCACGTTTGGCAAGATAGTCGTTAACGGTAATAACATGAACTCCTTTTCCAGTTAGTGCATTTAAATAAACTGGAAGAGTTGCCACTAATGTTTTTCCTTCACCAGTTTTCATTTCGGCAATTCTACCTTGGTGCAAAATAATACCACCAATTAATTGTACATCAAAATGTCTCATTCCCAATACTCTTTTTGAAGCTTCTCTAACCACTGCAAATGCTTCTGGTAATATATCATCTAATGTTTTTCCTTGCTCTAATTCTTTTTTAAAATACTCCGTTTTTGCTTTTAACTCATCATCGGATAATGCTGAAATTTCGTCTTCTAATGCATTAATTCTATTTACAATTGGCATTACTCTTTTTACTTCTTTTTCACTATAGGTTTTAAATAATCCCATTTACGTTTCCTCCTAAAATTAAAATAATCCGTTTGTAACTATATCACTAAATCCATTTTTACGCAAGGAATTTTTGTGAAAAAAATAGTTTCGTAAATTGCAATATTAATTGCACGTTTTTTAATTAAAAATTTAAAAATCCTTAAACGTTAGTTTTTATGCTTTTATTCTTTCCACTAATTCCATATCTTCCATTTTCGATATAGCAAAGCATTTCTTTCCTAGGTCTTTTAAGGAAGCTCCGTAGGTGGTAGATTTCTTTATCATCCATTATCAGAAATCGGTCATGGAATTGGTTGGTATGGGAAATTTTTAGAGTTGGGTATTGAAGATTAAATTTTTGGATATCTAATTTCATAAGATTACAATTTTGTGAAGTTAAGAGATGAACTTCCACGTCTTTATTTTTCTTGGTTAGCATGTTTAAAACCGTGCTATCGATGTAATTGTCTATAATGACAAGTTTCGTTTTGGCTTTCTTAATTAGGTCAATTACTAAACTATAGGCATCATAAATCTGTCCTTTGTAAAAAATCTTTTGTTTAAATTCTGTTTCTCTATCTTTTTGTAATTCGTTAAATATGATATCAAATTTTTTATTGTGTTCTAATAACTCATATTCTATTTTTGTTAAACGTTCAAATAATTGCCCATTATTAGAAATAAATTTTCGCATTTCAACAAATGCATTCATAATATTAATACTTACTTGTATTGCAATTTCATTTCGGAGTAAACCAGAAAGCATTGCAATTCCTTGTTCAGTAAATACATATGGTAAATATTTTCTATGTTGACCTCTTTGATTTCTATTTAAATTTTTATTTTGTAATTCCAAATATTTATCTTTCACTTCTAGACTTGATGTCACAATTTGTGATTTCAAGTCTTCTTGCTTTATGTCTACCTTTAAGGTCACAAATTGTGACCTTAAACATTCCAATTCATTTTCTGTTAATTGAAAACAAAAATTTTCTGGAAATCTTTTTATATTTCTTTTTACTGTTTGATTAATCTTTTTAGTTTCATACTGATATAGCATTGCTACATCACTGTCTAGCATTACTTGCTTTCCACGTATTGTATAAATTAAATTCTTAATTTTTTCTGTTTCATATGTTGTTCCATTTAATTCTTCATTAATTAGTATCATATTATTCTCTTCGTTCATAATAGACACTTCCTATCTTTTTCTTTATTTTTTTGACCTTATTCTTTTTAGATGCGGTTCCAAAATGGAACCGCATGTTTTCCAGTTTGCTTTTTGTTTGTTAAAAGTAAAAATTTTCTAGAAAACATTCCTATTCATGTTTGATACTATATTAAAACATTTGTTCTTGTTTGTCAAGACTATTTTTACTTTTTGTTAAAATTTTTTTATTGATATTTTAAATAGTAGCAAATTAAACTGCTTTTTTTCAAAAAATATGCATAAACATTTTCCCTCTTTCATACATTGTACTACCATGATTTAATATATAAGTGAGGTATGCTATGTTTATTTGTAATGTAAAATTTGATTATAAATTCCTTTTAAAAATCCTATTTGTTATTGTTACCATTGTGCTTTTCGGTATGATTGGTTTTCGTATTTATCATATGTTCCATACAAACCAAAATTCAACTTGTCTTCCTACACCAAATGTGGCTAACATCAATTCCGACAATTATACGAATATTTTAAAGTCTGTTCACGATAATTTAGATGAATATGTAGGTCAAAAAATTCATTTTACAGGATATGTCTATCGTGTATATGATTTTAGTGAAACACAATTTGTACTTGCAAGAAATATGAAAGTAACTTCAGATAATCAAACATTAGTGGTTGGCTTTCTATGTAATTACAACGAAGCCTTTAAGTTTTCCGATAATACATGGGTAGAAATTACTGGAAAAATCACAAAAGGCGACTATCACGGCGATATTCCCGTTATCGAAATTGAAGAAATACAATCTTGTAACAAACCACAAGACGACTTAGTAACACCACCAGATGACCTATACATTCCAACCAGCGCCCTGTTTTAACTGGCTCATTTTTGACTTTTTTATGTAAATATGTTATACTTTTGTTATAGCCACGAGCAATTATACACCAAGGAGGTTTTTTTATGAAGGAATTACGTATTAAATTAGAGGAGCGGATTATGGAAGATAAATCCTTGCTCCAAGAGCAACTGAAAAACCTGTTAGCAACTGGAAAAGATGAGGTTGTTCTCGGCATTCACATTTCTGAAGAAGAGGCTTCCTCGCTTTTAGAATCTTTATCCCAGGCTAACACTGTTGAAGAGGTAATCAAGTTTTTCTCTTCACCATCCCTATCTAGTTCTTATTGGTACTTTTCGCTTTTCATTGCTATCAATCACAATACTGATCTACTCACTGACATGGTCTATCATTTGGAAGATGTTGAACATTGGGAAGATGAACGAACATATACAGAAAAAGAAAAAAAGAGAGTGGAAAAGGAAATTGCTGATTTAGAAGAGAGACATATTTATTTAAAAAGAGAAGAGGAAATTTTGCGGGAACAGATTGAAAAAGCTCTTCAAGAGTAAAACGAAACATGAGCCAGCTTGAAAAAGCTGGCTTGTGTTTCCATTTTATTTAGTTAAAATATCTTTTTAATAATCCATCAAATCCCCTACCATGGCGTGCTTCGTCTTTTGCCATTTCGTGTACGGTGTCGTGGATGGCATCATAGCCAAGTTCTTTTGCTCTTGTTGCAAGTTCTTTTTTACCCATACATGCTCCACATTCTGCTTCTGCTCTTAGCATTAAGTTTTTCTTTGTATCTGGGTATACAATTTCTCCTAATAATTCTGCAAATTTTGCTGCATGTTCTGCTTCTTCCCATGCATATCTTTTATACGCTTCGGCTACTTCTGGGTATCCTTCTCTATCTGCTTGGCGACTCATGGCAAGATACATTCCTACTTCGGTACATTCTCCCATAAAATTATCTTTTAATCCTTTTACTACTTGTTCATCTAATCCTTTTGCTACTCCTATTTGGTGTTCATCTGCATATTCTTTTGCTCCTGTTGTTTCTTCTTTTAGTTCAAACTTTTCTTTTCCTGCTCCACATTGTGGGCATTTTTCTGGAGCTTCTTCTCCAAAATGTACATATCCACATACTTTACAAACATATGCTTTCATCTTCATTCCTCCTAATTTTTATTTTTTATTATCGTACCACAATAAAAAAATTTGTCAAGATTTTTCATGTGCTTTTTTCATTTGCCTTGCAAATAACCTCTTTATTTTTTGATGCTCTTTAGTTCTTCACTTGGGATTTCTTCCAAAAAATATTGTGAATTACTTGAACTATGCTCTTTAGGAAAAAAGAGGTCAAAAACAAATCATTTCTAACCTCTTCTTTTTCTACTGATGTTTTGACATCTATTGAAATTCTAATTATAACCTTCTAATAATTTCCTAATATTTTAGCACTTGATACACAAGGACACTTTAGTTATTCATACCTAAACTCAATCCCCATGCTGTTTCTGGTTCATTATGTGTAGTACTTTCTGAAATATTTGTTACAAACACATTACCTTTCAATGTTACAACTGGTCTCACTCCAAAACAATATGGTCCATCTGAACGTCCGGTAACTTCCTGATGCATTCACTGTTGTTAAGTACTTTCCACCGTCAAGCGTTGATGCCGCCCAGTAATATACTCCTATTTGCCATAAAGAATCTCCTGAGGCAAAATGATCCAAGTCACCAACAAATCGAACACAACGAGCCGAACCAGGCACAGAAAATCCCATCGTATCCTCATACATGCTCCAATCTCTCAACTCTGTGAGCACTTCCATACTAGCTTTAACATTCTCATAACCACTACTACTCAAATACCCCTCTGGTGTACCTGCATGTATTATATTAACACTTCCATCGTCATTTTTGCTCAAAACACGCCAACCACCACTATATTTATTTTGTAAATTCCTCCACGTACTAATACTCTCATCTTTGCTTGTACCTATTTCAAATCCTCCAAATTTCCTTAGAACGGTTGGCAGTGAACTTCCTTCATATAATTCCCCCATTTTTTCTATATCGCTCTGTGTCCATTGCCCTGCTGAATAATTAACAAAATCACCTATTTGAACAGTATCTGAAATATATTGTTTTCTATATAAACTTTTCAATATAATTGTTTTTGTTTTTACACATTCCTCTTCACCTATTTTTCCTGTTATAATAAACTTAACTTCTTGTTGAAAACCATTAGTAGTATATTCAACTTTCCCATTTTCTAATGTTCCCTCATTTACTCCTACTAATATACCTTCTTCAAAACTTATATCAAAAGTTATTTTTATCGGTGTTCCTTCCAGTACTTCGTTATCTTTTGCTTCTGTTTCTGTTCCATCTACTGCATTAACAACTACTAATTTCAGGTTACTAATTTTAGGTATTGCTTTTGCTTTTGTGATATCAATTACTTCTAATATTTCATCATCAATTGTTACCATATAATCATTTATAATTATTGTATGTGTTCCATCTCTATTATTTTCTACACTTTCTATCTTGCTTTCGTTTACCTGTTGTTCTAAGTAATCTTCTAAATTTTGGTTCGTTTGATATTGTTTTAATGTGTAATCTGATAGCATTAAAACAACTTCTTCTCTTACGGTTTCCATTTCATAATCTTGTTTTACTTGTACTGTTCTTGCTATGATTCCACTATTTCCTATCACTAAATTGATTGTAATACTAGCTAAAATTAGTAAGATAATTATGGTAATGACAAGTGCCACCAAGGTAATTCCTGCTTTGCGAATACTCCCTAAAGAAATGTCCATATCGCTATTCGTTTTACTTTTTTCATTTTTTAACATTTTTTTCTTTTGCCTCCTTTTTCAATTGTTGATATTTCGCATGTTTTGGGTTGCATGATATGCAACCCATACCAGCACATTTTTCATTTTTTCTATTGTTTACATTTTTTTCATAAATATGCACATTGCCTCTATTTTCATTTAAATAACAATAGCATTGTAAACACTTTTTCTTATTCATTTGTCAATATACACATTTATTTATGTCTTTACTTTACCATTATGTATAAATATTGTCAAGAAAATTTTTCTATTTCTTCTTTTTTTAAGATTTTTCATTTTTTTAAGATTTTTCATTTTTTTCTTTTCTTTTTTTGTAATTTATGGTAGAATAACGTCAGAAAACAAAAGATATTGTTTATCCGTTTTCGTATGAATATGAAATTTGGAGGATGGTTATGGAATTTAAAAAATGTAATCGTTGTGGATGTTTTTTTGTATCTGAGCACAATGTATGCGAACATTGTAACCCAAAAGATACTTTTGAACTTTCAAAATTAAGAACTTATTTTGAAGGAGAAATTCAAGCAAATTCAATTGACTCAATTGCAGTTGATACTGGAATTTCAGTAAAAAACTTAAATCGTTATCTTGAAAACGAGGAATTTTCAAACATTTCTAGTAAATTACATATAGGAAATATTAAATTATAAGATAAGTCCTATTTACATATGGAAAGGGCGGAATTCATTTCCGCCCATATGTTTTATTGATACGAATGAGCAGATTTTCCATCTGCCCTTTATTTTAATTTAAAAAAAATGGAAGGATGATGAGTATGTCAAAATCAATTTACGAAGTACTAAAAGAACGTGATTTAATTAAGCAAATTACTTTTGAAGAGGAATTTCAAAAATTAGCAAAACAGGAACATTTCTCTGTCTACTTAGGCATTGACCCTACTGCCGATAGCATTCATATTGGACACTTTATTCCTCTTATGATGATGTCGTATTTTCAAAAATGTGGTCATAGACCAATTCTTCTTGTTGGTGGTGGTACTGCTTTTATTGGTGACCCAAGTGGAAAAACCGATATGAGAAAAATGCTTACCAAAGAAGAAATCTCCAAAAATGTTGATAATATCATCAAACAAGTAAGTAAATTTGTTTCTTTTGAAGGAGATAATTCGGCTATTATTGTAAATAATGGTGATTGGATTTTGGATTTAAATTACATGGAGTTTATTCGTACTTATGGTGTTTATTTTAATGTAAACCGTATGTTAGATGCGGAATGTTTTAAACAACGTATGGAAAAAGGTCTTACCTTTTTTGAACTTAATTATATGTTAATGCAAAGTTATGATTTCTTACATTTATTTGAAACACATGGCTGTAAAGTAGAAATTGGCGGTGATGACCAATGGTCTAATATGCTTGCTGGTGTTGACCTAATTCGTAAAATTCATCAAAATGGTAGCTTTTGTGTTACTTGCCCTTTATTATTAAATGCCGAAGGTAAGAAAATGGGAAAAACGGTTAGTGGTGCTTTATGGTTAGATGCTAAAAAAACATCTCCTTACGAATTTTACCAATATTGGAGAAATATTGGAGATACCGAAGTATATGATGTATTACGTATGCTTACTTTCCTACCAATGGAAGAAGTAAAAAGACTTTCTTCCCTACCAGGAGAACAAATTAATGAAGCTAAAAAAATTGCTGCTTTTGAAATTACCAAATTAATTCATGGTCAAGAAGAAGCCAAAAAAGCCGAAGAATCCTCTCTTGCCCTATTTGAAGGTTCTGGTTCTTTAGAAAATATGCCTACTGTAAAAGTAGAAAGTACCAATCTTTCCATTGTAGACGCTATTCTACTAACTAACATTGCTCCATCAAAAGGTCAAGCAAGAACTCTTATTTCACAAGGTGGAATTAGTTTAAATGATAACAAAATTGAAGATACAAATTATATGTTATCTGATACTGACTTTCAAAATGGCTACGCCATTTTGAAAAAAGGAAAGAAGGTATTTTACAAATTAGAAAAATAATCAAATAAACATACACAAAGCCGATGTCATCTCTAACATCGGCTTTGCTAATAACCTACTTAATACGTATAAAGTCGCCTGCATATATAAGGTTGTCGTCTATAATCTCCGGACTAATTCGCCATATCGAATTTTCTGGATTATCCATAAGCCACATTGTTTTCTTTATAAAAAACATATCATATATGTCTTCCCCTTTACATGGCTCCTTCTTTGTAAGGTCTTTTGTGTATCCCCCCTCACTGCTTACAACAACCTCACCTTCCTGATTATTACACGAAACAATCTCAGATATGCCGATTTCAAAATGCTCTGAAACCATCGACAGACAGTCTCCTTTCTCTACATAATAGTAAACCTTTGTAGAGACCTTGCTCCAGTCTACTTTGGGAAGTTTCAGGTAAGTCCTTACCGCATATGTACCGTCCTCTAATGGTATATTCTCATTCTCGGCCATCAATTCTTTTGGCGATACCTTCAGTTTGGTAGCAATGCTTTCAAGAGTTTCACCTCTTTTGGTAATGTAATAAGTTACTATTTTCTCCCTTATTTCTCCTTCCTGCTCTACCCTCCCATCTCGATATACATAGGGGGTTATCTTGCTTCGACCAACTTGTAGAACAATACTACTTTCCTCCTCAACTTCAAAAGTCGATGGAGTTATCTCCTCTGCCTGTGCCCGAGTTGTGCAAAAAAACATTGCACATAAGCATATGGCTACCACTGTAACTGCTGTCCTTTTTCTTTTCATCTTTATCTCCTTTTCTTTGATAGGTTATTTTATTGGTTTCGTAATCGCAAAAACAACACGATTACTTGATACCCAATATTGATACCATTATATCATATTTATGTAAATTTTTCAAATTTTAGTCCACTCTTAGTGCATCAATGGGGTTTAGTTTAGCTGCTCGGTAGGCTGGGAATATGCCAAAAAGAATGCCAATTAATGCACTTGAAGTAAAGGAAATTGCTACTACTGTATTTGAATATTCAAAGGTATATCCTATTTTGCTTGCTATATTTCCGAGCTAAGATACCACAGATAATTCCTAATATTCCTCCTAGTATACTAATCACTAAAGCTTCTATTAAGAATTGAAATAAAATATCACTTCTTTTGGCTCCTAATGCTTTTCTAATTCCAATTTCTTTGGTTCGTTCGGTAACCGATACCAACATTACATTCATTACTCCAATTCCTCCTACCACAAGAGAAATACTGGCAATTCCCCCTAATAGTAAAGATAAGGTATTATCAATAGAATCCACTGCATTTAGCATAGAATCTTGAGAAGTAACACTATATTCATCAGACGATATTTGTAAGGTTGTTCTTACATAATTTTCTAAACTAGATATGGTTCTTTGGATACGACTTTCGTCTTCTACTTTTGTATATAAATTATTAATACTCGTATCGCTTCCTAAATATTTTGCTGTTGTGATAGGAATTAGAATATTACTGTCAATATCATTCCCCATACTACTTCCTTGTTCTTCTAATACACCAATTACCACATAATTATCACCATTTAATTTAATGCTTTGCCCTAAAGGGTCTGCTAAGCGAAACAAACTAGTGGCAATGTCTTTTCCTAATATACATACTTTACTTTTGTTTTCAATATCAATAACCGATATTGTTCTGCCTGTTTCTAATTTTGTATTGGTAACCTCTAAATAACTCGCATTCGTTCCTATGATACTCGCTCTTGTTACCGTTGTACTTCCTCTATTCACAGTAGCACTTATATTTTTAAATGGAGTTACTTCTTTTATATTGGAAAGTTCTTTTATTTCTTCTAATTTCTCATAAGATAAGCTATTTTCAGTAGAAGTAATGGCAATTGTTAAAATATCCGTTCCTAATGCTTGTACTTGGGTCTTTACTTCACTTGAAGAACCGTTCCCTATTCCAACTAGCGCAATTACAGAAGAAATACCAATCACTAAACCAAGCATGGTTAATATGGAACGTAGTTTATTGGAAATAATATTTTTAAATGCAATTTTGATAATTTGTATTAATTTCAATTTTCTCCCTCCTTTACACCTCATACAACTTGCCATCTAAAATTTTCACCATTCGTTTCGCTCTTTTAGCAATTTCAATATCATGTGTAATTAAAATAATGGTCTGCCCTTCCCTGTTCATTTCTTCTAATATCTTCATAATTTCATTTCCTGTTTTAGAATCGAGTGCACCAGTTGGTTCATCTGCTAAAATAATTTCTGGCTTACAACATAATGCTCTTGCAATGGCAACTCTTTGCTGTTGCCCTCCTGATAATTGGTTTGGATGATGTTTTTCTCTTCCTTTTAACCCTACTTTTTCTAAATACCAATATGCCATTTCCTTGGATTTTTTGGCTGGAATTCCTTGGTACATAAGTGGCACTTGTACATTTTCTAGTGCATTTAGTTTAGAGAGTAAATTAAAACTTTGGAAAATAAAACCTATCTTTTTGTTACGAAGGCTTGCTAGTTTTCGGTCTGGCTGATTTAAAATATTCACCTTATCCAAAACATACTCTCCACTATCTGGTATATCTAATAGCCCAAGCATGTTCATAAGTGTTGATTTTCCGTGACCCAGAAGGTCCTACAATTGAAACAAACTCTCCTTTTTTTACTGTAAAATCAATTTCATCTAACGCTTTTAATTCCTCTTGCCCTAAAAAGTAGCTCTTTCTGACTTGCTTCATGATAATCATACTACATACCACCTCTTTGTCCTTGTGTCATTTGTGGCATATTGCTTCTTTCTTTATTTATTTTTTCAAAACCTTCTGGCATTTCTCCCATAGGCATCCCCATCCCTTTTTGATTAGTTTGATTTGTTGTTTGTAGGGTCATTTCAATTATTTCATTTCCAGTTAAACCAGAGGTTACTTCTACATAGGCATCGTTTGAGATACCAGTAGTAATAATAACATTTTTTGTACTTCCATCTTCATCTTTTACCACCACATATTTTTCATTCTCCTTGGTTTGTACAGCTTCAATTGGTATACTGATTACATTTTCTGCTTTTTCTAGAGTAATCTCACAACTTCCAGACATGCCAATTTTTACCTCTCCATCATTTGCAAAAGTTACGACTGCCGAGAAACTAGAACCATTACTTGCATAGGTTCCAATTTGATTAATTTTTTTAACCATTCCTGTATACGTTTTATCTTCATACGCATTTATGGTAATACTAACCTCTTGCCCTACCTTTACCTTGGCAATATCCTCTTCTTCTATGCTAATATTGATAGCAAGTTCATTGGTACTTTGTATTTCAATATTATGCACCGAGGTACACCTATCTCCTGCCTCTTCTGGAATAGATAGCTTGGTAATGACACAATTATATGGAGCCACTAAATAAGTTCCATTGGTATATTTTAAAATATTTGCGCCCTCTTCTACAAAATCATTTTCCTCTACATAAATTTCTTTAAAATAGCGATATGTATTTAATTCTAGTGTTTCAGTTACATTGCTAATAACTTCACCAGAACTGGTTAAATGATTCGTAATGGTTTGTTTTGAAACCTCTACCTCTTTTGTGGTAGTTGTTTTACTAGTAGCACTTGCTTGTGTAGTTGTTTCATTTGATAAATAGGCATATATGATTCCAACCAAAATAAGAATACATACACAAATACTCCATAACATTTTATTTTTCTTTTTCATCCTTCAATTCCCTTCCTTCTTTTTAATTTCATGTTACTATTATCGTAATACTTTACACATTATCTTCTCCCCTTGCTTCTAGTGATTGTGGCATATCCTCTGGTCTGTTACCTCTTATTCGATTTTCCATTCCATCTCTTGGCATCTCTCCATTTGGTCTTCCCTTTTTTGGTGAAAATAGCATAAAACCTCCTGCTGTTAGAATGGCTCCTATTAGAATTCCTAAGATTAAATACATTATTTTTTCTTTCATGAAAATCCCTCCTTGTTTGCATTATATAAAGTAAAACTTAAAGAAAACTTAAAAAAGAGAAACTTTTTTGGAGACTACTAAAAAAGTAGTTTCCTTTTTGGTTTCTCTTTTTTATCTATTTTTCTATCTTGGTTTTATTCACTAAAATTAAACTCTGGTACATATTCCTCTTCATGGCTTCCTAATTCTTGTATGTACCCATTTTCTAAGTTTAAAGAATACAAATATTGCTCTACTTGTTTGTATTCTTTTTGGGTTAATTTGCGATTAAGAAGTGGATCTTCTTTTGCCTTGTAAGTTGGAAAATATTGTGCCATAACACTAAGGGAAATGTCTTGTGGTAAATTATCTTTTATCCATTTCAAAATGTGTTTGGTATTTAATATATGGTTTGGTAATACCAAATGACGTATCATAACACCTTTTTGAACCATACCTTCTTCATTAAACTGAAGTCCTCCTACTTGATTATACATCTCTAAAATGGCCTTTGTTGCAATTTCAAAATAATGATCTATTTTAGAATATTTTTGGGCAATTTCCTCTGAATAGTATTTTAAATCTGGTAAGTACACATCTACATATCCTTTTAACAATTGAATGGTTTGTAGGTTTTCATATCCATTTGTATTATAAATAACAGGAAGACATAGTCCCTGTTTTTTGGCTATATCCAATGCTTCTATTATGTGATACACATACGAAGTTGGGGTTACAAGATTTAAATTGTGAGCCCCATTTTTTTGTTGTTTTAAAAAAATATCTGCTAAATGTGGTACTGATATTTCTTTTCCTTTTTGCAATTGGCTAATCTCATAATTTTGGCAATACTGACACCTCAAATTACAATTTGAAAAAAATACCGTTCCAGAACCACATGTCCCACTAATACATGGTTCTTCATAATGATGAAGTGACGCTAAGGCTATTGTTAACTTATCATCACATCCACATCTTCCTATTTTTCCCTCTAATCGATTTACGCCACAATTGTGTGGACACAACTGACAGCTACTTAGTTTTTCTATCATGCTTTCTCCTTTTATTTTATTATCTTTCAAACGGATTTACATATCAATGGTATGTATTCTAATGTTTCGGTAATTTAATCTTCACGGATGTGCCTTTTGGTTCATTGTGTGTTATTTTAATACTTCCCTTATGAAGTGCTACTAGATATTGTGCAATTGACAAGCCAAGCCCTGTTCCTCCTGTTTTTCTACTTCGTGCCTTATCTTCCCTATAAAAACGTTCAAAAGCATGTTTTAATCCTTCTTCTGAAATCCCAATTCCTGTATCACTCACTTCTATGATACATTTTCCTTCTTTTCGTTTTGTATGAATGGTGATAGTATCATTTGGTTTTGTGTATTTAATGGCATTATCTAGTAAAATGATCATAACTTGATGAATTTTATTTATATCTATCAAACTCTTTTCTTGATAGTTTAGGTCTAATTCTAGTTTCTTTTCTTCCATATTAGCAAGTTCTTGGTATGGTATGACCAGTTTTTTGATTCGTTCATCTAAATCGACCTCTTCTTTTACCAGTCCCATTTGTTCTGAATCTGCTCTTGCAAGTAGCATTAAGTCTTTTGTCATTTTTGATAATCGTTTTGCTTCATTTAATGTAAGCATAATATTTTCCGATTGATCAATAATCTTTTTATTTGGTTCTTGCAATAACAGTTCCTGTTTGGTTTGAATAATGGTAAGTGGGGTTCGTAACTCATGAGAAGCATTTTGTACAAATTCGATTTGTTTTTTCCAGTTTTCAACAATTGGTTGTAAAGCTCGTTTGGAAATGATATAACTTGCAATTAATGATAACATAATGGTAATTCCAATTCCTACCATGAAAATTCTTAAATAGTTGTCCATGATCATTTTTTCAGAATCTACATTTACTAATAGTTGTATGTATTGCGTTTCTCCATATTCATTTATTGTTTTTAGATTGATTCCTCGATAATAATAACGGTTATAAATTGCCATTTCATAAATGCTATCTAATTTGGTTTTATCAAAGGAAATACTCCCACCAAATTCATCATAAATTCTCCCTATTTTATCTGTATTTTTAATATTCCCTTCTTCATCTCTTATGACATACGTAACACGTGGATTAATTTGCAAACCAGCTAATTCAAATCGTTTTTCTTTTGGTGGCTCCAATTCTCCTTTGTTTCCTTTTTTTATCATCGGATTTTTTATTCCTTCTTCCATCTTTTCTTTTATCAAACTTAACTCTCGGTTAGAAGACTCATACACAAATATTTGTAATGTATGAAACATCAATATACCAAAAAGAATAAAAATGATGGTAAGAATCAAAAAATTATATAACATATTTTTGATTAATTGTTTTCGTATCATTTTTTCTTCATTTACTATCATTGTTCTTCCTTTACTCCACCCAAATATATCCCACCCCACGAATGGTTTTTAGATATTGGTGATAATTATATTTTTTCAATTCTTTTCGTAAGCTACTCGCATACACTTCAACTACATTGGTGGTAGTTTCAGAATGAAATCCCCATATTTTATCAAAAATCTGATCTTTTGTAATAATCGTATTTTTATAACTAATTAGATATTCTAACATATCAAATTGTTTTCCCTGTATATTGATGGCTTGATGATTTATTGTAACTTGTCTATTCGATAAATTTAATGTTAATTCTTTATATCTAATTTTATTTTCCAAGTATAATCCATTCGTTCTTCTAAGAATCGCCTCAATTCGTAATAGTAATTCTTCTCTTTCAAACGGTTTTACCAAATAATCATCTGCTCCTGAACGAAACCCCAATACCTTATCTTGAATCCCATCTTTTGCAGTTAGCATTAATACAGGGGTATTTACTTTATTGTTTCGTATTTCTTTTAAAACCTCATATCCATTTTTCACTGGTAGCATAATATCTAACAAGATTAAATCATATATTTTCTCTAAAGCAAATGCAATACCCTCTTCTCCATCATAAGCTTGCTCTACATCATACTGATTAATAATACATTGCTTAATGGTATCTGATAAAATGGTATCATCTTCAATAACTAATATTTTCATCTGCCACCTCCGCCTCTATATTATATCATAAAACTTAAAATAACATTAAAATCCTCTTAAGTTTGTAGCTTAAAAGAATTTTAATTATACAATACTGCCATATTCGCTTCTAACAATTTTATACTCCACATACTTGCTACATAAATTCAACGTACTTCGATTATTTATAACCTTTCTTGGTATCATGTACATATCCAATTTCTCTGTAACTATAAATACATAGTCTACCTTTGTATCAATTACTGTTTTATAGGTTTTACCTTTTGTACCACCACAACTCTTTAATGCAACTTGATACATACCATATTTTGTTTTACAAGAAGTTGCTTTTACCTGTATTCCATAATAATGGCCTTCCTTTTCCACAACTAAATCATAATCTTGTGTATCATTTAATGGAATAGATACTACATATCCGTTTGTTGTAAAGTAGGCAATTGCAATTCCTAAAGCTGAATTTCCTTTTTCTTTATTCGTTACAAATTTCATATGATACCTTCTTTCTTTGTTGTTTATTTGCCAATTATGTTTTGTAAAAAAATACAAGCACTGAAGTACTTGTATTGGTGCTGTTGACGTAGTTATCTACAACTTTTTTGGCTTTTATGACGATTGACAAAATTGTTAATCAAGATTATAATAATAAAGTAAATTTTATAGCAAAACCCTTAAAAGAGGAGGCGTACATTATGATATTAAAACAAGAAAGACCAATGCCAGAGCTAAAACGTAAAGCTCCTAATATAGGAGAACCTTATAAAGGGACTCAAAAGGAGACCCCTCATCGGTTTTATCAGCGAGATCCTACATTAATTGTAGGATATAGAGAAGGTTCGAAGAATCCGTATGTTGAAAAACTAATGGAATTATAACCTAAAAAAGGGGAAATTCAGTGGATAATTCCACTTGTAAAACAAAAAAGCATCTTAATCTATAATGCAATGTAGATTAAGATGTTTCTTTGTAAAAAAATATGAAATTCATTCATTATGGCATAGGACTTTGCCTTGATTAAAGTCCTAACCCCCTATGAGTTTTGACAAGCATGTCAAAACTTATAGGGCTTTAAGAAAATGGCTGACTGACTAAAAGATGAAAAATAACCAATCTTTAAAGATTGG
>JAAWJM010000046.1 GCA_022796855.1 Clostridia bacterium | reverse complement strand
ATATCAAATGAAACATAAAGATAATTAAATTTCATCTTTATGTTTCGCTAACAAATTATATATCATTGGATTTTTTTCCGAAACTTCTTGACACTAATAGTTCTTCTTTTATTTTCTTTCACATCATTGACTATTTTTAAAACCTTCTGATATAATACAAAAAATCAAGTAAGAAACATGACTCAATATATTTTAACTATTATTCAAAAACTTGAAAATTTAGAAAAGAGGTTAATATAAATGGACAAACTAATCAATCAAATTGCTGAAGAATTAAGTATAAAATATTCTCAAGCAGAAAACACAATCAAACTAATAGATGAGGGAAACACAATTCCATTCATTGCACGTTATAGAAAAGAAGTTACAGGTGGATTAAGTGATGAAATATTAAGAAACTTTAATGACCGCTTGATGTATCTAAGAAATTTAGAAGAAAGAAAAGCAGAAGTAGTAAAATCAATTGATGAACAAGGAAAACTAACTGATGAACTCTTACAAGAAATTGCAACTTGTAAAACTTTAGCAGAAGTTGAAGATATATATAGACCTTACAAACAAAAGAAAAAAACAAGAGCTACAGTCGCAAAAGCAAAAGGATTAGAGCCATTGGCTAATATCATTTTAGAACAAACAGAAACTGAAGATATAAACAAAATTGCTGAACAATTTATTTCTGAGGAAAAAGAAGTATTATCTGCTGATGATGCAATTGCAGGAGCTTTAGATATAATTGCAGAGCAAATCTCTGATGAGCCTAAATTTAGAAAATATATTAAAAAAATATGTTATCGCTATGGTATATTGGTTACATCTGCTACTAAACCTGCTGAAAAGTCTAACTACGAAATGTATTATGATTATAAAGAGGTTGTAAGTAAAATCCCAAGTCATAGAATATTAGCAATTAATCGTGGAGAAACTGAAGAATTTCTAAAAGTAAAAATTGAAAAAGATGAAAATAAAATTCTATTCTATATTGAAAGAGACATTATTAAAGGTAATAATCAGTTTACTGAAATGTTAAAAGCTACTATTTTAGATAGTTTTAAAAGACTAATAGAGCCTTCTATTGATAGAGAAATCCGCTCAGATTTAACTGAGAAGGCTGAAGAACAGGCTATTAAAGTATTTGGTCAAAATGCAAAACAACTTTTATTAGGTGCACCTATCAAAGGTAAAACTGTTATGGGATTTGACCCAGCATACAGAACTGGTTGTAAAATTGCTGTAATTGATGATACTGGAAAAGTGTTAGATACTGAAACAATATATCCTACTGCCCCACAAAATGACGTTGTTGGCAGTAAATCTAAATTGCTTGCTCTAATTGAAAAAGACAAAATTGATATGATTGCGATTGGTAATGGAACAGCTTCAAGAGAATCTGAAATGTTTGTTGCTGATATGTTAAAAGATACTAAACGTGATGTTCATTATGTTATAGTTAGTGAAGCTGGTGCTTCTGTATATTCCGCTTCTAAACTTGCAACAGAAGAATATCCTGATATAAATGTTTCTATTAGAGGTGCTATTTCAATAGCAAGGCGTTTGCAAGACCCACTAGCAGAATTAGTAAAAATAGACCCTAAAGCTATAGGTGTTGGTCAATATCAACATGATGTAAATCAAAAAAGGCTAGCAGATAGCTTAACTGGTGTTGTTGAAGATAGTGTAAATAAAGTTGGTGTAGATGTAAATACTGCAACTCCTTCCCTACTTTCATATGTATCTGGAATTAATAATACTATTGCTAAAAATATAGTTAAATATAGAGATGAAAATGGAAAATTTAAAAATAGGAAAGATTTATTAAAAGTTAGTAAACTAGGCAAAGTTGCCTTTGAGCAATGTGCTGGATTCGTTAGAATTTTTGATGGAGATAATCCTTTAGATTTAACAGCTGTACACCCAGAAAGTTATTCTCAGACAGAAAAACTTCTATCACTGCTTGGTTTTTCTGCTAATGATTTAACTGATAAGCAAAAATTATCAGATTTACGAAAAAAACTTGAATCTATTAATGTTTCTAAAACAGCTAGTGAATTAGATATTGGCGAAATGACTCTTCAAGATATTATATCAGAACTTTCTAAGCCAGGTCGTGACCCTCGTGAAGATATGCCTAAACCTGTTTTTAGAAATGATGTTTTGAAATTTGAAGATTTGCAAGAAGGTATGATTTTAACTGGTACTGTTAGAAATGTTATTGATTTTGGTGCTTTTGTTGATATTGGTGTTAAACATGATGGTTTAGTTCATATTTCTGAAATGAGCGATTCTTTTATTAAGTCTCCTTCTCAAGTTGTTTCAGTTGGAGATATTGTAAAAGTTAAAGTTATTAAAATTGATTTTGATAGGCAAAAAGTTGGTTTGAGTATGAAAGTTTAATATAAATTTATCATACAATGATAAATTTCCTAAAATATAAAAAATAGAAACCGAAAACGGTTTCTATTTTTTTACTGTTGATAATACCATTTTATCATCATTAAATACTGTATTTAAAACTTGCTTACCATATTGGGCGTTTACACCACCTATTTCTTCGATATAATCAAAACTATTTATTCCTTTAAATGAATCTGATAAGAACATTCTAGCAATCTCAGCTACATCATTATATTCTTTTACATATCCACCATAAATCATCTTTTTTATTCTATCAAAGTCATTTTCATTTATTCCATTTTGCTTTATTTCATTGATTTTATTTTTAAATCTATCAAATAGTTCCTCTGGATTTGTTGCTTGACCTGTTATCAATATATGTGCATAATCAGTAGTAAACTCATATTCTAATGATGGTTGTGCAAATATTATCCCTTCGTTATATAATTCTTTATATAACTCTGAACTTCTTCCTAGTATTAAATTTAGTAATATTTCTATTGCTATATGTTTTTTTACTTTTTCCTTTTCATCTGCTGGCTTGTCTTTGATACCAATTGTAAATAATGGCATACTTACTTCCATATTTTGATTTATCATAGGTTGTACAATTTCTTCACTTTCAGTTGGATATATTCTTTTTATTTCCCCTTCTGATTTCTTGTCTAATAATCTATTTTTTATTTCTTTTAATATTTCTTCAGGCTCGAAATCTCCACATACTACTAATACCATGTTTGAGGGATTATAAAATGTGTTGTAGCAATTATATAATACCCCTTTATCTATATGACTTATTGTTTCTATTGTTCCTGTTATATCTAATTTTACAGGATGCTCTTTATACATTGCTTCTAATGTGTTTAGATATACTTTCCATTCAGGATAGTCATCATACATCATTATTTCTTGACCTATTATTCCTTTTTCTTTTTCAACATTTTCATCTGTAAAATAAGGGTGCTGTACATAATCCATTAATTCATCTAGTGCTTCATAAAATTTGTCTGTACATTCAAATAAATATGCTGTATGGTCATTTGTTGTATATGCATTTGCCTCTACGCCTAATGCTGTTAATACATCCAAGCTATTTTTTCCATTTTCTTGTTCAAACATTTTATGCTCTAAAAAATGTGCTACTCCCTTTGGAACTTCTATTGCTTCCTTACTTCCTGGTATTACAAACTTGCTGTCGTTTGACCCATAGTGTGTTCCCCATATTACATATTTTTTCTGTGTGTCTTTTTTTGGAATTATCATTACTGTCATTCCATTTTCTAATTTTTCTGTGTATAACTTTTCCTTTATCTTTAAATTTTCTATCACTTGCATACTTTATACATTCCTTTCTGTGAATTTTATTTTCTATATTAACATACTATTAGTCTTTTAAAAAATATATTGTATTTATTGATATCTTATTTGCAATATCTATAACATTTTGTTTTGTTACTTTTTGTATTGTTTCAATATACTTTTGTATCTCCATTTTATCTCCCGATAACTCTTGCCCAAAATAATATGTTATTTCTGTGTCTTGTTCATCTTCTATTCCCTTTATTACTGATATTATTCCCTTTTTGCTGTTTTCTAAGTCTTCCTCTGTAAAGTTTCCACTTTTCATATCTTCTAATTGCTTTCTTATTATTTCTAAGGCTTTTTCATAATTTTTTATTTCTATTCCACAGTTTATCATTATATTTCCTTTATGCCTTATAAAACTTGAACTTGCTGTATATGCTAAGCTTGCTTTTTCTCTTACTTCTTGAAATAATTTTGATGTTGCTGACCCTCCTAGTATTCCATTATATACACTTGTGATATATTTTTCTTCTTCTGTTTTTAGCTGTACATTTAGACCTAATACTAACTTTCCTTGTGTTACTTCCATTGACTCTGTTATAATTTTCTCTTGTTCTACTTCTCTGTCTAGTATTGCTGTTTTTATATAGTTTGCTTCTCTTTCTTTTAGCTCTTTTATATTTTCATTCTCTTCTATGTCTTTTTGTATTTTTTGTTCTTCATTTTCATCTACTGGTCCTGATATAAATACGTCTATTTTGCAACTGTCTATTAATTTTTGATAACGCTCATATAAATCTTGTGGATTTATGTTATTTAAGTCTTCTATATATCCATATTTGTATAATCCATATGGCTTTCCTTTATACATTTCTTCTATACATCTATCCATTGCATATCTTGCCTTGTTATCTATTTTCCCTTCTATCATCCTTTTTACATTTTCTTTTTCTTGTTCTACATATTCTTTTTTAAAGGCTTGTCCTTCTGTTAATGGATTAAATACTATTTCTAGTAATTTTTCACAACTACTTT
>JAAWJM010000045.1 GCA_022796855.1 Clostridia bacterium | reverse complement strand
TTTTCTTTTTGACACATTTTGTACCTAAAAAAACACACATAATAAAAACTTAAGTGATATTTTATATGAATTAATATTCGCTTTTTTCATTTTTTCTTTATCTTGGAATTTTATTCGATTAAAATTCATTGATTTAAATTATCTTTGAAAAAGCACAAAATGTGCTAACTAGAATATTCTTGTTATACCACATTTCGTGCTTTTTGTAAATACTTTCTTCATATTTTACAATTAAAAAGAGAATCTCTTTAAAAGAAATTCCCTGTACTATTTTAACTATTGAGATTAAGCAAGTTCTACAACTGCTCCTACTTCTGTAAATTTAGCTTTTAAGTCTTCTGCTTCTTCTTTTGCTACTCCTTCTTTTACTGTTTTTGGAGCTCCGTCTACTAATTCTTTTGCTTCTTTTAATCCTAATCCTGTTGCATCTCTAACAACTTTGATTACTTGAATTTTGTTTGCTCCTGCATCTTTTAATACAACATCAAATGAAGATTTTTCTTCTGCTGCAGCTCCAGCTACTGCTCCTCCAGCTGCTGGTGCAGCTGCTGCTACTGCAGATACTCCAAATTCTTCTTCAATTGCTTTTACTAAATCTGCTAATTCTACTACTGTCATTTTTTTGATTTCTTCAATCATTTCTTCTTTACTCATTTTTAAATCCTCCTAATTTTTACGACTTTTGTCGTTATTCTTATTTTTTTATTTTTTGTTATGCGTTTTCTTTTTGTAATTTTACTTGGTCAAGTGCCACTGCAAGTTTAGAAATATTTCCAAGTAATGCTCCAGCAAGCATAGATAGTAAGGTTTCTCTTGATGGAAGTTTTGCAAGTGTAATAATTTCTTCTGCTGTCATTACTTTTCCTTCTACAATTCCACCTTTAATTTTATAAAAATCATTTTTCTTGGTGAATTCATAAATTGCTTTAGCTGGTTCTAAATAGTCCTCTTTTCCAATAATAACTGCTGTTGGTCCAAGTAAAGCGTCATCAAGTCCTTCAATTCCACATTCTGCAAATGCTCTTCTTGTAATATTGTTTTTGATAACTTTATAATCTGACGATGTTCCTCTTAATGTTTTTCTTAGATTTGTTACATCTGTAACATTAATTCCTCTGTAATCTGTTAAAAGCACTAATTTTGCATCTTTTACTTGATCTGCTAATGCTTTTACTTCTTCTTCTTTTTGTTTTATTATTTTCTCATTTGCCATTTGGTTTTCACCTCCTTTAAATCGATATTAAAATTATATTTTTCATCCTACTGTAAGCGAAAATGGATTTTGCCCCTACATGCATCTTAAAAAAATCGTCCATGATTACCACGAGGTATATCACGAACGATTTTTTATCCGCTCTTATTGATACCTCGGTAGGACTTAATATGCCTACTGTCTTTGGCAATCTTGACTTTATTTTCATAATCATTTATTTTTGATTAATGTATACACTTGGTCCCATTGTTGTTGTGATTGCTACACTTCTAATGTATTGACCTTTTGCTGCTGCTGGTTTTGCTTTGATGATGGCATCAATTACGGTTTCGTAGTTTTCTAATAACTTATCGGCACCAAATGATACTTTTCCAAAACCTAAGTGAATAATGTTTGTTTTATCTAAACGATATTCTACTTTACCAGATTTAATTTCACTGATGGCTTTTGTTACATCCATGGTAACAGTTCCAGATTTTGGGTTTGGCATTAATCCTTTTGGTCCTAACACTTTACCAAGTCTTCCTACAACACCCATCATATCTGGTGTAGCAACAATAACATCATATTCAAACCAGTTTTCTTTTTCAATTTTTGGAATTAATTCTTCTGCTCCAACAAAGTCTGCTCCTGCAGCTTCTGCTTCTTTTGCTTTATCTCCTTTTGCAAATACTAATACACGTAAGGTTTTACCTGTACCATTTGGAAGTACAACAGTTCCACGTACTTGTTGGTCAGCATGTTTTGAATCTACTCCTAATTTAACATGTAATTCAACGGTTTCGTCAAATTTTGCTTTTGGAAATTTTTCTACTAGTTCTAATGCTTCTTTGGCTTCATATAGTTTTGAAGCATCTACAAGCTTTAATGCTTCTTCATATCTTTTTCCTTGTTTCATTTTAATCCTCCTTTGGTAATAACGAACCTTTTCGTTCTCCCACACTTTTTTTAATTCAAATTACATTTTCATTTGAATTTCTAGTCTGTAACAACAACACCCATAGAACGAGCAGTTCCTGCTACCATGCTCATTGCAGCTTCTAAAGAAGCGGCATTTAAGTCTTCCATTTTTGTTTCGGCAATTTGTTTTACTTGTTCTTTTGTGATGCTTGCAACTTTTTCTTTGTTTGGCTTTCCAGAACCTTTTGCAATTTTTAATGCCTTTTTAATAAGTACAGCAACTGGTGGAACTTTTGTAATGAATTCAAAAGATTTATCTTTATATACTGTAATTACAACTGGTATAATCATTCCTGGTTGATTTGCTGTTCTGTCGTTAAATTCTTTTACGAATTGCATAATATTAACACCACTTGAACCTAATGCTGGTCCTACTGGTGGAGCTGGAGTTGCTTTTCCTGCTTCAATTTGTAATTTAATTACATTTGAAATTTCTTTCTCTGCCATTTTTTTCACCTACCTTCAAATTTATAAGTTTATATTTTTAAGTTTTTAAGCTTAATTTACTTTTTGTACTTGAGCAAATTCTAATTCTACTGGTGTCTCTCTTCCAAACATTGAAACTAATACTGTTACTTTATGTTTTTCCCTATTAATTTCTTGAACAGTACCAATAAAATCAATTAATGGTCCATTAATTACTTTTACCGAATCATTTACTTCATAGTCTACATTGACTGGTGCTTCATCAAATCCCATATTACGAATTTCTTCATCGGTTAACGGAATTGGGTCTGCTCCAGAACCAACAAATCCAGTTACTCCTCTTGTATTTCTAACAATATACCATGATTCATCTGTTACAATCATTTTAATTAAAACATACCCTGGAAATACTTTTCGTAAGTTTGTTTTTCTTTTTCCATCTTTAATTTCAATTTGCTCCTCCATTGGAACAATGATTTCAAAAAAATAGTCCTCCAACTCACGGTTCTTTATCTTTTTTTCCAAGTCTGCTTTTACTTTATTTTCATAACCAGAATAAGTATGTACCACATACCATTTGGCTTGTAACGTTTCTTGTTGAGACATCTTGTTTAAGCCTCCTTTTTAACTTTTTTACTCTTCTGGAACGGTGTTTGTCTCTTCTTGTTGTTCTTGATTTTCATCTATTGCATTGGTTGTATTATCAATTGTATTATTATCAATCACATTCTCTTCTACTCGAACAATACTTTTTAATCGATTCACACCATGTGTATTTAATGTTTCAAAAGTTAAATCTAACACAAAAACAATGAGTGCTGTTATTAACACAATGACAACAACCGCTGTCGTATTGTTTACGACTTGTTTTGGTGCTGGCCAAATAACTTTTTTTAGCTCTGCTTTGAAATCTTTAAAAAAGTGACTTTTCTCTTTTTTTTCTTTTTCTACTTTTGCCATTTTATTCCTCCAAAATCGCTTAAACTTATTTAGTTTCTTTATGTGTTGTACGTTTTTTACAGAATTTGCAATACTTTACAATTTCTAATCTGTCGGTATTGTTTCTTTTATTCTTTGAAGTTACGTAATTTCTTCTTTTACATTCTGTACATTCTAATGTGATATGTTCTCTTGGTCCTTTTGCTGCCATTTAAATACACCTCCGTAATCTTTTAGGTTCCTTTTAAAACGATGTGAGCATAGCTTTTTTAAGCAATATGCTAAAATATTATATCACATACAAAAAAAAAGTCAAGCAAAACCTTCGTTTTTCTTCACTTTTTTTGTAAAAAATTACTACTTTACTTTTTTAATTTTCTTTTTTTCTTTTCTACGGAAAATCCAAATTTCCCTATTTTCTTTCCCATGGTATAATATCCACCATTACTATAGGAAATTAAATTACACTTACTAATATCAAAAGCTCCTTTTTCATCAATGTATTGCTCATCTGCGTCAATTGATATCACTTCTGCAATAAACATATGATGACTATCAAATTCTCTTATTTCTTTTACTTTGCATTCAACTGATACAGGGCTTTCTTTGATAAGTGGGCATTTTACAAAATTTGCTTTTTCTTTGGTTAAATGCATTTTTTGAAATTTATCATGGTCTTTTCCGGATTTTACACCACACCAATCGGTTGCATAGGCTAATTTTTCAGTTGTCAAATTAATCACAAATTCTCCTTGCTTTTTGATGATTTCATAGGAATGTCTTGTTGGTCGTACGCTAATATAGACCATTGCTGGATTAGTATTTAAAATTCCTGTCCATGCAACGGTTATAAGATTCGATTCTTCCATTGTTCCACATGATACTAAAACTGCTGGTATGGGATATAAAAAGTTCCCCGGTTTCCACATCACTTTACTCATTTCTAATCTCCTTGTCATATATATTACTTTTTTAAGTATATCATTCTTTTTAGCCCCTGTAAATACAAAGAAACGATAGTTTAAAAATGTTCTTCATTTCTAAACTATCGCTTCTTAAAAATAATAAAAAAACCTGGCGACGACCTATTTTTCCAGCAGGGTAACCCGCAAGTATCTTCGGCACAATAGAGCTTAACTTCTGTGTTCGGTATGGGTACAGGTGTTTCCTCTATGTCATCATCACCAGAAACTTTCAGTGCAAACGCACTCAAAAATACATAGATATATGGTACTTCTTCTAGATTCGATATTCTTTCCAAACTTCGGTAACTTTCTTTTTCTTCCACCTTTATTTATTTGTGGTTAAGCCCTCGATTTATTAGTATTGGTCAGCTTAATAC
>JAAWJM010000044.1 GCA_022796855.1 Clostridia bacterium | reverse complement strand
CGTAAGCTTTTTACTCTCAGACATATGATTTATCCCTTTTTCCTTCCTTTTCCGTTTCGACTTCTTTCGACTGACTTTTTATGGTATTCTACCTAAGTTGTTAAATTTAACAAAACCAAAGATGAAAGGGGTGTATTCATATGCCTATTGAGGGTAAAATTGTTGGAGATATTCACGTCAATGTATGTGAAACTCCTCAAGGGGCTACTTTCTATTATCTTGACGCTGATAATAAAGAAGTAATTCCTATACTTGATTATCTTGAAAATAGCTTAAACAAATTTAAAGACTAGGCTTTATACTCTAGTCTCTTTATTTCCTCATCAAACAACGTTCATATTTTGCTGTTCTATATTCTTGCCACTTAAACCCTTCTATTTTATTACCTTTCTTATACCCCCTACAAAATGTTGTATTGTCGTATCTGTGTCGTATCTCACATTCTTCGTCATTTGGATTTATGCAATTACTACAGATATATTTTATATATGATTCTTCTGTTGTCATTTGTAATCACCTCGTTTGATTTTTAGCCATACAATAATGGTTCATATTCTATTCTTTCATAATTTAATAGATTATTAAATTCTCTTTGTGATATTATTCTTTTAGTATATAATGACAATTCTTTTCTTAATTCGTCTTCTGTAAAACTTTGTCTTTGTATTAATAATAATAAAGCAGCTGCAACAGTTTTATATTTTCCCGTTTTTCTTATTGCTTCTTCTATGTGACAATATTGTTCTAAAAACTTTAATATATTATCTAACATATTCTTCCCTCCATATTAGAAAAATAGAGTCATGCTCTACTGAACATAGCTCCGCAAAAGATTTTGTTTACGTACTAAACGTAAAGTACTTCTTTTTCTGTATAATAAAAGAGCCTACCGTTTTTGATAAGCTCTTTTTTGGTGGGAATTTTCGGATTTTCACCGAGGCTCAGTATAAAACGATATTTTGACGGATGTCAGCTTGCTCAACACTCATTCCCATGTATATATAAATTACTAGAGCCATTGTTATTGCTTTTCTTCATATAACTTTCCTCCTTCGCTTTGCACCACCCAATTATTAATCCTAGGATTGTAGGTATAGTATCAATTTTTAATAGGATAGCATATGAAACAAACTTAACTATGTTCAAAATACCTCGTTTTATCTTTTTTATTGTATTATTTTAACATATATTAAACAAAAATTCAATATATATTTATGAAAAAGAGCCAGTTACATTGCCTATAACTAACTCTTTAAGAAATTTCTTATATTATTGTTCTATTGTAAGAAGTTTGTTAGAACCTCTTTAAATTTATATCTATTATAATTATACTACACCTAAAAATAAAAAACTACGACATATTTACGACATTTTTATGACATTTTCAACCGCAACTTAAGAATTTGGTCTGTACATCTTTCTACTAGTCTTTGTATATGCCTTGTAGACCTTGTCTGGTGGAATAATTCAAGATAAACCCTGTTGCCTATATCCTCATACGTACAACCGTCTATGTAGTAAGCTATTAAGATTTGTTTTTCTTTGTATTTTAAAGAATCTAATCGTATATCTATTTCTTCAACTACTCCGCTTAATTCGTCTATTTCTTTTTGTAGTGATTCTATCTCAAGTTTTAAATCGTTTTCTCTATCAATTGTGTCACTGGCAAAATTGCCTACTTTATCACTAACGCTATTCTTACTACGAATACCGCTATTCACATCATTGTCACCTGATTTTAGTTCTGCTTCTTTTATAGCTTCTAATTGCCTTAGTTTCTTTTCTTTTTCTCGTAGCTTAAGTCTTAGTTTTGACTTATTCTCTTTGTATTTTTTTAATAATAAAATCAATTGGTCTTTTGTCATATGTTTCCCTCCTTCAATAAAACTTTATCAAATCTTCTAAATGTCTAAACCTTCTCTTTATATTATCAGTTATTTTAAGCAACTCTCTTTTGCTGATTTCTTCATCTATTAAGCTACATACAGCATTTTCAAATTTCTCTGTTTCACTTAACCAATTATATAATGCTCTTTCTAGTCTTTCTTCTTTTGCCATACTCTACACCTCTTTTGCTTGTTTTTCGAAGTATTCTCTTGCACATTCTGTTGTTTTTTCCTCAATTGGCAACCTATATGGGTCTATATGTTCTAACATTAAATCTATTTGTTTGTTTTTGTTCTTCATTATTTCTCTATAATCATCAATTGTATATTGTTGGTTTTGTATTAGTCTTGATATTATTCTAAAATCTTCTTGCATATTTATAGAAAATAAACTTGAATCTTCAAAATCCTCTAATCTTTCTATTACTCTTTGTTCTTCTTCTGTCATACCTTACCTCACTTTCTCCACTGTAAATTTTCTACATTCTTTCACTTTGTATATTGAACCTTCAAAATCATCATCATAATCAGATAGTTCTTGTAACGCTTCCTCATATGAGTCAAATTTGTCAGCTTCTTTTAGATTTACTCCATCGCCATTTTTTTGATACTGTAATGTTTCTAAATTTACTATCACATAATATTCTTCTGTCATACCTTATTCCTCCCTTAATTTATTTCCAAAGTAATTAATACAATCATATAATGTTACATCTTGATTATTTTCAATACTTCCATAGTGCGATTGTCCGTATCTATTTATTACTGTATTGGAAATTAAAATATTGAATATAAAATTATTTATTAATCTTTTTTGCTCTTCTGAAAAATTTCTTTTTTCATTTATTAGATTGTTTAAAAATTCTATTTTTTCTTGCTTCTCTTTTTGTTTTTTATTCATATCTTATTCCTCCCATCTTAATTCTTTACATTTTTCGTTTATGGCTTGTAACTCTTGTATTGTAAACTCATGCCAAATACTTAACCAGTAGCCTTGTGCAGAGCAATATTTGTCCCACTCGTTTTTAAATTCCTGTACATACCATCCTTTATCATTTGAAACCCATAAACCTTCTATTGCGTGAAATGTCTTTTTGAATGGTCTTTTATCAAACATAAGACTTACCCTAAATGTTTCTCTTTCATATTTGTAAATGAGCGTGTCTTCATTGTCGAGATATTTTTCATATCCTGCTTCTTTTAACATCTTATCTCCTTTACTCATACTCATCACTCCTTTACCACCAATCCGTGCTTGGATTAAGTCATACAAAACTTCTTCTACGAAATCAGATTTAAAATATTCTAAATCAATTGCACTATAAGCATTATGTTGCCTGAATGGTAACATTTTTCTATCTTTTAGTAGTATCACCATCGAATTTTTATATAAGTATTTATACAATTTTCCAGTATCTTCATCATATTTCGGCTTAAACCCGAAACTTCTCTAATTCTTTTAAATCGACACCCTCACGTATTTTTAACATCTTCTATTCTCCTTCCACGTCTTTTGATTTTACATCTAAATATTCTAAATGTTCTAGTATTCCATCTGCTAAGTAACTAATTTTTTCTATTCCAAATATTTTTAAATCTTTATTTTGTGCATATTTTAAATCACCACATAATTGCTTTATTTCATTTGCTTTATAAATAGCAAAATCCTTTGCTGTTAATCCTTTCATTTTTTCACCACTTCCTTATAAATTACTCTCTCAACTACTGCTAACGCTTCATAACTGCTTATAAACCTTCCTGCATGTCTATTTACTACTTCTGCTCGAATTACTTTAATTTGCTGATTATATCTTCTACGATATATTTCTGCTACTTTATTCTTGCTTAATCCACTTTTCCACAGTTGTATCACTTCATTTTCGCTCATACTATCACCTATTGTGTAGTATTTGTGTTTATGTAAATATTATGTTATAATAATATCGATACAATTAACCACACTGATGGAGGTATTTTTTTATGGTAGACAAGAGAGCTAAAAGTAACTTTTTATTAAAACCTATTATTTTAAAGACTAAATCTGTTACAGCAGTTAAACGGAAACGAAAAGAGCCTTTAGGACTACGGAAACCTCGATGAGGTTTCTTTTTATTTGATTCTAATTTCCTAACATCTTCCCGACATCGGCAAAACGGTTGATTCTACTGTGTTTGCTTATTTGATTATAAGTTGATTACTTCATACAGATTATGTACAGCTGGCACTAATTCGTGTATATAATTCATTTGCTGTTCTAATCTCATTTCTATTGTATTAATCCTGTTCTCCTTTTCTCTAGCTTTCATAATGTTTTTATTCGCTTGTCCATATATGCAGATTGCCATAACTAAGACAAATACGATTGCTACTATATAACATACATGGTTCTTGAACCAGTTGTTTATATCTGACATTTTTGACATTTTTCTAATTCCTCCTTACTTAAAATAAATTCTCGTATAAAACGATTTGCATATTCTTTTGATATTAAGCTTCGTTCTGTTTTGCTATGTGTATGAATTATGTTCTTCTTTTTGTTCCAAGTATAAGCTTCTAAAATCATGTTGTAACTCGGTTTGAGCCCAATAAACCAATATTGTGTAGGTTTTTCATAATAATCTCCTCGTGCGGTTCTGTCTTTATCTACAAACGTAGAAGGAATTGCCCAATATTTTGTTAGATAATGCGTTGTAGAGTATGGATTTTCTATAATTAAAGGTATTTTTCTACGTAAACATACTATTGCTAATTTCGTTATAATCTCATAAAACTTTGATAATTCTTTATGTAGTTTTAAATCAATTTCCAGTTTTTGTTCATTAGTGTATTTTCTCATTTGAAAAGCTGTTCCTCGAAAATGCATTTGCACCTGGTCTTCAAATCTCGTACATGGAAAAAATGCTATTATTGTATCTTCTTGCTTAATATCGTCAAATACACTCAATTGATTTGCATATGCTTTTTCAATTTCTTTAAACAAATCAATTACAATATCAGTTTCGTTAAATTCATTTTGTATGTCATAATCCCAAGCTTCAAATCCCAAGCTTCTAAATTCATTTTTGAATCTTCCCGACTGTTCAAAAAAACAATGATATGTTTTCATATATCCTCCTTTGTTACAATTTTTATACTTAA
>JAAWJM010000043.1 GCA_022796855.1 Clostridia bacterium | reverse complement strand
TTCCAAAACTCACTACAAGCTATTTTATTTATTTCTTTTCCTTTTTTATTTGTTGTATGAACTACTGGTATAAATACAATATGGAGATGTGGGGTAGTTTCGTCATTATGGACTTTTGCAGATACTATAAATTCTTCTCCTAAATTATTGTAATTAACAACGAAGTCATAAGCTAACTTGAAATATCGTTTTGTTTCTTGCTCTCCAATTCTTTCAAAAAAATCTTTGTCAGATGTGATAATCAATTCACACATTACATTACTAACTTTCTTTATTTGACCTTTTAATTTGTATTTTTCTTTTATAAGATTAAAGGCTTTTTGATATGATGTATTTATAGTTTTAAGAGAATAGTTTTTAATGGAATTACTTTTATTTATATCTTTATTAGAATAGTTAGTGTTTTTTCTTTCATTGTGCCTATAAATATATGGTAGTTGTCCCATTTTATAATTTTCATTTCTTATTATTGCATAACTCACATTTTAAAATCTCCTTTTTATTTTTTAGGGTAAATCTTCGTAAGCTCTTACTTATGTTCTAATACTTTAAAAGCCAGCCAATATAACACAAGACAAAAGTGTTAGAACATACTAGAACACTTTTTATACGCTATCGCTAAAAGTGTTCTGTATGATTAAGGGCAAGCCCCTAATAACCCCTTACAAGATTATTTGAAATTATTTATTGTATTCATTTGAATATCAATAAATAATGTAATTATACTAATTACTATTTCAATAATCTTGTTACTTGGGAAACCTCTGTCGGTTTCCCAAACCTTTCCACTTCATTTGTGAAATCAATTAAATAAAATTTAATCAATTTCACAAATTTATCTTTCGTGTTCTGCATAAAAGTTAGTATTTTTTCCTTTGCAAATTCCGTCTATATATGCTTCAACTTCGTCCCAAGTCTTAAAACAATGCTTATCGTCAACTGAATACCAGTCTTTGTTTTTGATATTTTTATTTACAATAGCAACAGCTTTATTATATGTATAGTCATTAGATATTTTTAAAAGTAATAATTCTTTGTTGCTATCTTCTAGCATATATTCATTTAAACCGTTTATTCTATTTATAACATCAGTTTTACTCAATTTCTTTTTCCTCACTTTCTCTTGAAATACCCTCAATAAAATTATTGTTTTCAGTTAGAAGATTATCGACATTTACAATATCATTATTCATATAATAATTATTAACTTTTTCCAGTTCAGCCTCTTTATATTTGTTGAAAACAGAAGTATAAGTGTTCAATGTTATTGATACATCAGTATGTCCCATAAGTCTTTGAAGTGCAACGGCTCTCATACCAGCTTCAACACATCTAGTTCCATAAGTATGTCTTAAACTATGTGATGTAATATCATTTATTCCCATTTGTTTAAGTAGTTCTTTTAATCTTCTATTAGCATTGTTAGGTCTAACATAATTTCCTTTTGGGTCAACAAATAATTGCTTATCTTTATTATTTTCAGCTAATCTCATTTGATTTATAATTTCTTCTCTTATAAAAGTAGGAATAGGCACTTCTCTAATTCCTGCGTAAGTTTTGGTTGAATTTCCCATTATAACTTTATGGTCTTTATCAGTGGTTAAAGTTTTATTTACAGTAATAAGATTTTTATGTAAGTTTATATCTGTATTTTTTAATGCTAATACCTCGCCAATACGCAAACCTAAATACATTTCTATTAAATAAGCTACTTTATAAGGTTCGTCTATAACAGGAATATGTAATAAGTAATTAGTAAGCTTTTGTTGTTCTTCAATTTGTAAAGCTCTAACAACTTTTTTATCTTTTGTGCTTTTAGGTTTTATAACATCATACATAGGGTTTCGTGTTATATAGCCTTTATTCATACTTTCCTTAAATATTTGTGTAAATTGTCCTTTTATTTTTTTGATAGTTGAATTACTGTAATCTTTAAGTGTATTCAAATAATTTTGAATATCATTACTTGTTATTTCGTCTATGTTCTGCGTAGCAATAGAATTTTTTTCAATACTTTTAATGGTTTCTAATATTCTTGCATAAGTTCTTTCACTAATTAAATTTAATTCTAATTTTTTCTTTGCATTTTCTAACATAAGCTTATTTAGTGGAATACCATTATTTTTAATAAATAAGTCATTGCCTTTTTGATATTGAATACTTGTTAAAAAGTCCTTTGCTTCTTGTTCTGTCATAAAAGATTTTGTTTTTCTAATTTCTTTTCCAGTATTGCTTTCATAAACATAATATATACATCTCCAAGTTTTCCTAGTAGTATCAAAATAAATACTGCCAGTTTTTTCTTTTTTGTTTTTGCTCATATTTGCCACCACCTAAACTCGTTTACTCATTTTCCAAATAAGATAGGAAATAAGCATTACTTGATTAGATTTCCCTATATTTATTGAGGGAAAATCAACTCTTTTAAAAGTTCTATAAGCTATTGTTTCGCAAATATTCAAATCTTGCATAACATCTTTTACACTTAACATTTTAAAAGGGTTTTTTAATCTTTTTATGCTTTGTATAGCCATAAGTTGTTCGGTGGTTAGGGGGGCTGGTAAATGTATATTTATTTTTTTATCTTCTGTATCAATTTCATTTGCAACTTTCATTGCTATATTATCTATTTCGTTCATTTCTTAAACTCCTTTAATTTGAATTATCTTTTATAAATTTCAAAATAATACTTTGTATTCCTAAAATCATTTTTAAAGTTTCGTTTGTTTCAAAACACTCGTTATTATCAATGGTAGGAGAAACAATATCATTTTCTCCAATTCCTTTTTCTATAATAAACTTGCCTTTACTTTTTAAAGAGTTTAGTTTTGAGTTTGGAATATATCTGCCTTTTTCGTCAAAATTATCATAGTTAAAACTTGCTCTTTTTAAAAATTCTCTATACTTGATAGCTTGTTCCTTTGTTAATGATTTAAAGGTTTCGTTTTCTCTGCAAACTATAACTATATCTCCTCGAATAGAAGAGCCAATACTTAAAAACTCTGTATTGATATAAATATTAGGTTTTAAATGTTCTCTGTTTTTTCGTGCTATTATTGTTATATCTTCATAGGGTATATAGTCTAGCTCGCCACCTATTAAATCTTCAAAGTTCTTTTGTTCGTTTTTAATCTTCCTGAACTCTGCATCTGTGCCAACTTTTTTATAAATGATTATAATTTCTTCATTAGTCATATAAATCACTACTTTCGTTGTTCAAGTTTGCTAGATACTGTTGATATGATAGATTATCAAAGTATTTTTGATTTTTGCTATCGTCTAAACTAATTACATTTTCTGTAAATAGGTTGTTCTTAATTTTAGTTAGTTTTTCTTTGGTAACAGGCTTTGAAATTTTTTTCATTTTGAAATCTCCTTTTTTAAATTCGATTTCCAGAAATCTTTTCTCGTTCGAACAATTTAAGTTTAGCACGGAAGAAGTTTATAAAATCATTTCGCCTAGTTATGCGTAAAAATGCGTAGGAAAGCATAGGAATTTATAAAAAAAGACACAAAAATAAGACCTAGCTAATAATCAAAATTTACTAGCAAGCCTTATTTTGTGTTTTAGAATTATTGAACATAAATCAAACTAACAATTAAGTTAGTAAGAGATTTTGCTGTTATATAATACTCGTCATACTTAATATTGAAAATTGTTTCAAAGTTTTCTTCTGCTTTTGATGTGTCTTTAAATTTAAAAGCATAATCTATATTAGATTTAATAGTATTTGCCGTTGTATTTTCCTTTTCAGCTAATTTATTTCTCAAATCTATCAAGCTAATATCATTATAGTTATATTCTTGAATAGCAAGAGTTATAATATCTCTCAAATAAAATGTACCTTTACTTGTAGGGCTTAAACCTAGCTCAATAAGTTTAGCTTGTATAAAAGCACGATATGATATTTTTTCTTTATCTTTAGTAAAAACATCATATTTAGTTTTCATACTTACTAACCTTTCTAATAGATTTAATTACCTTATAAATATATTATACTTTCATTATGTAAACAAGTCAAAACATAGCAAATGTGCGTGCTACGCAACAAATGTTGCACCACACGCACATTTTAGGCTAAAAATTAGTATTTTTGAGCTGATTTTGATATAAAAAGTTAGAAAAATTAGTAAAAATAGGTAAAAAGCACAAATTTGTGCGTCCCACGCAACAAACTAAAACACATAAAGAAAAAGGAGGCAATTACTGCCTCCAAAATCTAGCCTTTTAGCAACCTCCACCACCACCGTGGGAATGCTACGACTTGTTGCTTTGATTTTTTAATCATTGTTTGGTTTCCTTTCTATCTAGTCTCTATTTATTGCACATAAATTAGAAAGACCAAACAAGTGGAAGTTCTATATATACAATTCGAGCCACTTTGTGCAGTAGCTCGAATAATAACTTTATGTTACAAACAAGCTACTGCTTGGGCAAAATCATATATGAAAAGACTTTACCAAATAGGTATTTATATAATATATTATACCATAAAATGCCTTATAAATCAATTATATCAAGAGTTATACTGATTTTGTGTTGAATATTTTTCCATATAATAGTATAATAAATTTAATTTATATAAGGGGGTACAGATTATGGCAGAATTTGATAGTAAAGATTTTGGAGAAAGACTAAAAAATTATAGAATACAAAAAGGTTTAAGCCAAGAAAATATGGCGATACTTCTTAATAAAAACAGAAGCACTATTGCAAGATACGAAGCAGGAGAAATTTTGCCTGATGTTAGAGATATTAGTATAATTTGTGAAGAATTAGGAATATATGAGGCTGACCTATATGGGAATGATACTAATAGAACAAGTCAAAATAATAAATCTAAAAACCCTTTTGGTACTGATAAATTGTATGTCTATTTTAATGCGTATAATTTTAGAACAAAACAATTTGCACCCGATAAATATATATTACAATTAGAGCAAAAACAAAATATATGCAAAGCAAAATTTGTAGATTATCACGACAAAAGAATATACTCAGAGGGTTACTTGATATGTAATGACGAAATTGTATTTGCTGTAATGGAAAATTATAAACCTACAAGTACTCGTGTTGATGTTGCTGTACTTGAAATAAATATTTGCAATGGTACAGACGGCTTAATGTTAGGCGGGTACTTTGGAACAAAT
>JAAWJM010000042.1 GCA_022796855.1 Clostridia bacterium | reverse complement strand
TATTCGATTACATTTAGGACATTTTAGTTTTTGAAAAAATATATAAACTCTATCTCTTGTATAACTTCTTTGATTTTTCTCTTTTTGGTATTGTGCTTCATTCCACATAGCACGACTTATAATTGGCTCTACAACATTCATATAAACTAAAGTATCTTTACTATTTGATTTTCCTTTTTCGTAATCTCCCATATATACTTTGTTATCAATCATTTTCATTATTGTTGTATCTCTCCAATGTTTCGGGTATAAAACTTTTTCTTTGTTCAATGTATTACTTATTTGTTGATAGCTCTTTCCTTCAAGATACATATTAAATATTCTAATAATTACATCTTTTGTAGTTTCATCTATTATAGTTTTTTTATTACTATCTTTTTTATAGCCTAATGGTACAATTCCAGGCAAATGCCCTGATTTTATAGCACCATTTAATCCAAATTCTGTTCTTTCTGACACTATTTCAATTTCTAACTGTGATAACACTGTTAGCATACGCACAAAAAATCTACCGATTAGCTGTGCTAGTATTTACATCATCTTTATCACATACCAAATATGTGTTATGCGTTTCTAATTGTGCTATAACTTCTTCTAAATCACGAACTGAACGAGTTACTCTGTCTAACTTATAGGCTACAATATAATTGATTTTGCCACTTTTCATATCTGATAACATTTCTTGAAATGCTGGTCTATCTTTAATATTTTTTGCTGATATTCCAGCATCTTCATATACCTTAAATACTTCATATTCTTTAAATTTACAAAGCTGTAATAACTTTTCTTTTTGTTCTACTAAACTAAACCCGTTCTCTGACTTGATCTTCTGTACTAACTCTAATATAAATTCCTGCGATTTTTCTTTCATTATTCATTTTATAAATCTCTCCTTTCACTATTGAATGGAAAGGCACAAAAAAACTCTAAAATTAAAGTAGCCTTTCTATGTAGTCTTTTAATTGAGATAAATGGTATTTATACCTTAAATCTCCCACATAAAAGTAATCACATTCATTAAAGAATAAAAATAACTTATCTTTAATGATTACTCTATGTGGTTCTACATACGCTAAGTTTGTATGTTCTATAATTCTTAAACAACCCTCAAATATCATTTCGTGTTCAAGTTTTATAGCATTCAAACTGCAAGCCCATTCAATTTTAGAGAGCAATTCTCTTTTAATCTTGTTTTTCTTCTTTACAATGCTAATCATACCACACCATCCTTCCTTTTTCAATAAAAAGGCATTAAAAAATCAACCTTTTACAGTTGATTTATCAATATTTTCGTCTGGTGCGACGATTTTACTTAATGGAGCGATATTCTTACAAGTTACGAACTCTCTTGTTCTCTTTCTAAAGGTATTATAAAATATATTATAAAATTATTCAATAGTTTTAAATATAATATTTTTTATTCAAATTTTGATAACTTGCCTATTCTTCAATAATTCTCAAAATGTCCAATGGTTTATTTACCAAAAAAGTTGCACCTGCTTTTTCTAACATTTCTTTATTGTCCATACCATATAATACTCCTATTGTATCCATATCGTTGGCCTTTCCTGCTATTATATCAGAGCTTCTATCTCCTATCATGATACATTTTTTGTTTTCAATATTATTAAGATTATTTAATGCATATGATAATATATCTTTTTTTGTTATTCTTTCACTTTTTTCTGTTACACCATATACAAAATCAAAATATTTATAAATTTTTAAATACTTTAAAATTTTTATAGTTGTTTCTTCATACTTTGCTGTAGCTATAATTAAGATTTTACCTTTTTCTTTCAGTTTTTCTAATACTTCATTTATTCCACTATATACTTCATTGGTTTCAATTGTATTCTCGAATTGATATTGTCTATAAAAACTAATTGCTTTACTAATTTGTTCATCACATAGACCAAATTTCTTAAATGATTCTTTTAGTGGTGGTCCACAGAATATTTTTCCTAAATCTTCATTATGTTCTTCGATTCCAAATTTACTTAATGCATATGTTGCTGCTTCTCTCGTTCCTTTAATTGTATTTACTAAAGTTCTATCAAAGTCACAAAATATATAATTATATTGTTTCATCTATTATTGACTCCTTCCAAATTAGATACTGATACTGTATATTATTTTTCATAATAAAATTAACATTATACTTTAAAGTATTCTTCTATAAGCTTTATTAAATTATTTAATTCTTTAAAAGTATTAGAATTTATATAAATTCCAAATTCAACTGCACCTAATTCTATTGTAGTTTTTACTTCAACTAGATTAAACTTTTTATAATCATTTTTATCTATATATTCTCGTGTTATTAATCCCAAAGCTTTTCCTGAACTTGCAAGTTCTAAAATTGTTTTATAACTACTATTTCTTAATTTTAAATTTTTGCCTAATGTTAATTCTTTTATTCTTGCTACAGCTTGTGCATATGTTCTGGGTGTATATATAGTTTGCTCTTCTATATTTTCAAGTGTTAGTTTTTGGTGTGCAAATGTAGATTCTTTACTAGCAATAATTACATCATGTAAATATCCTAGTTTTATATATTCAATCCCATTTGCTATATCTTCATTATCCTTTTTTGAAAACACTATGTCTATTTCTTTATTTTTTAACTTTTTCATCATCTCGGAGGTTTCTTCACATATTAAATTCAAATTAACATTTGGGTATTTTAAACAATATTCATTTATAACATCTCCAAAAATACAACTCCCCATATGATTATGTGTTCCAATATTAATAGATTTTTCTTTACCTACTTGTCCATCTACTTTATTAAGCTCTTCAATTGGATTTTTAAGTTCTTCATATAATTTTTTCCCATCTAATGTTAAAGAAAGTCCCTTACTCTTTCTATCAAATAATTTTAAGGATAACTGATTTTCTAAATTTTTAATTTGTTTTGTTATAGCTGGTTGAGAAATATTTAATTTTGTACTTGCTTTAGTTATATTTTCTTCTTTAGCAACAGCAACAAAAATTCTATATAATTCAAAATCTATCACTTTTCATCGCTCCTATTTATATATTTTTACATATTTTTTATATCACAAAAGCATGATACATTCAATATATCTCATGCTTTTGTTTTTTTAACCGAGTTCAAATTAGACTTAATAATTTTAAAAATGCCATTTTTATTTGTGCATTTTCACATTTACTTAAGTCAAAATGAATTGTTTCATTTTTGCACCCTGACAAGTGCAATGTCAAATTTGACGATAAAAACAAACTAAATATGCCCTCCTGACAATTACCCTTTTTATAATATTCGCATTTTTCTTTACAAAACTCCGAATATTTTGCTCCTCTTTCTGAATCTTTAACCTGTATCCAATTTTCATTTCTGAAATAAGCACTCATTGAAATTCCATGACCTTTTCCAATCATCTGAGTTGTCCATTCCGATTCTGAATTGTTTGAAAATTCTTCTAAAAAGCCATAAAAATTTTTCATTGGAACAAATAAATTTTCCCATAATTCAAATGCTTCTTCATTATATAATATCTTTCCATTGCCTAAATACTCTGAAAACTTATTTAAATCTAATAATTTTACATTTACATGCATTTCATCAACTGCTTTTAAAATAAGTTCTCTTACTTCTCTTTCATTTATTCTAGTTACGACAATATTATATCTTACTTGGATCTCATTCTCTTTCAGTATTTTTGTTGTTTCTATTACTGATGAAGAAAGATATTTATGAAAATATACATTATCTAAATATTCTGATATACTATCAACACTAAAAACTATATCTAATCGTTTTTTGTATTTCCTAAGTACATCCACATATTCTAAAATTTTAAAACCATTAGTATTTATCCTAACTTTACTTTCATTAAAACTCATAATATATTCTATAAGTTCGCCAAAATAAGGAACACTTGTTGGTTCGCCTCCAGTAATTCTAAAATTACTAATTCCAATCTCATATGCATTAAATATTATTCTCTTGATTTTCTCAAAAGGTATTGTCTGTTTTTTCTTTGATATGCTTTCTCCTCCTTCTTTACAATAAAAACATTGATAATTGCAATAGGTTGTTAAAGCTATGGCTAAATAAGTAGTTACCCGATTTTTCATCTAATATTCCTCCTTATGATTGTGAATGTCAGTTTTGTGATTAACATAATTTTATTGTATCATTATCTTTTCATTAAGTGAAATACATAAAATTCCACTTGCTATAACCAAATAGAATATCATGTCAATTTAATAAATTACTCTTATCTAAGTTTTCAATTTTCTTAATTCCTTTACTATCTTGTAAAATTTCATATTGTTTTTTAGCTACTTCATTTAATCTTTCAAGCCTTTTACCTTGTTCTATTCCTTGATTTATCATTTCTGCATTTAAATTTTCCAAATTAATTAAAATTACTAATTGAAGAATATTAGCATAATCTCGCATATTTCCATCTAAATTAGGATTTTCATCTTTCCATTCTTTCGCTGTTTTACCAAATAAAGCTACATTTAATATATCAGCTTCGTTTGCATATACATATTGTTTTTGTTTTTCTGTTAAATTTGGAATTATATTTTCCTTTATACTATCAGTATGAATTCTATAATTTGTTTTTGCTAATTCTCTTCTTACTGACCAATTTATCTTATTTTGATAACTTTCATTTTGTTTTAATCTTTCAAATTCTGTAATCAAATATAATTTAAATTCTGTATTTAACCAACTAGCAAATTCAAATGCAATATCTGGATGTGCAAATGTTCCAATACTATACTTTCCACTACTTGGAATAATACCAATAGCATTAAAATCTTTTTTCCATCTATTTGGTGTCATTGTAAAACGATTATATCCCACTTCATCGATTTTAATTCTGTGTGATTCCACGGAATTAAAATTTTCATTGTGTAATTCTTCCCAAAGATTATAAAAGTCAAAAGAATTTTTATTTGACATCCAGTTTCTTATAACTCCTGATGGATCATCTTCATTTTGATATTTTGCTAAATCAGTTAAAGAAATATAGTCAATATCTCCAACTCTCATAACTCTGACCAAATTATCTTTTACTTTCATTTCTGTTTTTATAATTTCTTTTTTCATTTATATCACAACCTTATATAGTTTTATATTATTTTAAAACATTTGTTTGTAGTTGTCAAGAGTTTTATAATTTTTTATTTTATAATTTATACTATTAAATAAATATAATGCTACTCTATTTTGTTCTATTGAATTCATTTCTATAACTTTTGATATAGCAAACATTATGTATGGATAGTTTGCAAAATTAACAGTTGTTGTT
>JAAWJM010000041.1 GCA_022796855.1 Clostridia bacterium | reverse complement strand
TGCAAAACAAAAATAGAAAAGTAATAAATAGTAAAAAGAAAATAAAAAAATAAAATAGTAAATAATTAAATATAAAATAGAAAAGCAAAATAATAAAAAGTAAAATACAAAACAAAATAGAGAAGCGATAAATAATAAAGTAAAAATAAATAAATGAAATAATAAATAATTAAACACAAAACAAAAGAGTAAAAAGTAAAATGCAAATGAAGATAAAAAAGTAATAAATAATAAAATATAAAGAATGGAAATATAAAAGAAAAAATGATAAATAGTAAAATAGAAAAGTAATGAATAAAAAGGTATGAAAAAAAATATATATGATTAAATATGAAAAGCAATAATAGAAGTACATGTGAAACAAATAAGAATTATAAGAAGGGTATAACAAAATAGTATAATAGAAAGAATTAGGGATAATAAATAAATATTAAAATGAATATATAAAAATGGATGTTAAAATGAAAAAGTAACAAATAGTGATGCTTAATAATTTAATAATAATGTGTAAAAGTATAATATAGGTGAGAAGTATTGTGAGAAGAAAAAATAAGATTAAATAGTAAAAATAATTAATAATATAAATATAAGATAAAAAAATAGAAAAAAATACTAAGATTAAATAATGCAAATAGAAGAAAAATAGAAAAATTGACATATTGAGAAAAAAACTTTATTAATAGGATTGTATGTGATGATTTGATAAAATTTTTGGGAAGGATCAATTAAAGTAATTTGACGAAGATAAGAAAATGCTACAAAGGGGGTTAAATAATAGGGAAAAAGGACTTGAAAGGGATAAGAATCGGGAAATTTGAGGAAAATAATGGGAAATAAGGAGCATTTTTTTTGTGTAGTTATGGATTTAAATTTTATGTAACTTAAAACTTACAAATACTCTTTCTTTTTTAGAAAAATTAGGATAAAAACTGTATACATAAATGTTAGAAAGACAAAAAATCTTTGAAAAACCTACGGAATAAAAGAAAATGAAAATGATTCAAAAATTGAAAAATATTTTACATAAGGAGGATGAAATCGTAAAAAACAACGTTTTTGTCTATAAGTATAAAACTGTAAAAATGGAAGAATTAATATCTGTTTCGATTAAATTTGTATATGAATTATTGTGCGAAATGAGTCCATTTAGGACTATTTTATGCACTATAACAATATATGAAATAAAAAGAAGAAAAATATGTTTTATTTTCCTTCTTTTTTAAATAATTTATAAAAAATAATAAATATCTTAATTAAAATTAAATTTATTTTTTTATTAAATTAGAAAAATGTTCAGAATCATTTTCAATGGAAATTTCGTCTAATATTTTTTTGGACATATGTTCCTTTAGTTTTAAATTATCTTTTGCTACAGTCATTAATAACTTAATACGATTGGTTTGATTTGCTTGGCTTGCTCCAGGGTCATAATCAACAGGAGCAATATTGGCTTCTGGATATTTAGAACGAATCGTTTTTATTACTCCCTTCCCTACAACATGGTTTGGTAAACAAGCAAATGGTTGTACACAAATAATATTTGGAATATCATTTTCAATGTATTCAATCATTTCTGCGGTTAAAAACCATCCTTCACCAGTTTGGTTTCCTATGGATAATACATCTTTTACCTTATCTTCTAAGTGCCAAATATCACAAGGTGGTAAATAATTTTTCTTAGACTTTGATAAAGCAAGCTTTAAATCTTTTTCTAAAATATCAATTAATTTAATAGCTACTTTTGATATTTTAGAAGATGTTTTGTTAATTTTTAGTAAATGATTGAAAGTAATTTTATGTGTTGCCATAAATTTAACAAACCCCATAAAATCCGGCAAAATGACTTCTGCCCCTTCTTGTTCTAAAAGTTCTGCGACAAAGTTATTTCCAAAAGGATGATATTTAATTAACACTTCTCCAACCACTCCAACTTTTGGCTTTAAAACAGAAGTATCAAGTTCAATTTTTTCGAAATCATCAACAATATCATAAATACTTTGTTTAAACTGTTTTGTAGAACCATTTTTTAAAATGTGCTTGCATTTTTCCATCCAAGTATCAAATAATTTTTGTGTTTCTCCCTTATGAACTTCATAAGCTCTATTCTTTGTTAGCATTTTTTGTAATAAATCCCCATAAATAACACTACGTAACAAGCGTTCAATTAATGGAATCGTTAAAGAAAAACCTGGATTTTTTTCCATACCAACAAGATTAAAGGAAATAACAGGTACATTTTCAAAACCAGCATCTTTTAATGCTTTACGAATAAAGCCGATATAGTTTGTAGCACGACATCCCCCACCTGTTTGAGACATAATTAAAGCAGTTTTATTTACATCATATTTTCCAGATTCTAACGCTTCAATGAATTGTCCTGTTGTTAAAATAGAAGGATAACAAGCATCATTATTGACATACTTTAAACCAGTTTCTACTGTTTTTTGGGTACAATCTCGTAATAATTCAACATGATAGCCTTCAGAGCTTACGGAATCCGAAATAAGCTCAAAATGAATTGGTGCCATTTGTGGAATTAGGATAGTGTAATCTTTTCGCATTTCCTTTGTAAAAGGGATTTTATTTACTTCATAATTTCCAGCAGGTATAGCCTGTTTCTTTTTTGCTAGACGCTTTTCCATACTAGCAAGTAAAGAACGAATACGAATACGAACAGCTCCTAAATTATTTACTTCATCGATTTTAATTAAAGTATACATTTTTTCAAAACTAGACAAAATTTCTTCTACTTGGTCAGTGGTAACAGCATCTACCCCACAACCAAAGGAATTTAGTTGAACAAGCTCTAAATTATCATGCTTTCCAACAAATTCAGCAGCTGCGTATAATCTAGCATGAAACATCCATTGGTCAACGACACGTAAAGGGCGTTTGGCTTCTGCAAGATTAGCTATACTGTCTTCTGTTAAAACACACAAACCAAGACTTGTAATTAAGGTATCGATACCATGATTAATTTCAGGGTCAACATGATAAGGTCTACCAGATAATACGATTCCCTTTAAATTGTTTTTTTCGATATAATCAAGTGTTTCCTTTCCTTTAAGATGAATATCTTCACGGGATTTTTGATACTCCTCCTCTGCCTTGGTAGCAGCTTCTAACAATTCTTTTTTACTAAATTGATATTCTTTAAATTCTTCTAATTCCAAAATACGTTTTGTTAAGTTCTTTGGTTCTAATGGTAAAAATGGATTCAAAAACTTAATATCACTTTTATTTAATTCTTCTACATTATTCTTCAACACTTCCGAATAAGAAATAACAATTGGGCAATTGTAGTGGTTATCTGCCTTTTCATATTCTTTTCTCGAATATGGAATACAAGGATAGAAAATCGTTTTAATACCAGATTCTAGCAAACTAATCATATGTCCATGAGCAAGTTTGGCAGGATAACATACGGATTCGGATGGCATAGATTCCATTCCCTTTTCATAGGTTTTTCGATTACTTTTTTCAGATAATATAACACGAAAACCTAAATTGGTAAAAAATGTAAACCAGAAAGGATAATCCTCATACATATTTAATACTCTTGGAATACCGATTGTTCCACGTGGAGCATCCTTTAAATCTAGCGGTGTATACCCAAAAATTCGCTCAAATTTGTATTTCATTAAGTTTGGCAAATTGGTATTGTCTGAAACAATACCAGCCCCTTTTTCACAGCGATTTCCAGAAATATGTTTTTTGCCATTACTGAATTTATTAATCGTAAGTAAGCAGTGGTTTTCACAACCATTACATCTAGTATGAGATACAGCAATTTCTAAAGAATCTAATTCTTCTAATTTACAAATACGAGAATGATATTCCAAATCGAAATTTGCTTCATACTGTTCTTTGGCAAGAAGAGCAGCACCATAAGCACCCATCAAGCCAGAAATATCTGGTCTTACCACTTCTTTTCCAACAATTAATTCAAAAGCACGAAGAATGGCATCATTATAAAAAGTACCACCTTGTACCACAATATGGTCTCCTAATGTTTTGGTATCTCTTACCTTCATTACCTTTTGAATGGCATTTTTAATAACCGAATAAGAAAGTCCAGCAGAAATATCCCCTACTTCATAACCCTCTTTTTGTGCCTGTTTAATCTTCGAATTCATAAAAACCGTACAACGAGAACCAAGGTCAACAGGACGTCTTGATTTAATGGCTTCTTCTACAAATTCTCCAATGGATAAATTCAAACTTTTTGCAAACGTTTCAATAAAAGAACCACAACCCGAAGAACAAGCTTCATTTAGCATAATATTATCAATTACACCATTTTTAATACGAATATACTTCATATCTTGCCCACCAATGTCAACAATACTTGTTACATTTGGTAAAAATTGTTTGGCAGCCGTGTAATGAGCAATGGTTTCAATTTCATTTAAGTCCACATTTAAAGCAGTTTGGATTAATTTTTCCCCATACCCAGTAACACCACTATAACGAATATCAGCAGTGTTTGGCAAATTAGCATATAATTCTTTTAACATATGAATAACACTTTGTAAAGGATTACCCTCATTGCTACCATATAAAGAATACAATAACCTACCCTCACGGTCAATTAACACCAATTTTGTTGTAGTCGAACCAGCATCAATTCCAATAAAACAATCCCCTGTATAAGTTTTAAGGTCAGCCTTTTCGACCGTATTTTTTTTATGTCTAGCAGTAAATTCATTGTATTGGGCATCAATCATAAATAATGGTTTTAAAGGTTCTGTTGTGGTATCACGAGATACACGTAATACTTCAATTTTACCTTTCAATTTCTCTAAGGATATTGGTGTTACAGAAACAGAATCAAGAGCAGCACCTTTGGCAACCAATAAATGTGCCTCCTCTGGAATAATTGTTGTTTTATCTGTTAATTGTAAAGTTTCAATAAAACGATTACGAAGTTCAGATAAGTAGTTAAGTGGTCCACCAAGAAATGCAATATTACCACGAATTGGCCTACCACAAGCAAGACCACTAATTGTTTGATTTACCACTGCTTGAAAAATAGATGCTGCAATATCTTCTTTTGCTGCCCCCTCGTTTAACAAAGGTTGGATGTCCGTTTTAGCAAAAACACCACAACGAGAAGCAATGGGATAAATGGTTTTATGATGTTTTGCCAGTTCATTTAGCCCTTCTGTATCCGTATTTAACAAACTTGCCATCTGGTCAATAAAAGCACCTGTACCTCCAGCACAAGTACCATTCATACGTTGTTCCATAAACTGGTCAAAATAAATAATTTTAGCATCTTCACCACCAAGCTCAATGACAACATCTGTATTAGGAATATATTTTTCAACAGCCCTTTTACAAGCCACTACCTCTTGAATAAAAGGTAAATCCAAAAAATTAGCAGCACTCATAGCCCCTGAACCCGTAAGTGCAACCGTAAAAGTACAATCATTATAATTTTCAGTAAGTTCTGTTAATACATCACAAACCGTATTCTTCGTATCAGAAAAATGTCTTCTATAAGACATATCAATGGTTTCTAAATTCTGGTTCATGACTACCACCTTACAGCCAGTTTTTTCATATTCTTGGCTCGGTGGACCAGCAGCGGGGCTGCTGCGAGGTGGAGGAAGGGAAATACGAAATCACGATTTACACTTGCTGCTG
>JAAWJM010000040.1 GCA_022796855.1 Clostridia bacterium | reverse complement strand
TCGCTACCAATGACGTTTCTGTTCGAACCAATAGAACAGATTGATACAAAAATCATTCAGTAAGTGAATGATTTTTTGTTTGGAAAATTTTATTGTCTCTCAGAGCCCTCAAGTTGTGTTGGTGTGACACAACTCATAGGGGAGAATGCTTTAGTTAAGTACACTAAAATATTCTCCCCATAAAATAGCTTGTTTAAGCTGATATTCTTTTATTTATCATTTTTTCAATTACCATTGTCATATCTTCCAAACTTACTGGAAAAGAAATAATACCAACACCTCTATAATATATATCTATTTCTTGAACTTTTTTGCCATTAACTTTTTCCGCTTGATGAACTAATATTTTTTCTATAAGTTCGTTTAGTATTTCTGGTGTTAGTTCAGTTATTTCAGTATATTTCTTAACATTAGATATAAACTGTGTTAAGTCAGTTGTTTTCTTTTCAGTATTGTTGATTTCTTTTGATAATTGTTCAATCTTTGTTTTTAATTCTTTTTGTTCTTTATCATAATTAAAAGATAAGTTTCTAAATCTTTCATCTGTTATCTTTCCAGATATATTATCCTCATAGATATGCATAAACAAGTTATCAATTTCAATTATTCTTTTCTTTGCTTGTTCTAGTTCTTTCTTGTTTTTAGAGATTTGTTTTAGCTCATTTTGTGTAGATTTTTGTAATTGTTCTTTTATAAATAAATCTTCAAAATTTTTCATATAAGAAACTACTTTTTGTATATTTTCTAAAACAAGGCTTTGTAAGACTTCGTCTGTAATCCAGTGTGAAGTGCATAAAGAAATATTTTTCTTATAACTTGAACATCTATAATGGTCTTTTGCGTTTAGGTCAGTAACAGGAGATTGAAAATACATTTTTTTGCCACAATCATTACAAAATAGTAATCCTGAAAATATACTTTTCTTGCCTGATCTTGTAGGCTTTTTTCTGTTATTTCTTAACTCTTGAGCAATGTTCCAAGTATATTCATCAATAATTGGTTCATGGGTATTTTTAAATATTTGCCACTCTTCTTTTGGAATAGGAACTTTAGTCTTATCTTTGTAGGAACGAATGGTATATTTAAAATTAACTGTATCTCCAATATATTCTTGTCTATCTAAAATACTTGCTACTGTTGTAGCATTCCACTGATGCTTAAATTCTTGTAGTTTAGATGGGAACTTTATTCCAACACTTATAAAATACTCTGCTGGTGTCATTATACTTTTTTCAGTAAGTATTCTTGCAATTTCAAAAGTTCCATGTCCTTGAATAAAAAGATTATATATTTCTTTTACAACTTCTGCTGATTGCTCATCAATAACCCATTTTGTTTTATCTGTTTCATCCTTTTTATAACCATAAGGCACATTATTAGCAAGTGAAATTCCTGATTCGCCTTTACTTTTAAGAACTGCTCTAACTTTTTGACTTGTATTTTTGGCATGCATTTCATTAAACCAGTCTTGAATAGGCAAGAAGTCATTTAAACCTTTACTACTATCAATATTATCCATTATAGCAATATATCTAATATTAAGCCTTACAAAATCTTCTTCAAGAAGTTGTCCTACAACAAGTCTATTTCTACCAAGTCTTGAATGGTCTTTTACTATAATTGTTCCAATTTGTCCACTTTCAGCAAGTTCCATCATTTCCATAAAAGCAGGTCTTGTAAAGGTAGTTCCAGAATACCCATCATCAACAAAGAACTTAACATTTTGAAATTTGTTATCTTCTGCATATTTACTTAAAATTAATTTTTGATTTTTTATACTATTGCTTTCTCCAGCCATTTCATCATCTCTTGATAAACGACAGTATAAAGCAGTGATTTTATCGCTTTCTAGCTGTTTCATTATTTACTCCTTTCCTTAGACAGCTTGAAATACGATATAAAATTATAGTTACTACATTTCAAGTAGTGTTTATAATATACCATATTTCAAACTAAAAATTCAATACAAAAAATATTACTTTTGGAAGATTTCAAAAAATCTAGTTAATATTGTGTGTTCCGAATCTTTGTTAAAATAGGTATTTACCTTATAAATAGTACCTTTTATTTCTTTTTCAAAGTTCAAATTTTGTTCTGGATAAAAACTTTTTAAATATTCTGCAATTTCTTCGTTGCTCATTTTAGAAAGTTTATTACAAAACTCTTTCTTTAATTGTTCTACAAATTCAAATTCTTCATTAGTTAGTTCAATTCTATATAGTTTTTCACTATCTTGCATCTCTGTCAGCCCTCCTTTTTTTCTTGTATTCAGGAGAGTTCTTTAATTTCTGTTTTTCAAGTCTTGCTTTTTCTCTAGCTTGTTCACGAGCTTTTTTCCCAGCTTGTATTTTTTCTTGCTCAAGTCTTTGTCGTTCTAACTCATCTTGTTTTTCTTTATCAAATAAAGATTTAAAGAAATTTGTAACTTTTTGAGGGGCAAGCTTTATAGCATGGAAATAATCTTTTGTTTTTTCTACAATATCATCATATAGAGATTTCCACTTGTCTACTGCATTTCTTAAATTATCAATTCTGCTATTTAGTTCATATATTTCTTTATCTGCAATAATTCCTTTTTTAGCATAAGTTGTTAGAGTTTCATAATCCTCTTTTGATAGCTCTACTTTTTTAGTAAATTTCTTTTCTTTACCTAAGTTAGAAATATCTTCAATTTGTTTATCATATTTCATATAGGAATTATAAGAAGCTTCCTTTTCTTCAACTTTATTTGTAATGTTTTCTAGTCTTTCAGTATCTTTCTTGATTTTAAATTGCAAGTCTTCTAAATGTTCTTGATTACTTCCTTTTACACCACGAATAAAGCCTTTATAACCACTATCAGACATATACTTAAAAAATCTATCTTGTAACAAGCTATATGATTTTATTAAAACTGCATTGCCTTTTTTATCATATACAGGTTTTCCTTGATTATCTAATACTTGTTTAGATTTCCATTTGTTACTATGACTTACTTGATTGATGATTTCTTTAGTAGTTCCAACCAAAGATTTATCTTTACACTTTTTAGTCCATTTTACTTCTTTTCTTACAACAGGAAGTGCTACAACATGTAAATGATAATGATATATAGTTTTTCCATATTCTACTGTTAAAGCTGTATTTATTTCATCTGCATGCATTACTGCTGATATAATATTATCAGTTCCCATTTCTTGTTCAGCAAAGTGAAATGCTCTTTCGTAAAATTCTTTTGCAAATTCATAACCACCATGTTTTTCAAAATAATCAGAGTTAATGTCAAATATGAGTTCATCAAAAAGTTTAGCATTATCTCTTAAACCTCTTAATGATACTTGTTTACTATCAATTAACTCTTTTAATTTTTCATTGTAGGTAGTTTCACATCTTTTGTAATGTATATTATTAATTGTTTGCTCTAAATCAACATTCATATTAGAATATGACTTATTTTTTCTTTCGTTGTGTCTTTCAGCTTTAGTTATACTTGTTTTAGTATAAGTTTCTACTCGAGCTACTGAATAATTTGTTTTATTCTTGTCCAATATATTTCCCTTTCTGTAGGTAGCAAGTAGCGACCGAAGGGAGCTGTTACATAACTTTCTTGCGAAAGTATGTAACCCACTATGACACTTTCAAAACTCCGTTTTGGAAAGATGCCAGTGGGCTCCTTGCGGAGGGCTCATAAATTATCTAATCTAGCGATAGATAATTTATGTTGGCTTCGCCAAATCAAAATAATATATTCATATCCATTCACACATTATTTTGACTTGCTGAACGACTTATTCACATACAAAGAATAAATCGTTCAGTTCTTTTGCTATGCTAAAAAAGAGAGAGTAAAAGAATTTTTACATAACAAAAAGACCATAAGCGACATACCAATATTCTATTTACCTACTATGAATACAAAATTTAATAAGCTCAAACAAAATTTGAGTTTCTAAATATGTATTAACTTTTAAATTTGTATGTAAATAGAATATTGAAAAGTTCTTATGACCGTATTTATTAGTAACTGATATGTAATAATTCACTTTAAAAAGTTATTTTAAAGTATATCAATATTCTAGTATCTCTATTGAGAATACTATTATTTTATATCACGAATTATGTCAAATGTCAATAAATTTTGTAGTTTTATTGCAATATTAGAATTTTACTGCTATAATTTATCTAAATAAAATATGAGGAGGAATATTTTTATGGAGTTTTTGGCAGAATTATTGGAAACATTGATGATAGTTGGATTTGGGGTATCATGGCCTTTATCTATCTATAAATCCTACACGTCAAAATCTACAAAAGGGAAAAGTATCTTATTTTTATTTTGCATTGCAATAGGATATGTATGTGGGATTATTTCAAAATTAATTTCCAAAAATTTAAACTTAGCTTTTTGGTTTTATATACCAAATGTCTTAATGGTTAGTACAGATATTATATTATATTTTAGAAATAAAAAAATAGAGGCAAAAAGTAATAATTAGAGAGGTAAATTTCAATGAATTTTAAAAGAGGAACTTTATATACAGAAGATATGATTAAGTCGGAACAATTATTTTTAAATAGTCTAAGTAATTATATAAATAATCCGACATTAAAGCAATTTCCAAAGGACAAAACTCCAATAGGTCATTTCTCAACTTTAAATTATGGAGTAAATAAAGGAGAAAAAGTTCCAATAGAACTAAAAAGCAGATTAGAAGCAAAAATTGATTCTAATCTATTAAATATAGACTTGAATTGCGTTGATTATCAAACTGATGTTGTTATTGTTGGTTCAGGAGGAGCTGGACTATCTGCAGCAATACAGGCAGCAGAATGTGGTGCAAATGTGTTGGTGTTAACTAAAGATAAAGGTTATTGCAATACTGTATTAGCACAGGGCGGAATACAAGCAGTTACTGAACCAGATGATTCTTTAGAACAACATTTAGAAGACACATTAAAAGGTGGACATTATAAAGGTAAAAAAGAACTTGTTGAAAAGTTAGTATATGAAGCTCCTGAAACTTTGCTATGGTTACAAAACTTAGGTGTAGAATTTAAAGAGGAACCAATTATTCCAGGAGGATCAACTAAAAAACGATTACATACTATAGGAGATAATACTGGTGCTAATATTATGAAAGCATTAGTTAAAAAAGTAGATGAATTAAGAAATAAAATAACCATAATAAAGTATGCAGATGCACAAGAAATACTTAAAGACGAAAATGGATTTGCATCTGGAATAGTTTTTAAACAGGAAGATGGATATAAAGTTGTTCAATCTAAATCTGTTATTTTAGCTACAGGTGGTTCAGGTAGCTTATGTTATAATAATTTAAATACCTCTAATTGCAAAGGCTCTACAGCTGATGGCTTAGCAATGGCATATCATGCTGGAGCAAAATTGGTTGACCCAGGGTCTATTCAGTATCATCCCACTGGTGGTGCATATCCTATTAATTTTTGTGGGAAGTTAGTTAGTGAAAAAGCCCGTTCTTTAGGAGCACTCCTATTTAATTCAAAAGGAGAAGCTTTACAATCAGTAGGAAATCGAGATGATATCGTAAGATTAATTTTAGCAGAAGAAGCACATGGAAATGCAATAAAAACACCAGATGGCAATAATGGAATATGGTTAGCTATACCTATGATTGATAAAATTCATGGAGAAGGAACAATCGAGAAGAGGTTACCATCCTTATTTAAAAAGTACCAATCGGAAGAAATTGATATTCGTAAACACGCAATTTTAATATATCCAACAGTACATTATCATTTGGGTGGAATAGATATTGACACAAAAGGAATGTCTTCAGTACCAAATCTTTTTGCTGTTGGCGAAGTTAGTGGTGGAATTGATGGAGATAATCGTTTAATGGGAAATGCTTTAGCATCTATTATTGTATATGGACGTACTGCTGGTAAAGAAGCTACAGAAATTGCAAAGAAAAGAAATTTCTCAAAGACTTTATCATTAGATTACTTGATAGATAGTAACCTAATAGAATCAAAGAATTTAACACGATAATTAGATATGAATTTGAAAATAAAAATAACAAGTACATTTAAAAATACTTGTTATTTTTTCAATTAGCAATAAATTAATTCTTTCAATGTGATTTCTTCTGCACAAAACTTATAATTATTCATAAGTCCAGTCCATTTTAAAGGGTCAGTATTTTTCAAATTTTCGTCAATAGGATTTTTCTCTAGTATTTGTTTCATAAGTATTTCAAATCTTTGTTTAGCTTGTTTGTCAGTTTCTACAATATGCTTTCTTAAAGTTTTGTTCATAAACATTATTATATATTCTGCTTTTTTATGATTTTTTAAATACTCTAATCTTAAATGACCATATTTTCCAATAATATAATCATTTTCGTAATTCTCCTTTTCCAAATATAAGTCAGGAACAAAAAAATTTCCTTCTTTGTGATAAGTTATCTCTATCATAATCAAATCCTCCTAAAATTTAATTTCACTACTTTTAGAACTATAATTTTATATCTTTTCAGCTGTCTATAATACAAATTTTTATAAAGTGTACTTAATTTAATCTTACTGGGTTAGGACTTATGACAGAGTCAAAATCCTGAGCTACGAAGAAATTTGCAAAAGAAAATGTATCTGGAACTACTTCTCTATCTAATAATGCAATTCA
>JAAWJM010000017.1 GCA_022796855.1 Clostridia bacterium | reverse complement strand
ACTTTTTCACTATTTATAGAAAAAATCGTGAACTAGAAAAATATTTTCCAATTCACGATTTTTGAGAGCTAATTTGAAACTACTTTTTCAGCAGCCTCCTATATTAGCTTTCCTCTTTACTTTTCCTCCAATATTTTCTTAATCTCCTCAAACCTCTTCACCTTCTGGGTTGTGGTTTTAATCATTGGCTCATCGGTTACGATGATTTCTCGTATGTATTTATATGGTGGCATGGTTTTGTTAATTTGTTTTATATCTTGCCAAATTTTTTCTTGTAATTCTTCTTTTGATAGTCCATTCAAGGTTTCTTCTACATACTCCTTATTATATACAATTTTAGTGGCTAAATCTAAATCGTTATCTTTGGTTGGAATACCAAACACAATATTTTCAGCTACATAAGGAAGTTTAGCAATTAGTACTTCTAATTCTTCTGGGTAAATATTTTTTCCGTTTTTCATAACAATTACATTCTTTTTTCGTCCTGTAATAAATAAAAATCCATCGGAATCAATATAACCTAAGTCTCCTGTATGAAACCATCCATCTACTAGCACTTCTTTGGTTGCCTCTTCATTTTCAAAATAGCCTAACATGACATTTGGACCTTTGGCAATTATTTCACCAATTCCTTTTTCGTTTGGTTCAAAAATTTTAATTTCTACATCTTTTAATGGAAAACCAACCGAACCATGTCGAATGTTCTTATCATTTTCTGCAGTAATAACAGGAGAAGTTTCAGTTAACCCATATCCTTGAATGGTTTTTATGCCATAATTACTAAAGTTTTTTACAACCGTTTTATCAATGGCTGCTGCTCCAACTACTGCCATTCTAAGTCCACCAAGATTATCAATAATATCTTTAAATACCTTTCTTCTTATATCAATCCCTAATTTTAATAACACATTACTTACTTTTGTTGCTATTTGAATTAGTTTCGTTTTTCCTTGTTTCTCAATTTCTTTTAAAATTTTCTTATTCATTGCTTCTAGTAATAATGGTACTGTAACAAAAACCGTAACATGATATTCTTGCAAGTTTTTTTGAATATACTTTAATCCATCACAAAAGACATTACTAACACCATTACTAATAAAAAATAGTAGTCCAGTAGAACCAAAGGTATGGTGGAAAGGTAAAAATGCTAGGTTTCGGTCATTATCATATATTTTTACAATGGTATTTAGGGCATGAACATTGGATACGATATTTTTTTGTGATAACATAACTGCTTTGGAAGCAGATGTTGTTCCAGAAGTAAATAAAATAATGTTCATACTTTCTGGGTCAATGGTTGTATTTTCAAAACGAGTATCTCCGTTTTTTAACAATTCTTCTCCTTTTTTTAATAATGCATCAAACGATAAAAATTCTTCTTCCTTTGGTTCCTCCATACAAATATAATGCTCTAAATCTGTTGTACCACTTTTTCTAATCTTTTCCATAATTTCGCTATACTTATTTTCAAAAACAACTGCATTCGCATAACTTCTTTGTAATAATCCCTCTATTTCGCCAAATGGTAAAGACTTATCTAATGGCACTACAATTCCTACTCCACATAGAGTCGCAAGATAAGCCAAACACCATTCATAACGATTATTCGCAATTATGGCAATCCTTTTTCCACCTAATCCTAGTTCCATAAATGCCGTTCCTAATTTGTTAATATCTTCTTGCAACTTTTGGTAAGTAATATTTTGATATTGTACCTCTCCATCTTGTTTTTCTTTTACAATAAAGGCAATATTTTCAGGAAACCTACGAACTGTATCCTTTACCAATTCTCTTATGTCTCGATATTCTCTTGCCTCATACAATACTCTTTTTTTATTCATACCCCAATCTCCTTTTTCTAATCTTCTTTTATCATACACGAGATACGGTTATTTTACTATTGTACTGTGCGGTCGGTGGAAATTAAAAGAAAACAAATCCGGTAGAAAGCTTCTACCGGATTGTTTTTGTGGAATATGTTGCCATTTGCAGAAAATCTTCTTAGTTGAAGATTTTTATGGAAAGGAGGATAATCTCCTCATCGGTTTCGTTCTTACAATCATGGCTACTTCCGATTCGGCAAATATCCATCCTCCGCAAGCAACCATTAATCGTTGCTGATCCTCCCTCTAAAACAATGTATACTTCTTCATTGTCATCATGGAAGTGCTTACCGATGGATACTCCCGGACCTAACCGCATACAGCTTATGACCACATTTCCCACTTTAAAATCGTCAGAACAATAAACCGTCCCGACTCCGCCTCTTAGATTTTCGGTTGCCTCCATTTTTAATGCGTCTAAAATTTTCATTCAAAAATCCTCCTTCTGCGTTTTATGTTATCATTATACCACATATACCATGTTTTTGCAAACTTATGTTAATTGCGAATTCGTAATATCTGTCCGTGGAAAAATTAGGTTAGGATTTCGGATTTGGTTTATTCTTACTAGATTAGCTACTGTGGTATGATAACGATTTGCAATATAGGTTAAGTTATCTCCTCTTCCCACTCGATAATAGGTAGAACCTGAGGCATGTGCATCATTTGGGCGTATGTCCCTCCTAATTAGTAGCACTTGACCGGGATAGATTAAGTTTGGATTTGCTATGTTGTTTAGCATGACAATGCTATTTATCGTCGTTCCATATCTTCTTGCAATATTCCATAAGTTATCTCCTCTTCTTACTACATAAGTGGTAGATGTGGTTGAACTTGGCTCTGTGTTTGGTTTATCTGAAGTAGTAACTTGAATTTGTAGCACTTCACCTGGGTAAATTAAATTTGGATTTTGAATATGATTTAATGTAACAATTTGCTCTACAGTGGTTCCATACCAAGAAGCAATTTTGGATAACGTATCTCCTCGTTTTACGGTATAAGATACCACATTTTGAATTTCACCTGGATTTGGATTATTGGGTTTTGGAATTTCACCAGAATTTGATAAGAAAATCCCTTCCGTAAATCGGTCTAAATCAACATCCCCTCTAATTCCGTTAATTCTTCCTTTATCCCAATATTGAAACCCTACCCAATTTTCCCATTTTCCATTATCTCTTGGTGTATTTACTCCATATTCGGCTATCCATAAAGGATATCTACTTGCTAGTTCATAAGAAAAAATGGTTCTTGCATCATAGGCATTGGAATAAATCACCATTTCTTTGCCTGTTAATTCTCTTGTTTTTTCTAAGAATACTCGAGATATATTATTAATTTCATAGGTACTTAAATTTCCAAAAACTTCAAAATCCATGGCAAGCCTACAATTTGGTTGTGTTCCTGCAATCACTCTACTAAAAAATTCGGCTTCTTTTATTGCCTCTTCTTCACTTCTTGCTCGTACAAAGTGGTAAAAACCTATGTTTAATCCATTTGCCTTTGCTCCTTCATAATTATTTCGAAATTCTGGATCTTCTAAATGTTGCCCTTCGCTTGACTTTATGTATACAACATCAATTCCCGCTTCTTTTACAGCACGATAATCAATTCTTCCTTGATAGGAACTTACATCAATTCCTTGGTAAATAACATCTCCTGCCGGTGATAGTGCATATGTTATGTTAGAATACATTGCAAATGATGATAACAGTAATAACCATATTAAGAAAATAACTTTTATTAATTTTTTTCTCATAAATAACCTCCCAAGCACAAAAATAGAGTAGATATTTTCTACTCTATTTTATGAAATATGGCTTGTTTTGGTTATTATTTAATAAAAAGGCCCGCCATATAGATAGCATAAAGAATTAAATAAGCAAATCCATTGGTTTTTGTCATTTTATTTTTTGCTCCTATAAATGGGAATAATGCTAATAAAATCGTTCCAATTACTAATATAAGAATTTGATTATTATAACTAATACTATATGTGATTGGCGTAATCATAGCAGATACCCCTAATATTAGTAAAATATTAAAGATATTCGACCCTAATATATTTCCGTATTGCAATATCACTGTCTCCCTTAAAAGCTGCTGTTACAGATGTTACTAATTCTGGTAGGCTTGTCCCTATTGCAATAATCGTTAGGCTAATTACTTTTTCACTAATTCCTAGTGTTTGTGCAATAGTTACTGCATGATTTACCGTTACATCACCACCAATTTTTAACCCTACAATTCCAAGGATAATAAAGCCAATGGCTTTTATTGCAGACCCTTGCTTCTGTGTTTGCACTTCTACTAATGTATCTTTTTTCTCAAACTGTTCTCCTTTTTTTCCCATATAAATGGTATAGCCAATAAATAATACAAATAGGCTAATCAAAATAGCTCCTTCTATTCTTGTTATATTGGCTCCCACATTACATATCACAAACAAGATAATCGTAACTACTAATGTAAGCGGAATTTCAATTAATCTGGTTTCTCTTTTAAACTCAATTTCCATTATAATAGCAGATAATCCTAAAATAAGTAATAAATTACATACATTACTTCCTATTACATTTCCTACAGCCATATCAGAATGTTGTTCCATGGCTGAAGTAATACTAACAAACAATTCTGGCATAGATGTTCCAATGGAAACAATCGTAAGCCCTATAATAATTTCAGGTATATGAAATCGTTTTGCAACACTAGACGAACCATCCACTAAAAAATCGGCTCCCTTCATTAACAAACAAAACCCAACAATAATCCAAATAATCTCAAAAACCATATCATCCCTCCTAAATGTAAAGCATTACTATCTTACTCCTATTTCCACTACTTGTCAATTCTTAAAAACATAAAATAATTGACCAAGCATATTGCCTAGTCAATTATTTTATACTCACTCTCTGTTAGGGTATAGACTACCACATATCGTAACTATTTTTCTAATCGAATATTGCCGAGAGATGGTTTCTATGGCTAATTCTACATACGGTTCATGTCCCATTACATTTCTTCTATTTGGCAAGGTTATGTTACCAGAAACACTTTTTGTTTGAATTTCACAGTTAGATTCTTGGTTTAAGTAGGTTCTTACGTTTCCTGAGGTGGTTTTTATTTTTGAGTTTCCTGTTATTTTGAAGTCATCACTTTTGATGTCGCCTGAAATGCTACTGAACTCTACCTTTCCTTCTATTTTTTGCACTTCAATACTGCCTGAAGTGGTTTTTGCTTCTATGGTTCCGTGTGCTTCTTCTACTGTAATATCACCAGAAACACTTTTTAATTTTAAAGTATCTTCTGTTAGTTTTTGTAGCTTAATATCACCAGATGTGGTTTCTACTTGAATACTTTTTGCCTCAACATTTCCCATTTTGATGTCTCCACTAGTAGAAGAAATCACTAAATCTTCAAATTTCAAATTCTCATTTACTTCGATATCCCCCGATATTGCTTTCATTTCTAAACTTCCTTCATAGTTTTTTGGAATATAGACATCATAGGCCATTCCATCAATAAAACCAAAGTAAAAGAAATGAAAACGTGGTTTATTATATTCGCTAATATTGATACTGGAAGATGTTTTATTTACTCGAAATAAGTCTTCTTCACTTAATTCTTGAAACGCATATTGTACTACACGAATCTGGTTATCTTCTGTAAAAAACACATTCAAATCCGATGATTTAAACTCTAAGTTTATTTTGGTTACATCTGCTATATCAATCTTTTGTTCTTTTCTTATATTTTCTTCTTTACGTACTCCTCCAGAATTTCCAAACCCCATAAACCAATTCCAACTATTATGATGAATGGAAAATACAAGAAGTTTGCATAGTCCTATTACCATACTGATGAGTATCAAAATTAGTATAATAATTCCTACTTTTTTCATAACTAAATTCCTTCCTTTCTTGTTTTTTACTCTTCTCCTAATTTGAACATAAGTTTAATAATATTTTCAATTAGACTCGCAATTAGGAAAATAATCCATGAAATATACCATATACCAAAAGTAAAACTAATAATTAGGTATACAATCACGGTTAATGTCCATAAAATCGAATCGATTGCTTTTTTAATTTCTTTATTTTTATCTTTCTTTCCATTCCATTCTTTGAATTCCTCTACCATGGTATCTTCATATTTTATATATTTTGGTTTTGTCATAAAATGATAAATTAAGATACATGTTGCAATTCCTGCAATAGCAAGAAAGCTTGAAGCTGTTATAAAATCTGGCATTCCTAACTCATCTAGTACAATACAGGTAATTAAACTTAAAATGTATAATCCTACACAAATTGATACAGTCATCCCTGTCTTTTTTCTTGCCTCTTCTCGGTACTCACTATGAATTGGATTGTTTTTATTTAATTCCTCAATTAATTCATCCACATTTCCAATTTCTTGTATTACTGTCTTTAAAGCCTCCTCCTCGGTTTTCCCTTGTTTTATGAAATCCTCGTACTTATCCTCTGCATTTGAAATAATCTCGTCTTTTAAATCATTTGCTCTTTTGGTATTTGGAGCATTTTCAAATAAGCTATTTACTTCTTTTCTAATCTTTTCATTCATCGTTTCTATTCCCCCTTCTCTTCAAACAATATCCGATTTTCTTGGCATAACAATCGCTGCTACAATATAGGCTAGTATTCCACTACCACCACAACAAGAAAATAAAATCCATGCTAAACGCACTAGTGTTGGGTCAATATCAAAATATTCCGCAATTCCACCACATACTCCGTCAATTTTCTTGCCATGTTCAATTTTGTATAATCTCTTCTGCATTATTTCCCTCCTTTATATAAGTTTGTCAATTAATTCTTTGGTTAAATTCCATTCTTCTACGCTTTTTTTATAAAATTCTATTCCCTCATTGGTAATTGAATAATATCGCCTTCTTGCACCACTATTTCCTTCTCCCCAAAAAGAAGTAATATAACCTGCTTCTTCTAATCTTCGAAAAGCACAATATAAAGTTGCATCATTTAATTCATATCGGTTATCGGTTTTTTCTTTAATGGATTTATTAATTTCATATCCATAGCTATTTCCCTTCATTAAATGGGCCAGAATAATGGTTTCTGTATGTCCTCGAATCATATCGGCTCGAATTGACATTGTACATCACCTACCTTTTTTCTATAACAATTATAAATTAATATACCTTATCTGTCAAGGTATATTATGAAAATATATGTATTTAAGATGTCAAATTATTTATTCGGAAATTCCGTAATACCTTTATTCGTTCTTTTGCTATACTTTTAAGTAAGAAAACTAAGGAGGAAGTAATTATGATATTATCCGATGCCATTAATCTAAGAATTCAAGAATTATTAAAACAACGCAATTTAACCGCTTACAAACTTTCCTATCTTGCAGGAATTTCAAATTCCATTATTAGTGATTGCAAACGAGGAAAAGTAAAAGAGCTTTCCATTAGTTCTGTTATTCATATTTGTGAAGGGTTAAATATGGAGTTAAAAGATTTTTTTGATTCAAAATATTTTAAAGATGTTGAGGCAATCGACCGCCTTGAAAAAAGAGAGCAAAAAATTGTCTAGTAGAAAAATCACCCTATCTATCATTGATTGGGTGATTTTCTTGTTTTATAAATAAGCTACAATTTTCTCAAATGTATCGTATCCACTTTCCGCATTAATATGTCCTGCCTTTGGCATTAGAATTTGTTTCGTAGCAACTGTATTTGCAAATTCTTTTTCTACTTCATATTTTACATATGGGTCATTATCTGAGTAAAAGCAAACAATTTCCTTACTATAATTTTTTACTTCTTCTAGTTCATCAAAATACATCGATTCATTAACAGCATCATATTCTTTATCAATTCCCAAATAATGATTAAATCCACATACAAAAATGCATTTTTTTACTTTTATTTTGTGTTTGGTTAAAAACTTACTCACAAATACTGGAGCAATACTATGCGCAATGATGGTGGTATTTTCTGTAATCAACCCTAAATCCACATAATATTCTAATAACCTGCTCCAATTCTCGTAATTCTGTAATCCAACACCACTCGGAAAATCTGGCACATAAACTTGCTTTCCTTCACTTTGTATAAAATCATGTAACCAACCAAACCAATTAGAATATGGACTACTAAAAGAACCATGTACAATAAAATAATTTTCCATTTTGTTTCCTCCTTACTTCCATTTTTCCTCATTTATATATTGGGTTAATGCCATAACAAATGCCATTTCGGTTAAATCAATTCTCGATATGGCATCATGTGTTAATAATTGAATGGCTCCACCTTTATTGTGCCTTTGGTCATCTTCTCCAAAAATTTGGTTCATTATTTGGCTTAAGTCTGTTTCAATAATATCTTTTACCAGTCTTTCTGGTACTGGAAAAGATGGGCTTGTTCCATAACTTTCAAAATCGCCATCATCTTCTATAACTGCAATATTCGTTATTAACCATCTTCCTAATGAATTGTAAATTCCACTTTCACTTGATACATATAAATCCGCTTTTATCGCATGTTCTTTGCAATATTTTTTTACATTCCTTACTCGATTTTTTGCTCCAATATAAATTTCCTCATTGACTGGCTCTTCACTTACTTCTGATGACACTGGTATGCCTTCTATTTCAATATTATCAAAATATCTTTGTAATGCCCTTTTCGCACCCTCTATTTTTCCTTGATTTTTTGTTGCCATTACTACTTTCATATTCTTCACTTCCATTTCTATTGTGGTATCTTATCACAAAAGTAACAATAACGCAAGAACCAAAAAGCACTGGAATCATCCAGTGCTCATGGTGCGATTATAAGTCTTCAATTCGCTTCATTACCTCATATAAACTTATTGCATAATGTTCTGCCTGATGCGGGTGGCTTGCCGTATTAGGAGCCCATATTGAGGCAAATTCGGTTAAGGTTGTAGCAGAATCATATATATCATGCTCTTTCAATGTTGCAAAGAATTCTCTGATACATTCCTCCTCAGATTCAAAGTTTCTCCAATGAAAAACTTTTTCTCTTCTTTCACCATCCTCATAGACGACTGTTTTCTTGGCATTTTCTTCTTCCTTTCTTCCTATTGCATTCCAATAATTAAAGTCTCCTTTGGCAAATTTTCCACCAACCGTTTCTTGGATAGCAATTGCAGGAAAGAAATATTCATTAAAACCTTCCTCGTTTGCTATTTCAAAGAGTAATTCCGCATTTTCTGAAAAAAATGGTGAATCATTATAAAAGGCACTCAACTTTTCCATTTTAGCTACAAATTCTTCCTTTGTAATTACGGATTCTCTAATTGATATCTTGGATACTACCTCATCAATCAGTTGTTGCTCTTCCTCTGAAAGTGGTTCTATCACTTCTTGAATTTGTTGCATTGTGTCATTTAACTTCATTGCGTACTCTTTTGGAAATATAGGATTCCAATTTTCCGCAAATTGCTTTACTGTAGTGCCATAACACATAATGCCTTCTATTTTGCGGGAAAGAGCTGTAAGTGATTCCCTCGGGGAATCAAAATTTTCATAACCACCATGTCCATCACCCATATTCCAGTAATTGTAGTCACCTTTCAATTCAGTTCCTCCATTTGTTTCTATGCATATGATGGCTGGAATTAAATACTCATTATGTTGTCCTTTTCGTGAAAGTTCAAAAAGCAATTGTGCATTCTGGAAAAAGGTTTCTGAGCCATAATTCTCATCTAAGATTTTCATTTTAGTTAAGAATTCTTCATATATGACACCACTTGATTCCTTTATCGATACCTGAGATAGTATCTCTTCAAAAATCTTCTCTTTTGTGCCTTCATAGTCTCCCTCTCTTACACTGACTACATACGTGCCTTCTGAAGTTTTTACCCGAATAGGATCTTCCCATATTTCCTTTGCAATTTCCTCTGGTATTGTATTGCCTTTGTTACTCATAACCGCAAAACAAATAATGCATAAAGTTGCGATTAAACCTACTGTTGCCCATGTTGTTTTCTTTTTCATTGTGTCTTCTCCTTTTCATTTTTATATATTATTTGTTTCATATTTTTCTGCTTAAATAAAACAGCAGAAAAATACCAGTTTCTATATCCATTATACAATATTTTACATAATCTTGCAAATTGCAAAAAAATAATACTTAGCCTTAATTGCTAAGTACTATTTTTCTTTCCTACTTCATAGCTTCCTCAACAGCTACTGCAACGGATACGGTACATCCTACCATTGGGTTGTTACCCATACCAATTAATCCCATCATTTCTACGTGTGCTGGAACAGAGGATGAACCTGCGAATTGTGCGTCTGAGTGCATTCTTCCCATGGTGTCTGTCATACCGTAAGATGCTGGTCCTGCTCCCATGTTATCTGGATGAAGGGTTCTTCCTGTTCCTCCTCCTGATGCTACTGAGAAGTATTTCTTTTCTTGTTCAATACATTCTTTTTTGTATGTACCTGCAACTGGATGTTGGAATCTTGTTGGGTTAGTAGAGTTTCCTGTAATGGATACGTCTACTCCTTCCATGTGCATAATTGCAACACCTTCTCTTACATCGTTTGCTCCATAACATCTAACTTTTGCTCTTTCTCCATCAGAGTATGCAATTTCTTTTACGACATTTACTTTTCCAGTGAAGAAGTCAAAGTCGGTTTGTACATAGGTAAATCCATTGATTCTTGAAATAACTTGTGCTGCGTCTTTTCCAAGTCCATTTAAGATAACTCTTAATGGTTCTTTTCTTACTTTGTTTGCAGATTTTGCAATTCCAATTGCTCCTTCTGCTGCTGCAAAGCTTTCATGTCCTGCTAAGAATGCAAAACATTTTGTTTCTTCTGATAATAGCATGGAAGCTAAGTTTCCATGTCCTAATCCTACTTTTCTATCATCTGCAACAGAACCTGGAATACAAAATGCTTGTAATCCCTCTCCAATTGCTTTTGCAGCATCTGCAGCTTTTACGCATCCTTTTTTTATTGCAATTGCTGCCCCTAATGTGTACGCCCAAGCTGCATTCTCAAAGCAGATTGGTTGAACACTTTTTGTAATATCATATGGGTTAAATCCTTTTTCTTTACAAATATTTAGTGCATCTTCAAAATCTTTAATTCCGTATTTTTCCATGACCGGTTTAATCTGGTCAATTCTTCTTTCATAACTTTCAAATGTTATTGCCATTTTTATTCCTCCTTTTTCTTAAATACCTATTTATAACTATGTACTCTATTATCGATAATCCAGCAATCCCAAAAAAGATAATTGCATTATATTCTTTACTATCTTTAAAAATGATACTAATAAGTAATCCATTCAAAAAGAATATTACATTATATTTTAATACATAATTCATACGTCTATTCCATTTTTCTTTTTTGTATTCATCATATTCATTATCGTCTTTTACAAATTTTAATCCAATTTTTAGCATAATACCACTAATGAACATTAACACTGCACTTATCATTACTCCTTCTGCTCCTAGTAGTACTATAAACTTAAATGGTTCATAAATCATATTTTTAAAATCTTCTGCTAAATATCTCCAACTTCCTCTTCTTGGTTTTATTCCCATAAATTACTCTTTTCTTGGATCAATTTTCTTTACAGCTTCGTCGAATCTTCCGTATGTTCCGCTTGCTTTTTCGATTGCTTCTAATGGTTCGATTCCTTTTTTGATGTTTTCCATCATTTTTCCTAGATTTACATATTTATATCCAATTATTTGATTGTCTTTGTCAAGACCAATCTCTACTATGTATCCTTCTGCAAGCTCTAAGTATCTTGGTCCTTTTGCAAGGGTTGAATAAATGGTTCCTACTTGGCTTCTATGTCCTTTTCCTAAATCTTCAAGTCCTGCTCCTATTTGTAATCCTCCCTCTGAGAATGCAGATTGCGATCTTCCGTATACAATTTGTAAGAATAATTCTCTCATAGCGGTATTGATAGCATCACATACTAAGTCTGTGTTTAATGCTTCTAGGATTGTTTTTCCTACTAATATTTCTCCTGCCATTGCTGCTGAATGTGTCATTCCTGAACATCCTATTGTTTCTACTAGTGCTTCCTGAATAATTCCTTCTTTGATATTTAGGGTTAGTTTACATGCTCCTTGTTGTGGTGCACACCAACCAATACCGTGTGTTAATCCCGATATATCTTTAATTTCTTTTGCTTTTACCCATTTTCCTTCTTCTGGAATTGGTGCTGGTCCATGATCCACGCCTTTTGCGACTGGACACATTTCTTCTACTTCTTTTGAATAAATCATTTTAATTGCTCCTTTCTAGCATTATATTTATTAAAAATTTTGAAAACTATTGAATGGTAAGAATTTGGCTTTTTACTTGTGGTTCTTCTTCTATTTCTTTTTGATTTTTTATTTTGAATTTCTTGTTTTGCAGGTCGATGTGGGCACCTACCCCTACGGTTTTGTCTTTCTTTTTTGAATTGACATGGTTCGGGTCGATGTGGGCATCGACCCCTACATTTCTATTTGTATTAACATTGTCGTCTATTTTTCGAAATTCTGTAATGTTACTTACTGGCTTTTTGTAAATGCCTTCTTGATAGGTCATTGGTTTATGTATATGTTTTTCTTGTTTCAAATATTCTTCTATCATATTTCGTTCTTTTTTGGAATAACTAGACAAAGGCACATGTAAATACTGATGTCTCCATATTAAATGCCTATCTAAACTTGTATATTCGCTATATCGTAAATCATCATAATGATATTCTACATGAAATTTCAAATCTTCTACAAAAATGGTGATATTGCTCCATGGCTTTTCTCCCATTTTAATGCATTCTTTTCGCAATTCTTTTATTTCATCATATAATTTTTCTGCTAATTTTAAATATGCTTTTTCATCTATGTTGAATTTATTTGGCACTTCATATACATTTACTGGATTTTTTCTAATCATGCTTTTAGGAAAATAGTAAAAAAACATTTCCCCTGTTTGTAAATCTTGAAAATGATCTACCACACATGCATACAGATATACACGATCCCATTTTTCAGGAATCATGTAAAATAGCTGTTTTTGTATGGCCTCATACTTCTTATGCACATTCAAATAAACTTGCATAAACGCCCCCAATTTATTTCTAACACAATCCTTTATTTCACGATAATACTTTCTCCTGTCATTTCTTCTGGCTTTGTTAATCCCATAATATCTAACATGGTTGGTGCTAAGTCCGCTAATTTTCCAGGTTTTAAGGTTGCATCTTTCATTCCTACAAGCATTAATGGAACAGGATTTGTGGTATGTGCTGTGTGTGGTTCACCTGTTTTGTAATCAATCATTTGCTCTGCATTTCCATGGTCTGCTGTTATTAGTAACACACCATTTACTTTTTCTACGGCTTCTACTACTCTTCCTACACATTCATCAATGGTTTCAATTGCCTTTATAGCTGCTTCTAAACTTCCTGTATGTCCTACCATGTCTGGGTTTGCGTAGTTTAAGATAATCGCATTGTATTTGCCACTTTCAATAGCGTCTACTACTTTATCCGTTACCTCATAAGCACTCATTTCTGGTTTTAAATCATAGGTTTCTACTTTTGGAGATGGCACTAAAATACGGTCTTCTCCTTTATATTGTTTTTCTTCTCCTCCATTAAAGAAGAAAGTAACATGAGCATATTTTTCTGTTTCTGCAATACGAAGTTGGGTAAATCCCTTATTACTAATATATTCTCCAAAGGTATTGCTTAAAGCTTCTTTTTTAAATGCTACTTGTACATTTGGCATGGTTTCATCATATGGGGTCATACATACAAAATATAGGTTTAATGGTTTTGTTTCAAAACCATCAAATTCATTATCAACTAAACTTCTAGTAATTTCTCTTGCACGGTCTGGTCTAAAGTTAAAGAAAATAACAGAATCGTTTGGTTTGATGGTGGCAATTGGTGTGTCTCCATTACAAATTAAAGTTGGTTCTACAAATTCATCAAAAATTTCCTTTTGGTAAGATGCTTCAATGGCACTAATGGCTGTTGGTGCTTTGTTACCAATTCCATTTACAAGTGCTTGGTAGGCTTTTTCTACTCTTTCCCATCTTTTGTCACGGTCCATAGCATAAAATCGACCAGCAATGCTCGCAATTTTACCAATTTCTTTTTCCTTCATTTTTTCTTCTAATTTGGTAATATATCCTTCTGCAGATGCAGGTGGGGTATCTCTTCCATCTAAGAAAGCATGCACATATACATTTTCAATTCCTTTTCGTTTGGCAAGTTCTAATAAGGCATATAAATGACGAATATGACTATGCACTCCTCCATCAGATAATAGTCCCATAATGTGTAAATCAGAATTATGTGCTTTACAATTTTCAACTGCTCCTTCAAATTCTGGTACACTAAAGAAATCACCATCTTCTATTGATTTTGTAATTCTGGTTAATTCTTGGTATACAATTCTTCCTGCTCCAATGTTCGTATGCCCTACTTCTGAATTTCCCATTTGTCCATCTGGAAGACCGACATTTAATCCACTTGTATACATGTCTGTGGTTGGACATAGTTTCATTATTTTATCGATGTTTGGTGTATTGGCTAATTTAACTGCATTTCCTTTTTCATTTGTATTTTCTCCAAATCCGTCTAATATCATTAGCATTGTTAGTTTGTTTTCCATAAATTCCTTACCTTCCTTTTATTTTTCTTCTACTATATCTTTTAAAGAAATAATGCAATCTTTTAATACATTTACTTTGACATCTTCTGTAATATCATATGTTTTAGGTAATATATAAATGTTTTTATCATTTAGAATATATTGATAAATGACCCCTGCTTCCGCATCTATAATCCAATATTCCTTAACTCCATAATATTGATACAAATTATATTTCACAAAGGTATCTTGTTTTCTAGAACTTGGGGATAGCACTTCAATGACTAAATCTGGTGAACCTAGTATGCACTTGTCTGTTAGCTTATTTTCATCACATAACACAATAACATCTGGTTGTAACACATTATATTCCTTTTTGGGATTTTTTACACCAGACATACAAACATCTACCGGTGAAACTAATGCTTTACACTTTTTTCCCTTTAAATAATTACGTAATTGTGCATATATTTCTCCTACTATTTCTTGGTGTGATACCGTTGGTGCACTCATAAGGTATAATTCACCATCAATTAATTCATACCTTTTATCATCATCCATCTTTTGTAAATCTTCATAAGTATATTTTTCTTTTTGTAAAGCTAAATTTTCCATACGTTCTTTCTCCTTTTCTTTCATCATTTTAGCTCCCTTCAAAAAATATACTCCCACATTTCACTCTCTAATAATTAATAATTCCTGCAAAGTCTTCTGGTTTTAAGCTTGCACCTCCTACTAATGCTCCATCAATATCGGAGGTGTTAAATAATTCCTTTGCATTGGATGGTTTTACACTACCACCATATTGAATTATAACTCTTTCGGATACCTTTTGTCCATATATTTTACAAATTTCCTCACGAATTTCTTTTATGCTATTGTTGGCATCTTCACTTGTAGCCGTTTTTCCTGTACCAATTGCCCAAATTGGTTCATAGGCAATAATGGTGTTTGCCACTTGCTCTTCGGTTAACCCTTCTAAGGCACATCTTGTTTGTGCGGTAATCACTTCTTTGGTTTTTCCAGCTTCTCTTTGCTCTAAGGTTTCTCCTACACATACGATTGGTTTTAGATTGTTTGCAAAAGCTGCTTTTATTTTTTTATTGACAGTGTCATCGGTTTCTGCAAAATATTGTCTTCTTTCGGAATGTCCAATAATGACATATTCTACACCAATGGATTGTAACATAGAACCAGATATTTCTCCTGTATAGGCTCCTTTTTCTTCCCAATGCATATTTTGTGCTCCTATATGAACATTAGAACCATTTGCATGTTTTACCATACATTTTAAATCCAAATATGGCACACAAAGCACTACTTCACTTGTAGCATCTTTTACCATCGGAATGAACTCCTCTAAATATTTTTTTGCCTCTTCTGGATTATGGTTCATTTTCCAATTTCCTGCAATTACTTTTTTTCTCATTATTTTTTACCTCCTATTTCGTTTTTCTAGGCTTACAAACCCTTCGAAGCCCTTTTTAGAACCCCCAGTCGCCCATTCGGGCGACAGCCCCCTTGTTAAAGGGGCTTTCTTGTATGGCTTTGTAGACTTTTGCCATAATTAGCGTTCCCATTCTATCGCCTCTTTTTTATGGGATTTTTCTTTTACTTGTTTTACTAATTTTGGTACAATTGGGTCATATGCTTTAACATATGGAAAAATTTTTCCGTTTAGGAATTTTGTCATAAATATTTTAAATGGCATGTTTTCTATTTTTTCAATTTCTTGTTTATTGATTCTTATTTCGGTATTTTGTGTTCGGCATAAACAATATATTTCTAGTATACATGGCTGTTTGCTATCTGCTTCTTGTAATATAACCTTTATTATTCCTAATTGCTTTGCATGTAAGCCTTCTTCTATGCCAATTCCTAGTTCTTCATATAATTCACGTAATACTGCTTGCAAGCCTACTTCGTATGCTTTTATATGTCCTGAAACTACATCTTTTTCCCCTGTTTTTTTATGTTCTACAATTACATTTCCTTTTTGGTCTATTACAAAACATAAAACGCATCTTTTATATTCATTTTCGCCTATTTCTTCGCCTCGAAGGATGGTTCTTATTCTTTTTTGATTTTCACCATACAAATCAATCTCTTCCCCTAAAGTTTCCTTATGCAATTTTGAGTCTTGTGGTGAATTTTTTATTCGCACATATTCTAAAAAACTTCGTTGCAAATTATTTTTCATTTATTCAACGTCCTTTATGCTTATTCTTTTACTAATATTACTCTTATTTTTCTAATTCTTTCCTTTTTTCTATTAGTTTTTGAATGGTTTCCTTTAATTCTTCATACTTATATGTGTATTTCTCATTTTTTTCTTTCAATTCTTTTATAAATTCTTCTATCGTTACATATTTTACTTCACTAAGTTCTTCTATTTGAATGACATATTCTTCTATTTTATAATCCACTAATAGAAAATACACGTAATCATAGTATTTATTATATTGTTGTACATTCGGAAAAGCACATTCTTTCTTTTCACAAACCATTGCCTCAAATTTTTCTTCAGGAACATCAATTCCTACTTCTTCTTTTGTTTCTCTTTTTGCTCCAGCAAGTGGTGTTTCACCCGCTTGTATATGACCTGCTACAATGCTCCATTTTCCCGGATGCTGTTTTTTACTCATTGCTCTTTTTTGTAGTAAAATTTCTCCTTTTCGATTCATAATCCAAACAGAAATTTCTCTATGCCACATCCCTGTTCCATGAACAACATCTTTATCTTCTATCTTTCCTATTAAATTGTTATTTTCATCAATTACATCGATTAATTCCATCTTTTCTCCTTAAAAAATTCGTTTTCTTACGCTCTGTCTTGTAAACATTCAATACCTGGTAATTTTTTTCCTTCTAAAAATTCTAGGCTTGCTCCTCCTCCTGTTGAAACATGTGTTAGTTTATCGGCTACTCCTGCTTTTTCTACGGCTGCTGCGCAGTCTCCTCCTCCTACAATGGTAATGGCATCAATTTCAGCTAAAGTTTTAGCAATTTCGTTACTTCCAATGGCAAATTGGTCAAATTCAAATAAGCCAAGTGGTCCATTCCATACGACTGTTTTTGCTTTTTTTAGTTCTTCTTTGTATAATTTAATAGTTTCTTCTCCGATGTCGAAGCCTTCCCAGCCCTCTGGTATTTCTGTGCATTTTACCGTTTTACTTTCGGTATCTTTGTCGAATTCTTTTCCTAGTTTGGTATCTACTGGTAGCATTAGTTTTACGCCTTTTTGTTTTGCTTTTTCCATTAATTCTAGGGCTAAATCTAGTTTGTCTAGTTCACAAATCGAATTTCCTACTTCATATCCTTGTGTTTTAAAGAAGGTGTATGCCATTGCTCCACCAATCATTAAGGTATCTACTTTTTCAAGTAAGCTATTGATGACACCAATTTTGTCGGAAACTTTTTTTCCACCTAAAATTGCAACTAATGGTCTTTTTGGGTTTTCTAGTGCATTTCCCATAAAGTCAATTTCTTTTTCAATTAAGAACCCAGAAACTGCTGGTAAATAGTCTGCTACTCCTGCTGTTGAAGCATGTGCTCTATGAGAGGTCCCAAAAGCATCATTTACATAGATTTCAGCAAGTGATGCAAGTTCACGAGCCATTTCAGGGTCATTTTTTTCTTCACGTGCATCAAAACGAACATTTTCTAGTAAAACAACTTCGCCTTCTTTTAGATTGCTCGTTAAACTTTTCGCACTTTCTCCAATAACATCCTCGGCTAATTTTACCTCTATTCCTAATTGTTTTGATAATTCTTTTGCCACTGGTGCTAATGAAAATTCTTTTTTCACTTCTCCTTTTGGTCTTCCTAAGTGTGAACAAAGAATTACCTTTGCTCCGTTTTCTAATAAATATTTTATGGTTGGTAAAGAAGATACAATTCTTCTATTATCTGTAATATTTCCGTTTTCATCTTGTGGTACGTTAAAATCACAACGAACTAATACTTTCTTTCCCTTTACCTCAATATCTTTTACTGTTTTTTTATTCATACAAAAAACCTCCTATTTTTATCTTATTATATGGATGCTATACCAATTTTATACAAAAGGTATATATATTACCATTGAAGAACCCCCAGTCACCTACGGTGACAGCCCCCTTAATAAAGGGGCCTTTATTTATGATAATATATATGCCTTTTATACAATGGTAGGGGCAGAATTCTATTTCTGCCCTGTTTCCATGTTTGCAAGAGCAAAATAGATTTGCCCCTACGACACATTTTTGATTATCCACGTGTTGCCATGTATCTTGCTAAATCTACTAATTTATTTGAATATCCCCATTCATTATCATACCATGCAACTAGTTTTACAAAAGTATCGGTTAATTGAATTCCTGCTGTTGCGTCAAAAATAGAAGTATGTTCATCGTTTACGAAGTCTGTTGAAACAACTGGATCTTCTACATATTCAATAATTCCTTTAAATTCGTTTTCTGATGCTTTTTTCATTACCGCACAAATTTCTTCATAGGTTGCTGGTTTTTCTAAGTTACAAGTTAAGTCTACAACAGAAACATCTGGTGTTGGTACACGAAACGCCATACCAGTTAATTTTCCATTTAAAGATGGAATCACTTTTCCTACTGCTTTTGCTGCTCCTGTAGAAGATGGAATAATGTTAGCAGCTGCTGCTCTACCACCTCTCCAATCTTTTTTCGATGCTCCATCTACGGTTTTTTGGGTTGCTGTTGTAGCATGAACCGTAGTCATTAATCCATCTTTAATTCCAAAGTTATCATTAATTACTTTTGCAAGTGGTGCTAAACAGTTTGTGGTACAAGATGCATTTGAAACAATGTTCATACTAGGGTCATAGTTTTCGTTGTTTACTCCCATAACAAACATAGGTGCATCTTTCGATGGTGCACTAATAATAACTTTTTTTGCTCCTGCATCAATATGAGCTTGTGCTTTTTCTAATGTGGTAAATACGCCAGAACATTCTAAAACATAATCTACTCCATCTACTCCCCATGGAATATTTTTTGGATCCATTTCGTTATATACTTTAATTTCTTTTCCATTTACTACTAATTTTCCGTTTTCTTCTTTTACCTCTCCTTCGAATTTTCCATGTACTGAATCATACTTTACCATGTACGCCATGTAGTCTGCTGTAATAAAAGGGTCATTAATTGCGACTACCTCTACATCTCCTTTTTGTAATGCTGCTTGGAAGGTTAAGTTTCCAATTCTTCCAAATCCATTGATTCCAACTTTAATTGACATTTTCAATTCCTCCAATTCTGGTACATTTTTGTACCTATAAAATTTGTCCTATTTAAGACATTACCATTCTATATCAAAAAAGAACACTTTTCAAGTATTCTTTTAAAGATTTTTACAATAACTTGTTAATTTACTTCAAAATAATTTCTTAAAATTTTTTCTTCAGACGAAAAACTCCTTACTATTTTTCTTCATTTGATTTTAATATACTATTTGCTCATATCACCAATATCTCTTTGTTTATATCCTTGTGAAGCTCTCACTTTTCCATATTTTATTTTTTCAAATTCTTTATGAGTAGCTTCGCGAATTGCTAAATTTTCATTATCAGTAACTTGAACCTCAAAAGGTATGCCTTCTTCACTACCAAATAATAATAATAAAGCTTTATAATCAGTAATTCCTCCATTGTCACTAATATGGTCAATACATCTTTTAAATTTTATTGACTGTCCTAGTAATTGATTTACAATTTTATCTGATATAGTAAATGCATCTTCCAGTTTATTAGTAACAACTGTTAATCCAATAATATCATTTACTTTATTCAATATTTCAATTTCATCCATATCTTGAAAATTTGGATTGTTTGAAACCCACATAACTTTTTCTAAAATACGATTTTTGTCTTTAATTCTATATGTGGGTTTTATTCCTTGTTGTTCAAAAATTTCAAGTAACCTTGGCATATAAGATTCTGCTGTTTTAATTTTTTTCTCTATTTCCTTTAATAATTTTATGGTATCCATATTCTCCTCTTTATCCAAATATTCCTCTTTTTTTCACAGGTGGTTGTTCGTTCATGGTTTTAGCAAGTTCTACTAGTAATTCTCGTTGTTCTTTTGATAAGCGTTTTGGGGTTTGTATTTCTACTGTGAATATTAGGTCTCCCTCGTAGTTTCGGTTAACGGCTTTAAAGCCTTTTCCTTTGATACGGAATCTTGTTCCTGTTTGGGTTCCTTCTGGTATTTTGAATTTTTCTTTTGATCCGTTTACCATTGGAATTTCTAATTCTGCCCCTAAGGTTGCTTGGGTAAAGGTAATTGGAATATCACAAAGCACGTTATAGTCTTGTCTTGTAAAGATATTATGCCTTTTTATATGTACAGTAATATATAGGTCTCCCTTTGGTCCACCTTTAGTGCCTGGTGCTCCTTCCCCTCTTAATACAACAGTTTGGTTTTCATCAATTCCTGCTGGAATTTTGACTTTAATTTTCGCTTGTTTTCGAACGGTTCCTTTTCCTCTACAGGTATCACATGGTTCTTTTATGACTTTTCCTTCTCCATGACAGGTAGGACAGGTTCTTGTGGTTTGCATTTGTCCTAAAATTGTGGTTTGTACTTGTTGTATTTTTCCAGTTCCATGGCACATAGTACAAGTATCTACTTTGCTACCTGGTTTTGCACCACTTCCTTGGCAGGTGTCACAGGTGTCATCACGGCTAATGCTAATTTCTTTTTCCACACCTAAAAAAGCTTCTTCAAAGCTGATTTCCATATTATAACGTAAATCGGCTCCTTTGGCTGGTCCATTTGTTCTTGATGAACTTCTACCTCCAAATCCTCCTCCAAAGAAGGATGAAAAAATATCTCCTAAATCTCCCATATCGAACCCATCAAAACCAGAGGTAGAATAAGAATAATATCCTCCCCCTGGTCCACCACCGCCAAAGCCCTGTGGTCCATCTGGTCCAAATTGGTCATACATTCTTCTTTTCTGGGCATCTGACAAGGTTTCATATGCTTCATTTACTTCTTTAAATTTTGCTTCCGCTTCTTTTTTATTATCTGGGTTTGCATCTGGATGGTATTTTTTAGCAAGTTTGCGATAGGCACGTTTTAGCTCATCATCACTCGCGTTTTTATTCACACCCAATACCTCATAATAATCTCTTTTTTGCTCCGCCATATTTTCCTCCACTACCATTATTTAAAATGATTTTGTAGGGGTTGCATATCGTGTACACCCCTTTTTTTGAAACAGGCGGACACGAGGCCCGCCCCTACAATTTTTATTTATTTTCTCCGTCTTCTTCTACTTTGTAGTCTGCATCATATACATTTCCATCATTTGCTGTATTTTCTGTGTTTTCGGCATTTCCTTGTGCTCCTGCAAACTGGCTTGGGTCAAATCCTTCTGCTCCTGCGTTTGGATTTGCTTGTTTGTATAGTTTTTCAGATACTTCATAGAAAGCTTGTGTTAGTTTTTCAGTTGCTTCTTTTATTTTGTCAATATCGGTTCCTTCTAAGGCTTTTTTTACATTGTCAATTTCGGTTTCTACTTTTGCTTTTTCTTCACCTGAAACTTTGTCTCCTAATTCTTTTAATGTTTTTTCACTGTTGTATACTAAGCTTTCTGCATTGTTTCTTGCTTCAATTTCCTCTTTTTTCTTTTTATCTTCACTTGCATGTGCTTCTGCATCTTTTACTGCTTTTTCAATGTCTTCATCCGATAAATTGGTGCTTGCTGTAATCGATACATCTTGGCTGTTTCCGGTTGCCATGTCTTTTGCTGATACATGAACAATACCGTTTGCGTCAATATCGAAGGTTACTTCAATTTGTGGTACTCCACGAGGTGCTGCTGGAATTCCTGTTAATTGGAATCTTCCTAGTGTTTTATTGTAAGCAGCCATTTCACGTTCTCCTTGTAATACGTGAACTTCTACACTGGTTTGACCATCGGCAGCAGTTGAGAAGACTTGTGATTTTTTGGTTGGGATAGTGGTATTTCTTTCGATTAATTTTGTAAATACACCACCATAAGTTTCAATTCCTAATGATAATGGTGTTACATCAAGTAATACTAAATCTTTTACATCTCCTGATAATACACCACCTTGAATTGCTGCACCAATGGCCACACATTCGTCTGGGTTTATTCCCTTGTCTGGTTCTTTTCCTGTTACTCTTTTTACTAATTCTTGTACACATGGTACTCTTGTAGAACCACCAACTAATAATACTTTATGCACATCAGAAGCAGAAATTCCTGCATCTTTTAGGGCTTGGTTTACTGGTCCCGCCGTCGATTCTACTAAATCACGAATTAATTCTTCGAATTTTGCCTTTGTTAAGGTAATATCCATATGTTTTGGTCCTGTTGCATCTGCTGTAATAAATGGTAAATTAATATTGGTTTGTTGTACACCAGATAATTCAATTTTTGCTTTTTCTGCTGCTTCTTTTAAACGTTGCATTGCCATTTTATCGGTTTTTAAGTCAACACCTTGTTCTTTTTTGAATTCTGCTACTAGGTAATCAATAATTTTTTGGTCGAAGTCATCTCCTCCTAAGTGGTTGTTTCCACTGGTTGCTAATACTTCAAATACACCATCCCCAATATCTAGAATAGAAACATCGAAGGTTCCTCCTCCTAAGTCGTATACCATAATTTTTTGGTCTTGGTCTTCTTTATCCATACCATAAGCAAGTGAAGCTGCGGTTGGTTCGTTGATAATTCTTAATACTTCTAAGCCTGCAATTTTTCCTGCGTCTTTGGTAGCTTGTCTTTGTGAATCGCTAAAGTATGCAGGTACAGTAATAACGGCTTGTTTTACTTCGCTTCCTAAGTAATTTTCTGCATCTTGTTTTAGTTTTTGTAAAATCATGGCTGAAATTTCTTGTGGGGTAAATTCATCCCCTTCAATTTTTACTTTTTTGTCTGTTCCCATGCTTCTTTTAATGGAGATAACCGTATTGTCTGGATTGGTAACTGCTTGACGTTTTGCAATTTGTCCTACTAATCTTTCTCCATTTTTTGAAAATGCTACAACAGATGGAGTTGTTCTATTTCCTTCTGCATTTGGTATAACAACTGGCTCTCCTCCCTCCATTACTGCAACACATGAATTGGTTGTTCCTAAGTCAATTCCTATAATTTTTCCCATTTTAAATTCCTCCTAAAATTTATTTTTTTATTATTATAATCTTTTGTAATCTATATATTAAAAATTTAATAACATCTTTATAATGTAATGCAAAAGAATACATTCTTTTGCATAAGTTATCTGTACCTCACTTCGTTCGAACAGCTAACTTAATTTGCAACAACGACCATGGAATGGCGTATTACCTTTTCTCTTATTTTATAACCTTTTCTAAATTCTTCTTTTATTTCTTTTTCGCCTAAATTTTCGTCTTGCACACTGCTTACTGCTTCGTGGTATTCTGGGTTAAAGGTTTCTCCTACTGTTTTTATTTCTTCTACTCCTAAGCTTGCTAACGTATCCATAAACTGTTTGTATACCATTTCGACTCCTTGTTTATAGTTTTGGTCTTCGGTTTTGGTAGAAACTGCTTTTTCTAAATTGTCTAACACTGGCAAAATGGATGTTACAATATCAGATGTTAAAGAATCGTATAAACTTTCTCTTTCTTTGGCACTTCTTTTTTTGAAATTATCAAATTCCGCCATTAAACGTTTATAACGGTCTGTCATTTCCTCTAATTCTTGTTTTGTTTTGTCTTCCTTCTCCTTTTCTAAATTTTGATTATCCTTATTTTCCATTGCTTTATCTAATTCTTCTTGGATTGCTTCCTCTTTTTTTTCTTCCATTTTAAATTTCCTTCCTTTCTTCCTTTTTTGAAAAACATTCAAGTTTATGAAACACTTATTTTCAAATCTCTTTACAAATCTTTTTCTTTCATTTTTTTACTAATGTATTTCATAACTGAAATTACTTTTGAATAATCCATTCGTTTTGGTCCTATAATTCCAATGGTTCCTAAATCTTTATCTCCTACCGAATGTTTAAAAGTAACAATACTAAAATCTTTTAATTGTTCATTATCATTTTCGTCCCCTATGTAAACATTAATATCTTTTGCAATGCCAGAATTTAGCATGTCTAGTACTAATTCTTTTTCATCTAAGATATTCACAAAGTTTTTGGCAATTTCTAGGCTTTTAAATTCTGGTAAATCAAAGGCTTTTTTGGTTCCTTCTAAATAAATGTTATTTTCTTCTTCAATAACTTTGTTAATTTGCTCTATAATTGGTTTTATAACTTCGATACTGTAATTGATTTCGGAAAAAATGTATTCTTCCATTGGTTTATCAATCTTATTAAGTGGCTTTCCTTGTAATTTGCTATTAAACAAATTATTTAAAGTTTCTACTTGGCTTGTATTAATGTCTTCATCGTATTTTATAATAGTTTCTTTTACCATTCCCGTATCGGTTACAATCACAACCATTAACATTCTTGTGCCTAATAATACAAATTTGATTTCTTCTATGGTTTGCCTATCTGGTTTTGGTCCGAATGGCAACCGTAGTGTAATGGGTAATTTCGGATAAGGTTGAGGTTGCGATTTTGGTTAAATCTTCAATTTCGTTTACTTTTGTGGCTAGTTTTGTTTGAATGTATTTTATTTCTTCTAAAGAAATATCTTCTTCATTTACTAATTCATCCACATAAAATCGATATCCTTTTTCCGAAGGTACTCTGCCAGAAGATGTGTGAGGTTTATCTAAATAACCATTGTTTTCAAGTTCTGCTAATTCGTTTCGGACAGTTGCACTACTATAATTTAACCCATATTTTTCAACTAGTGTTGCTGAGCTTACTGGTTCTGCGGTATTAATGTACTCGTCTACAACTGCTTGCAAAATCTCTTTTTTACGCTTATCTAGCACCTTTATCACCTCTTTTTTTAGCACTTGAAAGTTTAGATTGCTAATTTCTTTGTATATATTATAACCAAAATTAGCAATTGTCAACCCCAATTGCTAATTTTATTTGTGAAATTTTTGTGAATAAAGAAAAAGTCCAGAAGAATTAACTCCTTCTGGACCAAAAAAGGCTTTTTCCTTTTGGTAACAGTACTTCACATGTTAGTAATCCAAGAATTGTTGCTATTCCCATCACAATTCCTCCAATAATTCGTTGATATGTGAAAATAAATAATCCTGCCAAAAACAAACATGCTACTGCAACTACCAATAACTTTACTGCCAAGTCTCTTTCTCTCTTCATGATGTTCTCCTTTTTTTACAACAATGGTTAGTTTTCTCATTACTCTTTTATTATACCACTTTTCCATTCTTTTTTCAAATTTTACCTGATTCCAAAAATTCGATCTCCTGCATCGCCTAAACCTGGCACGATATAGCCGATATCGTTTAAATGGTCATCAATTTTTGCACAGTAGATTTGTACATCTGGATAGGCTTCTTCTACTCGCTTTATTCCTTCTGGTGCTGCAATTAAGCATAAAAATTTTATTTTCTTTACACCATCTTCTTTCATCATTTTTATTGCATCTACTGCAGAACCTCCTGTTGCAAGCATTGGGTCTACTAGAATGACTTCTCTATCTTGTATGTCTTTTGGTACTTTGTAATAATAACGTACTGGTTCTAGTGTTTCTTCGTTACGGTATAATCCAATTACTCCTATTTTCGCATTTGGAACAATTTTGGTAATTCCGTTTGACATACCTAGTCCTGCTCTTAAAATTGGTACAAAGGTATAACGGTCTTCGTTAATTTTTTTTGTGATTGTTTTTCCCATTGGTGTTTCTACTTCTACTTCATCTGTTTTGGCATCTCTCATTGCTTCATAACATAATAACATTGCTAATTCTTCTGCTAATTCTCTAAATTCTTTCGTTCCTGTTTTTTTGTCTCGTAAAATTGCTACTTTGTGTTCAATTAAAGGATGTTTTAATTCAATCGCTTTCATATTATCCTTCCTTTTTTACTTTATATTTAGGTTTTTAATGGTTTTGCCTATAAACCGATTTTACTAGGATTTCTTGTATTCTTTAAGAACCCCAGTCAGCTTCGCTGACAGCCCCCTTGTTAAAGGGGCTTTTAGAATGTCTTTGAAGTGTTTTATGACTTATGCTTAAGATTGTTTCTATGCATTAATTTCTTCTTTCTTTGTTTCCTTTGGTGATTCTTTTGGCGCTTCTTTTTCTTCCTTTTCTTCTGGTAAGAAAAGGTTAATTAGAATTCCTACGATGGCTGCTAAGCTCATTCCTGAAATGGTAACCGATACATCTCCACTAACAATGGAAATAGCAGCTCCTCCTAATCCTAGTACTAACATGGCAGATGCTACTACTACATTTTTTGTTTTTCCAAAATCGATTTGATTTTGAATTAATACTTTTAATCCATTTACGGCAATAAATCCATAAAGAAGTAAGCTTACTCCTCCTAGTACTGGGTTTGGTATGGTAGATACAAGAGCAGTAAATTTTCCTAAAAATCCTAAACAGATAGCAAAAATAGCCGCAAGTCCAATAACCCATACAGATGCTATTTTTGTCATTCCTACTACTGATGTATTTTCTCCATAAGTGGTATTAGCAGGTCCTCCAAGTAACCCTGCAACGAAGGTTGCAATACCATCTCCTAATAATGTTCTTTCTAATCCTGGTTCTTTTAATAAATCTTTTCCTATAATATTGCTAAGTGAGGTATGGTCTCCTATATGTTCTGCCATGGTTACTAAAGCAATTGGTGCAATGGTTAAAATTGCTGAAAAGTTTGGTGCATAGTTTAAAAATGGAATCGCAAATTGTGGCATACTAAAGAAAGCAGCTTCTGCTACTGGTGTAAAATCAACTAATCCTACACATACCGATACCATATAACCTGTTACAATTCCCACTAAAAAAGGAATGATTTTTAAAAAGCCTTTTCCTCTTACTGCTACAATTGCTGTTACTAAAAATGTAACAACTGCAACTAAAATTGCTTTCCATTCTACTTGTGCTTCTCCACCAAGTCCTATTTGTGAAATAGCTGATGGTGCAAGTCCTAATCCTATAATCATAATCATTGGTCCAATTACAACTGGTGGTAATAATTTATCTAACCAGTTTTTTCCTGTAAATCGTATAATCGTTGCAAATACAATATAGATAAGTCCTACTGCCATAATACCTGTCATAGCACCAGATAAACCACCTTTTGCATACGCTGCTACTAGTGGTGCAATAAAGGCAAACGAACTTCCTAAATATACTGGTGATTTCCCTTTTGTACATAAAATATAAATTAGTGTTCCAATTCCTGAAGTTACAAGTGCTACTGGTATGGTAAGCACAGTTTGACCTGCTCCTGCATTTACTAAAATTGGGACTAAAATTGTAGCTCCAAACATAGCAAATACGTGTTGGATTGCTAAAATAATCCATTTTGCAATTGTTGGTTTTTCATTTACATCTAAAACCATTTTACTTTTTTCCATAAATTTTCCCCCTTTTCATTTTAAGTGTCTTCTGGATACAAAAAATCACTAAAACAATAAATTTTAGTGATTTAATACTATCCTATCAATTGTAGTAAACACAAAAACTAGCAAAGTAGCTTTGCCATTTCTGTTTATCATAGCTTTTGTTTTTTCTACAAAAATTCTCATTTTCTGACACCCTAAAAAATATTACTATACTTTTTATAAAAATGCAAGCACTTTTTCGATTTTCTTTTTCCTGTTTCCTTTTATACAAGTTTCCAACTCCTTGCAAATTGCATAAAATAATGTATAGCAAAACCATTTTGGTAGATACTACTAATGTGCATGAAAATGAAAGGAGATTTTTAGGGCATGAAATCCGTCTGTGTGAAAAGCAATAATAAATATATAATCGACTATCTACTAAAAGAATTTTCAGATATTAACTTAGAACATATCTATTTATCCAATCTTTCTTTTAAAATTTATAATAATGTAATTATTCATTATACTGGTGATGATATTACTACCTTCCATACTTATGTATGTGATATATTAACAAAATGTATTCTCTTTTTTTATGAAAGAAAAATCGTAAAAAACTTAATTCGTTATCATTATTTTTATTTTAATGATATTGAAAAACAAACCATTTTAGATACTTGTTTTGAAGCTTTTAACGAGCCTGAACTTTATGAGGAAAAATATAAATCTGTTTTTTCTTCTTTTGATATGTACTTATTAGAACATCATTCCCTTGTACTTTCAGGATTTGTAAATTTCCGATTACAAGAATATCGTGATATCTTAGATTATCATACTGATTTATCGGTTAGTAATTTTTTAATCGAACGTGAATATCATGAATTTATCGACATTTTACATTTGTATGTAGGTTCAAAAGAAAGCTCCACTGATGTAATTCACCTTGTGTATCATAATAAAGATTCTATTTTACTTGATGGTAATAAGGATTTAATTCCTATTGATAATAGTCTTTCAAATGCAACCTACTTATCCGATATTTCATTTTCCTCGAATGATTACTGTTTAAATACTTTATTAACGCTCTTACCAGAAAAACTGTATATTCACTTAATTCATGAATATGAAGATGAATTTATTACTACTTTAAAATTAATTTTTGATTCTCGTGTTTCCATTTGCACGGATTGCGATATTTGCCACATATATCGCTTAACAGGCAAACAAGTTTCTAAAGAATAGGTAAAATCTCTTTACTCCATACAAATTATACGTTATAATAGCTTGTATGGAGGTCTATTTATGGAAAAAAATATAAAATTAGTTACCATTCTTGTTCCTGCTTACAATGAACAAGAAGTATTACATATGCTATATGAAAGACTAAAAAATATTATGGACAACCTTTCTTCTTATCGTTTTGAAGTATTGCTTGTAAATGATGGAAGCAAGGATAATACCTTAGCTGTTATGAAGGAATTACGAAATATTGATAATCGTATTTGTTACTTAAATCTTTCTAGGAATTTTGGAAAAGAAACGGCGATGATTGCTGGTCTTGATTATGCCAAAGGCGATTGTGTGATTATTATTGATGCAGATTTACAAGATCCACCAGAATTAATTCCCGATATGCTAAAGTTTTGGGAAGAAGGTTATGATGATGTGTATGCAAAAAGGAAATCTCGAAAAGGAGAAAGTTTTTTAAAAAAATTCACCTCAAAAATGTATTATAAAATGTTACAAAGTGTTACCAATATCGAAATTCAAAAAGATACTGGTGATTTTAGGTTGCTTGATAGGCGTTGTGTAGAAGCTCTAAAATCCATTCGTGAATCGCAACGTTATACCAAAGGGCTATTTAGTTGGATTGGTTATAATAAAAAGGAAATATTATTTGACCGTGACCCACGTGCTGCTGGAAAAACAAAATGGAATTATGGAAAATTAATCAATCTTTCCATTGATGGCTTAACTTCTTTTACCACCACTCCTCTACGATTTGCCGCTGTTATGGGAATTTTGGTTTCTCTTGCTGGTTTTATTTACATGCTAGCCATTATTATAAAAACCATTATTTATGGAATTGACGTTCCCGGATATTCGTCTACCATGGTAGTTATTCTATTCCTTGGTGGAATTCAGTTAATCTTTTTAGGGGTAATTGGTGAATATTTAGGACGAACCTTTAACGAATCCAAACGTCGCCCTATCTATTTTGTGGAACGTTATAATGAAGAAAAAGAAACCAATGAAAAATTGAATTAAGAACCTCCAGTCGCTCCGCGACAGCCCCCTCAGGTAAAGGGGCTTTCCTGTAAGGTCTTTGGAGTTTGTATGCAATATCCAAGTACAAAATGATAAATTACTAATAACTCAAATTTACTTGAGCTTACGAAGCATTGCAAGAAAGCCCCTTTAACAAGGGGGCTGGCACGCGAGAGCGTGACTGGGGGTTCTTAACGCTGATTATTCGACTCTAAATAGTTACCATATTTTTATAAATAGGGAGGATGTTCTATGTCTAATTTTGTATTAAAAATAATTGCTATGGTCACTATGTTTTTTGACCATTTAGGTTATGCCCTATATAGTCGTTTTTCTAATTTTAATTATGTGGGGCGAATTGCCTTTCCTATTTTTGCTTTTGGTATTAGCGAAGGTTATGCCCATACCAAAAGCAAAACGAATTATTGTATTCGTTTACTAATGTTTGGCATTATTTCGCAAGTACCTTTTATGTGGTTTAATTCGATGTTCCGAGCAAACTCTCGGTTTAAATATTTTCTTTACTCTATTTTTAGGACTACTTGCCATTATTGGTTATGAGCAATGTAAAAACAAAGGAATTGGCATTCTTTTAGTTGCATCCCTTGCCTTAACTGCTGACTTTTTCAAAACCGATTATGGATATTTTGGTGTATTAATGATTTTCATTTTCCACATATTTAAAGAGAAAAAATGGCTTATGAACCTATCTTATATTGGTTTATGCCTTGTAAAATACATTCCTCTTGCTCTTACCACAGGACTATATTTTGAATATGGACTATTGTGTGCTTGCACCATTTTACCTCTTATTCTCATCCATTTTTACAATGGCCAAAAAGGACCAAATATGAAATATACTTTATACACCTTTTATCCTGTGCATTTGATGCTATTATACGTATTTCATACCTTATTTATTGTGTAGCAGTCGACCTTGTGTCGACTTTTTTATGTCTTGCTCTTGTTTCTGGGTCGACACAAGGCCGACCCCTACATTTTATTCATTTATATTTTCTGGTTGTGTGGCAATGTTGATTCCTCTTGCTACAATGGAGCTCATGTTTTCGATTAGGTCGTCGATTTCTTTTGGGGTTACGATGAAGTTGTAGTCTTCTGGAACTAGTACTTCTTTTATCATTTCGTATTTGTCTTCTTCTTGTAGATTGTTTAAGAAATCATTGGAATTGGCGTCTTGTTGTAGTTTTTGAATGAGTAAGTCTAGGCTGTCTGCTGCAATGGTGGCAGCGTCTACTACGGTTGGAATTCCTAGTGCAATAACAGGAATTCCTAATGTGGCTTGGCTTAAGTCTTTTCTCTTATTTCCAACTCCTGCTCCAGGAGTAATTCCAGTATCGGCAAGCTGTATGGTACTACTTATTCTTTCTATACTTCTTGAGGCTAAAGCGTCAATCACAACTAATAATTTAGGGTGTACATTATCTACAATTCCTTTTAGAATTTCTAAGGTTTCAATTCCGGTGGTTCCAAGTACCCCCGGAGAAATCGCACTTACTGGTCTTGTATCTTCTCCTAATACTTGTGGCATATAGGTTAAAATATGTCTTGTTACATCAATATCATTAATTACTTTTGGACCTAACGAATCTGGTGTTACATATTGGTTTCCTAATCCAACAATTAAAATTTCATCTTTTGGTGTCGCATGTTTGGTTAGTAATGCTCGTAATTCTTTTGCAAGCACTTCTGCCGATTCTTGTATATCCTCTTCAGTTGCTACTTTTAGTTTTTGAATATCAATGGTAATGTAATTTCCTACTGGTTTTCCAATTGCTCCCGCTCCATTTTCATTTAACACCTTCACACGAGCGGTTCGAATTCGTGGTCCATTTTCCTCTTCTTCTGTTTCAATCCCCTCAATTTCCTTATCCAGTTGATTTGCCTTTCGATACAAATCACGTCTTTCTAACGCTAAATCAGTTCTAAAATTAATCTGGTTCATCATAAAAAATCTCTCCTTTTTCTTTTTATTGTTTGAAAAAGAAGAGATTTTATACATTTTATTTTGAACAACGTCCTGTTAGAATGGTTTCTAATCCAATGTTTAAATCGATTTTTCCAGATTTATAGTTTGCATCTAAATCGATGAATTCACTTATCATTTGTTTTAATTCGACTTCTTCAAAATAACTCGCTTGTGTTTTATATTTTCCTACCAAAAAAGCTTGGTTTGGTTTTAAAGCTAGAATTTCTCCGAATGTTTCGGTTTTGTCGTATCGCAAGTTTGGTAAAATATAGTTTTTTAAAATGATTGTACAAAGTAATTAGGATTTTTTGGATTGGTTCCTTGGCATATAGCAGGTTTTCTAACACTCCCATCGCTTCTTTTGTGTTCTTTTTTCCTAAACTATCGGTTAAGTCAAAAATAACACTTTCCATTTTCTTAATCGTCAATAAATCAATACTTTCTTTTGTAATGGTTCCATTTGAACCTACATACTCAATTTGTTTTCGAATTTCGTTCATTAAGTCTTGTAAGTTTCCCCCGTACACATTCAATCAAATATTTTAAGGTACTATCTTCTATCTTTACACCATATGCTTTGCAAATGGCTTTTAATCTTGCTACAATATTAGGCAATTTTTGATATTCAAAATTACAAATACTAGCCCCAATTTCTTCTATACAAGAAAGCATTTTTCCTTTGTCTACTGATTCTTCTACAAAAATAAGCAGATTATCTCGTTTCATCTCTTCCCCATTTTCTTTTAAGTAATCACAAATTTTATCTCTTAATTCTTGAAATCCTGCTCCTTTTTTCTTTACTTCTCTTTTAAAAAGCCCTGTATTTTTTACCAATACGAATTTTTTAGGATACCCAAAACTAGGGGTTTGTAAATCAGATATTAATTGTTCTAAATTGGTGTCATCGATTTCAACATAGTTAATCCCTTTTATCATGTCCCCAAATAGTTTTTTTATCTTTTTTGTGCACGTTTCCATTAAATAGGTTTCTTCCCCATAAAAAAGATAGATTTCACTTAATTTCCCCTCTTTTAATTCTTTTTCCAAGACTTCTATTGTCATTTTCTTTCTCCTCTACTCAATTAACTTTGTCGTACTCATCTAAAAAATAAAAAAAATCAACCTTTATCGTTGATTTTCTTGGTGCCTCGAACGGGAATCGAACCAGTGACACAGGGATTTTCAGTCCCTTGCTCTACCAACTGAGCTATCGAGGCAAAAAATGGCGACCTGGAACGGGCTCGAACCGTCGACCTCTAGCGTGACAGGCTAGCGTTCTAACCAACTGAACTACCAGGCCGTAAAAAATGGTGGTCGCTATAGGGCTCGAACCTATGACCCCCTGCTTGTAAGGCAGATGCTCTCCCAGCTGAGCTAAGCGACCAATTATCTTTTCGACATTGCTTAGTATACTAAATTTTGACAGAGTTGTCAAGAGTATTTTTCAAATTTTTTGTATTTTTTTTACTACTATCTGTTACACCTAAAATTTATGGTATCTAAGCCAAATCTAATCTGTTTTATCTTTTTCAAAAAGGGCAGATATAAAATTCTGCCCTCACACCTTATTGTCCTTTTAATATCTCGATTGCTTTTTGTAATTGAGTATCCTCTTTTTCTTCTAGTACTAATTTTGTTTTTGCTTCCTCACTTAATTTAACTTCCACATCTGGGCTAATTCCTACTTTATTGATTTTATTTCTATGTGGTGTAAAGTATTCATTTGTGGTTATTTTTAATCCACTTCCATCATTTAATGTTAATAATTCTTGTATAACACCTTTTCCATAGCTCTTTTCTCCTACGATTGTTACCTTTCCATTATCTTTTAACGCTCCTGCTAATATTTCGGAAGCACTTGCTGAACTTTCATTAATTAGTAATACAATTGGCATATTAATAATTGGATTTTCCTTTGCTTTGGTAATTTCTTCTTTTTCATTTTTATCAACTGTAATTAGTAAATCAGCACCTTTATCAACAATATAATCAGCAATATCAATTGCTTCATCTACTAAGCCACCACCATTACTTCGAATATCGATAATAAGAGATGTTATATTTTGATTTTTTAGTTCTTCAAACCTTTGCTTAAATTCTTTACTACATCCTTCATCAAAAGAATTAAATTTAATATATCCAATACTATTTTCTAGCACTTTACCTTCTACATGGTTTACTTTAATGTGTTGTCTTTCTACTTCTAAGGTTAAAACTTCTGTTCCTCTTATAATTTCAAGAGTTACTTTTGTTCCTTCTTCCCCTTTGATTTTGTTTGAGGCTTCATTTAATTGTTCTCCTGTATAAGATACACCATCTACTTTGGAAATAATATCATTTGGTAATATCCCTGCTTTATGTGCTGGTGAATCTTTTATCGGAGAAATCACAATTACAGCATTTTTTGTCGTATCTTTTGTTAAATAAATCCCAATGCCTGTAAAATTTCCCATAACATCTGAGGTAAACTCTTCCATTTCTTCTTTTGTCATATATTCGGTATATGGGTCATCTAAGCCTTTTACATAGCCTCTTATGGTTTCTTGTAACACCTTGTTCTCATCAATTTCACCTAAAAATTTTTTATCGATAATTTTTCGAAAACTAGCAAGAGTGGATGAAATATCACCATTTTTACCAGATGTTGTAACATAACGAATATTACTTCCCATGTATTGCGACATAAAAAGAGTCGTTGCAATAAAAGTAATCACCGCAACAATGACACTTAGCATAATAGCTTTATAAATTTTTTGTGTTTTTTCTGAATTCATTTTTCTTACATACCTCGTATTCTATATTTAGGTTTTTATAAAGGATTTACCTATAAACCTAGTATCAACATTTACGTTTTTCATAAAGATTTGCTTATAAATTAGCTTTACATAGCTATTTTCAAGCTTTTTTCTAACTTCTATTATTTATTATACTATATTTTAAAATTTATAGTATAATTTCATGAAAATTTCACACAATATAATTAGACTTTTTCATAAGTCTTTTGTTTCCTCTTACATTTTATAAATAAATGAGAAGAAATTAGAACGTTATTTTTCATTTTCCGTTCTAATTTCTTTTTTTATAGAACTATGTAATATATGGTAATGGATTGACATACGTACCATTTAATAATACACCAAAGTGTAAATGGTTTCCTGTAGAATATCCGGTAGAGCCAACTGAAGCAATCTGTTGTCCTGCTGATACTTTTTGTCCATTTGAAACATTAATAGAGGCACAGTGTGCATATAAGGTTACTAATCCATTTCCATGGTCAATCATCAAATAATTTCCATATCCTCCACCACAACTACATTTGGTGGAAACTTTCTTTGGGTAATCGTGTGAACAAGTATTAGATACTTTAATAACGGTTCCACTGTCAGCTGCAATAATAGGGATTCCATGAGAACCTGCTAAATCTAATCCTTTATGATTTCTTGAACCAACTCCTCCACCTGGTGAAGAACGAACACCAAAGTAAGAAGAAATTCTAGAATATGCTGGACATGGGAATCTTAATTGCCCATTAAATACTGCTCCTGGTTTTTTATTGGCTGCGGCTAATGCTGCAAGTCTTTTCATTTCTGCTTCTGCTTGATCCATTTCTTTTTGGTATTCATCTATTTTATCTTGTAGTGCCTTTTCTTCTGCTGATAATTGTGCTACTTTACTATTTTTCGTTGTTTTTGCATTTCTTAATTTTACATTTTCTTTTTCTGCATTTGCTTTTGCTGTCTTTACTTTTGATTTTTGTTCATCTAGCTGTGTTTTCTTTTCCTCAATGGTTTGCTTTTCCTTTTCAATGGACTCGATTAATTGGTTATCATAATCCACTATTTTTTCAAGCATAAACAAATTTGAAAGAAATTTTAGTGGGCTTTCTGGGTTTAATAAAATATCCCAATAAGAAATTGTTCCCGAAGTATATTGTGCTACAATTCGGTCATCTAACGCTTTTTGTTGTGTTTCTTGTCTTAGTTTTGCTTCTTCCAATTCTGTTTCCGCTTGCTTAATCGAAGACTCCAATTGTTTTACTTCTTCATTTAGCCTATCTAATTCCTCTTGGCTTTCTGATATTTGTGCATCCAATTCTTCAATCGCAGATAATGCATCAGACTTTTCTTCTTTTACATCTTTTAATTGATCTTTAGCATCTTTCATCTCATTTGCTGCTTCATTTTTTTGGTTTTGTAAATCCGTCATTGAGGCAGCAAAAATACTTACATTTAGACTTACACACATCACTACTATCATCATAATTGTTATTATTTTTCTTTTCATCTGTTTTCCTCCTTTTATACCTCTAAATATTTTCTCATTGATATGCTACTTCCAATCATACCGATTCCCATTCCTAAAATTAGATACACAATAATGAGTAATCGGAACATATCGGAAAAGGTAACAAATGTAATTTCTAATTTTTTAACAACTTCGGATTGTTCTGCATTTGGAATCACTCCATTGTAAATCATTCCTACAATTAAAATGGCAATCCCTGCTGCAATTAATCCAATGAAAATTCCTTCTACAATAAATGGTCCACGAATAAAACTATTCGTTGCTCCTACGTATTTCATAATAGAGATTTCTTTTCTTCTTGCATGTACAGTAAGTTTAATAGTATTTGAAATAATAACGACTGCAAATAGAATTAGAATAACTAGCAAAGCAAAGGTAAAATAACGAATTCCTTTTCCTATATTCATAATGGTTGCAATAGTTTCGTTGCTACTACGAATTCCGTTCGCATGCATGTCCTCTCCAACAATTTCTGTAATCTCTTTTTGTATTTGTTCATTTAACTCTAAATTTGATAATGTTACACGGTAAGAATCTGGTAAAAGCTCACTATTAAAGCCTTCTAATGCTTTGGGATTATTTTTTAAGTTTTCCTTCATTTCATTAAAGCCTTCTTCACTTGAAATAAATTGAACATTATTAATTCCTTCAATTTTTTTAATTTCTTCACCAATTTCGCTAATGCGTTCTTCGGTTGTTCCTACTTTAAAATAAACTTGTACTCCTTGTGCTTCTTCTACTGTGCTCATAATGTGATTAATATTTTCTCCTATAATGAAGAATACTCCAAAAATAAGCATACACAAAAACATAACTGTAATTGCGGACATTGTTGATTTTTTATTTTTAAATACATTTCGTATTCCTTCACCTATAAAATAGCTTACTACATTATATTTCACTGTCATACCCACCTTTTTTATCATCTCTTACGATATTACCTTTTTCAATCTGAATAACTCGCTTTTTCATTCGGTCTACAATGTCTTTTGCGTGAGTTGCAACAATAACCGTTGTTCCTCTCATATTAATTTCATTTAATAACATCATAATATCCCATGCGGTATCTGGGTCTAAGTTTCCAGTTGGCTCGTCTGCAATTAGCATCGAAGGGTTATTTACAAGTGCACGAGCAAGTGCCACTCTTTGTTGCTCTCCTCCTGATAATTCATTTGGATACATTTTTGCTTTTTGGCTTAGGCCTACCAGTGATAGTACCATAGGTACTTGTCTTCTTATATGCCTTGGTGATGCTTTTACAATATACATAGCAAACGCAACATTTTCATATACGGTTTTATCGGGTAATAACCTAAAATCTTGAAACACAATTCCCATACTTCTACGTAAATAAGGTACTCGGTTCTTCTTTAAGAAAGTAGTATCTTTTCCGTTAATAATGATATTACCAGAAGTTGGTTCTTCTTCTTTTAGAATTAACTTAATTAAGGTAGATTTTCCGAGAACCCGATGAGCCTACTAAAAAAGCAAATTCTCCTTTTTCGATTGTAAAATTGGCACTATGTACAGCCTCTGTTCCTGTATCATACTTTTTCATTACATTTCTAAATTCAATCATGTTTTCTCTCCTATATAAGGTTGTCCTATTATATATCCTCTCTAATAATACCAGTAAAATTGTTTTATTGCAATACCAAAATAAGAAAAAAATACACAAATTCTTCTCATTATAAGAATTTGTGTACTTTTTGGGAGATTATTAAATTTTTATGACGTTTTTATGACATTGTCATAGATTGCTTTCATCAATATAAAATCAATTTCTACCGTTTAATTTCTCGAATAATCCCCTCTTTGTTTAAACCAAAATATTCTAATAATTTTTCTGCTTTTCCGGATTTACCGAATGTGTCTTTCATTCCTAGTCTTGTTACTTTACATGGGTATTCTTCTGAAAGCACTTCACATACCGCACTTCCTAAGCCATTTATGATACTATGATCTTCTATGGTAATTAGTTTCTTGGTTTCTTTTGCACACTTTACAATTAATTCACGATCGATTGGTTTAATGGTATGCATATCCACTACACGAATGTAAATTCCTTCTTTTTCTAGTTCCTCTTTTGCCATAATTGCTTCTGATACCATAAGTCCTGTTGCAAATATAGTAGCATCCGTTCCGTTTCCTATTTGAATGCCTTTTCCTATTTCAAAAGTTTGGTTTTGGTCGTAGATAACTGGTGATTTTAGGCGACCTAGTCGTACATAAACTGGTCCTTGTATGTTTAGAATTTCTTGGATTGCCCATTTGGTTTGTGTATCATCGGATACACTTAGGACGGTCATGTTTGGTAAGCCTCTCATTAATCCAATGTCTTCTAGCATTTGGTGGGTTGCTCCGTCTTCTCCTACTGATATTCCTGCATGGGTTGCACAAATTTTTACGTTTAATTTAGGGTAACAAATGCTGTTACGAATTTGGTCATAAGCTCTTCCTGCTGCAAATATAGCAAAAGTACTAACAAATGGTATTTTTCCACAGGTTGCCATTCCGTGCTGCGGTTGATAGCATGTCTTGTTCCGCAATTCCCATATCAAAAAAACGATCTGGAAATTTCTTTTTAAATACACTTGTTTTGGTTGCTTCTGCTAGGTCTGCATCAAATACGACAATCTTGTTGTTTGTTTCGCCTAATATGGCTAATTTTTCTCCATAACTTTCTCTTGTTGCAATTTTTATTTCTTGGTTCATGATTTTATCTCCTCTCTATTGGTTGTTTTTTGTAAGGGGCAATGCCTTCATCAACCTGTTTCATGTCTTTTTCTTGTTCTTGGGTCGATGAGGGCATCGACCCCTACAGGCATTATTCTATATTTCGCCTAAATCGTGCATTGCGGTATTATACTGTTCTTCGTTTGGTGCTTTTCCGTGCCAACCTACTTGGTTTTCCATGAAGCTTACTCCTTTTCCTTTGACAGTTTTAGCAATGATAGCAGTTGGTCTTCCCTTTGTGGCTTTGGCTTCGTTAAAAGCTGTGATAATTTCTTGTATGTTGTGTCCATCTACCTTTATGACATGAAATCCAAAACTTTCAAATTTTTCATCAATTGGGTATGAACTCATTACTTCTTCAATGCTTCCATCAATTTGTAAATTGTTGTTATCCACAATCACACATAGATTATCTAATTTATAATGACTTGCACTCATGGCTGCTTCCCAAATTTGTCCTTCTTCAATTTCTCCATCTCCAACCAGACAATACACACGGTTACCATCTTTATTTAGTTTGGAAGCCATTGCCATACCATTAGCACAAGATAAGCCTTGTCCTAAAGAACCCGTACTCATGTCTACACCAGGAATATGTTTCATATCTGGATGCCCTTGTAAAACACTATCAATCCCACGAAAGGTCAATAACTCTTCTTTATCAAAATATCCTCTTTGGGCAAGTGTACTATAAAGGGCTGGTGATGCATGTCCTTTGGATAAAACAAATCGGTCTCTTGCTTGTGAATCTGGCTTGTTGGGGTCGATGTTCATTTGGTTAAAATACAATACTGTTAAAATATCGGCACATGAAAGAGAACCACCTGGATGACCAGATTTCCCATGATATACCTCTTTTACAATGCCGATACGAATTTGATTTGCAATTTTTTCTAATTCTTTTACATCAGTTACCTTCAAAAAAATCACTCCTATCTTAATTTTCTTTATCTTATCATAAAACTAAAAAAAAAGGAAGGCTCCTTACAAAAGACTTCCAAAATTTCGTAATTTATGTAGTTTGTTGTAATTGTTTTGTTGTAATTCCTAGTTTTTCTAGCCCCATTTTTATATATTCATTTTCCATTGCATATTTCCAAATTGTTCCGATGCAAATAATTTTCAATCATAACCATTGAAATTCCCTTATCAATTCCTATATATTCTTTGGATACCCATAATTTATCTTTCTCTAAATTATATCCATCTAAAAAACCATATTTTGACCATGTTTTTGGATATGTATCATATACATACTTCATCATTTGCATTGTTTCTTCTGGCGTAAATACAATCGATCCGAATGGCTCCACATGGTGTTACTGTCCCGTCATTTTCTACGGTTAAATCTACTAAGCATGGTTTTGCTCCATAAGATTTATAGCCATCTGGACCAACACATGCCGTTAATCCCCATGAATTTTCACTATAGGTCTTATACATATTACTATTTTGTATGCAATATTCTCGATTGGCTTTAGTTGCTTTTACCGAGTTTTCAAACCAATCAATTCCATTTTTATCTTTTGTATTTCGAAAATCAATCCATGCATGTGAAAATTGATAAGTGAATAATGTGCCACAATAAGTGAAAATAATATCTCGAATTCCTTTATAATCTTGTTTCTTTTTTTCAAAATCCTCATAGATGGATATCTCTACTGGATGTGTTTTCGATGCAACACTTAATATGTATAACATTAATTGTTCTCCATACATGTCCCAACTACCCCAAAATCCTTTTTCTTTGGTATACCCCATATAAAATTGATTGGTCTGTTTATTTCGGTACCATTCCCAATCAATCCTATCATATAATGTGTCTGCTTTTTTCTTTATTTCGCCTCCAAAATACTCTCCAATTGTTAATGCTCCACAAATAAAGATAGCCGTATCGATAATCGATACTTCACAGTTCCATTCTCTTTTTGCTGTTCTCATATTGATAAAATGATAGTAAAAACCATGAATTTCTTCTATGTTGTATAAAAATGTATCGAGTGTCTTATTGGCTCTATCATATGCTTTTTCATAAGATAGCCACCCATGCTCTACTCCAATAATCAGTGCCGCAAAACTATAGCCAACAGAGGCAATGCTTGCAATATCTTTATGATATGGTGATTTATCTCGTATTAAGCCATACCCATCTGTTTGCTTATCTAAATTAATTTCTTTATTAAAAAATTGGAAACACCCTTTTAGTTCTTTTTGTAGTATTTTTTCTTGTGTACATTTACCTAGTCTCAAAATAAATCACCTCTTATTTTGATTATACTGAAATTCTCCTTAAACTTCAATGGAAATCTTTACTACTATAGTTTATTTTTGTAATATCCAAATGCTTCTGGAATCGCATATTTTTCTATAATTTCCTCTTTTTTTGCCCATATAAATTGTTCATTTTTATTTTTTACCTTTATCCTCCACCCTTCCATATTCCATTCGATGTGAGAAAAAATATGTTTTGCTTTTCCTAATGCTTCTTTTTGTTCCGCTTCTAAATTCCACGTTTGCAGTATTTGTTTTATGATAAGACCTTCTTTTTTCATAACATTGGGAAATTCATACATACCAGCTAATAGTCCTTTTTCTCCTCTTTTCTGAATTGCAATTTTATCCTTCCATTCTAAAACAAAAATTAAACGTTCTTCGTATTTTCGTTTTGTCTTTTTTATGCGTACTGGAATTTGATTGGTTAGTCCTTGTTTATAGGCTACACAATATGCTTGAAGTGGACAGTTGTTACAAAATGGCTCTCCATTTGGAATACAAACTCTTTCTCCTAATTCCATTAATCCTTCATTAAAATCACCTGCTTCTTTTGGCATAATTGCTTTTAATTTTGCTGTCATTTCTCTTTTGGTATCTGGCAGTAAAATGTCTTTTGTACTACCTATTATTCTTGAAATGACTCTTAACACATTACCATCCACTGCTGGTACTCTTTCATGATAAGCAATCGAGGCAATCGCTCCTGCTGTATATTCTCCAATTCCCGGCAAATCTACTAATTGTTCATAATATTTTGGCATATTTCCGCCATATTCTTCACAAATTTTGATTGCTGCTTTTTTTAGGTTCTTTGCTCTTGAATAATAGCCTAACCCCTCCCATAATTTTAGTAATACCTCTTCTTCTATGTTTGCTAATGTTTCAATATTCGGAATTTCTCTCATAAAACGTTCATAATACACTTTTACTGCCTCAATTCTTGTTTGTTGAAGCATAATTTCAGAAATCCAAATAGCATATGGATTTTTCTGTTTTCTCCATGGTAGCATCCTCTTATTTTCCTTATACCACTTTACAATTGGTTCTACTATTTTTTCTAATTCTACTGTTTCCATCTTTCAACCTCTTTTACAAAAAAGACGCTTTTTTCGGAAAATATTACCGATAGCGTCTTTTTTCTGGCGGAGTGAGTGGGATTCGAACCCACGGGCCGGTTTCCCGACTACTACAGTTCCAGTGTAGCTCGTTATGACCACTTCGATACCACTCCATTTGCTTATTTATTATACCAAAATTATTAAAAAAGTCAATGGAAAGCTATAAATCCATCGACTTTTTCTTTTCTATTTTTATTTTGCTTGACCTAAATATAATAAGCTTGCAAGTTTTGAAACTGGCATTGTTTGTAAATATACGGTTCCTGGTCCTTTTAGTGATGTAACAAATAGACCTTCTCCACCAAATAAAACATTTTTAACACCTTTTACTGTTTCAATATCTAATTTTACATCTTGTGTCATAGCAGCAACATAACCATTATCTACTTTGATTTTTTCACCTTCTGCTAATTCTCTTTTAATAACATTTCCGTCAATCTCTAAGTATACTTTTCCTGGTCCTGTTATTTTTTGCATAATAAATCCTTCTCCGCCAAAGAAACCAGCACCTAATTTTTTACGGAATTGCATTTTAATATCGACTGTTTTCTCAGAACATAAAAATGCTCTTTTTTGTGCAATAATGCTTTCTCCTTCTTTTAAATCAAATTCTAAAATTTGTCCTGGAAAAGAAGATGAGAATGCGATTTCTGCATTATCTTTTTCGGCTGTATATAAGTTCATGAAAATAGATTCTCCTGCAAATGCTCTTCCAATTCCTTTCATAATTCCGCCATTGGTTGTTGTTTTCATTTCAATTCCGTCATCCATCCAACTCATTCCACCATTTTCAGTAATAACAGATTCTCCTTTTGCTAATTTACAAACAACAGCTGGTAACATGTCTCCTACAATTTTTGCTTCCATGTTTCATTTCCCCCTTTAATTATTTTAACTGACATAATTATATCATTTTTTCAAAAAAAATCAAGACCTAGTTTATGTAATGTGTCTATTCCTTTTCCTCCACAAATCCCCCATTTATTGGGATTTACTCTTTTATTACTACTACGTTTTTGAAGTAAAATTTCATTTACCTCATTCAAAATTACAACTCCAACAACCGATATGTAATATCCATCTGGTATATTATTTAAGTCACGAGCCTCAAGATGTGTTAATACTTTTCCTGTTTTATTCCCATTTTCATCTACCAATTCATGTTTTTCCATTCTCTAATCTCCCATTAATTTCTTTCAATTATAATATCTGCCACTGTTAGATTAGTTTCATTTGTTACATTATCTATAATTGTTTTAGCAACATCATGTGGTTTCATAAATGTAGATTGTTTTTCTTTTGATACATAATCTCTACTATTCTTATAAAATTCTGTACTAATTCCACCTGGATATACTCCTATCACTTTTACACTTGTACCTTTATAAGCTACCTTTAAACTTTCTGTATATCCTCTTTCTCCCCATTTTGTAGCACAATATACCGCTTCTTGTTTATTTCCTCTCAATGCTGCTGATGACATTATATTTACTATTTTTAAATCCTCCTCTTCTTTTGCTTTTAAAGTTTCTGTAGAAAATAAAATCATACCTTGCAAACCTTTAAAGCATTTATCTATA
>JAAWJM010000016.1 GCA_022796855.1 Clostridia bacterium | reverse complement strand
GGCGTATTCTACTGTTAAGTCTTGGTTATCGAAAATTACCTCTGTTTGTAAATCGAGTAATGCTAATTCTACATTTTCTCTTACTTCAGATTCCTTATAATTCTTTCCTGCCTCCTGTGCACGGTTTAGAATTCCATTTTGTCCTACTGTTAAATTAATCGTAATTCCTGCTAGGATGAGTAATACGATGATAGTAATGACAAGAGCAATTAGTGTGATTCCTTTCTGGTTTTGCTTTTTCATCTTCTTTCTCCCTTCTCTTTTTTCTTTTAGTATGTTCCTATTCTTTATATTTATGACTCTAGTTTATATTAACACATAATTTCTTGTCAAGAGATTTCTTATTACATTTTTGTGACATTTTAAGATACCCCTTCAAAGGGTGCATGAAACAAGGTTTGACTAAGAAATCAAACCTCGTTTTTTTAAATCTTCAAAAATTAATCTTCCTGCAAGACTTATTTTATCCATATGACTTGTATCTAACCAATCGAATTTTTCTATTTCGGACGCTGGGTTTAAAGTTCCTTCATATTCCGCTAAATAGCAAGTCATTTTTACAATAACACCCTCTCCTTTTCCATCTGCTTGTGCTTCAAAAGTACCATAATATCGAATCGTATCTTTTTTAATATCCACACTAAATTCTTCTTTTGCTTCTCGAATAAGAGTTTCTTCGTCTGTTTCTCCTTCTTCTCTTTTTCCTCCTATGGTTTTTAGTATAGCATAAAAAATATGATGTGTCTTATTTTCACACATCATATTTTCTTCATTCAATCCACAATCTCATATCCTTTTACTGTTTTTCGTAGTTTCGTTTCTGATTTTAGACATACTATTGGTCTTACCCCTGAACGATTGTCAAATGATGCATCTGTATAAATAAGACCGTTATAACCCACTCTCATCAAAAACTGTTTAAATTGTCCAGAAGGCGAAGCCAATGACATTGCACTAGCTTTTTCTGCGCTTGCCTTTACATATATACTATTAAATTCTCCTTCTCTTGATAAGTTTCTTATAACATTGCCATAAGAAGCTTCCGTATTCCATTTTAATTGATAACCATATGAATTTGTTGCCTCGCATTCAATATACTGATCTGGATGAGTATCTCTATAGGAATTACTAAATAGTTCTATTGTTGGACTTCCTATTGCATACTCAGCATTTTTTCCTGCATAATAGTCACTCCATACGTTAGTATCTACTAAAAAAGCTCCCATTTTTATATTTTCATTTATACTTTCTGGATAATTACTTATATACTTCTCTATCCATTTATTTGCCTTACTATTTTCTACTATCCATTTACTTCCTTCAGCATAAATTTCATCATTTGCCATATCTTTAAATGATAATTTATAAGTTGAATTTTCCGTTACTGGAATCCCATTTGGTGAATTTGGCACGTCATTTGCAGCAATATAATCATCTGCAATTAAATAAATATTTCTTTCATCTGCATAAAATATTCTCCACGCTTCTACTCCATTAGAATAACATACATAATTACTTACCAATTCTCCATAATATTGAATAGGATTTTCTTTTATATCACTTGCTTCTATTTCTGATTTTTGATAATATTTATCTAAAGATATTTTTTGTCTTTTTCTTATTTCCTCTTCTCCTATTTTTCCTGTTACTACAAAATCTACTTCCATTTCTGTTCCATTAGTTGTATATTCTACTATTCCATCTACTAAGGTACCTATATTAACCTCTATTAAATTTCCTTCCTCAAAAGTAACATCAAATGTTATTTTTACTGGTGTTCCTATTTCTAATTGATTCTCTTTTACTTGTGTTTCTATTCCATCTAATTCTATGGTAATCTTAATGTTATTAATTTTAGGTCTCGCCTTTGCTTTTGTAACTTCTATAACTTGTAAGGTCTCATCATCAATCGTTACCATATAATTATTTATAATAATGGTATGAATTCCACCTTCGCTATCCTCTACACTTTCTATTTTTCCTTTAATTACTTGTTCTTCTAAATAACTTTGCAAGTCTTTATTTGACTGTATGTTCTCTTGTAAATACTCAGTTAGTATTAATGTTACCTCTTCTCTTACCGTTTCTCTTTCATAATCTTGTTTTGCCTGTATTGTTCTTCCTATTATTCCATTATTTCCTATTACTAAATTAATCGTAATTCCTGCTAGAATTAGTAATATAATGATAGTTATCACCAAAGCAATTAACGTAATTCCTGAATTTTGCTTTAATCTTCTCATTTTCTTTTGTTCCTTTCTTTATTTTCTTATCTATATTTTTCCACTTTTGTAAAAATATATACTTTCATTTCTATTGAAAATTATATATTACCGTTCGGTTAATGTCAATGTATTTTTTATAATGTTGGTAATATTCATGTTGTTATGGGTAGAAACATTTATAATATTGGTAAATATGGAGGTCTTTTATGCAAGATATTTTTATTAAAAGATTAGTTGAATTAATGGAAGAACAAAATTTGACACGGATTAGAACTTAGCAGACGTGTTGGTACGACAAATGTTACAATTTCACGATATTTGAATGGTCAAAGGAAGCCTCAAATTGAGATTATTGTTAAACTTGCTGAAGTACTTGGTACTTCAATTGATTATTTACTTGGCTTTTCTAATCATAAATTTTCTTCTGTTAGTAAAAATGGTAATTTAGACCGAATTCAAGATAAATTAGAAATTCTAGGCTTGCTCGATGATAACAAAGAATTATCTGATTCTCAAATGGTTTTAATTGAAAAATTATTAGATGCCAATAGGGAATTTATTGAAAAATTAAAAGATACCCCTTCAAAGGGTGCATAAGACAAGGTTTGACTAACAGATCCCTAAAGTTAAAAATATAGACATACTTTAAAAGTATGCCTACATCTATGTAAACTAGCCTATTTCTAGTCCTTCTTTTGTTTCAACTTCTTTTGCTTCAATTTCTTTGTTCTCTTTTGATGCCATTAATTGTTCTTTCATTTTTTCTTTAAGTACTGAATCTTTTGTTAAATCTCCTAATTTTTTAGCTCTACTATGCGTTATTGAACACGTATATCCTACTCCTGGTTGGAATAAAGATACGCTACTATTCGTATGTGCATAAGCCTCAGCTATTGCAACTGTTAAATAATTTGGTGCTCTACCGGATAAATACACAGCTTTTCCATGAGCTACCTCTGGTACTACAACTTTTGATAAGTTATTTTCATCATAAGCATTCACATCTTTTGGTAAATCCATATTATATTCAATTAATACGCTATCACCTGTTTCTGTTGTTTTGAATGCAACCTCCCCTTCTGGATTTGCTTCTCCATGTGCTAACCCAGGAATATCCACGTATTTACCAATTTGTGGTGTATATACAGATACCGGACAAGGATGAACTGTATGAGCTAATGCTGATACTAACCATGCTGGTGCAGCTCCTGTTATTTTTACTGGTTTTCCTTCTTCTGACAAATGTTTAACTTCATTTACAGCTTTTAACAAATTTTCTTGATCCCAAACTAAAGATTTGACAACCTTTCCACTTGATAATCTTTGTTCTTTTGCCTCCATTCCAATACTTGCACCTAGTTGTTCAATATCAATTGTAACAGTCTCGCTTGCTTCTCTTGTTTCGTCCTTTTTTTCTCTTTTTTGTTCTTCTAATATTTCATTTGTTATATTCTTCTCTACATATTTTTCATTCATTAAGCCTTCCTTTATATAAGTTCTTCGGTAGGCATCCGCATAACTTTTATCTTTTGTACGTGCTTCCATAAATTGTCGAATAGCCACATCCTTTTTATCTTCTGAATACACTCCGCAATATTGTACGAGAAGCATTTGGAAAATCTCCTCCACCACCTGAATACTCTTCTTCATCAACAATATAAATTTTCATAAATATTACCTCTTTCTCTATTAATTTTTTAGGTATTAATAGTACCTTTAATTTTTATAAATATTTTTATTTATAACATAATTAATGAATGTAGTAAGCTTATCCTTTATTTCATCTGAATACGATAAGAAATTATAATTTAAAGAATCGCAAAGATAACTTAAATTAAGTAAATTCTCTTCAAAATTCAAATCTACTATGATAATTTCATCTTTATTGTCAAACATTCTACTATCAATTAGTTCTTCTACATTAAATTCAATCAATTCTTTTCCTTGTATATTTTCTTCAAAAATACGACTATCTTCTTTTACTAAAATATCAGCTAGATTGCCATCTATATCAATAATTTTATAAAAAAAATATTGTATATCTAATTCTCGTTTTAAATAAATCGTTAATCTATCTAAAATAAAATATTTCTGTTGATATAAAATTTTTCTAATTTTTTCCAAAGCCATCCTATCTTGTTCTAACTTTAATTCTGCAATTGACTCCATTTCTAATATTTTTTGATATGCTTGTATCATTTTTAATCCTTTCTCCATCAAACATAATAATAACATAAATTTTATACCTTGTAAAATTAATAATTGTTATACAATCTATAAGTTTTACTTATAATAGTTTTTAATTTCCTTCACCAATTCAAGTGTTGCTTTATTAGCCATATTTTTCTTTAGTGTTGCAATTCCCTCTTTTGTTTCAGTAAATTCAATTTCTTGTATCATTTTTATATTACCACTAATTTCTTTTATGTTTTCGATATTGGTGAAGCCTATTCCTATGTCATTTAAAACTAATCTTTTCATTATTGAGGAACTTGAAACTTCATAATTAGCAGTTAAAGCTAAATTTTCTTTATTGCAATAATCATTTAATATTTTTTTCTTTGAAGATGGTGATTTAGGTAGTATTAATGTATGATTTTCTATTTCCTTAAGCTCTTTAATTGGATGTTCTTTTAGATATTGTTTACTTGCAAAAAAACAATATCTAGATTTTTTTAATGGTATAATTTCAATATTAGAATATTTTTTATTCTTATATGGTAAATTCAAAATAACAATATCTAATTCGCCATTTGCTAATTTTTGAATCAGGCTATCTGTTATTCCACTACTAATTGAAATATTGATATTTGGATATTTCTTAATAAAAGTTAACAATGGTTCAAATATTAAAGAAGAAATTAAAGAGTTTCCTCCCCCTATCCTTATTTTACCTTTTTCCAAATTAATGTACTTTGAAAATAAATTTTCAGCATTCGTCATCGTTTCAATACTATCTTTTATATATTCATATAAGCTATCACCTTCTTCTGTTAATTCAACACCATTTTTATTCCTATAAAAAACTTTTCCACCTAGCATATTTTCAAGTTTTTGTATAGATTGTGTTATTGCTGATTGTGAAATATGCATATTTTCAGCAGTTTTCGATATATTTTTATATTTTACTACTTCACAAAATACTCTATATAATTCTAAATCCGTACTCATAAGCTTCCTTTTCCTCCTATATATCCATTTCAGATTGTAATTTTGTTGGCTTTGGATTCGTTATTGTTTCATTTGTTCTCTCATCACTATTTACAGATAATTGAGCACTAAAATCGTTTTTAGGGGGATTATCTATTGGGGAAACTACTTTTGTAGCAATAATATTTTCATCTAAATATTTGTCTTCTTCTTTTGGTTTTCTATAATTGGCAAAAAATCTTTTGAGTTTAGACAAAAATCCTTGTTTTTCCACAACTTCTGGTAATTTATTTTTTTCTCTTTTATCTTTAAAATATTGATTAACATTAATTTCACTTACGCCATCAACAATTGTACCTAATTCTTTTTCATCTATTGCTGATACACAAGTAAATCCTTTTCCTGGTTGAAAAGTAAATATTCTGTTTGCATCATAACTACTACTTATGGAAGCTAATAGCCAAAGTGGCATTCTTCCAGACAAATAAAGATTTTTGTCTTCTTTAATTTGTGGTAATATACATTGTTGATAATCTTCTAAAGAATATTGTTCTGTTGTAATATCAATATCCATAAAGATGTTCTCTTTATTTTCAATCAAGTGATAGACTAATCCTTCTGATTGTTTTAGTCCTTTTTTCTTAGGTAAATCTCTTATTGGAATATATTGTTTTGAGCGTATATCATATGTACTGATATCTTTTACACCTTGTTCTTTAGATGCTTTACAAATAGCACATAAAATAAAATTCGCTCTAATTCCATTAATTCTTACAGGACTATCAACGCTAACTTTTTCCTGTATAGTTTGATATATTTGTGGAATCGCTTTCTCTTGCCATCTTACTTTTTTTATAGGTATTCCATCTTCTAGCAAAACTTCTTTTCCATATCCTAATTCAAAGCCTAATTCTGTATCATCAATCATTGTTCCCTCATAATCTTTATTTGAAGTCTCTATTTTTTCGGTATATTTACTTTTTTGAATAATATCAGACGCTAACCCTTTTATAACTGGAAAGTCCTCTAAAATTTTTCCCCTTTCCATTCCAACAACTTTTCCTTGAAAATAAGGTTTTTTTGTATAGATTTCTTCTTGTCCTTCTAGACTAGAATCTAAACATCCTATACATTCTAGTCCAAGTTTTTGACCAAATTCTAACCATTCTTCTTTCTTTTTCTCATCACTACTTAATATAACAAAACTGTCACAATGCTTAAAAATTTGCTCATTTTCTTTTGACATTACTCCACCAACATCAACCAAAACGATTTTATTCGTTTGATTATCAATTGCATTGCAAACATCATCTATAAAAGTTTTAGTAAATTTTCCTTTTTTTCGAACGGCGGATGTTTCTTCTTGATTTTTATTATTACTCCAAGTTCCTTCTCCATCAGGACATGCTCTAATAATAGTATAAGCATCTGTAGGTAATTTATCAATTAAATTTGCAATAAATACACTCTTACCTGAATGAGGTGGTCCACAAAAAACAATTTTCATTTGTTTGCCTCCTATTATTTACTATATCATTTCTATATAAATAATAAATTATTTTATACTATATACATAAAAGCAGAAATAAGCAAGAGTTTTAAAAAAATTTTTGCATTTATACAAAATAAGCAAAACTAATAATACGAATTAAAATTATTAATTTCGCAAAGCATTATGTTTACTAAACAATATAATGATAAAGAACAATAAGGAATTTATTGAAAAATTGAAAGATACCTCTTCCAAAGGAGCGTAAAACAAGGTTTGACTAATCAATCAAACCTTGTTTTTTTAAATCCTCAAAAATTAGTTTCCCTGCAAGACTGATTTTATCCATATCATTTGTATCTAGCCAATCAAACTTTTCTATTTCGGAAGATGGCATTAACCTCCCCTCATATTCTGCTAGATAACATGTCATTTTTACAATAACTCCCTCTTCTTTCCCGTCTGCTTGTGCCTCAAATGTACCATAATATTGTATGGTATCTTTTTTAATATCAACACTAAGTTCTTCTTTTACTTCTCGAATAAGAGTTTCCTCATCTGTTTCTCCTTCTTCTCTTTTTCCTCCTGGAGAATAATACGTATTTTTCCCCTTACTAAGAGTACAAAGTACTTTTTTATCTTTTATATAAATCCATGCAATCTTATCGATCATTTTTATTTTCCTCCTTATGTTTTTTAGTATAGCATAAAAGAAATCGACAGGCAATATCCTGCCGATTTCTCCTAACGAAACATCTTCCAATGGATAGATTCAAACTCCCCAATTACTTTCCATGGGCTTATCGGACACCATTGCCCGCTTGGATAATTTTTCCATAACCATAGAAGCGTTTTTCCATATACCCTAGAAAACAATAACATAACCGCATAGTTAAAACTTGGTGAATTAAGTGAAATTCGAGTGTTTCTTCTTAAGATTTCATCATAAAATGAGACATATTCTTCTCCTATTTTAAACGATTCATATATTTTTCGAATTTGTCTTAATCTCTCTGAATCCTCTGGATACACTTCCTCACTATATTCTCCAATTTTCCCTACACAATGATGTAACTGCTTTATTGCCCTTTGAACAAATTTTTCTACAAGAGAAACTTGTAATGGCATTGTACTTTGTATCTCTGTTGTACACATTGTTCGAATGGCTTTTCCCAATCTTGCTTTCTCTTTGTATAGGGCTTGGTACATGTTTGAAGCCACATATGGTTTTAGCTGTTGCATACGATAAGCTACATTTGTATACAGAAGCATTAGCGGATAAATAATATTTGGGTCCTTTCTTGAAACACATCCTTGGTAACCAATTATACTATTTTCGTAATGAATTTTAAAATAGTCCCTTTTATCAGACTCAATATGAAAATATTCTAATTCCTCTGCTAGCTTTGATACTTTGTGCCACCGTTTTGTTTCTTCAAACTTGCCATTGATGTTTCGAATGTTTTGATAAACAGTAACTACTTCCCGAATAAATTCTTGATTTGTCATGTTTTTCTCCTTTTTGCTACAAATACTTTATTGTAACTAGTTACCATTATATCGCTTTTTTAGTATTATGTCAATTGTTTTTACCTTTTTCATCCTTGGAAACTCCTTTCTTATCTTTCGTTCTATTGACTTTTTCTATTTGTTTTATATAATAGATTTATCTTATCTAAGAAAGGATGATGTTTGATGAATTTAACCTCTGCAATTGAAATTGCAAAACAAACAAGATTACATGCGAAATATACCACTACTTCTAATTATTATGTAGGAGCTTGTCTTGTTACAAAAGCTGGTAAGATGTATAGTGGTTGTAATATTGAAAACTGTGGTATTCAAAGCATTTGTGCTGAACGAACTGCTTTTGTAAAAGCTTTATCTGAAGGAGAAAATGATTTTTCTTATATTGTTGTCGTTGGAGGTAAAAAAGATGCTACTGTTTTAGAAAATTGCCTTCCTTGTGGCTATTGTAGACAATTTATGGTACAGTATGTTGATAAGGATTTTAAAATTTATGCTTGTTTTGGTAAAGATGATACCATCGAGGAATACACTATTTCAGATTTATTACCTCATGCCTTTACACTATAAAAACATTGTCTCCTATACACCCCTTATGATGTTTTATCATTGTAGCTGTTCAAAAGAAAGGTCCAAATAAGTGATTTTCCCTTATTTGGACCTTTCTTTTTTATTCTTCTATATCTAATTTTATATGCACATCTTTTAATTGTTCTTCTCCTACCTTGCTTGGTGCTCGCATTAATAAATCTCTTGCTTTTTTATTTTTTGGAAATGCGATAACTCCTCTTAGGTTATCTTCCCCTGCAATTAGCATAACCATTCTGTCTAATCCCGGTGCTGCTCCCGCATGTGGTGGTGTTCCGTATTGGAAGGCATTAAACAATGCCCCAAAACGTTCTTCTACATCCTTTCTTTTGTATCCTGCTATTTCAAATGCTTTTACCATTAGTTCTGGATCGTGGTTACGAACTGCTCCTGATGCCATTTCATACCCATTACAAACTAAATCAAATTGATATGCTAAAATCTCTAATGGGTCTTTTTCTTCTAATGCCTTTATTCCACCTTGTGGCATAGAAAATGGGTTATGGTTAAAATCTATTTTTCCATCATCCGATAATTCATACATTGGAAAATCTACAATAAAACAGAAACGATATGAATCTTTTTGCAATAAATCCAATCGATTTCCTAGTTCAATTCGCACTCCTCCCGCTATTTTTTGTGCAGTAGAAAATTCATCAGCAATAAAGAACATGGCACTTTCTGGTAAAGCTTTTGTAATTTCAAGAATACTTTGTTTTTGTTCTTCATTAATAAACTTTGAAATACCGCCATTTAGGTTTCCTTCTTTATCTAATTTTACCCAAGCAAGTCCTTTTGCTCCTAATTCATTAACAGCAAATTCACTCATATGATCAAAAAATTTTCTTCCTAATTCTGGTTGGTTATTTACGACAATTACTTTAATGGTTTTATCTTTAAAGGCATTAAATTCAGTCTGTTCAAATACACTTGTTACATCTTCAATGATAAGTGGATTTCTTAAATCTGGTTTATCAATTCCATATTTCTCCATAGCTTCTTTATAAGGAATTCGAACAAATGGCCCTTTATCGACTTTCCAAGAACTAAACTTCTCAAACACCTCTGGAACTACTGTTTCAATTACTTCAAACACATCCTCTTGGGTAGCAAAACTCATTTCAAAATCCAATTGATAAAATTCCCCTGGTGCACGGTCTGCACGTGGGTCTTCATCTCTAAAACATGGTGCAATTTGATAATATTTGTTAAACCCACCTACCATTAATAATTGCTTAAATTGTTGTGGCGCTTGAGGAAGCGCATAAAATTCTCCTGGATGAATTCTACTTGGTACTAAAAAGTCACGTGCTCCTTCTGGCGAAGAATTGGCTAAAATTGGAGTTTGTATTTCATAAAACCCTAACTCATCCATTTTATTTCGTAAGGTTTTTATTATGTTTGAACGAAGTAAAATGTTATTGTGAATATGTTCATTACGAAGCTCTAAAAAACGATATTCCAAACGTAAATCTTCTCTTACATTGGCTAAATTTTCGGAATTGGTTTCAAATGGTAATACATTTTTACATTTTCCTAATATGGTAATTTTATTGGCTAATACTTCAATATCCCCTGTTGGCATTTTATGGTTTTTGTTTGCTCTTTCTACTACAGTTCCCTCTACCATGATACAACTTTCGGTATTTAAGTCTGGTTTTATTGCTTCAAATTCTGGACGGTTCTCCATAACAATTTGTGTTATCCCAAATTCATCTCTTAAATCAATAAATGCCATTGCTCCTAGATTACGATTTTTCCCAATCCAGCCTGCTAGTTTTACTTCACTCCCAATATCTTCTTTTCTTAATTCTCCACAATTTTTGGTTCGATATTTGTTCATACGTGCCTCCTTTTTTCACATTTGTTATCTATTTTATAACTTTTTTTAAAAAAAGTCTATAAAGTACGATTAAATTCTTGAATTTACGTAAATATTCTTATATAATAAAACGGTAACTATTCAAAGGTAAATCATAAGAACCTAGCAATATTTATCACTGAATAATTACTAAAAATATATTAATTAAGAAAGGACTGTATTTTATGAATAAACTCGTTATAAAAGAACTTTTTAGAAATACAAAAAGCTATTTGGAAAAACAAGTAACTTTGGAAGGATGGGTAAGAACCGTTCGTGATTCCAAAACTTTTGGTTTTTTGGAATTAAATGATGGTACTTTTTTTAAAAATGTACAAATTGTATTTACCGATGCCCTACCAAATTTTGAAGAACTTTGTAAATTAACCATTAGCTCTTCAGTAAAAATAACTGGTACTTTGGTAGAAACCAAAAATGCCAAACAACCCTTTGAAATTCAAGCAAGCAATATTGAAATTTTAAGTTTGTCGGATGTTTCGTATCCATTACAAAAGAAAAAACACTCTTTTGAATATTTGCGAACCATCTCTCATCTTCGCCCAAGAACCAACACCTTTAATGCAGTATTTCGTGTAAGAAGCGTCCTTGCTTTTGCCATTCATGAATTTTTTCAAAACCAAGGTTTTGTGTATGTCAATACTCCCCTAATTACAGCAAGTGACTGCGAAGGGGCAGGTGAAATGTTCAATGTCAATTCATTTGATTTGGGAAATATTCCAAAAACAGAAGATGGCAAAATTGATTTTTCAAAGGACTTTTTTGGAAAATCTGCTCACTTAACCGTAAGTGGTCAATTAAATGGAGAAACGTTTGCACAGGCTTTTCGCAATATCTATACTTTTGGACCAACGTTTCGTGCGGAAAATTCAAACACGGTAAAACACGCTGCTGAGTTTTGGATGGTAGAACCAGAAATTTGTTTTGCGGATTTAACGGATGATATGGATTTAGCAGAAGCCATGATTAAATATGTTTTCCAATATGTATTAGACCATTGCCCAGAAGAAATGCAATTTTTCAATCAGTTTATTGATACTGGTTTATTAGACCGAATTAATAATGTAATTCATTCCGATTTTGCAAGAATTACTTATACCGATGCGGTAAAAGAATTAGAAAAAGTAAATGACAAATTTGAATATAAAGTTTCTTGGGGAGTCGATTTACAAACTGAACATGAACGTTATTTATGTGAAAAAATCTTCCAAAAACCAGTTTTTGTTACTGATTATCCAAAAGAAATTAAAGCCTTTTACATGAAACAAAATCCAGATGGAAAAACCGTTGCTGCTGCTGACTTACTAGCTCCTGGTATTGGTGAAATTATTGGTGGAAGCCAAAGAGAAGAAAATTACGAGAAACTACTTTCTCGTATGAAAGAACTAGACCTTCCTTTAGAAAATTACGAATGGTATTTAGATTTAAGAAAATATGGAAGCTGTGTTCACTCTGGCTTTGGGTTAGGTTTTGAAAGAGCCATCATGTACCTAACTGGAATGCAAAATATTCGTGATGTTATTCCATTTGCCAGAACTCCAAAGAATTGTGAATTTTAGGGAATTTGTAGCCATAGAACCCCCAGTCGCTCCGCGACAGCCCCCTTGTTAAAGGGGCTTTTTTGTATGTCTTCGAAGTTTGTATGCAATGAGTAAGTGCAAAAAATAGTATTTAAAATTATACTTTGCATATTCTTACGAAGCAGTGCCAGAGAGCCCCTTTAACAAGGGGGCTGGCACGCGGAAGCGTGACTGGGGGTTCTTACATTTTATTTTATTCTCTCGATCAATTCTTCTTCCGAAATCACTTCTTTCTCACCTGTCTTCGTATTTTCAAATTCTACAAATCCTTCTTCCACCTTATCTCCTAGTACCACCATAAATGGGGTTCCTAGCACTTTGCAGTCTTTCATTTTTGCTCCCATACTACTATTGTTTCTATCATCTAAAATAGCTACAATTCCTTGTTTGGTTAAGGTCTCATATAGGGCATTGGCTTGTTTTACTTTTTCTTCGTTTTCTACCTTAGGAATGATTTGTACTTGATAAGGTGCAATTTCTTTTGGTAAAGAAATTCCTACTACTTTTCCATTTTCGTCTTGAATGGCAGAATTTTCATAAATAGTAGCAACCGTTCTACTTACTCCAATTCCATAACATCCCATATAATAATTTTGTGTTTTTCCTTCTTTGGTAATATAATTCGCACCCATCATTTCAGAATATCGCGTTCCTAATTGGAAAATATGTCCAAGTTCAATGGTTCTTTTTTCTTGTAATCTTGAAATATCGGTAATACCATATTCTTTTCTTAAGTATTCCTTATAATCTTCTTTTTCCAAAATCTCAGTATTTAGCCCAATTCCAGTTTCCTCATCATATAAAATGGTATCTTCTCCAATTGGTGAAATCATCATAAATTCTTCGCTTTTCTTTCCTCCCATAGCCCCATTATCTGCTACTACTGGAACAACTGGTAATCCTAACCTTTTAAATATTTCTAAATAAGCATCTCGAACTTTTTGATAACTTTCTATTAGGTCTTCTTCCCCCTCATTAAAGCTATAAGCATCCATCATGGTAAACGATTTTCCTCTTAATAAATAACCTCTAGTTCGAATTTCATTTCGATATTTTTCTCCAATTTGGTAAAAAGTTGCTGGTAAGTGTTTATAGGATTTTAACTTTTCCTTTGCAAATTCAACGACTGCCTCTTCCCCTGTTGGTGCTAAACAAAAAGTCCCTTTATTGGATTCAACGGTTAACATCGTTCCTTCCTCTACATAATGATCCCATCTTCCCGAATTCTTCCAAATACTATCTGGTTGTAAAGTTGGAAGAGATACTTCAATACATCCATATTCATTTAATACTTCTTCTATCACTCTTTCTACTTTTCTTTTTACTAAAAATGGAATATGTCCATACGCCATAATTCCTGCTCCATATTGTACAAGTTGCCCAGATTGCATTAACATATCTTGTACTGGGTACATCTCATCTAACTGGTTTATTCTCATGGTTCCTATTCCTGCATTTGACAATTTCATGTTCTTCCCTCATTTCTTTTATCTTATAATTTGATTAAACTATTGTTTTAATCCTTATTCTCTATCTCTTCTTCCCTTTCGGGGTTAGGAGCCTCTTCATTATCTTTTCTTTGTTCCTCTAAAATATCATCAATCACAATTTGTTGGTTTTCATCCATTTTATATTTTGGCAAACTTGGCAAACTTTCTAAATTCATATAACCAAACATTTTTAAGAAATTCACTGTTGTACGGTAAGACATTGGTTTCCCCGGTGCATCGGTTTTTCCTGCCTCTTCAACTAAATTATATTCCATTAACTTATAAATAGTAGCATCCGAATTTACACCACGAATCGCTTCAATTTCTGCTCTCGTTACTCCTGTATTGTAGGCAATAATGGCAAGAATCTCTAAAGCGGCATTCGATAAATTTGGTTTACTTCTTTTATCTAAAATGGGATAAACAAATTCGTAATATTCCTTTTTGGTACACATTTGATACGCATCACCAACACGAATAATTTGAATTCCTCTTCGTTTTTGGTCATACTCTTCTTTTAATGTCTCCATAATGGTAGTAACATCTTCCTCATTTATCTCTAAACTCGTGACAAATTCTTTTATCTTCACTTCTCTTCCTGCTGCAAACAAGATTGCCTCCATTATCGCTTTTACTTGTTCAATTTCCATATTCTATTTCCTTTACTTAAATTCTTTTTCTATTATGCCACTTTTTAGCTCCTATGTCAATGAATTTTGTGTTTTCCTTATTTGGAGGAATGTAGTATTCTATAAAAAATGAGTAAAATGACTTCTTCCTCATTCTACTCTATATCATCTTTTTATACTACTTCTTTAAGTATCTTTAAAACTTCTTTGGCTTATAGTCCTACAAATAATGTGTACCTAAAACCGACATAACCATACGTCGTCCATTCCATCACATTTTCTCCTATATCATAGATATTATTTCTTTTCGTACTCCCTATTCCTGTATAGTTTAAAACTCCTGAATGGTTATCTCCTTCACTATTTGTTGCATATCCTATTTGTTTGTCTCTATAAATTTTAGTACTGTATCCCAAGCATAACTACTACATAATTGACTTATTACTACATCATTATTATGATACATTCCTTCTGCTATTGTTTCTGCTTTATCTTCTTATACAATTCTGTTAAAAAATCTCTCTAAGCCTTGTTTTTTTCTTAAAATAAGTATAGAATAAAGATAAATTTATTTTATGGAGGTAGCGTATGGAAGAATTATCCAAAAGTAAGTTATATGAAGTGGAAGCGGTTTCTAATTTTAAGGAACTGATTGAGCGTTCTTGGAAACTTTATCCAGATAAAACAGCTTTTATTTATAAGAAACATCCAAAAGATACCACTTATATTCGCCATACCTATACCAATTTAAAAGAGGACATCAGTCATCTTGGAACAGGATTAATTGATTTAGGACTAACACGGAAAACGTGTTGCCATTATTGCTCCAAACCGCTATGAATGGTGTGTTAGTTATTTAGGTGTTACTACTTCTCGGTATGATTGTGGTCCCTCTTGATAAAGCTCTTCCCGATAATGAAATTGAGAGTTCCATTCTTCGTAGTGAAGTGGAAGCCGTTATTTTTGATAAAAAATATATGAATGTATTTCAAAAATTGCAAAATCAGCCCAATTGCTTATTAAAACATTATATTTGTATGGATATCGAACAAGATGATGGAAATGTTCTTTCTTTTTCCCGCTTATTAGAAAAAGGAAAAGAATTACAAGCAAATGATGACCACCGCTATGAGGAAGTAACCATTGATAACAATGGTATGACCATTATGCTATTTACCTCTGGTACAACATCGCTTGCTAAGATTGTTATGCTATCACAAGCCAATATTTGTGCCAATATTTATTCCACTGGTTGTATTGCAAAGGTAACTTCTAATGATACTTTTTTATCATTTTTACCTTTACACCATACTTATGAATCCACTACCACTTTTTTATATGGTCTTTACTGTGGTATTACCATTGCCTTTTGTGATGGTCTTCGTTATGTACAGACAAATTTAAAAGAATATCAAATTACTGGTTTTGTTTGTGTTCCTCTTATTTTAGAGGCTATGTATAAAAAGATACAAAAAGGCGTAAAAGAAAAACATTTGCAAATTCCATTTGCTATTTTAACCACTATTTCAAATGTCTTACTAAAATGTGGGATTGATGTCCGAAGGAAATGGTTTAAATCCATTCTTAATGAACTCGGTGGTTATCTACGTCTTGTCATATATGGAGCTGCCCCAATGGACACCTCTACTATAAAAGGTCTTAAAAGTATTGGTATTGAATTATTAAATGGATATGGGCTAACCGAAGCTTCTCCGATTGTCTCTGCGGAAAATGATAAGTACCAAAAACCGGGCTCTGTTGCCTTTGCTCTTCCAAATGTAGAAATTAAGATTGAAAATCCAAATGAGCAAGGAATTGGTGAAATTGTAGTAAAAGGTCCTAATATCATGTTGGGTTATTATGATAATCAAGAAGCAACCGATGAAGTGTTAATTGATGGTTGGTTCCATACTGGTGATTTAGGGTATTATGATAAAGATGGCTATTTATTTATTACGGGAAGAAAGAAGAATGTGATTGTTTTAAAAAATGGAAAAAATATTTACCCAGAAGAACTAGAAATTTTAATTGCTCGTCTTCCCTATGTAGCTGAAAATATGGTATTTGGTAGACCAACTGCCAGTGGAGATTTAGAAATTAATGCTAAAATTGTATATAACTTAGAATACTTAAAACAAACTTATCCAGATAAAAGCAAAACAGATTACAAAAACATGATTTGGGAAGATATGAAAAACATCAATAAAACAATGCCTGCTTATAAGCATATTCGAGATATCATCGTAACCGACGAACCAATGATTAAAACCACAACCCAGAAAATTAAACGAAATGAGGAAATAAAGAAAATATTAGGAGAATAAGAACCCTCCGTCAGGGCTACGCCCTGCCACCTCCCTTAAATAAGGGAGGCTTTTCTCTACCTTTCAAAATCACAATGCCAATCTAAAACAGTAGAGTAAAGGCCCCTTTACCTAAGGGGGCTGTCGACGTAGTCGACTGGGGGTTCTACATCACAAACTGCATAATCGCTACGATTACGACACCTGGAACACCTAGTATTCCTACAATTAGTGCTGTAATCCAATTTAGGTGAATGGCAAATGCGAAGTTGGCACCAATTAGATTGATGATAAAAATAAGTACACCACCTACAATTCCGTTAATGACCAATTTGATGATTAATTTCATTGGTAATGCTAATAGTTTTAGTACGACAAATAAAATCCCTACACCAATTAGAATTGGTAATATCATTGTAAAATCCATGTTTTTCCCTCCTTTTTCCTTTGTTAATCGTTACTACACATATGTTTTCTTGTCATTTCTAGTAAGTTTAATTCGGTAAATCCAACAATTTGTGTTTTGGAACGGTCTTGTTTTAAATTTTCTTGTAATACTTGTATAATTTTTTCCTTATGCTCTTTTTCTTTCATATCGATATAATCGATAATAATAATTCCGCCAATATCACGAAGTCGTAATTGTTTGGCAATTTCAATACTCGCTTCTTTATTTACGGTATATACGGTTTGTTCTAGGCTCTTGGTTCCGATGTATTTTCCAGAATTCACATCAATTGCTGTTAAAGCTTCGGTTTTATCGATGGTAATAAAACCACCACATTTTAGCCATATTTTTCGGTTTTCTATTTTTTCTAATTGTGTTTGTAAATCATACCTATCCAAAATGCTCTCTTGTTTTTGTAGTACAATTTCAATTTGTTGTCCATTTTCTTTTAACATTTGTTCAATTTCTTGTTTTTCTTTTTGAGTATTTACGATAATTCTTGTAATATCTTGGTCAATTAAATCCACTAAAATTCTTTTTACCATATCCGAATTTTCACATACCAATTTTGGTAGTTGTGTTTCTTGTTTTGCTTCTTTTTGAATGTTTTTCCACTTTTCAAGAGTTTGTTTCATATCTCGTATAATATCTTCTTCCTTTTTTCCCTCTGCAGAAGTTCGAACAATGATACCAACTCCTTCTGGAAGATGTTGCTCAATCATTTCAATTAAACGAGTTCTCTCTTTTTCCTTTTCGATTTTTTGGGAAATCGTAATAAACTTTACTCCCGGCATAATTACACAAAATCTTCCTGCTAAATTAATATGGGTAGACACTCTTGCACCTTTTTTATTCGTACTATCTCGTTTTACCTGTACCAAAATTGGCATTCCTACTTTCACAATATCTTTAATATTATTGTTTTTCACGGCCTCTTCTGGATCTTTTACTTTGGTATCTACTTTTGGTAAAATATCTTTAATATGAATAAATGTATTCTTTTTTTCACCAATATCCACAAAAGCAGCTTGCATTCCCTGTAATACATTTTGAATTTTACCAAGATAAATGTTTCCTTCTAATCGCTTCATATTGCTATTTTCTTCATACTGCTCCAATAGTTTTCCATTTTCTACCAATAGTATTCTTTTATTCTGATTGGCATCTACATTGATTATTATTTCTTTCATCTAGTTTCCTTTCTGATTGTTTCATTATATTGATTCATTGCATGGTCAATTCCACTTTTTAACATATCGATAATTGCCATACTTGCTTTTTGAATTCCTTGTTCTAATATAGTATATTCTTCTTTTGAAAGCTTTTCTAACACATAATTTATTCTATCATGTGGGTGTAGTGGTGCTCCAATTCCAATACGAATCCTTGGAAACCCTTCACTTCCTATTTGTGAAATAACCGACTTCATTCCATTATGACTTCCTGCTCCACCTTTTTTTCGTATTTTCATGGTTCCTTTTTCAATATCCATATCATCATAAACTACAATTACTTGCTCCACAGGAACCTTATAAAAATCCACAAATTGCTTTACAGCTACTCCACTTAAATTCATATAGGTTTGTGGTTTGATCAGCATCACTTTTTGCCCTTCTATTATCGCTTCTCCATAAATGGCATCAAACTTTTTTCGTTCCAAAAAAACCATATATCGGCTAGCAATTTCGTTTACCACATCAAACCCCATATTATGTCTTGTTCTCTTATACTCCTCCTCTGGATTTCCAAGCCCTACTATTAAATACATGCTCTACTCCTTTTTCTTATTTGCTTATTTATTTTACCTCGTTTTTTTCTATTTTACAAGCTATTTTTATCATTTTTACCATTTTCGTACTCCCTCTATATGGAGCATACGCATTTTTTCATATTGATAGCTTGATAGCCTTCTTGCATACGAATCAACTGTGGATTTCTTAAATATGCCCATTTTTTGGCATATTGTTTAACTTGTTCTCGATTGTATGTTTCTATTCTCATAAAAACACCTCTTAAAGGTATTGTATGAAATATCCTTTAAGAGTGTTTATTTTGCTTTATATGGTACTAATTAAAAGTACAACTAACACATAAATCACCACCATAAGTGCTACTGTTTTTGTTGCTTTTCTTGTTTCCATTTTTGGATTTTCTAAATTCTTTTGGTTTAGGTAATACTTGGCTCGTTTTAGTTTTATTATCTTCTTTGAAGTTAAGTCTGATAATGCTATATTTCGTGCATATTCTTTTGGTAATTGGTTGATATAAATACCACTTGCATAATCAAAGGCTTTTTGGGTAGTAAAATAATCGATTATTTTTACTTCCATGATTCTTTTATTGACTAGATTAGTTTGGTATCCTTTTTTTGGCTCTTCTATGATTTGTTGTAAACTTCTTTCTTTGTAATAAATAGACACACGTATCGAATTTTTGTAGTACAAATACCATACAAAAAGATATAAAATACTTTTTACTAATATTTTCATTTCTGAAATGCTATATGCAATAAAATCTTCACTCATTTTCATACTTGCTTGTAAAACTAATCGAATTACTGTTAAAATAGTAACTCCTATTAACATTCCTAAAAACGTTTTTTGTACTCTTCTAATCGTTTCTGGTTGTCTTTTGGTTAACCAATAGGCAATATAGATAAGCCCTATTAATTGTAGTAGATTTTGTAATAATACAAGTCCTATATAGATTTTATAAGCCATTGTATAACCTTGTAACCATCGATATTGTATTAACATTTGAAAGCTTGTGTAACATAAGTTAATACTATTTACAATAAGCGTAACAACAAATAATAAAAGCCCCCCTTTGAATTGATCGTATTGCATTACACCATTTAAACGCTTTTCTATTCTTGCTAATATTGATTTCTCCTCATGTTTTGCAAGATTTATTTTCATTTTTGTTTGTTTTCTAATATACAAAACCATAAGAACAATCGCAAAACCAAACATTCCCCATACATATCCATGATTGATTCCTTGAGTTGTTTCTTTTTTTGAAATTTCCACACTATCGATCATTTGTCTTACCTTATCGGTATCCACTTGCTTTTCTAAAAAATGAACAGAAATCACAACTGCCTTTCCCTCAACAATCGTATAATATTCTTCCACTTGTACTTTTCTTTGTTCTGATGCCTGTTCAAAAACCGTATCAATAAACAACAAGTCCCCTTTTTGATAGGTTTCTTGTTTTAAAATTGCTTGCCCTTCTTGTTCTTTTTCTTTATTATATTGTTCTAATATGGTATTCCTATTTTGTTCATTTAACTCAGCCAAATTCGTAATTCGTTTTGTAAAATCATTTTCTAATTGCACGACAATTACCGATTCATCCTTCTTCTCATTTACTGCATGCAAATAAATATGATTTTGTATATAATATTGTTTCATGTCTTCATCTTGCGGAGTTTGCGTGATATAATCTTGCGGTAAGGTGATTTTTAAACGAATATCATTTACCGCTTGTACCATTGTTGTTATCATCACTATTATAAGAAATACGCATATAGCACTGGTTAGTCTCTTTTTCATAATCTAGTCTCCTATCTCAATTTTGTAAGAGATTTTATTTGACACCTCTATTTTAAATATTTTATCCTATATCCGCTTTAAAATAAAGTTATATTAAATGTTTTATTTTATTCCAAACTTCGTTCGTTTTCAAATATTCTTTATGATGCTTTTTTACATTCTCATCTGCCTCTTCTAATGCCATAATTAATTCTCTAAAATCCGTATTTTCAAATAATTGGTCTATTTGCGGTATGCTCTTTTCTAATTTTTGTTTTACTTCTAATATATTTTCTTTATAGTGTTCTTTTTGCTTTATGTACATCAATAATGGCTTATATTTAATCCATCCTAAAGATGCTTGTTTAAAACGATGTTCTATGGTATCTTCATCTACATTAATTTTTCTCAAATGTTTCGGCATTCTTTCTCTCATAATTTGTGTATATTTCAAAAATCCATCATGAAAATGATAGGTAGGAATTCGCAAAACCTTTGCTTCCTTTAATAAAGTAGAAAAAAAGGTATCTTCCCCTCTTGCTCCTTTGGGATTATAAAAGGCTGGAATTTTATCTAACGATTTTAAATTTAAACATAAGGTTGAACCTGCTATCCATTTTCCTGTACCATCAAATTCAATTTCGTATGGTTTTCCCTCTAAAATTTCTTTTTTAGCATAAGTAACTCCACTATCTTTTTGGAATCTTTCTTTAATATTATCCCAATTTACAATATCATTACTAATCCCTTCAATATATTCTCGAAATGCCTCTTCTGTAATGTCATCTCCTATTTGCATATATGGTATAGGAGAAATGTATCCACAATGATGTCCAATTGTAATATCTGCTTTTTCAATATAATGGATATGGTCTTGAACATTATTTTGCTTTCTCCATTCCAATGTTTTATCTTCATTTTTTACTACTGCTAATGGGTATTCGTCATCATCCCAAAATAGCAAATAATCCATTTTTCGTTTTAGGGCAAAATACATTACTGTATTTCTTCCTTTGGCATGTCCATGCCCCAATATTAACTCCACTTCATCTTTTTTCAAATCATATCTTGATACTAAAATTTTCTTTTCTTCCTCAATATCCTCTGGTGTAATATATTTAATTTTAATATTTTTATAGGCTTGTGGTATGATATTGTAAAAATCTGTTCTTTTGGTATATTGATATCCAAGATCAAACAAAATAAATATTGTAATATTTACTGGTCTTTCCATATTCGATACTTGATTCATTATATCTTGATAATAGGCATTAATAATTTTACATACATTTGGTCTTCCTGTTACAAAACCAATACCAAATTCAATTGTTTTACCGCATTTTTATTACCTTCTTTATCTTATCATTTATTTCTATATTATATTATACATAACCAGAATTGTAAAGGCTTAAATTCTTTGTATTTTCTTAAGAATTTAGTCAATTAAACTCTTAAAATCTTGCTTTTTTTTATACTTTATGATATACTTTTTATATTACAATTGGAAATGAGGGAATAAAATGAGTATTTATGTCGTTCGCCATGGGCAAACTGATTGGAATGTAAAGGGGCTTTATCAAGGTCATACTGATATTCCTTTAAACTCAACTGGGATTATGCAAGCCTCTAACTTAAAAGAAAATTTAAAAGGCATTCATTTTGACATTGTTTTCTCCTCACCTTTAAGTCGAGCTTATAACACCGCAAAAATTTGTCTCTCTACCAAAACTCCTTCTATTGTAATCGATGATAGTTTAATTGAACGTTCTTTTGGTGATCTAGAAGGACAATCTCCTTCAAAATTTACAGATTGTAATAATGATTTATTATTAGACTACTCTAAAAACTATTCAAACCATAATGTAGAACCAATTCAAACTGTATTTAGAAGAGTATACCATTTTCTTGATCATTTACTAGAAAACTATACCCATAAAAATGTTTTGTTAATAACACATAGTGCTATTGTAATTGCTATCGAATGTTACTTTCATGGTATCCCAAAGGATAACAAGCTAATAAACCTAGCTTTTGATAATTGCCAATATAAAAGTTATAATAAAAGGAGTCCTTTGTATGAAAAAATTTAGTATCATAATGCCTGCCTACAATGTTGCAGAATATATAGAAAATTCAATTTTAAGTGTGTTAAATCAAACTTCTAAAAATTACGAACTAATTATCGTAGAAGATTGTTCAACTGATCATGGAAAAACACTAGAAAAAATCAACCAATTTAAAGAGAATATCCATTTTATTCAAAATTCCCATAATCTAGGATTAGGCGGTGCTAGAAATGAAGGAGTAAAGGTAGCACAAGGTGAATATTTACTGTTTTTGGATTCTGATGATATTCTATATGACAATACTATATTATCTAAATTAGATACTCTAATATCTGACGAAACTCCTGACATTGTTTATTTAGGGTTTAATATGGTAGGAAGTAGAAATTTTGTATTTCTTCCTAATGAGCAAAACTGTGCTAGAGAATATAAATTAGCTGAAGATAAATATACAAATGCATGGAGCAAATGTTGGAATAGACAATTTATACTAAATAATTCTATATTTTTCCCTCAAAATGTAATATATGAGGATGTTCCTTTTGTCTTTCATGCAATTTCTAAGGCAAATTCCTATAAAATTGCTAATTTTATTACTCATACTTATACAAGTGGTAGACAAGGAAGTAACGCATCTAAAAATCAGTTTAAACAGGTTCGTGATTCTGTAACTTGTATAGAAAATTTATCTAATCTTGCTAATGTAATTAGCCCAGAAGATATTCCTCTTTTAAAAGCAAGAATTAAACAACAAAAAAATAGATTATTGGCTAGATTGGATAGAGTATTAACAGATAGAAATTTAATAGATAATAAATTGATAGATAGCCAATTAACTCTATAAAATAAGATAACCGCACTATGTGCGGTCTTTTTCTATACTTCTGCATTTTTTACTTTTTTCTCTTTAATATCGCCTTCATAACTTGCTTTGACATGTCATTTAATGATTCCCATGATTTGGAATTATTATCTACCTTACCAATGTGCTTTTCTTCTATTCTGGCTCCTAACGCAAGCATATCCAATAATATTCCTATATCCACTCCATAATCTTTTTCAAACGTAATTTTTTTAAAAAATTCTGTTTTACCTGCTATAATTCCACTTAATGGTTGCTCAAATTTAAACATATGTGGGAATAGTAATTCTAATAACGGTTTTGCTACTAGTTCTGTCACTCTTCCACCTTCTCTAGTAAATGCTGACTTCACAAAATCAACATCTTCTTCTATAATGGGATCAATCATATCTTGAATTACATCTTTATCATGTATTTCTAAATCTCCATCAATAAATAGGGTAATCTTAGTATTAACATATTGAATACCTGTTTCCATTGCATATCCTTTGCCTTGTTCCTTACATTCAATTACTTGAACACCTTTACCTTTTGCTAACTCTGCCGTTTTATCTGTAGAAGCATTATTTACTACAATTATATTTGCCTTTACTGCACTAGTATTTATTTTATCAATTACTTTCATTATTGTTTTCTCTTCATTAAATGCTGGTATAATAACCGTTACTTCATTGGAATTTTGCATTCTTATTCCCCTTTTTTTCATAATTTATTACATATACACCTTTTAGTATACCATATTTTTACAGGTTTCGTCAAATTTACTTCCCCGCAATCTCCACATTGCAATTTCTGCCTTTTATTTGTTTTCCTTTCATCCCTTGTAGTACATCTTCTACATACTCACTTGGTACTTCTACAAAAGAAAATTTATCTAATATATTAATTTTTCCAATGTTCTGACCCTGTATGCCACAGTTCGCTGCAATGCTTCCTACAAAGTCTTTTACTTTCATATTGTCTTTTTTCCCTAAATTGAAAAATAGTTTTACAATATCTCCGCTTTTGGTTTTGATTGCAATTTCATTTACTTTTTCTGCTTTCGGTTTTCCATACTGTATGGTGATTAGGGCTTTTGCGATTTCTTCTATCTTATTTTTTTGTAATAATTCCGTTAGGATTTCTTCATTGGAAAATTCTTTTTTATCAATTACTTTTTGAATTTTTTCGATTGCTTTTGCATTTCGAATCTGGTTTATTTGTGCAAGAGTTGGAATACTTCCTTCTTTAATTCTTGCTTTTGTATATTTTTTAATGCTTTGCAGTTTACTTTTTTCTTTTCCTACGACAAAGGTAAAAGCCTTACCAGTATTTCCATTTCTTCCTGTTCTTCCAATACGATGCACATAGTATTCCTCTTCTTGTGGTACATCATAATTTAATACTAGTTCCACATCTTGTATATCAATTCCTCTTGCTACCACATCAGTGGCTACTAGAATTTGGAATTCTCCCTTTCGCATTCGTTTCATAATTCTTTCTCTTGTGGATTGTTTAATGTCTCCATGTAAGGCTTCTGCTTTGTAATTGTTTTGTTTTAACACTTCAATTAAATCATCCACTCTTTTCTTCGTATTACAAAAAACGATTGCTTTTTGAGGTCGGTAAATTTCAATTAGTCTCATAAGGGTTTCACTTTTCATTGCTTCTTTCATGGAAATTGAAATTTGTTCAATTTCATTTACCGTTAGTTCCTCTGCCGGAATTTTTACTTTTTTTGGATTGACTAAATATTTTTTCGTAATGTCTAAAATTTTCTTATTCATGGTTGCTGAAAATAATACGGTCTGTCTTGGCTTTGATACTTCTTTTAAAATAGCTTCTATATCCTCTTCAAACCCCATGTTTAGCATTTCATCTGCTTCATCTAATACACACATTGTTACTTGGTCTAGTTTTAGTGTTTTTCTTCTCATATGGTCTAGGATTCTTCCTGGTGTTCCTATTACAATTTGTACTCCCTTTTTTAGCATTTTAATTTGGGTATCAATGGATTGTCCTCCATAAATTGCAATTGTTTTTATGCCTTCTTGGTATTTTAGAAATTTTCTTACCTCATCTGCCACCTGTAGGGCAAGTTCTCTTGTTGGACAAAGCACAAGAGCTTGTACTTTTTTATTTGCCATATCGATTTTTTCAATCATTGGTAAACTATAGGAGGCAGTTTTTCCTGTTCCTGTTTTTGATTGCCCAATTAAGTCGCTTCCCTTTAATACCATTGGAATAGCCTGTTCCTGAATTGGTGTAGGGTTTATATAGCCCATATCCCCTAATGCTCTTTTCGTTTTTTGGTTTAACTCTAATTGTTCAAATGTCATCTTTTTTCTTGTATGATATATTTACACCATACTCTCCTTTCTTAATTTTTCATATCAATAAATACAAATAAACCGTCATTGACGGTTATTTAGAAAATACTTATTCCGTTTCTATACTTTCAGTTGCTATAATTTTTTGTATATCTTCTTTTAATTTCAAAATATCATTTTCTATTACATACCAAATACTTTTTAAACTGATTCCCTCATAATCATGCACAATTCTATTTCGTAAGCCTTTTATCATGTTCCACTCTATAAAATTATATTTTTCCATTACTTCACTTGAAACATTCTTTACTAATTCCCCTATTTGACTAATTGAAAATACGGTTGCATCAATTGTTTTATCATCTTCCGAAAACTCCTTGAATGTATAACCTTTTGTATATTGTACGGCTCTATCAATATATTCTACCATTTTCATTAATGATAAATATTCCTTATTTTTCATAAACAACCACTCCCGTTTCTTTTATTTCCTTATCGATTTTGGAATTTTCTATAATTTCTGCCTTTTCAAATGCATCTACTTGTTTTTTAAATGCTTCTTCTATTTTCGTTATAACGCTATATAGTTTAAAACCCATTAAACATTCTTGTGAATCAATTACAAAATCTAAATCGCTATCTTGGTTTGCTAAATTTTTTGCATAAGAACCGAATAAAACAACCTTATATACTGGACTATTTTTTAGTATTTGGGTTAATATTGCTTTTATTTCCTCTATTGTATAAATTTTTTCACTCATTTATCTAACCTCCCATTATATTGTATTAAAATTTTATAAGTTTTTGCTATTTTTCCTACACTTCTTGTACACCTTTTAAATAATTAATATATTCTTCTAAACAATACCCTTTTTCTTTCATTACTTTGGCATGTTCTTTTCCTACATATCGCCAGTGCCATGATTCATAGGTAATTCCTGTAATGTCTTGCTTGTCCTTTGGATAACGTAGGATAAAACCATAGTTGTGTGCATTTTTTTGTAACCATTCAAAAGCTTTTGTTTCTTCAAATTCATTGGTAACGGTATTAAAGTCTGCTGCTAATCCTAGATTGTGCTCGCTCATTTCTGGTCTTTGTACAATGGTTTGTGCTAAGTTTTCCGCTTCTTCTTGTTTTTTTCCTTGCTTTTTGTATTCTTCTACTTTTCGATTAAATAACTCTTCTTGTTTATCATAACTTCGGTAAGCTGATTGTACCCAAATTTTGGTAATGTCTGCTTTATACATGGCATTAATCATCTCTTTTAAATGCGATATGGCTCTTTTATCAAATTGGATACCATCATCAATTTCGGCAAGTTCTGGTACATAGCTTCTATCTACTGAATGATCTTTATTAACTAATTTCAAATTCCACTGGCTTAATACTTCGTCATTTTCATCTGTTTTTTGTGGTGTAGTTGTAGACGCTACGGTTACAGTATTTCCTTTTGGTATTGGTTCTTCTTGGTTACTTGTTTGTGAGGTAGTCGATTCGTTTGGTTGGTCTTTTGGCTTGGTAAATAAGGAAATAATACCTTTTATCATCATAACCAAAAGTAGGATTATGAGAATAAAACCGATTAATAAAATCGTAATTCCTCGTATGAATTTCTTTTTATTGACTATTCTTTTTTTTGCCAAAAACCTTCACCTTCTTTCGTCTATCTCTTCTCATTTTATCTTTTCTTTTCTTTTTCGTCAATCCATTTTCTTGAACTTCCAAAAATTTCAGTAATTATTTAGAGGTAAATAATCATTTTAAAAACCCCCAGTCACTCCGTGACAGCCCCCTTGTTAAAGGGGCTGTCTTGTAAATTCTTCGAAGTTTGTATGCAATAAGTATGTACGTAATAGTAAGAATAGTATAAAGAAATCATCTTCTTGCAATGAGTGCTTTTATTTTTATGCCTTGATTTGAGAACATGGTTTCATGTTCTGTTATAATGTTTTCTTCTTTTTCTTCTCTATGTAGGTCGTAGGTTTTCCATATAATATCAAAACCGGTTTGTTTAAAATAGGTTAGGCTGTCTATAAATAGATTGTCATCATCTGTTTTAAAGTGAATTTCTCCGTTTTTTTGTAAAAACGTTTTATATAATTCCAGTTGCCTTGTATGGGTTAGTCTTTTTTTATGGTGTTTTCCTCTTGGCCACGGATTGCAAAAATTGATATAAATGCGTTCTATTTTGTCATTTTCGTTAAGCATGGTTAAAATTTGTTCGATGTTACATCTTGTTAGAATAACATTATCAATTTCTCTTTGATTTTCTTTGTATACTTGTTCTATATTCCTTTTGGCAAATCCTAACATGGTATCAATTAGATCAATTCCAATAAAGTTTATGCTAGGGTGCCTACAAGCAAGGTTTGCCATAAATTGTCCTTTTCCACATCCGAGTTCTATATGGATTGGTCTTTCCACAGGGAAAACACTTTTCCACTTTCCTTTGTATTCTTGTGGTTCTTGTATATAAAATTTTGCCTCTTCTAATTCTTGGGTTGTCCAATTTCTTTTTCGAATTCTCATGTTTTTTCTTCTCCATTTTTTATTTTATGTTGCAGGGACTAGCATAATTTGTCTATCAAAGTATTGACCTTCACCCTTTCGGGTCGATGTGGGCATCGACCCCTATATTTCTATTTTTTCGTAATATTTTTTCGGTAGCATAATTGAATAGGATAAAATTTGCTATTGCAATGGCACCTAATAGAGCTACTAATTCTATGTATTGTTTTGTAATCACAACTGAAAACCAATCTTTTAATATTACAAAACATGCTGTAAATAATGCTATCATACTAACCCATAAAATCGTTCTTAATAGATTAAATGGTTTACTAATTTTAGCAAGTAAAATAAATCCTGTCAATACCGTTAATATGACACAAAGGCTTGAGTAAATTTCCTTTGGAATGCTTGCATACCAACTAATAATAGCTGTAATAATAATATTGACTACTGTTGTTAATGCGGTGGGAAGAGATTTACCAATAACATTTTGTATAAATCTTCCTTTTACGCGTTCCTTGTTTGGCTCTAATGCCAAAATAAAGGACGGAATTCCAATACAAACCAGTGCAATCAAGCTTAATTGAATTGGCATAAATGGATATGGCATATGAGCAAATACAAATATCACCGCAAGAATACTTGCATAAATTGTTTTGGATAAAAACAAACTAGCAGAACGTTCAATATTATTAATGGTTCGTCTTCCTTCGGCTACAATTTTTGGCATAGACTGAAAGTTCGAGTCTAATAGCACAAGCTTCGCTATATTACGAGCCGCATCGCTTCCGACTTGCAATGGCAATACTACAATCGGCTTCTTTTAGAGCAATCACATCATTTACTCCATCTCCTGTCATTGCAACCGTGTGTCCCATTTCTTTCAAAGCTACAATTAATTGCTTTTTTTGGATTGGAGTTACTCTTCCAAAAATGGTATAATTCTTGACTGCTTGTTTTAATTGTTCCTCTGTTTTTATGGTACTGCAATCTATATAGTCTTGGTATTTCTCTATTCCTGCATGTTTTGCAATTTTGGAAACCGTTACTGGATTATCACCAGAAATAATTTTAATCTCGACTCCTTGTTCTTTAAAATAAGCTAAGGTTTCTTTGGCTTTTGGTCTTATGGTATCGGTTAATAACACCATTCCTAAATATTCTACCTCTTGTGGTAATCCTTCTTTTTTTAATACCTCTTTGGAACGTGCTAATACCACAACTCGGTAGTCTTCAATTTGTGCTTCAATATCGTCTTTATACTTATCAAACTGTTCTCGTAACACATATTCTGGTGCCCCTAAAATATAGCTTTCGCCATTTTTAAAGGATATGCCTGACCATTTTTTGTCTGATGTAAAGGGAATTTCTTTTAGTATTTCTGCTTCTACTGGTTTAGAAAAAGCCTGCTTAATTGCCTCTATGGTTCCATTATTATCTTTTGAATATTTGCCAAGTAAGGATAATATATTTGCCATTTCTTCTTTGTCATTTTTTGCAATATAACCTGTTACTTCCATTTTTCCTTCGGTAATGGTTCCTGTTTTATCTAAACATAGCACATCTACTCTTGCTAAGGTTTCAATACAATATAACTCTTGTACTAGTACTTTGTTTTTGGATAATCGAATAACACTAACAGCCAAAACGGTACTTGTTAGTAATACTAATCCTTCTGGTATCATTCCAATAATCGCTGCCACCGTATTGACCACTGCATTTTTTACGGTATTTCCTTCTAGTCCTAATTGGTTAAAAAATAGTAATGCTCCAATTGGAATAATCACAATGGATACCGTTTTTATAATTTTATTTAAGGAATTCATAATTTCGGAGTTGATTTTTTTCATGCATTTTGCTTCTTTGGAGATTTTATAGGTATAATTTTCGTCTCCAATATGTTCTACCTTTCCGAGTACACCTACCACTAACAATATAACTACCCGATAAAAGCATATCACCTTTTTTCTTAAATCTTGCATCCGATTCTCCTGTAATATAGGCTTCATTTACTTCTACTTCGCCTTCACAGACAATACAATCATTTACAATTTGGTTTCCTGCTTGAAATAACACAATGTCATCTAATACAACTTCATTTATGCCAATGTTTTGTTCTTTACCATCTCTTCGTACCAAAACCTTACTTTCCGAAATTACAGATAATTTATCGATTGTGCGTTTTGAATGAATTTCTTGTATGGTACTAATTGCTGTATTAATAATGACAAGCCATAAAAATAGCATGTTTTTATAGGATTTCACACTAAAAATTGCTAAAGCTAATAATACATTTATTAAATTAAATACGGTAAAAAAGTTACTACAAATAATTGCTTTTATACTCTTAGTTTTAGCTGTCATATCGCGATTAACTAAGTTATTCTTAATTCTTTCATCTATTTGTTCTTTTGTTAAACCTGTTTTACAATCTGGATTATATCGTATATTTTCTATTTTTTCTTCCATCCTTTTGCTCCTTATCTAGCATGCATTATATCACTTGTTTAATAGAAATACTATTAATTTTTTCTTAAAAAAGAGAGATTTTATTTTTAATTGGTTGTGGAAGGAAAAAGTAATTTTACTAATATTTTAATCCGTTGCATAATTAATATTTTTTAGCATAAACTATTGATTATTAGCTTAATTCATAGTATAATTAAGTTAATAATATATTATTAGAAGGTTGATTGAGAACCCCACTTTTATGGTTCGCAGTTGACCTTCGCTTATTTTCTCTTATAAACTTGCAATATTTCATTTTCTTTTATAACGAATAACTTATCTATCCATAAAAATCTTTTTGAAATATAAATACTTTCTATTTGTCTTCTTGTTTCTTTTAAGTCAATTTTTGCATTCGTTAAATCAATTATAAAGTTATTTGCTTGCTTTTTCTTTTTTCTTAAATTTCCTTCTATTACATATTTCCCTCCACCTGTTATTTCTTTTAAATCAAATTTTTCACTATTTATGATATAGTCTGGTGTTTTAATTCCAGTTGGTTTACTTATTCTAGGTATAACATTGACTTTTCCACCAATTCTTTCTCCTAATAATCTAGCTACTTCTATTTCTCTTTGCGTTGGTTTTAAAATTACATATTTTCCATCAACTTTATATTCAATTCCATCATCGCTAATAAAATATTTTTGCTTTTTTATTTGATATTGTCTTTGTTCTTTATATTGATTTGTTATATCTACATATTGCACATCTTTTACCTCTTCATTTTTATTTAATTTGCTACTGAAGAAAATAATAAATTTCTTACATATTGATATATATTTTCTATTTCACTATTTTGTATACTTTTTTCAGTTAAGCATTCTAAAATTTTATTTATTTCTTTTAAGTCTTTACTTCCTACTAACTTCCTGTTTTGGATTTCTTTAATTTCAAATACTCGTGGTTTAATTGTATACCATAGCAAATCCACACCATAGTACTTATTTGCTTTACAATATAAATACATGACCGTAGACTTTCCATATTGAAACACTGAACCAATTTCAAATTTATTATTCTCTCTTTTTATGCTCTCCTCTATTTTGTTATATGTATTAGCTTTTAAAGTTTTCTTTTGGTCTAAAATTAATAATATTTCTTCTTTATTAGCAATATTGCTAATTCCTATCTCTTCCTTACGGTTTATTACCCTTAACTCCTTAAAATCCGTATAATAGCTTCTCGTATTAATTTTTATCTTTTCAAATTTTTGATTTTTGTTTTTCTTTTTCTGTATTCTAAAACAATACACATTTACATTATCCCCTGCATATACGTAATATGATTTATTTTCTTTTGTAATCACATCCCCCTCTTCTATGTAAATCGGTTCCTGAAACCTTATTATTTGATGATTTCCATTATTTTGTCCCATGCATATCCTTTTTTCTATTTTCTTAATATCAATCTGATTTAATTTCATAAATTCAGATTGTATATTTTTTATTTTAATTTTTTTAATGTGTCTTAAATCTATCCAACTAGTTTTCTTATTCTTGTATTTTCCACTATTTATAGCATATTTTTCATAATTATTAATATTTTCTCTATTTTTAGAAGAGGATTGATAACATAATAAAAAATTCTTTTCTTTTTTCACTACTAAATATGGTCTATTTTTATGACTTATCTCTATTTTTCGAAGTTCTCTTTTCGATAATGGCATACTACACCACAATACATCTCCTATTTGTGTTTTTTCAAATATTTCTTTTTGTTTTTGTCTTAATTGCCTTTTTTCCTTTAATCTATTATAAATTTGTTTTATCATACCCTTCCTCCTAAGTATCTCATTTTCTTTTATTATATTTCAATATTGTCTGTATGTCAATATATACTTAAGAAACTTTGTTACTTTCGTAAATAAAAAGACCTTTTGGATTATTTTTCCAAATGGTCTTTTGTATTTTTCTATGCACTCTTTAATTCAAGTCTTAGCTTGTCTGCTATCATTGCGATAAACTCGCTATTCGTTGGCTTTCCTTTTGCTGCTGATACGGTATAGCCAAAGATACTTTCTACTGCTTCTTGTTGTCCTCTTCCCCATGCTACTTCGATGGCATGACGAATGGCTCTTTCTACTCTACTTGGTGTTGTTCGGAATTTTTCTGCTATTTCTGGATACAATTGCTTGGTGATTTGGTTTATAACATCTATGTCATTTACAACTAATATAATTGCTTCTCTTAAATATTGATATCCTTTTATATGGGCTGGAACTCCTACTTCATGAATTACATTGGTTACTAATGCTTCTAGGTTTTCCTCGCTTTTCTTAGCTTCTTTTGGTATATCAATATATGGTACTTTTATTTCTCTTGATAACATGGTTACATTTTTAAATTGTGCTGGTTGATAATTTTTTAGGTCTTTTATTCTTTTTAATAACAATTTAATGTCAAATGGTTTTACCACATAGTATTCTGCTCCTAAGTCAATGGCTCTTTGTGTAATTTTATCTTGTCCTACTGCTGATAACATAATGCAAAGAGGTGGTTTTCTTAAATCGGTATTTTGGATTTTTTCTAATACACCAATTCCATCTAAATGTGGCATAATGACATCTAATAGTACGATGTCTGGTTGTGTTCCACAAATCATATCATACGCTTCGTTTCCATCACGTGCCATTCCTATTACTTCCATCTCTTCTTCTCGTTCAACATATCCTGCCAAATTGTTAGCAAATTCACTATTATCATCTGCTATTAATACGGTAATTTTTTCTTTCACTTTAATTCCTCCTAATATTTTAAAAATTGTAAAAAATTTACAATTTGAATTATATTATTTATTAAAATGAAATGCAATATGTTTCTGGAAATTTTTTCAAATTTCTTTCAAAACATTTGTCACTGTAATGTAATTTTATATATATTTTTCCGTTATTTTGTCGATTTTTGTCACTTTTACATTCTTTTGGTCGAGGTCATTTTGTAAATTTTGGAAAGTCGTATTTGGTAATTCGATGAAAAAATAAACATACTCCCAATATTCTTCTTTTATAATATGAATTTGATGTTTTTTACAATAATATCGAAACGGCTCTATTTCTTCATAGGTTAAACAGATTTGTACCTCTTTTCCCTGCCTTTTTTCTATATAATTTGCTTGTTCTAATGCTTGTTTGGTTACCCCTGCATAGGCTCTTACAAGCCCACCTGTTCCAAGTAAAATTCCACCAAAGTATCTTGTTACCACCACCAATACTTGGCATAAGTTCTTTGCTCTTAATAACTCTAGCATTGGTGCTCCTGCTGTTCCGTGATGGTTCTCCATCATCACTACATCTTTCTACTTTGTTTTCTTGGTTATCAAAGGTAATATAAGAAAAACAATGATGTTTCGCATCATAATATTTCTTCTTGATTTCCTTTATTTTTTCTTCTGCCTCTTCTTGGTTTTGCACTGGAAATACATCCGCAATAAATTTGGATTTCTTTTCGATTAATTCGGCACTAATTTCCTTTTCGATGGTATAAAACATATTGGTTCTCCTTGTAAAAGTCTATGTGAATATGATATTACCAAAATTCACATAGACTTAAATTTATCTGTGCTTACTATAAGATTTTTTCGAAATTCCCTTTTGCTTTTTCTTTAAAACCCATCTTTTTCCAAAACTCCATTGCTCCTTCAAATTCACAAAGTAGAAATATTTTTTTCATTCTTAGTTTTCTGGCTTTTTTTATAATTGCATTTGTAAAATAGGTTCCTATTCCTTGTAATTGATTTTTTCTTGTTACAACAAAATCACAAATCACACATACTCTACCTTGCCATCTTATCACAGCAAATGCAATTATTCTTTCTTCATTTTCTACAAGAAGCACCTTATCTTCCTTTACGAATTCGATAAATACTCGTTCAACATCTTCTCTACTTAAGAACGATGTTAAGCAGTTACTGGGAATACAATTTTGTTTTGGAGAGCCTTTCACCTCCGTACTATAGCAAGTATCTTCAGATATCTTCATAAATGCTTCGAAGTCTTGCTGTGTTGCTTTCCGTATTTGCATTATATTTTCTCCTTTCTACAACATTTATACTTTTTATTATACTATATTTACATATTTTTTTCAAGTTTATTTTTTCCTGCCGTATAGCCTGTTGAATAGGCAATTTGTAAGTTAAAGCCTCCTGTATAGGCATCCACATCAATGATTTCTCCCGCAAAATATAAACCTTTTATCAATTTTGATTCCATGGTAGAAGAATTAATTTCTTTTACATCAATCCCTCCTGCTGTGATGATTGCTTCTTCTATCTTACCAAAATCCGTTAGGGTTAGTGTGAATTTTTTTAGTAATTGCACAAGGTTTTGTCTTTCCTTTTTGGTAATTTCATTTACTCTTTTCTCTTTTGGAATATTGGATAATGCAATCATTGGTTCTATCATCTTTTTTGGTAATAATTCATCAAGACTATTTTTAAATTGCTTGTTTTTATATTCACTAAAATCTTTCTGAATTCTCTTATCTAGTATTTCGTCACTTAAAGCTGGCTTTAAATCAATTTGTAAGATAATCTTATGATCTTTTAATAATGTCTCTACTTGTTTGGTACGTAATAAATGAGCTGACCCACTTAATATGATTGGTCCTGAAATACCTTTTTTGGTAAATACCATTTCCCCAAAATCTTCATAGATTACCTTTTTATTTTCTTGATTTTTGATATCCATTTTCACATTTCTTAAACTAAGCCCTTCTAAACTTGCACATAATTCTTGTTCTTTACAAATAAGTGGTACTAAAGATGGTTGTATTTTGGTAATATGATGTCCTAGTCTTTTTGCGATTTCATAGCCCTCCCCAGAAGAACCCGTTTTCGAATAACTACATCCACCTGTTGCTAAAATTACTTTATTGGCTTTTATTGTACTGGTTTTATCCATATTTTCTTTATATGCTACTGCTACTACTGTTCCATTTTCTACCAAAATATCCGTCACTTTGGCTCCGTGTTTTTATTTCGACTTTACACTCTTTTAATTCTGCCATAAAAGCATTTAACACATCAACTGAATGGTCCGATTCTGGAAAGATACGATTTCCTCTTTCCTTTTTTACCTCTACCCCATGTTTTTTTAGTAACGAAATCACATCTTGATTGGTAAAATTGGAAAATGCACTATACAAAAACCTTCCATTTCCCGGAACATTCGAAATAAATTCTTCTATGGGTAAACTACTCGTTATATTACATCTTCCTTTTCCTGTAATTAATAACTTTTTCCCACATTTCTCCATTTTTTCTAAAAGAACAACTTTGTTTCCTTCCCTACTGGCACAAATGGCAGACATCATTCCTGCTGGTCCGCCCCCAATTACTACTACTTGCATATTCTATTCTCCCATATTACTGATTGCTTTTAGTACTCCTAGTTTTCCATATTCATAGGTTAATCCTCCTTGCATGAAGGCAACATATGGTGGACGAATTGGTGCATCACAAGATAATTCAATGGAAGAACCTTGTGTAAATGCTCCTGCCGCCATAATAATTTGGTCGGTATAACCTGGCATATCCCATGGCTCTGGAATGGAGTTTGAATCGACTGGTGAGCCCATTTGAATTCCTTGGCAGTATTTAATAAGGTCTTCTTTATTGCCAAATGCAATGGTTTGTACAATATCTGCTCTTGGTTCATCATATTTTGGTGATGGTATGTAACCTAATTTTTCTAACATACGACTTGCAAATACTGCTGTTTTTAGGCTATTTGCTACTACACTTGGTGCAAAAAATAAACCTTGTAAAATGGATTTATTCATTCCTAGACTTGGGCCTACTTCTTTTCCTAAGCCCGGAGAGGTTAAGCGTTCGGCTGCAAGTTGTACTAAGTCTTTTCTTCCTGCAATATAGGCTCCATTTGGTGCAATTCCTCCTCCTAGGTTTTTAATTAAAGAACCAACTATTACATCTGCGCCTACTTGTAGTGGTTCTTTGGTTCCTACCAATTCACAATAACAATTATCAATCATCATAATAATATTCGAATCAATTTGTTTTATTTTTCGGATAATGGTTTCTAGTTTTTCTAATGTGATACTATTTCTTAAGCTATAACCTCTGGAACGTTGTATTTCGATTAGTTTAATACCACCTTGTTTTACTCTTGTGATTATTTTTTTCTCATCAAATTCATTGTTTATTAATTCAATTTGTTCATAATGAATACCAAAGGCTTTTAGAGAACTTGGGTTTTCTTCTATACCAATCACTGAATCTAAGGTATCATATGGTTTTCCTGAAATACTAAGCATGGTATCTCCCGGTCTTAAAAAAGCAAATAACGCAACCGTTAAGGCATGGGTTCCTGAAATAAATTGTCCTCGTACTAGGCTATCCTCTGCTCCTAATACATGAGCAAAAATTCCTTCAATCGCCTCTCTTCCTACATCTCCATATCCATATCCTGTTGTACTATTAAAATGAAGGTCTGAGATACGATATTTTTGAAATGCTTGTAATACCTTTAAGCTATTTTGTTCACAGGTATTATCAATCTTTTCTATCATTGGTTTTATGTCCTTTTCTACTTCTTTTGCTAAATCCAATATATTTTGTTTTATTCCAAATTCTTGGTACATGTTTTTATTCTCCTTTTTCTTTTCAAGGCGGACACAAGGTCCGCCCCTACATCTATTTATTTTATTGTTCTGTCTCTTCGGCTTCTTTTGTGTAATAGCTTTCTCCATAACCGTAATATACTCGGTGGTATTCTCCTATTTTTTCTGGATGTTGGTGATTTTGAATTTGGTCTTCTTTTAATGCCTTTCCTTGTACATCAAAATATTCTACTTCACCTTGTGAAGAAATTTCTATATCATTTTCATATGCATATACAGAAGCATTTTCTTTGGTGCAAATTTTCTCTAAATTACTTGCATATAAATCTGTCACATTATTTTTTAATTTCTTTGCTTCTACAACTTTGGTATCTTCTACTCTTTGTAATACATCATATTCAAATTCTATTTTTGTGGCTCCTGAAATATCAATAACCCCTAAATGGCTTTCATTAGACGCAATAAAGTAATCATCAAATAAATATTCTAAATATTCATATGTATTTTCAATGATAACTTCTTTTTTGCTATTGATAACACCATATTGTCCCTCTACATTAATGGTAATAAAATAATTTTCATGTTCCGTTTTGAATACCGATTCATACTCGTTGTTTTCTAGTTTGTTTCCTTTGGTATCAAAATATGTGCTATCTTCTTCTATATTTGCTTGTAAGTAAATTCCTTTTGCTTCAATTTCATCATATTGAACTGGTAAAATTTCTTTTCCATTGGTATCGATCACACCATGTTTTGCATTTCGTTCAATCATAAAAACATTATTATATTCATCATATTCGACTGTTTGATAAGCATAATTTATCATGCTTTTTTGGTTTTTCATAACACCTGTTTGTCCATTTTTAGTTGCAATTAGATATACGTCTTCTGCAGGCTCTACTTCCAATACACGAGAGATGTTATTATAATCTACTTCCAATACTTTTTCACGTTTTGCACCAATATAACCATAGCGATATCCTTCTTCTGTTTTTTTCGATACAATATACCCTGATAATCCATACCCTTTTTGCTTATCATAATAACCATCTGCAACAATTCCGTCATACTCTGTTTTTAAAAGAAGAACTCCTTTTTGGTTTATGACTCCATATTTTCCGTCTTTTTTTACTAGAAGTTCACTTTCTTTATGCTCTAACCCTTCTATTTGCTCATAAATTGCTTTTGTTACTATTTTTCCATCATAACCAATTAATCCATATTTCCCATCTTTTTTATAACGTAATACTCGTTTTTCATATGGAATGTTTGTTGCAACTCCTTTTATATCAATCGGAATTACTTCTTCAAATTGGTCAAATAGTACTTCCTTTTTATCGTTTTGTACTATGATGTTGTCTCCTTCTTCACAAATAAAAACGGCTTTCTCGGGATTTGGAATTTTTACATTGTCATATTTAGGTTCAATCAAAATGTTTCCTTCTACATCAATAACACCCATTTTTCCATTTTCATAAATCGCATAATACTGAAAGCTTGCTACTTGTTCTACTTCATATTGTTTTCTTTGGTAATCTTGATAGAAATAAACACTTAAGCCAATTGCTATTACAATAATTGCTACTATAATCACTACTACTTTTTTATTCTCCATTTCTTTTCCATCCTTTCGAACATTCATTACAAAATCTCTATTAATTTAACATATGAAATTGTATTTCGGGTTGCATAATATGCAACCCCTACGTTTATTCCTTTTCCTCTTGTATATCTTCTATGTTACGGTTTTTACATGCTTTTACTTTTAGAATTCTTTTATCTTCGTATTCTTCAATTTTATAGGTAACAGCTTCTGTTTCAATAACTGGTTTTTCTTCATCTTCTGGTATTCTTCCTAAAATATCTTGCAAATATCCGAGATAGGGTCTCATAATCGCCTTCTGGGATTGGTACATTTAGAATTTTCTTTACCTCATTAATGGTAACATTTCCACTAATATAGTAGGTGTTTTCATCGATTTTTTCGTATTCTTGTTCAATGTCATCGTATTCGTCAAAAATATCGCCTACTAATTCTTCTAAAATATCCTCCATTGTAACAAGCCCTGCTGTTCCACCATATTCATCTAACACAATAGCAATTTGGCTATTCTTTTTTTGTAATTCTCGAAATACCTCATTAATTGGTTTGGATTGTGCTACAAAATAAGCTGGTCTCATCATCGTTTTGATTTTGACACTTCTTTTTCCTTTTACGTATTTTAGTAAATCTTTTAAATATAAAATTCCTTTTATTTCATCAATGGTTTCGTCATAAACAGGTACTCTACTATACTTATACTCATCTAATTCTTCAATTAGTTCATTTACATCACGGTTCATATCGATGGCATAAATATCGGTTCTATGTGTCATAATTTCCGATACGGTAATATCATCAAATTCAAATACATTGTTAATTAGGTTCTTTTCTTCTTCATCGATAGAACCTTTTTCCTCACCCTCGTCTACCATCATTTTAATTTGTTCTTCGGTTACAATTTCTTCGTCTTTTTCCGAAACACCAAATAACTTTGAAATAAGGTTAGTAGAAGCGGTTAGTAACTTGACAAATGGTACAGTAACAATATAAATCGCACGAATGACTCCAATTGTGGCATAAGCTACTTTTTCATAATGCTTCATTGCCAAACGTTTTGGTACCAATTCTCCAAATACTAAAGTAAAGAAGGATAAAATAACCGTAATCACAATAATGGATATGCTTTGCCATACACCAATGCTAATACTTGGTATCCACTGGTTTAAAATAGGAGCCAAACGGCTTGCAAATGCATCCGATGCAAACGCACTTGATAAGAAGCCTGCAAGGGTAATCCCTATTTGAATGGTTGCTAGAAACCTGCTTGGGTTTTCTAACATTTTTAAAATTTGCTTTGCTTTTTTATTTCCTTCTTTGGCTTGTTTTGCAACCTTTACATCATTTAAGGAAATAAATGCAATTTCACTTGCTGCAAAAAATCCATTAATTAGAATTAAAATAACCAAAACCATTACTTGTGACATATTATTTTTTCCTTTCCTTCTCTTTTTTCTGTGATTATTATATACTTTTCCTAGTTTGTCTGTCAATTCTTTTTTAAGGCAATTTTAGAATGGGTGCTACCATAATTGCAAAAGCAAAGGCCCCTTTACTTAAGGGAGCTGCCACGGAGCGGCTGGGGGTTCTTACTTCTTTACTGCTACTGGTAAAACTGGCACATCGATTTTTGCCGTTTTTATACGATTGGTATAGGCTTGATATTCTTCTTTTGATAAATAGGTTGTTTGGTTTCTTCCTGGAAGAATGGAATTGGTTACCGTTTCTTTCCATATTTTATTTTCATAGACATTGTTACGAGTAGCATAATTTACGTTTTTTTGGTAAATGGTATTAATAAATTCGTTTTTCTCTTCTAAATTTGTTTCATTGGTTTGTTTGGTAATTTCTTTTTCTATGTTGGTTTGATGAATATTAGTAATATTCTCTACATCAGTTTGTACTACATTTTTGTCTTCTTTTACCACATTCGTCTGGGTTTGTTCTTGTTTTGTTTCTTCATTGGTTTGTTTTATATTTAATACCGTTAGTTTTACCTCTTTTAACTCATTAATTTCAAAATTTAACAATTGCCCAGATGGGGAATAACCATCCTTTACTTTTGTTTGTGTCAAAAGATATTCGCCTTTTTCTAAAAAGGTATGTATTTCGCCATTTTCATCGGTTACTAGATTCTCTCTTATTGGTTTATTGAAATGATCGGAAATGGTAAACACGCTTCCTTCCATTGGTTCTTTTGTTTCGTAAGTATAATTTGCTATGGTAACTGGTGCTAAATTTTGAAAAGAAACATCAAATTCTTTTTGCCTTGACACCCTTTCTTGTACCGCTAATAAATACTGAAGATTGGTATTAGAAGTATGATAAATGTTATAAACCCCAGTTCCGAATTTTTCATATACTAGTTTTACCTGAAATTCCTGATTCATTCCTTTTGGTACAAGAATTTTTATGGTATCTCCATTTCTCACTGTGGTAACCGTCTGATTTTCTTCATTCGTAATGATAACATCTTCACCATTTTCTACGACAATTCTTGCATTTTCGATATCAGAAGATAAGGTTATGTTATATTGTTTGTATCTTCTACTAGCATCGCTTCCATCCACTTTCCAATCTTTGTCTATTTCTTCTAGTATGACTTCTTTTTGCTTTGCTTTTTCTAATATATTCTTGGCACAAGTAAGAATTCTCTTACCTTCTTCATTTTCTGGAATATATCGATTGATATCTTTATGTTCTAAATGGGCAAAAATAGCTTCTTGTGTGGCAAAATATGCTTCATTTGAGGTTGTTACTCCTAATTCTTCTATGGTTTTAGCTGGATACCCATTTTCTAGTATTCCTTCTATTATATCATCTTTTCTTTTTTCTACATTCGTAAAAAGAGTCATAACACTGGTTTGATTTCTTTGTAAAAAATATAATGTGGTTCCACTTTTATAGCTTAATTTTTTATAGTTTCCTTTTTCTTCTCCTTCATAATGGTATGGTAGTTTTTGGTCAAAAACAATACTTGCTCTTGCCTCAGTATCGACTGTATATGCTTGTACATTTGTATTTACTATGGCAATCATCATACAAAAAATGATTGTTCCTAATTTGATTATCTTTTTCATTATTCTTTTTCCTTCCTTTTTTAATTTCATATTTTTAAACTTGGATTTTACCTATAACTCATATATTTTCTTTTGTTATAGTTCTTTATCTTTTGCTCAGATTTCTTTTATTTAAGCTCCTTTATTTAAGCTTCTTTCGCTTAAATTTCTTGTGCTTGTACACATCTTCTTTTGTCTTCTTTTCCTACAACTCCAGTAATTAGTGTTAATTTGTTTTCTTTTGTTTCACTCAAATCAGACCAATCAGTTTGTTCAATAATCTTGTTTCCGTGTTACTTGGTATTGTTTGTATTGTTCACCATATTGGTATAAAATAACGTCTCCCTCCTCTAGTTTTTCTAAGTCTGCAAAATAGTTTTCTTCATAACCATCACAACCTGCAACTAGTCCGATGTTTCCTTCTAAACATGGCGTATTTTCAAAATGTCCTATCTGTGTATTGATAGTTTTTTCATCGGTTCCCTCTACAATCCTTCCAGATACCTTAATCTTTGGAATACTTAACTGCCATTCTTTCGTTTCTTGTATCATCCCTGTTTTAACTTCTTTTTCTACTTGCACCACTTGTTTTTCTTCTCTTTTTAAGCTAAATATCATTATGGTTAATACATTGGTTTGAACAAAAATGACAAGCGTGACAAATAAAGTCAGCAAACTGACACATAACCTCGTATGTTCTTTCACGTTAATCACTCACTTCCTATTTCATTTTCTTTTTGGAAATTCAAATTTAGATTTTAATCTTATAGAAAAAAATTCTTTTCAATTAGTTCGAACTTAATTTTTATGAATTAACAATTTTATTTTACTCCAATTTTCGCCATTTGTAAAGCATTTTTCATTGACAAAAACCGTCAAAATTCGACTTTCGACGGTTTTCTATATTGTATGTTTGGGTATTTCACCATTTTATCTTCTTTTCTACTTACTTCCTCCTAACATTTTTATCTCTATTCTATTATTTTTCTTTCTTCTCCTCCTAACAGCTTTTGTCTCTTTCATCATTCATATTTTTCTTTTTTTACTTCCTTCCTCCTTCCTTGTTTGCTATTTTATCGATTTTCTATGTCTTTTTTGTGAAAATAGGTTGTTAACTTTGTAAAAGAAAACAAAAAATAACCGATATTTTCTTATTTATCGATTATTTTTATTCCTTCTTTACTTCCAATAGTACTTTCCTTCTTTATCCTTATCACAATCAAATTTTATATAATTTTCTTTTCTATCATAAAAAAATTTCTCAACCATCACTTTGTCACTTTCAACAATTTCTTTTGAATGAATCAATTCCTCCTTTGAAAACCACTGATATTGAAACTCTGGATTGGTTATGTTTTGTTTGTCTCCCATGTTCATTTCACAACAATATATCATTGTTGTTGCTTTTTTATCTAGCATAATTTCGGTTGCTACTCCTAATACTTTCGTAAATTGTAAATCAAGTCCCAATTCTTCTTTTATTTCTCTTGAAACTGCTTCATCAATATGTTCGCATTCCTCTATTTTTCCTCCCGGAAGAGCAAAAAGCCCTATAAAATCTCCTCTTTCACGTTTTATCAGCAATACTTTTTCTTCTTTCACAATTACTGCAATCGCTACATTGACCATACTAATTCTCCCCCTCTTTTTTATTAATCTTCTTTCTTTTATCGGTTGGTTTTAATTTTTCCATCATATTATTTTTAATAATTATAAACAATGCTTCTATTGTTTGTGTCATCATTTTCTTTGTTTCTTCATCCATGTTTTTGTAAGTTTCCATTAATACTTTTGCATTTTTTAACCAATTTTCTCTCATTTTAGTTAAGGTATCTGCCTCAGTCACTTGTAAAATTTCAAATATTTGATTAATAAAGGCTTCTCTTTGTTCTTTGGATACTTCATCTAACCATTGTTTGATTGCCTTATCCATAAATTTGCTTCCTTTATCGACTTCTTTTAAATGTATAAATTCCTTTCCTTCTAGTTGCCATGTGTATAAATCATGTTGCATAACACCTTTTTGTGTGCTCTGTATAACTGTATAGTTTTCTTCATGATATAATAAACGTCCAATGATTGAGGTTTGTGGAACATAAGTATGTACTTTTTCTAACATCCTTTGATACTTTGGGTTTTCTATAATTGCTTCATGAAATCCAGGTCCATCATTATTATATACATTAATAATTCTTTCTTTAAAAGACTCCTTACAAAAACTTGACGCATACACTGCCATGTTTCCGCCTTTTGAATGTCCTCCAACACGAAGAGGATTTGGATATTGACAAGCAATTTCATTTAAATAAGAAACCGCCTCTAATTGTGATGGCACCTTTTCTCGAAAACTCATATTAAAATCTTCTTTCCACCCAACTAATGTATTATCGGTTCCTCGAAACGATACATAAATAGTATCATCCGGCATTAAAATCGTAATAGCACCAAATTGTTTTTCTTCTTCTAAATTAATCTTATTCACATACTTTGTCATTTTCATATCTGAAAATCGCACACTTTTTGCCATTTGTGGAAATAAATCAATATCCTCTTTTTGCAAAATATTTTCCTTTTCTAACTCTAACCTTGCCCAACGCTTTTGTGCTTCTTTCATAGTTATTATTTCGTCTTTATTTAAAATATGGTCAAATGGGAAATACGAAAAACGTGCTAATATTAAATTATCGATTTCATTAAATTCAGATTGTGCAAGTGTTAAATCCCCTCTCCAAGTCAAATAATCAAAAATATTCGCCATATTCCTACCTTCCTTTACTTCCTTAATACTATCACAACCATTCTTTTTCGTAAAGCTTTATCTTTCTACCCCTATTCCATATTTAAAATCTTCTGTTCCATATTCACCAAAACAAATTCCCATTGTCTTTTCCGTATAGTTACTAGATAATTCCTTCACCATTCCCTTTTGTTTTAATTCTTCCCAAAATTTTTTTCAAATTAATCAATCGTCTTTTGTACATCTACAATATAATTCATCTTTTCCCTCCTCATAAATAAGATACACGTTTTTTACCTCTATTTCTTAATTTTTCTTGCACAAATTTCCTCCCCATCTTATCACATTTCATAATTTTTCACAAAATACAAAAAAAGTATTGACAACCCTCTATCTTACATATTATAATTAGTTCTGTTCTAAATAAAACCAGTTTACAAATTTTACATGCAGATGTGGCGGAACTGGTAGACGCACAGGACTTAAAATCCTGCGGTTGAATAAACCGTGCCGGTTCGATTCCGGCCATCTGCACCAAAACCATTGAATTTTAACCAAATTCAGTGGTTTTTATTTTTATTTAAAAGTATTTGTAAGTATTGATATAACTGCATTTTATCA
>JAAWJM010000039.1 GCA_022796855.1 Clostridia bacterium | reverse complement strand
TTTTGGTGCGCCCTCAAGGATTCGAACCTTGGACCCACCGGTTATGAGCCGGTTGCTCTGACCAACTGAGCTAAGGGCGCGTGTTAAGTTGGTTTTGGAGCAGGTAGCGGGAATCGAACCCGCATAGCCAGCTTGGAAGGCTGGAATTCTACCATTGAACTACACCTGCATTTCTTCCACCGACATTAATAAATTATAAGGGTTATTGGATTGTTTGTCAATACTTTTTGAAAGTTTTTTTTTATCTTTTTTATTTGTTCTTTCCAATTTATAAACTCTAAAGCAAAGATTTTTCCTTGCTTTAGAGTATTCTTATAATATCATGATAAGTTACAAAAATCGTTAATCCAATTAATATTGCAAATCCTAGCATTTGGATATTGATTTCTGTTTTTTCTTTCATTGGCTTTTTTCGAATGGCTTCTATTACATAAATAACTACTTTTCCTCCATCTAGTGGTGGGAATGGAAGTAAGTTCGTTACACCTAAGGATAATGAAATAAGTGCTACTAAGTAGATAAAATCTTCGATTCCTTTGGTTTTAGCAACCATTCCAGAAATTCCAATTGGTCCCATTAATTGGTTGGTCGATACTTTTCCAGTAAACAGCATTTTTAAGTTTTCAATAATCGATGTGGAAAAATCGACTGTATTCCAAAATCCATAATAGATATTATTGGCAAAATTATTTTCTGCTTTTTCAAAGCTAATTCCTAATAAATACGTATAAGATACATTCGCTTCTACAGTTATTTCTTTTATTTCTTCTTTTCTCTTAAGAGTAAAAGTAATTGTATTAGTTTGGGCTTCATTAATAAGCGAAACTACCTCATAAGGGTTATTATTTACTTCTTTTCCATTTATTTTTAAAATGACATCTCCTATTTGAATTCCCTGTTTTTCTGCTGGACTTGAGGGATAAAGTGCAACAATTTGTGTGGTCAAATTATCTCCCTCTACTCCTAAATAAATTCCGGTATCTTTTCCCATAATTGTTTTTGGCTCTACGGTATAATCCATTAATTCACCATTTCGTTTTACTTGTATGGTCACAGGCTTTCCTTCAGATTTTTCCATTATATCCGTAATATCTTGTTTTTGATGAATCTTTTTGCCATTTATCGAAACCACTTCATCTCCTACCATAATTCCTGCTTTTATGGCTCCATATTCTGGCTCTAAACTCTCAATTTTCTTTGATACATTTCCTCCTACTGCTGAAACCAAGCAAAAATACACCAATAATCCAAATATAATGTTTACCATTCCACCTGCAAGCACAATGGCAATACGTTTTGGAACACTGGTTTTACTAAAAGAACCCTCAGCCTCTGAGCGTTCCTCTTCTCCCTCCATGCTTACAAAACCACCAAGTGGTATTAATCGTAAAGCATATTGTGTTTTTGTGTTCTTGCTTTTCCAAATAGTAGGTCCAAATCCAATCGCAAATTCATTAACTGTTACTTTGCATAATTTCGCAACTAGGAAATGACCTCCTTCATGAATGAAAATTAAAAATCCTAATAAAAAGATTACTTTTATGGCTGTTATTAAAATACTTAACAATTCGGTTCCTCCTATAATAATCTTATTAACATATATGCAAATGGAGCAATAAAGATAATACTATCCAACCTATCTAACATTCCTCCATGCCCCGGAATTAAGTTACTAAAATCTTTTATACCAACATATCGTTTAATACTAGATGCCGCAAAATCTCCAATTTGTCCTACAACACTTAGTATGATTTCAATTAAGATAACGGTAACATATGAAAAATTCATATTAAATACATGATTGAAAACAAATACTAAACCTGCTCCAAATAAAACAGCACCAATAACTCCTGCAATACACCCTTCTATTGTTTTATTCGGACTAATTTCACTAAATTTATGCTTACCAATCGATTTTCCTACTAAATAGGCTAATATATCCGTTCCCCAAGCAGCTGCTAATACAAGCCATACTAAAAATTTTCCATATTCCATGGCATGAATTAATGGCACAAACATTAAAAATAGGGAAATATAACAAATTCCAAAAAATGTAATCGCAATGTCGTTAATATTCGTCTTCATATTACTTAGTATTACTTGCAAAAATAATATGGTAATTCCAATAGGAATTAGTACACTAACAATCGTAATAGCATGTTGTACTGGAATGACATGAATAAGTGCAATTAAAAAAGAGGAAACATATCCCATCCAAATAACAGGATGTGCCTTTTCTTTAAAAGCATTAAAATATTCATGAAGACTTAACCCTGCTACTATTGCAAATGTAATATCTACTACATAAGTATTCCCTAAAACTAATATTATAACCACAAGTGGCATACCAATAAGTGCTGAAACCCATCTTTTAATATCCATACTATCTATAACCTTTCTTCTATTCTAACATATAGCCATTATTTTCCTTTTTTAATGGTTCGATTTTGATATTCTTTTATTGCTTCTAGTAAATCTTCTTCTTTAAAATCTGGCCAGTTTTTTTCCATAAATACAAATTCTGAATAAATGGTTTGCCATGGTAAAAAACCACTCGTTCGTATTTGTCCACTTGTTCGTATTACGACATCTGGATCTGGCTGTCCTTTGGTATAAAGATGCCTTTCTACCATTTCTTCTGAAATATCTTCTATTGTGATTTCTTCTTGTTTTGCTTTTGTTGCAATTTCTTGCATCGCTTTTACTAATTCTTGTCTTCCTCCATAGTTTAGAGCAACATTAAAGGTAACTCCTGTATTGTTTTTCGTTCTTTCAATTGTTTTTTCAATGCTTTTTTGTAGCCCTTTCGATAATGCTGATTTATCTCCTAACATTTTTACTCGAATATTTTCAGTATCCGCACGTTTGGCAAAATCCTCTAAATAGGTTTGTAGTAACATCATAAGTGCTCCTACTTCCTCTTTGGTGCGGTTCCAATTTTCCGTAGAAAAGGCATATACGGTGAGATACTCTATGCCTATTTTATTTGCATATCTTACGATATTTTCTAGCACTTTGGCACCCTCTTTATGTCCAAGTTTTGGGTCCATTCCTCTTTTTTTTGCCCAAGTACGGTTTCCATCCATAATAATGGCAATATGCTTCGGTAAACGTGTTTGGTCAATTTCTTGTATAGTCATGGTTCTCTCCTTATACGCTCATGATTTCTTTTTCTTTGTTTGCGGTGATGTTATCAATCTCTTCTATTTTCTTATCCGTTATTTTTTGAATATCTTCTTCTGCTGTTCTTAAATCGTCTTCTGTAATAAGTGCTTCTTTTTGCCTCTTCTTAAATTCATCAATTCCTTCTCTACGAACAGAACGAATGGCTACTTTTGCTTCTTCTGCCATTTTCTTAATGTCTTTTACTAATTCTTTTCTTCTTTCTTCGTTTAGTTCTGGAAAAGATAAACGAATTACCTTTCCATCATTATTTGGGTTAATTCCAATATCAGAAGCTAAAATTGCTTTTTCAATTTCTTTTAGGATACTGGCATCCCATGGTTGAACCACAATTAATCTTGCTTCTGGAACTGAAATTCCCGCTACTTGGCTAATTGGCGTTTCTACTCCATAATAATCTACTTTTACCTTATTTAAGATAGCAGGGTTTGCTCTTCCTGCTCTTACTGCTGCTAAATTTTCGGCAAATACATTAATTGACTTTTCCATCTTTTCTTCAATTGATTTGTAATCCATGATTTTTCTCTCCTTTTCAATCTTATCTTTCTTTTGGTAGACACGAGACCTCCCCTACATTTTTTATGTTTAACATATAGCCATTATTTATTATCGTCTCTATTTTACAATGGTTCCAATGTTTTCACCTTTTACAATTTTAACCATATTTTCTGGTTTATCAATTCCAAATACCATAAGTGGAATTTGATTATCTCTACAAAGAGCAGTTGCTGTTGAATCCATTACTTTTAAGTCTTTTGTTAAAATATCAGTATATGAAATTTCATCATATTTTACCGCAGTTGGGTCTAGTTTTGGGTCTGCTGAATATACACCATCAATGGTTTTGGCAAGTAAAATAACTTCTGCATTAATTTCTGCTGCACGAAGTGCGGCTCCTGTATCGGTTGAAAAATATGGATTTCCCGTTCCACATGCAAAAATAACGACTCTTCCTCTTTCAAAATGCTTTACTGCTTTTCTACGAATATAAGGTTCTGCAATTTGTCTCATTTCAATTGCTGTTTGTACACGTGTTTTTAATTCTCTTGCTTCTAGTGCATCTTGTAAAGCAAGTGCATTCATCGTTGTTGCTAGCATTCCCATATAATCTGAGGTAGTTCTTTCCATCTGATGACCATACTTTCCTCTCCAAAAGTTTCCACCACCAACAACAATCGCAACTTCTACTCCTAATTTTGTTAAATTTTTTACTTCATCACAAATGTTTCCTACCGTATCGGCATCAATTCCTGTTTTTCGATCTCCTGCTAATGCTTCTCCACTTAGTTTTAATAGTACTCTTTTATACTTTACGTCCTCCACTTCTTATACACTCTCCTAAAAATATATTTTTCGTTTCCTATTCTATCATAGATTCTTAAAAATTTGCACTACTTTTTAAAGAATTTCTTAATTTTTATTTTTATCTCTAAAAAGTCTACCTTTTGGCGTATAATTCAATTTCCGGGTCGATGAGGGCATCGCCCCCTACAAAATCGTTTGCAAATTTTTTCATAATTTTGTATAATGTTTTCATGAAAACTTTAGTAATTGATGAAAAATATGATAATAAGAAATTAAATATGGTTTTACAAAATGAATTTCCAGAATTATTGCTTTCTACGATTTATAAAACTTTACGAAAAAAAGATATTAAGATAAATGGAAAACGTATTCGTGAGGAAGTTATTTTACATACTAGTGATGTTGTTGAAATTTATATTGTAGATGATTTGTTGTATTCGAAAAAAGAAATTCCTATTGTATATGAAGATAGGTTTATTTTGCTTGTAAACAAGCCTTCTGGTTTAGAAATACTTGGAGAAAATAGTTTAACAACTCTTCTTTCTAAAAAGCAAGGATTACCTGTATATCCTTGCCACCGTTTAGACCGTAATACCACTGGTCTTGTATTGTTCGCCAAAACAAAAGATGTACAAAACATCTTATTTGATAAATTCAAAAATTCGGAAATCCAAAAACACTATGCTTGCCTTGTATATGGCATCCCCCATAAAAAAAAGCAAACCTTAACAGCCTATTTATTTAAAGATGCTAAAAAATCAATAGCCTATGTGTCTGATACTCCTAAAACAGGTTATCGTAAAATTATAACAAGCTATGAAGTGTTAAAAGAATTTGACAACCATACTTCTCTACTAGATGTTACTCTACATACTGGGAGAACCCATCAAATTCGTGCTCATCTTGCCCATATTGGCTATCCCATCATTGGAGATGGCAAATATGGAAAAAATGAAATTAACAAACAATTTCATGCAAAAACGCAAAAACTTTGTAGTTATAAAATGAAATTCAATTTTAAAGAAGATGCTAATATACTAAATTACTTGAACCATAAGGAATTTGAAATTGATTATCATATGTAGAATTATTCGTGTATCATTCATATTTCAAATTTTTCTAAATAATACTTTGTATTCCAAATAACATATAGTGGAATGTTTAGTATATTATTGTCTAATGCAATATTTAATAAAGAATATCGTATTGCTAATTTAGGTGTATATTCCTTCATATATACCTTTAAACTTTGTGCCTTAACATTGATTCCAGCTTTTGCCTCAACAGGTATAATCAAATTTTTATAAGCAAATACAAAATCTACTTCACTTTGAAAGTCGTTCGACCAATAATAAATTGTATTGATTTTTCTAATACTTTTTAATTCCTGAAGTACAAACTGTTCTGTTAATAACCCATTAAACTCATTATAAATTGCATCTGCATTCACAATTGTTTCATATGGCAATTCACACAATACTCTTAATAAGCCTATATCTAACAAATATATTTTAAATGCCTTTAAATCCTCATAGGCTTTCAGTGGTTGCTTATTTCCGCATTTTACTCTATTTACCATTCGTATTAGTCCTGTATCTCTTAGCCAGTTAATTGCGTTTTCATATTCTCTTGCTCTTGCTCCATCTTTTACAACACCATACACAAATTTTCTGTTTTCTTTTGCTAATTGTGATGGAATACTATTCCAAACATATTGTATTTTCGTTGCTGTATTATGATCTGTATGCTTTGAAAAATCTCTTTCATATGCTTCTAATATCCCTTTTTGAATTCGTTCCACTGTTTCAAAATCTTTTTCCTCAATCCACGTCTTTACTGCCCTTGGCATTCCTCCAATAATAAAATATTTTTTCAAGTAGTCCTTCAATTTATCTGTTACAATCTCTGGTATTTTTTCTATATTGTTTTTTCGAATTAAACAAATTAATTCGTTTTCACCATTGGCAATTAAAAACTCCTCAAAGTCTAATGGTTGCAATTCTAAAAAATCTACTTTCCCAACTGGAAACGATGCTTGGTCATGTAAGAAAACACCTAGCAAACTTCCCGCACAACATATCGCATACTCTGGTGCTTGTTCTGCAAAATATTTTAAAGAAGTAAGTGCTCTTGGCAATTCTTGTATTTCATCAAATATAATTAACGTTTTTTCTGGCTCTATCCTTTTATGATGAATTGCAGATAAATATTCTATTATACGATATGGTTCTATATTTCCTTCAAATAAACTAGCAACACTATTTTCATTCTCGAAATTGATGTATAGGATATCCTCAAAATATTCTTTGCCAAATTCTTGTAAAATCCATGTTTTTCCTACCTGTCTTGCACCTTTTAATATTAAAGGTAGTCTATGTTTCTTTTCTTTCCATTGTCTTAATTCTTCTATTATCTTACGATACATATTATCAATCCTTTCACATTTTCTTGACCAATATAGCATGCTTTTACCACATTTTCTTGACCATTCCACTTATATTTTATCACATTTTCTTAATCATATGCAAGTTTTTTACAAAAATTCAACTATGACAAACAAAGAGGAAAACTATATTAGGAGGCTGCTGAAAAAGTAGTTTCAAATTAGCTCTCAAAAATCGTGAATTGGAAAATATTTTTCTAGTTCACGATTTTTTGTATGTTTTGATAGTTTAAT
>JAAWJM010000015.1 GCA_022796855.1 Clostridia bacterium | reverse complement strand
TACTTCAATTCTTTTTCTATGTATACAAATACTATAACCGAACAAGTCCAATTAAAGATACTGTAATACCAATAGAAAGAACCACAAGCGCAATTCCAACACATAACTCCATAAGCCTCACCTCCTCGACAATGACATATTTAACATTACAAATCAGTAATGCTAATGGATGTCATCATAAAGTCATAGTGAGGTTTCTAACAACAGAACAAATGTATCACACAAAAAGCAAAAAGTCAATACAATTTTACAAAAAAACAATACAAATAAAAGTGATTGACTTTTTTTGGGGTTCATAATAGAATAGTAACAAACAAGGAGGGTAAGGAAAATTTATGGTTGACTTATCAAATGAAACAATGGTACATGTAAGAAACAATGGAGTGGAGTTTTTGCAATTTCGAAAATTGCTGGAATATCCGGAAGTTGTACATTGTTATACCTTAAAGGCACATGATTTTGATATTGCAGGAAATGATACATATGAGGAAAAAAGAGAGATTTTATATGCCAATTTTGAAAAATTGGCAGAAGCGTTGGGAATTAAGAAAGAGACGATGATAAGACCATATCAAACCCATACTAATATAGTAAAAAGAATTGATGAACAACCAAAAAAACTTACGATATTTCCACAGGAATTAACCGATGTGGATGGATTAATAACCAACCAAAAAGATATTACCTTTTCTCTAGGATTTGCAGATTGTACACCTCTTTATTTTTATGATCCTATAAAAAAGGTGATACGGTAATATTCATTCTGGTTGGAAAGGAACACTAGGAAGAATTCGGAGAGGTAGCAGTAAAGAAAATGATAGAGGAGTATGATTGTAATCCCAAAGATATGATTTGTTGTATGGGACCATGTATTAGAAAATGTCATTTTGAAGTATCTAAAGATGTAGCAGACCTTTTCCAAAAAGAATTTTATGATATGAAACAGATAGAAGAAATGATTACATGTACCAATCCACAAGCACAAAAATACACAATTGACACATGTAAAATAAATCAGAATATGATGATAGGAGTCGGGCTATTAGAAGAGAATATAATAGATAGTGGAATGTGTACGGTTTGTCATAGCCAATCTATGCATTCTTACCGAACACATAAAGAATTGGCAGGAAGAAATACTGCTATATTAGGAATAAAACAATAAGGAGGAGAAGTGTATGCGTTATCCAGAAAGTTTAAAATTAGGAGATACTATTGGAATTTGTGCACCATCTAAAGGGTGCGATGATGAAGAAAAAATTGAAAAATTGAGCATAGCCATCAAACAATTTCAAAATATGGGTTATAAAGTAATAGAAACCGCCAGTGTTAGAAAAGACAAACAAGGTAGAAGTGCTTCAGCTAAAGTAAGAGCAAAAGAATTTATGGAATTATGGAACAACAAAGAGGTAAAATTGATTATTTATGCAGGAGGAGGAGACTTCTTAATGGAAATGCTAGATGAACTCGACTTTGAAGTCTTAAAAAAGAGTACTCCAAAATGGACACAAGGATTTTCCGATATTACACATATTAGTTTTTTATTAAATACACTTTGTGATATACCAAGTATCTACTCGGAAAATGTAAAAGACTACGCAATGACACCCCTTTATCAAAATTTAACCAATAGCTTACAAATAGCAGGGGGAAAAGAGCTAGTACAAAATTCATTTGAGAAATATCAAGAACAAATCGAAGATAATCAAGATGGAACCTATCACTTAACTGCCAAGGTAGAATGGAAAAACATTACAGGGCAAGAAGAAATTGTGATGGAGGGAAGAGCATTAGGAGGTTGTATCGATTGTATTGATACACTAATTGGAACCAAATTTGATGAGGTTAAAGAATATATTGAAACATACAAACAAGATGGAATAATATGGTTTTTAGAAGCCTATGAAATGAATACTCCATTGCTACAAAGAATTCTATGGAAAATGAAACATGCAGGATATTTTAAGTATTGTAAAGGAATTGTTTTTGGTAGACCTTATATTATGCGAGAAGACTACCAAATAAGCGAAAAACAGGCGATATTAGATGCCATAGGCAATTTGGAAATACCAATTATCATAGGAGCCGACATTGGTCATATTCCACCACAACTAGCCATTACACAAGGAGCCATTTTAAAGATTACTTCAAAAGATGGAAAAGGAACGGTAACGAACAGATTAAAATAAATATGAAACACACAAAAGATAAAGGAGAAGTTAAGGATAGAAAATAGGAAATAAAGAAAGAAGAAAAGTAGGAAAAGAAAATGTTTGAAACATGGGAAGAATTAGAACAATTGGTAGTAGCATGTAAGAAGTGTAAGTTGTGTCAAAACAGAACCAATATTGTATTTGGAACAGGAAATAAGCAAGCAGACCTTATGTTTATAGGAGAGGGACCAGGAGCAGACGAGGATAGGCTCCGGGGAGCCTTTTGTAGGAAAAGCAGGAAAGCTTATGAACATGGCATTTGAAGGAATTGGCATAAACCGAGAAGAGGTTTATATTGCCAATGTAGTAAAATGTAGACCACCGAATAACCGAAACCCAGAAGCAGACGAAGCAGAGGCTTGTTTAAACTATTTGCGAAATCAAGTGATGTTAGTAAAACCAAAAATAATTGTGTTACTAGGAAGTGTAGCATTAAAAAATATATTAGGAAACGAATATGGAATTACTGCCACAAGACGGAAATTGGATTGAGCGAAAAGGGCTTTTATATATGCCAACATGGCACCCAGCAGCCCTTCTTCGTGATGATAATAAAAAAATTGAGTTCTGGAAAGATTTAAAAGAAGTCAAAACCAAAATGGAGCAGATGAGTCAATAAGATACAAACATGTAATGATAATAAGATTTAAGAAAAAAGGAAGTAGGATAAGAATGATAAAGAATTTTTTTGGACATCTTAGAAATGTACTAGTACATAAATGGCTTGTGTTTGGTTTGTGTTGTAGAGCAGGAATCCCCTTTCGAGGGTTGGTACATGATTTATCGAAATTTTCGCCTACAGAATTTTGGCAAGGAGTAAAATATTACCAAGATGGAAAAAGAAGTCCAATTCAATATGCAAAGGAAGACTATGGGTATTCGGTAGCCTGGTTGCACCATAAGGGAAGAAACAAACATCATCCAGAATATTGGTATGACCCAAATGCACCCAAAAGTTTACCAATCATGCCATTTTGCTATGCTTGTGAAATGATATGTGACCAACTAGCAGCAGGAAAAGTATACCAAGGGAAAAATTGGACAAAAGAATACCAGTTAACTTATTGGCAAAGGTGCAAAGACCAATTTATGCTAAACCCAAAACTAAAACAATTTGTAACAGAAATTTTAGAACAAGTCGCACGGACAAGGAATTAACAAAACAATCACGAAAAAAAGTTTAAACATTTGTTATAATCGATGTATAAAAGATGAAAAAAAGTTTTGAAATCCTTTTAATAGCAAGTTTTTACGGATATTGTTTTTGGTGGATGACTGGTCAGGAAGAATTGACATTCTTTTTGGTTCATAATAAAATAAATGGAGTAAAATTTTATGGAGGAAATGTCATATAAAATAATATATGATATAGGAAAGAATATGGAATATCGTAAAGAAGAAATAAAGAATAAAGCAAATTACTGCTTAGGTTGTAAAGTGGCAATGTGTAAAAAGGGATGTCCTTTGGAGAATGATATTACAGAATTTATTGCGTGTATGAAAGAAGAAAACTATGAAGAGGCATATCACATTTTGTGTAATACAAGCGTATTATCTCCAATTTGTGGCAGAATTTGCCCACATAAAAGCCAATGCGAAGGAGCTTGTGTACGTGGAATAAAAGGCGAATCGGTTAGTATTGGAGAATTAGAAGCATATGTTGGCGATATGGGGATTAAGGAGCAATATGAAATTCCGAAATTCCATACGCAAAAAAAAGAAAAAAGAATTGCTATCATTGGGGGAGGACCAGCAGGTTTAACAGCAGGAGCGTGGCTTGTAAGAAATGGCTATGAGGTTACGATATATGAAAAGTATGACAAACTTGGAGGAATTTTAAGACATGGTATTCCAGATTTTAGGTTAGAAAAGGACATCCTTGATAAACAAATACAAAAAATTGTCAACTTAGGGATAGAGGTTCAATATGGAAAAAGTCTTGGCAAAGATTATAAATTAGAAGATTTAGAAAAAGACTATGATGCTATTTTTATTGCAATAGGAGCCAATATTTCGGCAAAAATGGGGATACAAGGAGAAAATTTACAAGGAGTTTATGGAGGAAATGAATTATTAGAACATGGTTCTCATCCAAATTATGAAGAAAAAAGAATAGCAGTAATTGGTGGAGGAAATGTAGCAATGGATACTGCTAGAACCATAAAAAGAATGGGAGCAAAAGAGGTTACGATTATTTACCGAAGAGCCGAAAAACAAATGCCAGCAGAAAGAAAAGAAATAGAGGATGCCAAAAAAGAAGGAATTAAGTTTTTGTTTCAAACAAATTTAGTAGAAATAAAAGGAAAAGAAATTGTAACCGAAGTGGAATGTATCAAAACACAACTGGTAAAAAAAGAAGGAGAAACAAGAGAAGTACCAGTTGATATAAAGGACAGTAATTTTATGTTACCAATGGATTATGTCATAATGGCAGTAGGCTCAAAACCAGAACAAAGGATTGTAGAAGAATTAGGAGTAGAATTAACCTCAAGAGGTAATATTAAAATTGACGAAGATTATAGAACCTCAAGACAAAAAGTATTTGCAGGAGGAGACATTAGTGGAACCAAAGCAACAGTAGCATGGGCAAGCCGTTCAGGAAGAGAAGCAGCAAAAGCGATAATAAGGTGGTTAGAAAAATAAATGTAGGGGGCGATGCCCACATATCGACCTGTGGCAAAAATAATGATACAAAATAGAATAAAACAAAGACGTAAAAAAGGGTCGATGAAGGCATCGACTCTACATTTTAATATTTACGGTTTCATTTGATAGACCAAATAATTTCTTTAATTTGCTAAATAATCTTGCAAGAAATCCCTGTTTTTTTGGCACTAAGGAACGTGAGACAGGAATACTAGAATTTTGATTTTGAATTTCTACTCGTTTCCAATCTAAATCTGCCATTTTCTTTACATAGTAATCGTTATAAAAAGAATATGTATCGGTATAGCCAATAAAATCCTTAAAATTATATAGTTTTTTTCGGTAATCTTCCATTTGTACCAAAGTAGAAATGGCATTAAATTTTTGGTCAAAGTAATTGGTTAAAATTAAATTTTGTGTATTTAAAAACAAAGTTTGAATTTGCATACGAAGCTTTGCAATTTTATTTGTAATTTTCTCAATATTTTTTGAAGTTTCGTCCATATCTGCAAGTAGTGAAGTTTGGAAACTTAAATTATCTTCTAAATCCATTAATTTATCAAGATTGGTTTGAATGCTATAAAATGTACTTTTACTCGTTAATAAAATAAATTTATCCATAAATAAATCATTACTATACAAAGTACTGTTAAATAAGTCATAATTACCAGTTACATATGCCATTTGTGTAAGTAGTGTACATTCCAAAGCATAATGAGAAGGGCTATAAGTAGGAAGGGTAATATCGAAATATTTTACCGTATCTAAATTGGCTTCCATAGCATAAGAACTCATTAATTGAACAGCAGCTTCATTTAGTGCCATACCAGGTAAACTACTACTAGTAAAATTACAAAAACCAAGACGAAGTAAATTTCCCTTTTCATCACGATATTCTTGTAAAGCATGAATACACTCATGAATCGCACATACATCAACATGAGTTAAGTCTGTATTTTCATTAAAATAGATGGAATGATTTTTATAATAGTATTTGGCACTAGATAGTGAATCTGGCATTTTTGCAACATACATATTAATTCGAGATAATTTCATAAATAAATCTTTAGCATCCAAATTTTGCTCTGGAAAGGCTCTTTCTAATTTGTCTGCAACCGATTTTGCAATAGAATTGATGGAAAGTCTGTCTAAAGTACGAATAACTTCAATTCCTTCCTTTTTTAGTTCTTGGTCAATGTTCATTTATTTTCTCCTTTGTAACGAATACTTTTATTATACAACAGTTTATTAAAAAAATGTATTTCGGAAAGGTTAAGAATATATTACTTTTTTGTGACACAAAGAAATCACCTTGCGTTAAACAAATAAAAACATTGATAAATTTATGTATACATGATATAATGATTGCAATCACGAAAAGGGAGGTTTAAATTATGTTTGAAGCAAAGAAATGCTATGACCTATTACACAAAGGAGCACTTTGGTATAATGGGCGGAATTTTATTCTAATACTGCATAGAAAGGGGAGAACAAATGAAACTTGTTTAATTATTAACAATGGTTGGTCATTAGCGGACCCGTTTTCAAAGGCAGTAGATGAAGATTTTCCAAATGCATGGGTATTTGGCTTGTATTATAAGCTAAGTAATCCCGAAAAATCTGCACCGAAAAGGCATAGAGTAAAAAAATTACTGAAAAAGCATCCGGAATTTTTTGGGTGTGAAGGGCTAGAGAAAGCTCAAAAGGAGTTAATGGAGGTACTAGAACAGAGATTAGCTTTACAAAGTGTTATTTTAGTAGGTTTTACAAAATCGGCTACGATGATGTTAAACCATGCTAAATATGGATCGAATGTACTAGTTGATGCTATCTGTCCTATATTTGAAGGAACCCTCACAACCATGCCGTCTGTTATGAGAAGATACTTAAGATGGATATATCCGTTGGTAGGTAAGTTTTTAACAGAACATATTGTAGATGAGGATATTAGTGTGGGTTCATCATATTTAGAAAAGGCAGATTATTCAGGCGTGAGACCAGAGCAAGTTAGTGTCGTTATTTCTTCTCTTGACCGAAAAAGAGTAAAACACACAGCCAAAGAATTCTGGCACCCAGCGAACTTTTTCTTTTGGCTAGTATGTCCAATTATGGAAAAGGCGATTAGAGAAAACCAACCTGATAATACGGGTTATCGGTCCAATGCCTTTTTGTCTTACAAGACACAACTTCCGACATTTGCTGTTTCTAAAATAGAAACTGTATATGCAAGTATGCCGATGACACTGAACCATCCCAAAGTAAAGGAGTTAATTGACAAGCAAATTAAGGTACAGAATGAAAAGTTTCAAACAAAGAAAAACGGCTAGTTAGTTTTTCTAAAAAATCCCGAAACCATGTGTGGTTTCGGGACCATTTTTAGCTATTTTACAACAATATTATAAATCTTATTGGTGACATAGATTTCTTTTACAATGGTTTTTCCTTCTAAATAAGAAGCAACGGTTTTGTGAGCAATTTCTTTTATTTCTTCTTCAGGTAAATTCATCCTAACATCCACATTTCCGCGTAATTTGCCATTTACTTGAATAGGAAGATTGAAGGTATCTTCTTTTATTTTGTCTTCTTCATAGGTTGGCCAAGTAGAGTAGGCAATGGAAGTGGTGTTTCCAAGAAGTTCCCATAGTTCTTCGGTAATGTGTGGTGCTACTGGGTTTAGTAATTGTAAAAAGCCAAGGGCATAGGCTTTCGGAACAACCTCTACTTTGTAACAGCTATTGATAAAAATCATCATTTGGCTAATAGCAGTGTTAAATTCCATGTTTTCATAGTCATGAGTTACTTTTTTTACGGTATAATGATAAACACGGTCTAATTCGGAATTCTCTTTTTCTTGTATTTTATCGGATTCGGCATATAATCTCCATACACGGTCGATAAATTTTTTCGAACCTTCAATTCCATTTGGATCCCATGGTTTGGCAGCATCAATTGGTCCCATAAACATTTCATAAAGACGTAATGCATCAGCACCATAATTTTTAACCATATCGTCTGGGTTTACTACATTTCCTTTGGATTTGCTCATTTTTTCTCCGTTTGAACCTAAAATCATACCTTGATGACGAAGTTTATAAAATGGTTCTTTATGGCTAACAATTCCTTTGTTATATAAATATTGGTTCCAAAATCTTGAATAAAGTAGGTGACCTACGGCATGTTCTGGTCCTCCCATATATAAATCGACTGGCATCCAGTGTTTCATTAATTCTGGTGAGGCAATTTCGTTATCATTATGTGGGTCAATATAACGTAAGAAATACCAGCTAGAACCAGCAGAACCTGGCATGGTAGAGGTTTCTCTTTTTCCATTTGAAACATTCACCCAATCGGTTGCTTTTTCAAGTGGAGAAGCTCCTGTTTTAGATGGGCTGTAATCTTCTAGTTCTGGTAAAACAAGAGGTAATTCGTTATCTTCTAATACTTTCATGCCATCTTCAAAATGAATAATTGGAATTGGTTCTCCCCAATAACGTTGTCTTGCAAAAATCCATTCACGTAGTTTATAATTTACTTTTTTGGTACCAATATGATGTTCTTCAAGCCAAGTAAGCATACTAGAAATGGCATCTTCTTTATTAAGTCCGTTTAAGAAATTAGAATTAATATGAACCCCGTCTTCTACAAAAGCTTCTTTGGTAATGTCACCACCTTCTAAAACAGGGATAATCTCTAACCCAAATTTAGAAGCGAATTCATAATCTCTTTGGTCGTGGGCTGGAACCGACATAATGGCACCAGTACCATAGGTTGCTAATACATAATCGGAAATCCAAATTGGAATTTGTTTACCACTAACAGGGTTTATTGCATAACTACCAGTAAATACTCCCGTTTTTTCTTTACTTAATTCGGTTCGCTCTAAGTCCGATTTGGAAGCAGCAAGTGTAATATATTCATGAATGGCATTAGATTGCTCTTTTGTCGTAATGGATTTTACAAGTTCATGTTCTGGTGCTAATACACAATAAGTAGCACCAAATAAGGTATCTGGTCTTGTGGTAAATACGGTAAAGTGAAGTCCATTAGTATTTGCTACTTCAAAAGTAACTTCGGCACCAACTGATTTGCCAATCCAGTTTCGTTGAATTTCTTTGGTAGATTCTGGCCAATCTAAGTCATCTAAACCATCTAGCAAACTTTCTGCGTATTTTGGAATATCCAATACCCATTGTTTCATGTTCTTACGAACCACAGGATAACCACCACGTTCACTTTTGCCATTAATCACTTCATCATTAGCAAGAACAGTTCCTAATTCTTCACACCAATTTACTGGCATTTCCACTAATTTTGCTAAACCATCTTCATATAGCTTCTTAAAAATCCATTGAGTCCATTTGTAATAGTTGGGGTCAGCGGTTGAAACTTCCCTGTCCCAATCAAAAGAAAAACCAAGCATTTTTAATTGTCTTTTAAAGGTTTCAATATTTGCAAGAGTAAAGCCAGATGGATGTTTTCCCGTTTTGATTGCATATTGTTCAGCAGGAAGACCAAAGGCATCCCATCCCATTGGGTGAAGGACATTATATCCTTGCATACGTTTCATTCTTGAAACAATATCGGTTGCCGTATAACCTTCTGGATGCCCAACATGAAGACCTTGTCCGAGAAGGGTAAGGGAACATATCTAATGCATAAAATTTTGGTTTTGAAAAATCCCATACATCGGTTTTAAACGTTTTATGTTCTTCCCAATAATTTTGCCATTTTTGTTCTACATTTTTAAAATTATATGCCATAATAATCCATCCTTTTTTCAAATTTTAAGCTATTATATAACAAAAATGCCCAAAAGAAAAGCCTAAAAGTAAAAAAACGATACAAATAATAGAAGATATGGTATAATAGGAAAGTAAATTGATAGAAAAGGAAAGAGCAAACAAATGCAAGAGATAATAAATAAACTATTTGAATTACAAGATTTAAAATACCAAGAATTTCATAGTGCATTATGTCCAGGGACGAATAATATCATAGGGGTTCGAGTGCCTGTTCTTCGAGGGTTGGCAAAAGAAATCGCAAAATCTTCCGATTGGAGCGAGTTTTTGAGGCAAGCAAAAAACGATTATTACGAACAAATTATGTTACAAGGCATGGTAATTGGACTTGCTAAGATGGAAATAGAAGAACGATTTTATTATTTAAAAAAATTTATTCCAAAAATCGATAATTGGGCGGTATGTGATGTTACCTGTGCAGGATTAAAGTTTACTAATAAGCATTTAGAACAAGTATGGGATTTTATAATACCATACATAAACTCCCAAAAAGAATTTGAAGTTCGTTTTGGAGTTGTTATGTTATTGGATTTCTATATAACCCCGAATTACATAGAAAGAGTATTAGAGATCGTAAACCAAGTAAAACACGAAGGGTATTACGTAAAAATGGCAATAGCATGGGCAATATCGATTTGTTATATTAAATTCCCAAAAGAAACGATGAGGTTATTACAAAATAACAATTTGGATATCTTTACTTATAACAAAGCTTTACAAAAGATAATCGAGTCTTACCGAGTAAGCGAAGAGAAAAAAGAAATCATACGAGCCATGAAACGAAAAGAATAAAATACAATCCTCAAAAGATAGAAAATATCTTTTGAGGATTGTTATTAAAATAATTTTTTTAATTTTGTTCGAGATTCTGTTTCTAAGGCATAAACGGTATCAATATCATCTCGTAAAAATCGGACTTCTTTTTGAAGTGATGCAATTTTTGATGTAATCTCATGAATCATTTCAGTTAATGTAGCAGTATTGTCATTGATTTTCTTATCAAGCTTAGCATAATTCTCATCAATTTTTTTATCAAGTTTAGCGTAATTTTCATCAATTTTCTTATCAAGTTTAGCATAATTGTCGTCGATTTTTTTATTAAGCTTAGCGTAATTTTCATCAATTTTCTTATCAAGCTTAGCATAATTCTCATCGATTTTCTTATCAAGTTTAGCATAATTATCGTCGATTTTTTTATCCATTTCGTTAATTTTATCGCATAACAAAATTTGATTTTGTGTCAGTGTGGTAACAAGTAAATGAAGTTGGTTTAATTCTTTAGCCATTTTTTCTTGATTTCCGAGCAAGTATTGTTGTTGTTTTCTGAATTTGTATAACAATGTTCAGTAATTCTGTGTTATTATCTTGATTTTCCATTGGGTTTCACCTCCTATCTTTGTTAGAATTTCTATAGCCCAATGGTTTTCAAACTCCTTATGGCTTATCCTAACATAGGAAAAAAAATTGTCAACAAATATTTACAAAAAAGCAAAAAAACTCACAAAAAAAGTGTTTGACAAATATCAATAGATATGATACAATATTTAACTGTAATCCGCTTAATTAAGGTTCATAAAGGTTAAAGTTATTTAACTACCTACATTTTTGGATTAGCGAGTATACAAAAAAGGGAGGTGTACATAGAATGTACGCAGTAATTGAAAGTTGTGGAAAACAATACAAAGTAGCTGAAGGTGATGTTGTATTTTTTGAAAAACTTGATGTAGAAGAAGGAAAAAAAGTAACCTTTGATAAGGTCGTTTTCGTTTCTGATGGAGATAAAATTGAAATTGGAGCTCCTTATGTAAAAGACATCAAAGTAGAAGGAAAAGTAATTTCACACGGAAAAGCAAAAAAAATCATTGTTTTCAAATATAAGGCAAAAAAGAATTATAAAAGAAAACAAGGACACAGACAACCATATACAAAGGTTGAAATTACAGGAATTAAAAAGCCAACTGCGAAAAAAGCAGTAGCAAAAGAAGATTCTGTAAAAGTAGAAGAAAAATAAAGGCAAATAAAAAGCAAGCGATGGAAGGAGTGAGAAAACATGGCTCATAAGAAAGGTCAAGGTAGTGTTAAAAACGGAAGAGACAGCGAGTCAAAACGTCTTGGAGTAAAACGTGCAGATGGTCAATTTGTATTAGCAGGAAATATATTAATGAGACAAAGAGGAACTCATATACATCCAGGAACAAATGTAGGAAAAGGTAGTGATGATACTTTGTATGCATTAGTAGATGGAACTGTTAAATTTGAAAGACTAGGAAAAGATAAAAAGAAAGTAAGTGTTTATCAGGTTGCACAAGAAGTAGAAGCAAAATAAATAGGTATCTTAAGACAACTCTAATACAGGAGTTGTCTTTTTTTTCAAAATACAGTATAATAGAAATGCTTATCACCAAAAAAGAGGGGGAAACAAAATTGGAAAAAAAGAAAATATTAACAGGAGATAGACCAACTGGTAAATTACATATAGGGCACTATTTTGGTTCTTTACAAAATAGGGTAAAACTTCAAAATGAATATGAAACCTTTATTGAGGTGGCAGATGTTCAAGCATTAACCGATAATTTTGCAAATCCAGAAAAAGTAAAAAATAATGTACAAGAAATTGTAATGGATGAATTAGCAGTAGGGATTGACCCTAATAAAGTAACTTTTTTTCTACAATCCATGATACCAGAAATTGCAGAATTGACGGTGTTTTATTCTAATTTAGTTACCATTGCAAGGTTAGAGAGAAATCCAACCGTAAAAACAGAAATTGCACAAAAAAGAGATATTTTTGGAGAAAGTGTAACATATGGTTTTTTAGGGTACCCAGTGAGCCAAGCAGCAGATATTACGGCATTTGATGCAAACTTAATTCCAGTAGGAGAAGATCAATTGCCATTAATTGAACAATGTAGAGAAATTGTAAGAAAATTTAATAGCATTTATGGAGAAACGCTAAGAGAACCACAAGCATATTTAGGAGAAAATAAAAGAATTAAAGGCTTAGATGGAAACGAAAAAATGGGGAAATCACTAGGAAATGCTATTTATTTAAGTGATAATGAAGAGGAAATAACCAAAAAGGTAATGAGTGCCATTACAGATCCTGCAAGAATAAAAAAAGACGATCCCGGAAATCCTAATATTTGTATGGTAGCCTATTACCATAATCTATTTAGTACAAGTGAAGTAAACAATATTTGTGAAGAATGTAAAAAAGGAAAACGAGGATGTGTTGCTTGCAAAAGGCAGTTAATCCAAAACATAGTACAACACTTAGCACCAATTAGAGAAAAAAGACACTATTATGAAGAAAGACCAGACAAAGTAAAAGAAATCTTAATGGAAGGAACCAATCAGGCAAGAAAAGAAGCACGTATTACTATGGAAAAAGTAAAAAAAGCAATGAAATTAGATTATTAATAATGAGTCCAGCATTTCGTCAAGGAGATGGAATGGAAGGAGAAGATAACGACTTATATTAAAGGAGAAGAGTATGTTTACAGATTATGCAAAAATAGTAATAAAATCAGGAAATGGTGGAAATGGTGCGGCTACATTTCGTAGAGAAAAGTATGTAGCCGCAGGTGGACCAGATGGTGGAGATGGAGGAAAAGGTGGAAGTGTTTATTTTGTGGTAGATAAAGATATGAATACATTACTAGATTTCCGTTATAAAAAAATATTTAAAGCAGAAAATGGACAAAACGGCAGTGGCAACCATTGTTATGGGAAAAAAGGAGAGGATTTATACATTGGTGTTCCACAAGGAACCATTATTAGAGATAGTATAACACGGACGAGTTCTTGCCGATTTATCTGAGGAAAAACAAAAAGAACTAGTACTTCCTGGAGGAAGAGGCGGAAAAGGTAATGTACATTTTGCAACTTCTACAAGACAAGCACCAAGGTTCTCACAAGATGGAGAAAAAGGGCAAGAAAAAGAAATCATTTTAGAATTAAAACTATTAGCTGATGTAGGATTAATCGGTTTTCCCAATGTTGGAAAATCAACCTTCCTTTCAAGAGTCACTTCCGCAAAACCAAAAATTGCAGACTATCATTTTACCACCATTATTCCAAACTTAGGTGTTGTAAAATCAGTCTATGGAGATAGTTTTGTGATTGCTGATATACCGGGAATTATAGAAGGAGCCAGTACAGGAGTAGGACTGGGAATTCAATTTTTAAGACATATTGAAAGAACAAGATTATTGCTTCATGTGATTGATGTTTCTGGAACAGAGGGAAGAAATCCAGTACAAGATTTTAAAACGATCCAAGAAGAATTAAAAAGTTATAGTGAAAAATTAGCAGGAAGAAAACAAATTCTTGTTGCTAATAAATTAGATGTAATGCAAAATGAAGATTTGCTAAAACAACTAGAAACATTTGCAAAAGAGGAACAACTAGAATTATTTAAAATTTCAGCAGTAACAGGAGAAGGAATCGATACACTAATGAACCGAGTAACCGAAAATTTAAAAGAATTACCAAAAGAGGAACTAGTAGAAATAGAAGAAAAGATGGTATATACTTTAGAAGATAAAAATGAATATACAGTGACAAAGCAAGGGGAAGAATATTTTGTAGAAGGACCAGCAGTAGAAAGACTCATGGGAAGAATTAATATAGGAGATAATGAATCGATGCACTATTTCCAAAAAGTAATCAAACAACTAGGAATTGAAGAGGAGCTTATTAAAAAAGGGGTAAAAGAAGGAGATACAGTTAAGTTTTTAGAATGGGAATTTGAATGGTATAGGTAAAAAAATGAAAATCCAATAAATTTTCTTTGAAAAAGTTCAAACTTTTGTTTGACTTTTTCTTTTTTTTGTGATAGCATTATAGAAAACTAAGAAAAAGGGAGTGATTTGGTTTGAAGAAAAAAGATCCAAATGAGTTAGGAAAGAGAGAAAAAGCAATATTAAAATTTATTGAAAAACAAATAGCATTAAACAGTTATCCACCATCAGTAAGAGAGATTGGAAAAGCAGTGGGGCTAAAATCAACAGCAACGGTACATGGTTATCTTGCAAAATTAGAAGAAAAAGGATACATTAAAAAGGAATCTCAAAAAGGAAGAACTCTAAAATTATTAAAAGGTGGATTAGGGGAAAACAAAAATCAAACACAAATGAAAGAATTCTATTCAGGAAAAGAAATGGTAGAAGTACCAGTCATCGGAAAAATTACAGCAGGAGCACCAATTTTAGCAGTAGAAAATATTACCGATACCTTCCCAATTCCAATCGATTTCGTAGGAAACAGTGAATCTTTCATGTTAACGGTTAGAGGAGAAAGTATGATAGAGGCTGGAATTTTAGATGGAGACTATATTCTAGTAAAAAGACAAGAAAGTGCCAATAATGGAGAAATCGTGGTAGCTTTAATTGAAGACGAAGCGACCGTAAAAACCTTTTATAAAGAAACGGATCATATTCGTTTACAACCAGAAAATTCTACAATGGATCCAATCATTGTACCAGACTGTAAAATACTTGGAAAAGTATCTGGTGTATTTCGTAAAATGTAAAAAAGAAAGGTATATAAAATGGAAGAACTAACAGGAAAATTTTATGATTTAGTAACAAAAAAAGAAATACTAAGGCAAAAAATTGAACCATATAAAATTTATTTGTATATTGAGGATGACTATTGTGGAAGTGCTAGAATGGTTACTTTTGATGCAAAGGGAATTATGATAGATAGCACTTATGTAAGTTATAAAGAAAAACTTTCTATGTTAGAAGAAGTAGTAAAAGCAAAATATATTAATTTAGGGAATACAAATGTAGAAGTAGAATTTGAAGATATGTTTAACTTCAATAGACTTCAAATAAGGATGCCACATATAATGGTAACATATACAAATGATGAGGGTGAAATTGTTCAAGAAATGTTAAATGAAAATACGATGGAAAACATGATGTATATGGATGAACAAGGAAATATTACAATCAATGCGAATAATAGCTATATCGGAAATGACGACTATATGAGTAAGTCGGAAATTAGGGAAGACTATAGAACAAGTAGGCGTGAAGAAAAGGTGAATCATACATTATTTTCGGAGGATGTTAAATCACCTTCCCAATTTGAACTTAACTTTAAGGATAATGATTTTGGAAATTTTGATATTGAAAAATTCATAAATGTATCGCAAATGTCAAATTACAAAATATCGATTGAACAATTTGGTTTTACAGGGAAATATGATTTAGGAAATCCACAGGATGTGGAAAGATTTAAAAAAGATATAGTATCTATGCCCAAAAATGAAAAAGAAGCACAACAAAGAGAAAAAGCAAAAAAGGAAAAAGAACAAGAGGATATGCTAGGGGAAGATAGAATATAGCAAGAAAAATTGTGGTCTGATGAAAACATCATCCCACAATTTTAAATTTTACTTAACATTAAATATCAATTCGTCCTTTGAACAATCAATGAACACTTTTTGTCCATCAGATAATTCGGAACGTAAAATCATTTCAGATAAAATATCTTCTACATAACGTTGAATAGCTCTACGAAGTGGTCTTGCACCATATTTATAATCTGTTCCTTTGGCTAGAAGATATTCTTTTGCACTTGTGCTAATTTCCATAGTAATAAGCTTATTTTCTAAGGCATGTTTGGTATCTTGTAACATTAAATCAACAATTTCTAATAATTGTTCTTTAGTTAAACTATCAAAAATAATAATTTCATCAATACGATTTAAAAACTCTGGTCGGAAGGTTTGTTTTAAACTATCTTGTATTTTCGTTTTATCAATTGTAGATTCTTTTCCAAATCCAATCGAATTATTGTTTAAATGGGAACCAGCATTTGAGGTCATAATAATAATTGTATTTTCAAAACTAACAGCATTTCCCTGTGAATCTGTTAATTTTCCATCATCTAATACTTGAAGAAGAAGATTAAAGACATCTGCATGTGCTTTTTCAATTTCATCAAATAATAAGATAGAATAAGGATGTCGTTTTACTTTTTCGGTTAATTGACCTGCATCATCATATCCTACATACCCAGGAGGGGAGCCAATTAATTTTGAAGTGGAATGACTTTCCATGTATTCTGACATATCAATACGAATAATGGCATCGCGTTTTCCAAACATTTCGTAACTTAAGGCTTTGGCAAGTTCCGTTTTTCCTACTCCAGTAGGACCAACAAAGATAAAAGAAGGTGGACGTTTGGAACTTTTTAGCCCAGCACGATTTCTTCTAATGGCTCTTGCAACAGCAGAAACGGCCTCATTTTGACCAATAATTCGCTTATGTAGATTTTCTTCTAAAGCAAGTAGTTTTTTGGTTTCTTCTTCTGTAATTTTTTGCACAGGAATTTTTGTCCAGTGCTCAATTACAAGGGCAATATCTTGTAAGGTCAATTGTTTTGGCTTGGCTTTTTTGGTTAAAAGAGCAATTTGTTCTTCTAGGCGACATTCCTTGGTTTTTAAATCAGCAGCTTTTTGATAATCTTCGGCAGAATCAGCAGTAGCTGCTTCTTCTTTTTCTTCTTGTACAGCTTTTAATTCGTTTTTCAATAATTCTAGCTGGTATAATTCTTTATTACTTAAATTAATACGAGAACATGCTTCATCTAAAATGTCGATGGCTTTATCTGGTAAAAAACGGTCATGAATATATTTTTCAGACATATTTACCATTTTTTCTATAACATCAGTAGAAATTTTTACTTTATGATATTCTTCGTAGTATTTCTTAATACCTTCGATAATTTTAATGGTATCTTCTACAGTTGGTTCTTCTACTAAAATTGGTTGAAATCTTCTTTCTAGTGCAGTATCTTTTTCAATATGTTTACGGTATTCACGAAGAGTGGTAGTACCAATTAATTGAATTTCACCATTTGCAAGAGATGGTTTTAGAATATTTGCCGCATTGGCGGAATTTTCAGCATCACCAGCTCCCATAATATTGTGAATTTCATCAATAACTAAAATAATATTACCACAAGCTTTACATTCATCAATTAAGGTTTTCATTCTACCTTCAAACTGGCCACGAAATTGAGTTCCTGCTAAAATGGCTGTCATATCTAATAAATATACTTCTTTGTTTAATAATTTGGCAGGTACCTTTCCACTTGCAATTTTAAGAGCAAGACCTTGTGCAATTGCTGTTTTCCCAACACCAGGTTCACCAATTAAACAAGGGTTATTTTTGGCACGCCTGTTTAAAATTTGAATCATTCGTTGAATTTCTCGGTCCCTTCCAATCACAAGGTCTAATTCATTATTTCGTGCTTTATTGGTTAAATTAGTACCATAGGTATCCAAAAATTTTGTCTTTTTTTGTTTTACTTTTTTATCTACTTTTACCTTTTTATTAGAAGCATTTGCACTGGTGGTATCATCATTGTCCTCCGATTTTCCCCCCATACCAAATAAAGCATTAAAAGGAATGGCAGTAGCAGAATCAAGACGAATATCTTCGGTAGACAAATTCTCTGTTAAATCTTTAAAAATGGTTTCAAATTGTGCTGTCATATCTTCTAAATTAACAGAGTCACCTTCTAGTACAGTGGATTGCTTAGCAAGAACATCCAAAGGATTAATTCCTTTTTCTTTAGCACAATTGTAACAAAATCCCTCCAAAGACTGTTCTCCTTTTTCATCCTGTTTATTCACGAAAATAATGGCAGTATTTTTCTTACATACAGAACATAACATCTATCAAAACTCCTAACTTTTCTTTTTCTATTAGTATATCATACAGGAAAAATAAGGAAAAGTCAAGGAGAAGCAAGTAGCATATGGTAGTAAAATAGCAGAACATTAGCATTATGTAAAAGAATGATATTGAACATTTGGTTAAATCCTTGCTATAAAAAAAAAACAAAGATATAATGAGGCTACATAGATTAAAGGATTAGACTATGAATAAAGATAGGGGGAAACAAAAGAAAATGAAACGAGAAACAAGAACAGGAATTACACTAATTGCTTTAGTGATTACAATCATTATTTTACTAATTTTAGCAGGAATTACAATAAACTTAACCATAGGACAAAGAGGTATTTTGAATAGAGCTAAAGAGGCAGGGAAAAATTATGTAAAATCAGCGGAAGAAGAAGACAAAATGTTAGCAGATTTAGTAAAAGATATGGATAATTGGGATAAGGAAGAAACTCCAGATCCAACTCCAGAAGAATACTTTGACTTCGATCCAGAAACAGGAGGAATTTCAATAAAAAATGCTGTTAGTTATTATCTTGCGAACAAAGAAATAGGATTAAAGACACTAGTTATTCCTTCTACGTACCAAGGGCAGGAAGTAAAGAAAATAGGAATTTATTTACCGAGTAATGGAGGCACTTATTTTTTTGGGTTTCCTAGCATAAAGGATGTAGAAAAAATCATTATTCCAGATACAGTTACAGAAATAGCTAACAACGTACCAAGTGGTTTTTTTGAGTGTAGTGCCCTTAAAGAGGTGAAGCTATCACAAAAACTTAAAATAATAAGTGGGTACTCATTTGCTTATACGGCGATTTCAGAAATTAATTTACCAGAGGGATTAGAATATATAGGAACTTATGCTTTTTGGAATACACCATTAAAAGAGATAAGGATACCTAGTACAGTTACTACAGTAGGTAATCGTGTTTTTTCGGGATGTACATCATTAGAAAAAGTTTATGTACCATTTAAAGAAGGTGAAATGCCAAGTGGATGGAATTCAAAATGGAACGAACACTGTAATGCGGAAATTATCTATCAAGATTCTTAAATAAACAATGGGAAAAAGGGCTTATTTTTTTAAAAAGCCTTTTTTCTTTGTAAAAGGAAAAGAAAATGATGAAAATAGTTAAAGGGATGTTAATTATTACAATTTTAATAACTGCAATATTGATTGGAACACCAATACAATATAATTGTGTTCCAATCAATATTGCAATTATTTTAATGGGAATTGTTTTTTTTCTATATGTATATATTAGAAAAAAAGAAAAAGTGGTTATGAATAAATTCGATATGGCAGTATTAGTACTATGCATTTCACCACTAATTCCAATAATATGTAGGACTTATATTAATTTAGAGGATACAATAATATATTTACTAAAATATATATCCTGTTTCATAATTTATGTATTATCAAAATATCTTGTAGAAAAAGATAAGAAAAGAAGAACTGTTGTGATAAATACATTTATAATAGCTTCTGTTATCTTATGTATTATTGGAATTGATAATATGACCACCAAAATATTGACAAAACCACTAGAAGAATTAGGATTACCATTTGTATTCAATTTGGAAAATAGGATGTTTTCAAGTTTGGGGTATGCCAATTCATTTGCAATTATTCTTGCCACTTCCATTATGTTAAGCCTGTATTGTATGGAAAATACGATGTCAAAATATAAAGGAATTTATGCTGGTGCGATATTCTTAAATTTATCCTGTTTAATTTTAACATATTCAAGAGCTACTTTATTATTTCTTATGTTGGCACTTGTCCTATATACATTCATAAATTATGATAAAAATAAATTCGTAATCATAGGATATACAATCATTACCAATGGAGCATTTAGTATATTCTATATGATGAAATGGAATCAATTGATAGGAAAAGAAGACTATATTTCTTTATGGATAATGACACTAATACTAATAGTAGTTGCAATTGTATGCCAAACAATAGGAGAAAAAATACAAGACAAAATGGTAAAAATTCCAATAAAAATTTATATTAGCATTGTAACAATAATAGGAGTTCTCATCATTATTTTTATCATAATTGGAATGAAGCTAGCTGTTCCATTATCGATTTTTCAAGAAGGAGAAACGAATAAACCAATAAAATATAAAATTGCGAATATCAAACCAGATACAGAGTATTCCTTTTTATTTGATATACAAGCAAAATCGAATTGGAAGAAAAACAATAATTATGAGATTATTATTGATGAAGAGGATAAATATTATAATCTTATTACAAGTCATAAAATGACATTTAATGAAATAGAGGGAACACAGGAAATTGCTTTTAAAAGTACAAAAGAAACCAAAGAAGTAGCTATTTATTTTCAAAGCCAAAGTAAAAATGCACAAAAACGGTCTAACAGTTAAATCACTTACCATTAATGGAAAAGAACATCCATTAAAATATCGATATTTGCCAGTATCGTTAGTTGATAAGATAAAATCTATTCATATCAACAATAAAAGTGTATGGGAAAGAGGGACTTTTTATCAAGATGCTCTAAAAATTATTAAAAGCAATCCACTTTTTGGGATGGGAGGAAATGCTTGGCGATATGAATATGAAAAAGTACAATCTTATCAATATGGAGCAAAGGAAATACATAGCTATCCGTTACAAATATTAATGGATTATGGCATCATATCGCTTATCGCATTACTCTATATCGTATGTGTCATTGTAAGAGAGGTAATCATTTATGAAAAGAAAGAAAATTTCGGAATTTGTATTTCAATCTTATTACTATTAGCACATAGTTTTATCGATTTTGATATGTCCTTTTTTTATATTATGCTAATGTGGTTTAGCCTTTTGGGAATATGTGTGACAGACAAAAAGTAAAAAGGATTAAAAAAATAAAGGAAGAATTGCAATGAATGAAGAATTAGTTAGTATTATTATTCCTGTTTTCAATGCAGAAAAGTATATTGAAGAAACAATTGAGACAGTAATAAAACAAACCTATACGAATTGGGAAATAATTTTAATTGATGATGCTTCAACAGACCAAAGCAAAAATAAGATAAAGCAAAAATTATCCGATAAAATAACCCTTATTGAATTAAATCAGCATTCAGGAACAGCAATTGCGCGAAATGAGGGGATTAGAATAGCAAAAGGACGATATATTAGTTTTTTAGATGCGGATGATTTATGGGATCAAGAAAAAATAACGAAGCAACTAAATTTTATGAAACAACAGGATTATGCATTTACATATACAGCTTTTCAATTTATAAAAAATGGTAAAAAAAGTAGAAAAGTACAAGTTCAAGAACAGTTGGAATATAAAGAAGCACTAAAAAACACAAGAATTTTATCAATTGCGGTGATGATTGACACCAAAAAGATTTCCAAAGAGGATTGTTATATGGTAAATGTTATAAATGAAGATATTGCAACATGGTGGAAACTATTGAAAAAAGGATATATTGCTTATGGATTAAATGAAGTATTAGTTTATTATAGAAGATATAAAGAATCAAAATCAGCTTGCAAAATTAGGAATGCAAAATATCGCTGGAAATTATATCGAGAAGAAGAAAAATTATCTATAATAAAGAGCGTTTACTATTTTTTGTATTATATATGGTATGGTGTAATGAAAAGAATCTAAAAGAAATGTATAAGAACTAAGATAGAGCAAAGATAAATCAATTTAGAAATATGTAAAAAATGGAGAAGGTAAGTAAAGTGATGCTAGAAAAAAGAGAAGATGGAAAAAAAGATCAAGAAAGCTTACAAATACTAATATCAACAATAAATATAGAAACAGATGAACAAGTACAACAACTGGTAAAGAAAATGAATATAAAATCCGATTATTTGGTTGTTAATCAAGTCAAACAAAAAGATGAGGTTGTAATTTGTAACAAAAAGGTAATCACACTAGAGAAATATGGACTAAGTTGTAGTAGAAATGTAGCGATAAAGCAAGCGAATACAGAGATTATTATGTTGGCAGATGATGATGTAAGCTATGTAGAAAATTATAATGAAATCATAAAAGAGGCATACAGAAAAAATCCTAAAGTAGATATGATTTGTTTTTGGATAGAAAGTAAAAATAAAGAAAGAAAAGTAAAAAGAATGCCATCTGGAAAAGTAGGATACCTTAGAGTCATGCGAATTTGTTCATTTCAAATTTCAATGAAAAGGGACAATATAAAAGATATTTATTTTGATGAACGTTTCGGAAGTGGGAGTAAGTACGATAGAGGAGAAGAAGGGATTTTTTTATGCGATTGTTTAAGAAAAGGACTAAAAATAAAATTTATCAATCAAAAAATAGGAACAGTAGATCAAAAGGAAAGTACTTGGTATAAGGGATTTCCAAAAGAGTATTTTGAAATACAAGGAAAAGTGTTTAAAAGGATGTACCCTAAATTTTATGTTCTAATTATAATCCAATTTGCAATACGAAAATATCACCAATATAGAAAACAAATAACGTTTAAACAAGCTTTAAAAGCAATGTTAATATAGGCTAATTCGTACTAAACTTGATGAAAAGAAAAGTATGTTTTTTAGAACAGTTAACAAAAGCAAGAATTATGTACAATAATGACATCAAATATTTCCCCAAATTCTTGCTATTAAGAAAAAGCAAAGATATAATGATACTGCATAGGTTAGAAATTAACTTATAGATAAAAAGTAGGAGGAAACGAAGGAAAATGAAAAAACAAATGAAATCAGGAATTACCTTAATAGCTCTAGTCATTACGATCATTATTTTACTAATTTTAGCAGGAATTACAATAAACTTAACCATAGGACAAAGAGGTATTTTAAATAGAGCTAAGGAGGCTGGAAAAAGCTATAAAGAATCGGAGATACGAGAAAATGTAGAATTGGCATTACTGGATTTACGAACAGAAGTGATTTTTGATAATGTAGATTTGACAATAGAATATGCGCTAAATAAGTTAGAAGAAAAGGAAGTATTTGAAGAAATCGACCAAGAAGAACAAACAGGAATTACAGGCGGTTATGTTATTACATTAGGCTATGACGAAAATGGGAATGTAATCATACAAGATATATCATTAGATGGACAAGCAAGAATACAAGCAAGAATTTTAACCAAAGGATACACGAATGGATTAGTAGAAATAGCAATTAGTGTAAAAACAAATGGAGAAAGTGTAAGTAGTATCAAGGTAGCAGAAGGAATGAAACCAAAAGCAGGAGTAGAGGGAATATACGAAGTAGAAAGTAATGGAAGTTACCTAGTACAAGCAGTATTAGAGAGTGGAGTTACAATAGAAAAAGAAATAAAAGTAAATGTAATAGATAAACTTCCTCCAAAAGATTTTGAAATAAAGGCAACATTAAAATCAGGAAGATTAGAAATAGAAGGTGAAACACAAGATTCCGAAGCAGGTAATGGAAGCGTTTGTAGTGGAATTGAAAGATATGAGTACTATGTAAATGATACAAAATACGATACACAACCAATAGAGGGACTACAAGGCGACAATTATGTGGTATATATGATTGCATATGATAAAGCAGGAAATCAGGTTAAAAGTTCTGAAAAAGAAGTTGGTGTAGTTTCTTTATATGATGGAAGTAATAATTTACCTACAGCAATATGGAATTTTTATTCGGGTGGTGGTATTTTTTGGAAGGTTGATTCTGGTGTACTTTGTTTGTGTATGGGTAATAGTATTATAGATGGGATACCAGATTGGTGGTTTCGGTGAGCTTTCAACGATAAAGTTATATGATTTGTCACAATATGAGAGTTTAACGATTACAATTAGTAATTATAAAATTAATGCTAAAAGTAAATTATTATTAGGAATCAAAGATGAAGCAGGAGAATGGATAGTACAAAAAACTCCAGAAACAAATGGAGATTTAGTGTTTGACTTAAGAAATATTAAAGGGAATGGAAGAATATGTATAGAAGTCGATGATTATGCGGAAATATATATGTCTAGAATTGTTTTAGAATAAACATTAGGCAAAGACACGATAGGGTTAGTTCATATCAAATTTGACGAAACTATAAATATGTGGTACAATGAAAAAGTCTTAGAGAAGACAAGAAGGGATGTTATAGGCATGAAACAAAGTAAAGGTGCTATTATGGTAGGAAGTATTACAATGATTAGTACCGTAGCAATACTTTTTACAACTAGCATGGGAGGAATCCTATTTCATAAAGAAATAGAAACACAACAGCCAGCTATGGAAATTTATGAAAGAGGAGTAGAAACCACAGCAAGGTCGTCAATTGATAGAACGAAAGAAAAAAAGAAAATAGAAATAGCAAAAGACATGGACTTAACAGTAAGATGCGGACTAACCAAGGAAGAATTTAAGGAATTAATTAGGAAATTAACATGTGATAAAACGAAGTTTTTTTATGACAATAGTAATACTATATATGAACTATGTGAAAAATATGAACTAAACGAAATATTCTTTTGTGGACTAATTGCAGCAGAATCTGGGTGGAGTATTAGTAGTAGACATAGAGAAAAATGTAATTATATTAGTATGATGTCAAAAGGAAAACTAATTCGCTATGATTCGGAAGAAGAGGGATTAGAAGCAGCTGCTAAATTATTACATAATAAGTATCTAACAGAAGATGGAACTTATTATAGAGGAAAAACATTAGAAGATGTACGAAAAGGTTTCTGCCCTAAAATTAAAAAATGGACCAATTTAGTCTACGAGCAAATGGAACAAATTGTAGAAGCATATAAAATGTAAAATAAAAATGATAAGAAATATAAAAAATTGGAGTAGTAAAACAAACTCCAATTTTTTATTACATTTGAAAGGTTATACAATGGGAAATCTTGTGTATACCTAAAAGAGAAATGTATTTGAAAAGGCAAATTTTAAGAACGGATCCTACATTTGTAAAAAAGAAAATAGAATGCAAGGGAGATAGCAAAATGAAGAAAATGTTTATACTTGGAATTATTTTAATAGTTATTGTATTATTGGGAAAAGATATAATATTAGGAAAACAACCCAAAGGGTCAATTAGTAAAAGAAATACCATGAATGAAAATCAGATCCAAGAAGAACCAACTGAAATTTTTGAAGAACATTACAAAAAAGCAAATAGAAAATTACAAACTTTAACACTAGAAGAAAAAATAGCACAATTATTGATTGTAGACATTTCAGCTAGTAGCAATGTAGATATGCTTCAAAAATATTCATTTGGTGGATATGTACTTTTTAAAAGTTTTTTTGAAAACAAAACAGAACAACAAGTAAAAACAGAAATTGCGAATTTTCAAAAAACAGCTAAAATTCCACTTCTTATTGCAGTAGATGAAGAAGGAGGGAGTGTAGTAAGAGTAAGTGCCAATCCAAATCTTGTAAAAGAGCTGTTCTTATCATCAAGGGAATTGTATAAAAAAGGCGGTTTTGAGGAAATTAGACAAGACACGATTCGAAAAAGTAAAGTGCTAGAAAATTTAGGAATCAATCTAAACTTTGCACCAGTAGTTGATATTGTTACATCTCCCAATGATTATATGTACAAAAGAGCCTTCGGGGAAGGAAAAGAGTTAACTTCTGAATATGCAAAAACGGTCATTCGTGAAAGTAAAAAAACGAAAGTATCATATACCTTAAAACATTTTCCAGGGTATGGAGAAAACAAAGATACTCATACTGGAAATTCAGTAGATACTAGAACCTATGAGCAAATTTATGAAAATGACTTAGAGCCATTTCGAGCAGGAATTGAGGAAGGGGCAGAAGTGGTTATGGTAAGCCATAATGTGGTAACAAGCATTGATGAAAAATTGCCAGCATCTATTTCACCAGCAATTCATAAATTGCTAAGAGAAGAATTAAACTTTAGTGGAATTATGATAACCGATGATATGAAAATGGGAGCAATTAAGGAAGAATATAGCATAGAAGAAGCAGTAGAAAAAGCAATACTTGCAGGAAATGATATGATGATTTTATCCATTAATGATACTACAACAAACAAAGAGACGAACAAACCAATAACATACCAAGACATTATTGAATATGTAAAAAGTATGGTAGAGAAGAAAATAATAAAAGAAGAAACAATCAATACAGCAGTAAAACGAATTCTGGCTTGGAAACATTACAAAGGACTACTATAAAAGAGAGTTGCAAAATAGTTTCCAATAAGGATAAAAATAAAAATTTACGTCATATTTCATAACAAGGGTTAAAAAATATACATAAAGGAATTGAAAATTGGCGGGATATGATATATAATAATGTCGTTTAGTTGTGACCTAAATGGTTAAAGGATAAATAGATTTTATCGATTATTTAAGAAACTAAAAAAATAAAAAAGATAAGAAAGAGGGAACCAATATGGATTATAACGATTTAGCAAATATCATATTTCCAGAGGCAAAGGATATTTCCTATTATGAAGAAAAATACAAAAAAAGAGACCTACCAGAAGGAGCCATTGTAACAAGATTTGCTCCAAGCCCAACAGGTTTTGTGCATATTGGCGGACTATATCAATCGGTTATTGCCAAGAAAATAGCAGACCAAACGAAAGGTGTGTTCTTTTTAAGAATTGAAGATACAGACCAAAAGCGTGAAGTAGAAAATGGTGTGTTAGATATTGTCACTTCTTTGCAAGGTTTTGGAATGGCTCCAGATGAAGGAATGATAGATGATATTCAGGAAAAAGGAAATTATGGACCATATAAACAATCTTTACGAAAAGAAATTTACCAAGCGTATGCGAAATATTTAATTCAAAAAGGATGTGCTTATCCATGTTTTTGTAAGCCAGAAGATTTAGAAGAAACAAGAAATAAACAAGAGGTAGCCAAAGAAAGAACAGGATATTATGGTGTATGGAGCAAATGTAGACATATTCCAGTTGTAGAAGCGGTGGAGAAAATAAAAAATGGAGAAAGTTATATCATACGTTTTAAATCCCCACGGAAATCCAGAAAAGAAAATAAAACATCATGATGTGATAAAGGGAAATGTAGACTTTCCAGAAAATGACCAAGACATTGTTATTATTAAATCCGATGGGCTTCCAACCTATCATTTTGCACATGCTGTGGATGACCACTTAATGGGAACCACTCATGTCATTCGTGGTGATGAATGGTTGTCTTCTGTACCACTACATTTGCAATTATTCCAAACACTAGGGTTTAAAGCACCAAAATATGCTCATATTGCACCAATTATGAAAGAAGATAATGGAGCAAAACGAAAATTAAGTAAACGAAAAGACCCAGAAGCAGCGGTTAGCTATTATTTAGAAGCAGGAATTCCAGAACTTGCAGTAGATGAGTATTTATTAAACATTGCCAATTCTAATTTTGAACAATGGAGAAAACAAAACCCAGATGCGGACATGTCAGAGTTTGACTTACAACTTAATAAAATGAGCGTGAGTGGAGCCTTATTTGATATGGTAAAACTATTGGATATTTCCAAAAGAGTCATTTCAAAATACACCAAAGAAGAGGTGTATGAAAAAGCAATGGCATGGGCAACGATGTATGATGAATCCTTAAAAGAAATCCTACAAAAAGATAAAGACTATACCTTACAAGTATTAGGAATTGAAAGAGGAAATGCCAAACCAAGAAAAGATATTGCAAAATGGAGTGATTTAAAAGAAAACATAATTTATTTATATGATGAAGAATTCTTTGCAAATCAGGTTACATATGAATTCCAAAAAATTAATAACAAAGAAGAAATTAAAAACATCATTAAAACCTATCTTGAAACATACTTTTCGATCGAAGATGACAAAGAGACTTGGTTTAATAAAATGAAAGATTTAGCAGAGGATTTTGGATATGCAAGAGAAGTAAAGGAATATAAACAAAATCCAGAAAACTACAAAGGTCATGTAGGAGATATTAGCACTGTAATTCGTATTTGTTTAACTAGAAGAGCGAATACCCCAGATATGTATGAAATTATGAAAGTATTAGGAAAAGAATCGGTTATCAAACGTTTAGAACATGCTATTCAATAAGTAGGTGATAAAAATGGAATACCAAATAGGAGATATTGTAAGAACCAAAAAAGTACATCCATGTGGAAGTAAATTATGGGAAATCACAAGAGTAGGTATAGACTTTAAACTAAAATGTAGGGGTTGTGGACACGAAATCTTAGTAGAACGACCAAAGGCATTAAAAATGATTACGAAATTAGAGAGCAAAAAAGAGTAGAAGATATAAAGAGGCGGGACTTGTGTCCGCCTCTTTGTCAAGTACAACAGTTAGGTCTCAATAGCTTCTTTTGGTTTTTGAAAACTCAAATATAGTAAAATCGGGGTAATAAAGGTTACCAAAAATACAGTAATAACAATAATCGAAAAAATTTCTTCGTTGATAAGACCAATGCGTTTTGCTTCATCAATCATAATAAATGCCATTTCTCCACGTGTTGCCATGCCAATGCCAATTTGCAAACATTCTCTTTTTTTATAACCACATAACTTAGCACCAAGACCATTTCCAATCATTTTGCTGATAATCGTAATGGCAGTAAATAAAATAATAAACTGCCAAATGTAGGCTGGGAACGATAAGGTGGTGAGTTTTAACCCAACACTTGCAAAAAACATAGGGGAAAATAACATATAAACCAATACATCAATTTTATTTTTAATAAATTTTCCTTGTTTTGTATTACCTACTACAAGCCCTGCAATATAAGCACCAATAATGCCACTAACACCAAACCTTTCGGCAAGATAAGAAAGCAATAGTGCAAAAGCAAGAGAAAAAATTGGTAATTCTTCTTTTCTAGGAAGTTTTGCCTCTAGCCATTCTAAAAATCGAAACATAACAAATCCGAAGCCCAATGGCAAGGGCGAAAAAAACAAGTATTTTTAACAGTAGGATACCAATAGAGGCAAATGTAAAATGACCATTACTTAAAAGAAGAGTTAAAAAGATAATACCAATGATGTCATCCACTACGCCTGCTCCTAAAATGGCAGTACCAACATTAGTTTTTAGTTTTTTCATTTCCATTAAAGATTCTACCGTAATACTAACCGAAGTAGCTGTAATTACAATACCAAAAAATAGATTTAAGGAAGAATTTAGGGTATAGCATTTGCTAAATAAAAAACCAAATAATAAAGGAATGACAACACCAAGACTTGCGATCATCACAAATTTTTTGGTGCCTGCCATAAATTTTTTCAAACTCGTTTCCATTCCTGCTAAAAACATAATGAAGATAATTCCTAAATTAGCCAGAAATTCTAAAATCGTATTTGACTCGATAAGGTTAAAAACAGCGGGTCCTAAAACAACACCAGCAATCAATCCACCAAGCATTTTGGGCATATGAATTTTGTAAGTAGCCATACTAAAAATTTTAACAAATAAAATGATTAATCCAATATCAAGTAAAAATTTGTAATCCATCGACTTCTCCTTTGTATTGTTTATTTTTATCATTATATCACAAAAAAGAAGAAAAAAGTATTGTATAAATAAATTTTTTTAGTATATAATCTAGGTAATAAAAATAAGAGAAGTTTGAAAAAAATAGTATCAATTCAAGCTATTTTTTATCAAGTTTTTATCTTGAAGGAAAGGAATGTGAAAATATGCAAGAAAAAGTAAAAGTGGTTCAATATGGAACAGGAAAAATGGCGGTATACACCATGCGATATGTGTATGAAAAAGGTGGAGAAGTAGTTGGTGCTGTTGATGTAAACCCAGAAGTGATTGGAAAAGACATTGGCGAAATTATGGGAGAAGCCAAAAAAGGAGTAACCGTAACAGCCTTAGAAAATGCAGAAGAAATGCTAAAACAAGTAAAACCAGATATTTGTGTAGTAGAAACCAGAAGCTTATTTAGTGAAGTGGAAGAGGCATTAACATTATGTGCCAAATTAGGAATTAATGCGATTACAACTTGTGAAGAAGCCTTCTTCCCAATGAATTCTAATCCAATAGCAACCAAAAAAATTGACGAATTAGCCAAACAAAATCATTGTACCATAACAGGAAGTGGATACCAAGATATTTATTGGGGACAACTAGTAAGTTCAATTGCAGGTTCTACTCAAACCATTAAGAAAATAAAAGGAAGTTCAAGCTACAATGTAGAAGATTACGGAATTGCTCTTGCTGAAGCACATGGAGCAGGATTAACCTTAGAGGAGTTTGAAAAACAAGTTGCTTCTGCAGACAATATATCCGAAGAGGAAAGAAACAAAATGATTCAAGCAGGAGAATTTGTACCATCTTATATGTGGAATGTAAATGGATGGTTATGCGAAAAATTAGGCTTAACGGTAGAAACACAAACACAAAAATGTATTCCACAAACCCATACAAAAGACATTTTTTCATCTACTTTAAACATGACCATAAAAGCAGGAGATGCGACAGGAATGAGTGCAGTTGTAACCACAAAAACAAAAGAAGGAATTATCTTAGAAACCGAATGTATCGGAAAAGTATATTCTAGTGAAGATTACGACAAAAACGAATGGACCATTGAAGGAGAACCAAATACGACCATAACAGTAGCAAAACCACAAACCGTAGAACTAACTTGTGCGACCATTGTAAACCGTATTCCAGATGTTATAAATGCAAAACCTGGCTATGTTCCAACCGAACAAATAGGAGAATTAAATTTTAAAGTAAAACCATTACAAGAATACGTAAAATAAGAACTACCAGTCGCCATAGGCGACTGGTTTTTTTGTTGCATAATTTTCAAATTCGTAGTACAATAATAAAAACAAAAGAAATGGAAATAAAATATGAAACAAAGTGTAAAAAGAAAAGTAGGATTAACAATTAAAAAAAATTTTATGTGGGTAATCGTATTATTATGTATGGTTGCATTTTTTGCGATTATTGAAGAGGTATTAGAAAATGAAATATGGAGATTTGACGGTGGTGCTTATCGTTTAATTTCTAGTTTAATTTCAAATCCTGTTACCTCGGTTTTTATGGTGATTACTAATTTAGGAGGAGCCATTGGAATTGTTACAACGACCATTCTAATTCTTATTTTTATGAAAAACAAAAAATATAAATTTCATATTGTATTTAATTTAGGAACTGTAATTGTTTTAAACCAAATGGTAAAATACATTGTACAACGCCCACGACCAATTGAACATAGAATTATTGACCAAGCAGGTTATAGTTTTCCCTCACGGACATTCAATGGTAAGTATGGCATTTTATGGTTTTTTGATTATTCTAATTTATCATAATTTACCAAACAGATCCTTAAAATGGGGACTTTGTATAGGGCTTACGTTTCTTATTTTACTAATCGGTGTAAGTCGAATTTATCTTGGCGTACATTATGCAAGTGACGTGATTGGAGGATTTTGTTTATCCATATCTTACCTAATTGTGTATACAAAAATGATAGGAAAAAGTGTGAAAAATGAAAAAAATTAACAAAAGTGTGATATACTATTTAGAGTGATAAAAAAGAGGAGTTGATTTTATGGTAGAAAGAAGAAAAATTGTGTTAGTAGGAACTGGATTTGTGGGAATGAGCATGGCATACTCTTTATTAAATCAAGGAGGAGTCAACGAACTTGTTTTAATTGATGTGGTAAAAGAAAAAGCAGAAGGAGAAGCAATGGACTTGTCTCATGGTATGCCTTTTGCACCAACCAAAATGGATATTAAAGCAGGGGATTATTCCGAATGCAAAGATGCTAATATTGTTGTGATTACAGCAGGATTAAACCAAAAGCCAGGGCAAACAAGACTAGAACTTGCAAAAGCGAATGCTAATATCATGAAAGATATTACCAAACAAGTTGTAGCAAGTGGATTTAAAGGAATTTTTGTTGTAGCAAGTAATCCAGTTGATTTAATGACCTATGTGGTATATAAAACTTCAGGCTTTCCAAAAGAAAAAGTAATTGGTTCAGGAACAGTATTAGACACGGCAAGGCTTCGTTTTCTAATTGGAGAACATTTAAAAGTAGCAAGTAAAAATGTGCATGCTTACATTATGGGAGAACATGGCGATTCTTCTTTCGTTCCATGGGGACATTGTTATGTAGGATGTAAAAAATTAATTGATGTGATGAATGAAAATGGAAAAAATTTAAGTGATTTAGATAAAATATATACAGGAGTCCAACAAGCAGCCTATGAAATCATTAACAAGAAAAAAGCGACCTATTATGGAATCGGAATTGCTCTTACAAGATTAATAAAAGCAATTTTAGGAGATGAAAATGCCATTATGCCAGTGTCAATCTACCAAAACGGTGAATATGGGCATTCTGGGATGTTTATTGGGGTACCAGCAATTATTAATCGAAAAGGCGTAAAAGAAATGGTAGAACTAAAATTAGAACCACAAGACCAAGAAAAATTTGATCATAGTTGCCAGGTATTAACCAAAATGATAAAAGAAGAAATTGATCCAATTTTGGAGTAAAAAAATAGGTTATTAGAAAAAATCGTTTTTCTTTTGTTAGAGAAAAACGATTTTTTTATGAAAACAGGAAGAAAAGTCTTGCGATTACACAAAATTTGTGTTTTAATAACAGTAGTTTCAAAAGCAACTTATGGTAGGCAAATAAAAAGTAAAAATTTGAATCTTATAATTTTTCCAAACAAAACAAGAAAATAGTAAAAAAGGAGGGGTGCTTTTTCTATATATAAAAAAATATTTTTATTTGCAACTATTTTTTAGTTGCAAATAAACAAGCAAAGGAGTATAATATATGAGTAGAAGAGAAAAACTATTAAAAAGACCAAAAGATTTTACCTATGAAGAGGCAGTATCAATGTTGTTACAATTAGGATTTGAGGAATACAATAAAGGAAAAACATCTGGTTCACGAGTAATGTTTAAAAATGAGAAAAAGAAAATTCGTATAGAATTGCACAAACCTCATCCAAGTAACTGTTTAAAAGAGTATCAAATAAATAAGTTAATTAAAAATTTAAAACAAATGGGAGTGATTTAAAGTGGATAATGTAATGAGATATAAAGGCTATTGGGCAAAAGTGCAATATAGTGAGGCAGATAATTGCTTTTGGGGAGAGATAGAAGGAATTCGTGATTCAATTACATTTGAAGGAACAACTGTAGAGGAATTACGAAAAGATTTTGAGGGTGCTATTGATGATTATATTGAATGGTGTAAAGAAGATGGTGTAGAGCCACAAAAGCAATATAGTGGTAGTTTTAATATACGAATTGATCCAGAACTTCATAGAGAAGCAAGTTTATTATCGAAAATAAAAGATATTTCATTAAATCAATTTGTAGAAAGAGCCATTGCAAAAGAAGTAAAATTAAGTTTGAATAAGTAAACAAGAAAAAGGTTTGAAAAAATGTGAAATATATTATTTTTGACCTAATTTTATGATGTTAAAGAGAGGAAGATACGAAACATGATTGATATAAAGCATGCCCAAATGGCATTTCGTGACTATGTAAAACCATATGATATTACTAATGGAAAAATAGAAATAAAAATAAGGCATACGTATCGAACCGTAGAGGTAGCAAAAAAGATAGCCGAAGATTTACACTTAAACGAAGAGCAGAGTTTACTTGCACAGCTAATCAGCTTACTTCATGATATTGGAAGATTTGAACAAGTACGAATATATGATACATTTCGTGATATCGATAGTGTTGACCATGCCGATTTAGGAGTAAAAATTCTATTTGAAGATGGCGAAATTAGAAAATTTATTGAAGATACGAAATATGATGACATTATCTATAAAGCAGTTAAAAATCATAACAAATTCAAAATAGAAGAAGGACTAAACAAGGAGGAATTACTACAAGCTAAAATTGTACGTGATGCGGATAAAACCGATATATTTGCAAGGTTTGCACAAGATATTGAACTATGTAAAAATGTGTTATATGATTACAAGGAAATGGCAAAACAAACCATTAGCCCTAAAATTATGGAAAAATTTAAAACATATGAGCAAGCAAACAGAGATGAATTTACCAGTGACATTGATAGCTACATTAATATTATTTCCTTCATTTTTGACTACAATTTTATAACAGGATTAAAAATCATCAAGCAAAATCATTACATAGAAAGAACCATGGAGCCGATTTGCATTTGTGAAGACACAAAAGAGCAAATGCAAACAATCATAAACATAGCCAATACCTATATCGAAAAACGAATTAAAGAAGGATGTTAACATATGTCAAAAAAATTATTAATAACCGAAAAGCCATCTGTTGCAATGGAATTTGCCAAAGCCCTAAAAACCAATGCGGTTCGAAAAAATGGGTATTTGGAATCCGAAGAATGGATTATTACTTGGTGTGTAGGTCATTTAGTTACCATGAGCTATCCAGAAAAATACGACGAAAAACTAAAACAGTGGAGATTAGATACCTTACCATTTATACCAAACGAATGGAAATATGAAATCATACCAGCCGTGAAGAACCAATTTGATATTGTAGAAAGCCTACTACAAAGAGAAGATGTAGAAGAAATTTATAATGCAGGCGACTCTGGGCGTGAAGGGGAATACATTCAAAGATTGGTATTTATGATGGCAAAACCAAACCCAAAAGCGAAAATGAAACGTGTTTGGATTGACTCCCAAACCGAAGAAGAAATTATAAGAGGAATTAAAGAAGCTCGTGATTTATCGGAATACGATAGTTTATCGGATTCAGCTTATTTACGTGCAAAAGAGGATTATTTAATTGGAATTAATTTTTCAAGATTATTATCCATTACACAAGGAAGAAGAGTGGCAAAAGAGGCAAATTTAGAAAAGGCCTCTATTTCAGTAGGACGTGTTATGACTTGTGTATTAGGTATGATTGTAGAACGTGAGCGAGAAATCCGAAACTTTGTAAAAACAAAGTATTACAAAATAGTGGGAGAATTTGGAGAGGAGCAAAATTCTTTTCAGGCGGAATGGAAAGTAACCGAAAATTCAAAAATGTATCAATCTCCTAAATTATATAATGAAACTGGTTTTAAAAAAGAAGAAGAGGCAAAAGAATTTATTTTGTCACTAGTAGGAAAAGAAACAAAAGTAAGTGAAGTGAAAAAATCCAAACAAAAAGAAAATGCTCCTTTATTATTTAACCTAGCGGAACTCCAAAACGAATGCACCAAACGTTTTAAAATTAAGCCAGATGAAACACTAGAAATCATACAAAACTTATATGAAAAAAAGCTAGTAACCTACCCAAGAACCGATGCAAGAGTGTTATCCACAGCAGTTGCCAAGGAAATTTCCAAAAACTTAAATGGCATTGCCAAAGGCTTCCACGACGAAGAAATACAAGGCTATATGAAAAAAATGATAGAAGAGAAATATTCCACGAATTTAGTAAAAACCAAATATGTGAATGATAGTAAAATTACCGACCACTATGCGATTATTCCAACAGGACAAGGATATGAAAATTACGATAAATTACCGGATTTACAAAAACAAATCTATAAAGTGATTGTAAAACGCTTTTTAAGCATTTTCTATCCACCAGCAGAATTTAACAAAATTTCTGTTACCATTATGGTAGAAAACGAAGTTTTTAACACAAGTGGAAAAGTATGTGTAAAACAGGGTTATTTAGAAATTCTAAAACCCAAAAATGTGGAAAACAAAAAAGAAGAAAAGACTAGCGAAAAACAAGAAGACACCGAAAAAACAGACCTCGCGTCTACCCAAACCCCAGAAAATAACCTAGACATCCTAAACACCCTAAAAAAAGGACAGAACCTACCAGTAGTAAATTATCGAACAAAAGATGCCGAAACCTCGCCACCAACCAGGTACAACTCAGGCTCTATCATTCTAGCCATGGAAAATGCTGGAAAACTAATTGAAGACGAAGAACTAAGAGAACAAATAAAAGGAGCTGGAATTGGAACCAGTGCCACAAGAGCGGAAATTATCAAAAAACTAGAAAAAATCAAATACCTAGAAATAAATACCAAAACCCAAATTATTACCCCAACAAACTATGGAGAAATTATTTATGACGTCATTGCTGCTTCCATGAAAGACCTCCTAAACCCAAAACTAACCGCAAGTTGGGAAAAAGGGCTTGATATGGTAGCTAAAAAAGAAATACCACCAAGCGAGTTCATGCGGAAAATTAGAAACTTACATTAAATCCAAATTTCAGAGACTAATTGTAAATATGTAAGAACATATTCATGTAAATTAACAAAATTTGCATAAATTTTATAAAAACAGCCACCCTAAAAAAAGGGTGGTTGAAACATGAGTATTTCTTGGTTAAAAGCGAAAAACGACCATAAAAGTTTTCGCTTTTTTCAAAATATGGGATTTGATGTATGGGAACTAGAAGATTTAGAAAAAACCGATGAAACCCTTCGTAATCTGGTACGGTAGGAACCGTGATACCATTGTGATGACGAGTGAAGTGGCAGGTTTTTCAGAGGATATTATTAAAAAGTATCGTAAAAATGAAGAGGTTCGAATTATCATTACACCCAATAAAGAGGAATAGGACAAAAGCCTTTTGCATAAAAATGAAGAAAAAACAAAAGGTGGTAAGTTCGATGCTTTCAGAAAACGAAAAATATAATCATTTTGTGAATGACTTTAGTGAGGCACTATATAATCTAAAAATGGAAGTACCATTTTCGGATTATATCTTTTTATGTGTGGGTAGTGATAAAATTCTTGGTGATACCTATGGCCCATTGGTTGGAGAAAAACTAAAAGGTGCATTTACCAACATGTATCACAATATCTATGTGTATGGTACGTTAGAAGAGCCAATTTCGGCGATGAATTTAGAAAAAACAGTACAAGAAATTTATCGCAAATTTTCTACTCCTTGTATTATTGCAGTCGATTCGGCATTAGGTTCCGACCACCGAATTGGAAATATTTTTGTATCCAATTCCAAAATGCAATGTGGAAAAGGAACCGGAAAAAAGATGCTATATGTAGGGGATATTAGCATAAAAGGAGTAGTAGGAAAAGACTATAAAATTCCCAAATATAATTTTTCAGGATTACAAAGTATACCATTAGGAAGTGTGATGAAACTAGCAGATATTACAGCAACTCGGCATTTATGATGCCATGAAATATCGTTAATGGAATGTAAAAATACATTTCTAAGGAAGAGAAAGTGAAAGATATGTATAAACTGATAAAATTTGGAAAAAATTTATATAAAGAAATCCAAAGATTACAGGAGGTACATATGAATATTGAGAGTATGCAAAATATAGTGGTATTAAAAGATATACCATCTAATATGGTAGAAGAGGCAATTGTTATTTTAAAACCGAATATTAAATTACCACAAAATAAAGAAAAGAAAAAAGAAAATGTAAAAGTAGGAGCAAAAGTGGGGAAAGGTTCTAAGGAATATATTTTAAGAGAAGCAGAAGAAGTAGTAAGCCAATATATTTCCAATTTAGAAAAACCAAAACAATTAGAAATGACCAATCGAAAATTAATTGCCAAATATAACCGAATAAGAACAATTAGCGTTTTATGTGCGGTAGTAGGAGTGCTCGGAATTATTGTGAATTGGTTATAAAGAAAAAAGAATAAAACACGTCTATTTAACATATATATTACAAAACCAAATATGTTAAGAATAGGGGTGTTTTTTTATTGGAAAGAACATTGTCTGGGGAAGAAAGAATAAAAAGAGCAGAAGAAATATATCGAAAAAGACGAGAGGAAAGCCCATATAGTAGAACAGTAAGGACATATCGTAGTGAAGAAAAAGAAGAAAAAAATTTTTATTTATTTAAAAAAATGTTTTTACAAATTGCCATTTGTTTAGTCATTTACTTTATCTTTTATCTCATTCAAAATAGTAACTACATTTTTTCAGAAGAAGTATTGAAAAAAACCAGACAAATTCTTTCTTATGACATTGATATAGCAAGTGTATATGAGAAAACCAGCAAGTTTATTTCAGAACAAATACAAGGACTGACTCCTAGTAAAGAAGAAGATAAAGGAGAAGAAAATAAAGACGAAGAAAATAAAACGGAGCAGACCACCAATACAATAGAAGAAGAGGAAAAAACGAACGAAGAAGGTATGGGAGGAGTAGAATTAGAACAAAACATGCTAGAAGGTAGTAAAATAGCAAATGAAGACCCACCGCCTATGAGTGATGAAGAATATGTAAAAAATAACTTTTCGTTTATGAAACCGATTGAAGGAATTGTTTCTTCTGAATTCGGGCAAAGAGACGTAGAAAATCCAATTGTAAGTAAAAACCATAGTGGAATTGATATTGCAGCAAACACAGGAACCGTTATTAAAGCTTCTATGGAAGGAACAGTAACAGTATCAAGTACAGTGCGGAGATTATGGGTATCACATTAAAATTACCAATAACGATGTAAGTACTTTATATGCTCATTGTAGCAAATTATATGTGAAAGAAGGAGATATTATTTCACAAGGACAAGAAATTGCAGAAGTAGGATCTACAGGAAAATCGACAGGTCCACATTTGCATTTTGAAATTATTAGAAATGACAATTACTTAAACCCTCGTGACATATTAGAATTTTAACCATATGGGGAGAGTTCTATATCGAAATATATATGGTGTAAGGGCGAGCCTAGTGTTCGTCCTTCCGAAAGAAAGGAATACATATGAATTTAAAAATCAATCTAAACATATTTCTATTTGCCATTATTTTCTATGTTACAAAACAAATCCATATTTATGCTATGCTTATGATATTTGCTTTTCTACATGAAATGGGACATCTCATTTGTGGTATTGCGATGGGACTAAAACCAAAAGCATTAAAAGTTATGCCTTTGGGTGTAAGTGTAGAATTTGAGGTACTTCCCAAAGAATATAATAAAAAGATAGCCAAAGGAAATGCACTACAAATTAAAAAAATAGGAATTGCTATTTTGGGCCCGATTACCAATTTAATCATGATAGTCATTACCATATTATGGAGAAAAAATATAGAAATAGGATTATACCAAGAAATCATTTATGCGAATTTACTAATTGCTTTATTTAATTTACTACCAATTCATCCGCTCGATGGAGGTAGAATCGTAAAAGCCTGTCTTCATATAATAAAAGGAAGAAAAAAATCCATTCAATTAACCAATTACATATCAAATACCACTATGATTTTATTTACAATGGTATCTAGTGTTGCGATTTACTATTATAAAAACATTGCTATTTTATTTATGATTGGCTACTTATGGAGTATGGTTATTCTTGAAAATAAAAGGTATCGTTTGCAAAAGAGAATTTATAAAATTATCGAAAACAGTTGAAATAAATTTAATTTAATAGTAAGATATACGTAAGAAAAAACGGAGGAATGCAAATGATAAAGAAAACCATAAAAAGTAAAAAAGGAATAACATTAGTAACGCTTTCGATTGCCATCATTATCATGTTGATTATTACAAGTACATTAATTTTTAACATTTCTACAGGAACCAAGGTAAAAGCATTAAACGATATGTATCATGATATTGAAAAATTAAAAGATAAAGTAGACATCTATTATTCCAAATATCGTTCGATACCCGTAGTAAAAACAAAATATGAGAATATAGAAAATATTGTTTCCATAAATCCAAATGATAATAACGAATATTATGTAATTGATTTAGAAGCATTAGAAAATATAACATTATCATATGGGAAAGATTATGGAAAATACAAAAGCAATCCATCAAAAACATTAACGGATTTATATGTTATGAATGCAAGAAGTCATAAAGTTTATTATATCAAAGGAATTCAATTCGATCATCAAATGTATTATACCATACCAGAAGAAAGTACAAAAGTAGAATTAAGTGAAATATTAAAATTAGAAGTAATAGGGGAAGGTAGAGACTATACAGATGTTCAAATACATGCAGTTAATAAGATGACAGGAATTAAAAAAGTAACATTAATGATAGATGAACAGCCATATAAAACATTTGAATATAATACAAACCAAAGAGAAGTTAAGAAAGAAATCGAAAAAATTGAATTGACCAAAGAAAAAAGAGACTGTTATTTTAGAATTGAGGATGAAGAGAATCAAATAAAAACATCAAATCATATTACATTAGGAATTGCTGTTTCTAAACTTGAGGCAGGAGATTATATAAAATATGATACAGGAGTAACGAGTGTGGGAGATAATGGCATTGTCATGTTTCGAGTATTATATCCGGAAAATTCGGAGTATGGGTTGCAAATTATATCGGATAAAAATATAGTAGATGTGACATTAGGAGGAGATACATGGGGACTTGCTAGAAATTCCTATAATAATGCGATTCGAAATTTAAACAATGTAGCAGAAGAATATATGAATGAGAAATATGCATATGATGCAAGATGTGTAGGAAGTATTCCAACAGTAAAAGATAAAATATTTGTTGACAAAGATAAAGGCACAGAAACTACGGTAGTATTGCCACCAGATGAATGGACAAGTTATACCAAACCATTTGAATGGCTAAGTGATGATACAGGGTGTTATGATACGGATGATAACTATAAAATAGATGAAGAAGCACTAAAAAAAGCGAATATATGGATTACACAGGAAAATTACTGGTTTGCATCACATAATGTGTATGCTAGCTCATCTTATATGGGATTTGATGTAAATTATGCAAATTCCACGGGAGAATTGCATAGTGGAGGTGTATGTGGAGTATATTCAAATGGTGATGTAGCACATTATTCAGATGAACGTGGGATTCGAGCATGTATTCTTTTAAAGTCAAGTATGATAAAAATAACAAAGGGAGATGGAAAAAGTCCAGAAACGGCTTATGTAATAGGATTATAAGATAAAGGATCGTGTAAGAGAATAGGGGGAATTCCAAAAAATCCGTTTGACAAAAGTATTTATTTATGGTAAAATAAGCAATGTTTGAGAAAAAGCATTGCTTTTTTCCTTACTCATACCGTATAAAGGGAGTATGGGTTATAAGCCAAAAGGAGGTGAAATAATGAATAAGTACGAGAGTATTATCATTATTAATCCAAGTTTAGAAGAAGAAGGTCTAAAAAGCCTTATTAAAAAGTTTTCAGACTTGATTAATACTGATGGAAAAGTAGAATCTGTAGAAGAAATGGGAAAAAGAAAATTAGCATATGAAGTTAAAAAGAACAAAGAAGCTTATTATGTGTTAATCAATTTTGAAGCAAACCCAGAACTAATTACAGAATTAGAAAGAAATTACAGAATTACCGATGATGTAATTAAATTCATTGTTGTAAAAAAAGAAAACTAGTAAATGAATTAGGAACCTTTAATGAAAAGAAAGGTAAGGTAAAAAAATATGAACAAAGTAATTTTAATGGGAAGATTAACAAAAGATCCAGAAGTAAGGTATACACAAACCAATAACACACTAGTTGCAAGTTTTTCACTTGCTGTTAATAGAAGATTTGCAAGGCAAGGAGAAGAAAGACAAGCAGATTTTATTAATATTGTGGCATGGAGCAAAACAGGAGAGTTTTGTAGTAAATACTTTAAAAAAGGACAACAAGTAGGAGTAATTGGAAGAATTCAAACAAGAACTTGGGATGATGATCAAGGACAAAAGCATTATATAACAGAAGTTATTGCAGAAGAAGCTTATTTTGCAGATAGCAAACGTGATGGTGATGCAGGAGCAAGCTTTGAAAATACATTTGGAAATGTAGCAACCCAAAGCCCAGAATTTGAAATTTCTTCTAATGATGACCTACCATTCTAAAACAAAGATAGGGGGAAAAGAAAAATGGCAGACAAAAAAAATAATAGAAGAAATAATAGAATGAATAATGGGGATGAAGATTATAATCCAAGATTTCGCAAAGTAAGAAAAAAGGTATGCCCACTATGTGCAGACAAAAACTTTGTATTAGATTATAAAAATCCAGACCAATTAAAAAAATTCATTAATGAAAAAGGTAAAATATTACCAAGAAGAGCAACAGGAGCATGTGCCAAACATCAAAGAGATATTACGATTGCAATTAAAAGATGTAGACACATCGCCATGTTACCATACACAGAAATTTAATGTAATAAAAGAGGGAACCGATTGCAGGTTCCCTCTTAAACATTAGTACCATTTGAAATATCTTTTGTAGCTAAAATATTTTTTCTTAGCAGGAATTTCAATTTCTTGTTCACCTTCTCCAGAATAATTGGTTTCTTCTATTAAATCGAAAAGAACCTTCCGAAGAGTATGAGAATAAACGATTTTTCCTTCATTAAATTTTAGCATAAAAACACCTCAAAAGTTTTGTTAAAACCATTATATCACAAATAGACGAAATTTTCAAAAATAGCAAAACGAGAGGTTTAAACATATTGTAAATAGGAAATACTATTTATAAGGTAGGTGACAAGATGAAATTAGGAATTGCTTTATCAGGAGGCGGAATTCGCGGAATTGCTCATGCAGGAGTGCTAAAAGCTTTAGAGGATAATGGGATAGAAATTGATATAATTGGAGGAACCAGTGCAGGAAGTTTGGTGGCGTCTCTTTATGCTATGGGGTATTCACCATATTACATATATATTTTATTTAAACGATATGCCAAAGAATTAGTGTACATTAGTAGTGGGCCAATTGTTTCTGGAATTGGTAATTTTATGATGAATCGAAAAAGTACGATTCAAGGGCTAAAAACAGGAAAAAGTTTAGAAACCATTTATAACCAAATTGCCTATAAAAAAGGAATCCGAAAGTTAAGTCAAATAAAAATGCCAATTGTCATTCCGAGCGTGGATATTATGAATTCCAAAGAATATGTTTTTACCAATTATATTCCAAAAGGAGTGGAAGATACCTCCCAATATATTACCAACATTACGGTAGGAAAAGCAGTACATGCTAGCAGTAGTTTTCCTGCTGTATTTACTCCATGTGAATTTGAAAACCATGCCTTTATGGATGGAGGTGTACTAGATAATGTACCAGTACATGAAGTAAAAAAACAAGGAGCAAATAAAGTAATTGCCGTAAAATTTGATGCAGACCCAGTAAAAGAAGATAGCAATATTATGGATATTGTGATGAAAACCATTGATATTATGGGGAGTAAAATATCAGAAGAGAGTTTAGAAATGAGTGATTTGGTGCTAAGTGTGTATACCGACAAAGTAGGCTTATTAGATGTAGCAAAACTAGATAGTTGTTACCAATATGGGTATAATTGTGTAGTAGAAAATATAGATAAAATAAAAAAGATTGTAGAGGAATAAAAAGAATACAGGTAAAACATGCCAGTTATCGGCATGTTTTTCTTGTTATTTTTTTAAGAATATGGTATGATAGGAGATATTAATTTTAGAAAAAGAAGGGGAAAACATGTTAGAAGTAGTACTAGATACCTTAAAAGATAGTATTAAATTATTACCATTTTTATTTGTGGCATATCTTATTATGGAATGTATTGAACATAAAACAAGTAATAAGACAAAAGAAATGGTACAAAAATCGGATCGATTTGGCCCAGTATTAGGAAGTATCTTAGGAATTTTTCCACAATGTGGTTTTTCTGCAATGGCTGCCAATCTATATGCAGGAAGAATTATCACCCTAGGAACCTTAATTGCTATTTTTCTATCCACTTCAGATGAAATGTTACCAATTCTTTTATCCGAAGCAGTACCATTTGAAGTAATTATAAAAATTTTAGGAGTAAAACTATTTATTGGAGTCATTGCTGGTTTTATCATTGATTTTGTAATAAGAAAAATACGAAAAAAAGAAGAAGTAAATAAAATTACAGAAGTTTGTGAACACGAACATTGTCATTGTGAAGAAGGAGGAATTGTTAAATCTTCCCTAAAACATACATTAAGTGTTTTCGTTTATATTCTTATAATATCCTTCATTTTAAATACCGTTATTTATTTAATAGGAGAGGACAACCTAGCAAACTTTATTTTAAATAAACCAATCGTAGGTCCAATTTTAGCAGGACTAATTGGACTAATACCAAACTGTGCCTCATCTGTTTTATTAACACAATTATATGTGTCCAATGTAATTAGTGTTTCAACCATGCTTGCAGGATTATTAGTAGGAGCAGGAGTAGGAATTTTAATCTTGTGTAAAGTAAACAAAAACATAAAAGAAAATGCCAGCATTATTGGGCTATTATATGTAATTGGAGTAGTAGCAGGAATTGTATTAGAAATATGTGGTTTAAAGATTTAGGAATGGTAGGGGGCGATGCCTACATCGACCAGAAAATCTGAACAAAATATAACAAAGGGAAAAGAGAATTTGGAAGATTTACCATAATTTGATGTTGCAAATAAATTGATTTTTGGAAACAAATGATATATAATAAACAATAAGTGTGGAGTGCACTTTTTATAATAGATGCAATCGATATTTGATTGCAAACCATAGAAGAATGATTAAAAGTAATAGGAAAACGTTGCAAAATGGAGGTAAACACGATGAAAAGAAGTAACTTGCTACGGATTATAATGGGAATTTTGCTTGTGTTCGGAATGACAGCAGGGATAGTTGCCATAATGAATCGGTTAGAAGTAAAAAAAACAGTATTACAGGAAGAACAGCACCAAGAAGAGGAGGAACAGAAGAAAGAGGAAAGTAAGGTATCGAAGCAAGATGATTGGTCTTTTGAGGATGAAGAGCTAGTAGAAGAAAATGATGAAACTGGTAAAGGTCAAATTTATCCAGAAATAGTCATTTGGCCCAATTCTGAAAGAACGGATCAGACATTAAAGGTAGAAGATATTTTTAACTTGGAAAATAAAGAAAATGTTAATGAGGTAGAAGAAGTAATGCTAACTTTTGACTTATCAGAGATAGCAAGTCAAACCGATATTAACGAAACAGAAAACAAGGAAGAAATGACACAACAGGAAACAATAGATTTTTCGGAAGATACAGAAGAGATAGAGCAACCAGAAACAACAGAAGAACCAGAGAAAATCGAAAATCCGGTAGTGCCATTACCACCAGTTAAACCAGTAGAACAGCATGTTTGGGGAGCTTGGACTTTTAAAGATGATACACAAGATGAAAGAGAATGTTCTCATTGTGGTATAAAAGAAACTGGACCTCATGTGCTCGTAACAAAACAGACAGATGTTACACCAAATCAGGGAGGGACACATATGGTTGAAACGACAAATGTGTGTTCCAATTGCAAGAATACATTTGTCAAGGAAGAAGAAGAAGCATGTGATTATGAAATTTCTTCTTATCAGCGTACAGGGATTAATGATACGCATATAGAGGTAAAAGATTGTAAAATATGTAATGCACATGCGGAAGAAGAGGGGACATGTGTACCTGTTGGTGAACTCAAGGTTGTGAAAATATATGCCCAGATTTACGAGTATTATGATTGTGAACTGTGTGGTGATATGTGCGAAAGACAGTATCATACCAATCATCAATATGGACCATGGGAACATAGAGATGATAAAGAACATATACGATATTGTATATGCGTGGAGGCGAGAGAAACAAGACCTCACGATTACGAGTATGATGGAAATGGTACATTAACATGCGATGGTTGTAAAGATGTAAAAACAGTTATAGCACATGATCATGGATATGGGACGTATAGAAATATGGGATTAATGGAGATTATAAAATCTCCTGCATATGGAGAATTGGTGGATACTAGTCAAATATCAAATCCAAATCCGAATCCAAATGATTATTGTTCACGATATGATTTCTGTTGCAAAACCTGTGGTGTCTACTATTATGTATATTATGATCATGATTTTCAAAATGGGTTCTGTACAAGGAAAGGATATTGTGGAGAAATCGCACAGCCAACAGCAATACACGAAGAAGTAGCGTGCCAAACCGACTCTAAAGAAATGATGATGGTTAATGAAGAAGAGACCGAAGGTACACAGGCGAATGATGAAAGTACCGAAGGTACACAGGCGAATGATGAAAGTACCGAAAGTACAGATGCAAATGGTGAAAGTACCGAAGGTACAGATGTAAATGATGAAAGTACTGAAGGTACAGATGCAAATGGTGAA